>WTGB01000121.1 GCA_011523735.1 Chloroflexota bacterium
CTCCCTTACTGCATACAATACCTATACTCAATAACCTTGTCAAGGATGATTTTGCATGCAAATGCCCGCCTAACTATTTGATCAGGAAGTCTGCTGCCCGCCACAACTCACGGTCAACCGTACCTTCAACTCTTGCGCCGACGCGAACCGGATTCCCGGTCTCTGCGTTCCACACGCTTACATCCAGGAAGTATCGTCCAGGAGCCAGTTCTGAAAGATCCATGTCGTTGTATCCGATTGTTCTGGTTGGCATGTAATAGGTCTTGTTCCATACTGCCCTGCCCTCGTCGTCCGAAACACGCAGGTCGAAACCCAATTGAGCAGAAACGGGCAAATCACCCCGATCCCACCATGAATAGACGCGAAACTGCGCATTACCTAGCTCTTCTAGAATGAGATTATGCAAAAGCATCCCGTTTTCGAACACCAACTCCATTGGTAAGTCGCCCTCGAAAAGCGAACAAGGAATGTGATACCGAACATAATAGTCAACTCGCAGATCCGATGAGCCGTGTAGAATTCGACAAGATCTGAAATCAGCAGCGATACTGTCGTAGAGATGAATGTCTTCCGGATTGGTTGCGCGAGGATCATAGACCAACAAGAAAGACTCATCGTCATCAAATATGTAGAGCCTTTCAATCATGCGTGACTTCCAGTAAGGGTCGGTTTCGTTGAAGACGTGATTGAATTGGCGCCCGGTCCAATTCGCGTAGAAAAGCAGTACAGGCAACTCTACATCAACAGTCGGATGCGCGCTCAATACTGGCTCGCCGAAACCGGGCAGGTCATCGAGAATCGCCTGAACTCGATGAAATGGTGGATACTCTTGGAAATTCCAGGCAGCGCGATTGGTGTAAACACTCATCTCCGTAGATTCGTAGAATCGCAAACTCGCTATCACCCAGACGACCGTGACAATCAACACCAAGAGATCCAGAAGACGCCGACGGTTTGCAACCAGCTTCAGCAGCCCGAGCGAAAACAGGAGAGACAGAAGGGGCAAAAGCACCAGCGCATAGCGAATTCGCCGGACGATCACCACCGTTGTAACATACTCATTGACAATTAGCATGGCTAGCAGACCGAATATCGAGACAAATAGTACAAATCTGCGAGATGAGTTGCGGTCGGACACGGTCAAAAGAGCCAGCAATCCCAAAGCTGCGGCAACGTGCCACAAGCCATGGGTATGTGCGAATAGAATATGATAAAGCGTTTCCGAAATCGACAAGGACCATCTATCCAATGACCGATGTCTAGCAATTCCATCAAGCGCGATATGTAGCCACGGCAAGAAAAGCAGACCAGCAAGACATTCGACCGCCACAACTTTCAGCCAGCGTCGATTTTTCTTCGCTATAAGGCAGTGATAAGCGGCAACCGAGGCCAATATGAAAAGGCTGGAGTAATGCAAATAGATGCCGCCGAGCGAAGCAAGAAACAAGCCAAACCAGTTCTGCCACGCGACACCATCCTTTGCAGACACTATTGACCAATAGAAGTGAAGGATTGCCATCGCAACCAATGGAACGAAGACATACATTCGCGCTTCATGCGAGTAGAAGCGCAGCAAGGCTGAAAAAGCCACGAAGCATGCGGTCAGCAGCCCACCGTGCCAGCCCAACAGGCGAGAACCCGTCTTGAATGAGATCGCGATGGCAACCGGCAAAAGAAGAAGCGAAAATGCTCTGAGAGCGATCGGGTGTACAGACACAAGCCGCACCCAGAAATGCACAAAAACAAAGTAAAGCGGCGCGTGATCGGGCGTAACTGTGGCGACGCTCTCCAATGTTTTCTCAACGGAAACAACGGAATCAAATGCGCCCGCATGAAGCGCAGTGTAGTATTCCACTCCAAATAGTACATCGTTCCCTAAACCCCGGCTTCCAAGGTAAAAGGAGATGATCATGATTGCTATCAAATACATATAGGGTCGGATGTGCAAAAACATACGAACTCGACTTCTTTAGGGATATGAGCTAGGTATACACCACAGTGTACTACGTTCTTGCGGCGCGGGAATTAGCATTTGGGAGACAGTCCTGAATATCTGCCCTGACACAAGACAGTTCAAGGTGGACCGATAATGTAGAATGTTGGGCGCGTCGATAATATAGGGTAAAAGCGGACCTGCCTTAAACGTCTCGCGACCCTTTGCTCATTGCTACCGAGTGAGTTGAGTTGTAATGCATCGCCTCGCGCAGCAAAGTCTTCAGCGCGATCACGTCTATCTCGTCACCCTCGAATATATCAACCGCGCGTGACTGCTTCGCGCCCAAGCTCGCGTTGAAAAGTCTTTTCGGGTCAGGGAGATGGGCTCCGTGGTGTAAAGTGAGCTTTACTTTGGCTTTGAAGATGTTGCCATGACCCAGGATTCCCTCGTGCGACCAGAAGGGCGAGCCCATGTACTTCCAGTCTTCGACCACTTCCGGCGCGACTTCGTGGATGATCTTCCGGATTTGCGCCATGGTCTCGCCGCGCCAGTCATCGTGCTCCGCGATGAAATTGTCGATGCGCTTGATAGCTTCCTTGCGATCGATTGATTGAGCAGCGGTCTTCGCTGAGTTGGAACTGCTCATCTGTTTGTTCCTGCATACATCAATGTCGGCAATTGCCCAGTACACACAATGAACTCGGTGTCGACCAGGCAGCCGCGTTTTCTTGGGAAACCTATCGACCTAATCGACCAACGCGGTACTAAGACGGTTCCGGGACTAATTCCTCCTGCAAGGAGTCTGTAGGCGCTTCCTTTTCAGCTTTGGTCTTTTCACGATCGCCTAACACATCTCTTATATACATTTCATCAACCAGCACTGCAACACATGCGCTCAGAGGCACCGCCAGCATTAGCCCAAGAAAACCGAAGAAAAAGCCAAAGATGATCTGCCCCAGCAAAATCAAGATCGCGGGCATGTTCATACGTTCGCTCGCGAGCACCGGGCTTACGACTTGACTCTGTATAAAGGAAACACCGTAAATGATCACCACTGTCCAGAAGACATTCTGTGGCGCTTGCACCAAGGCGACCGCCACAGACGGGATCAGCGCAACTACGGGACCGAAGTTCGGTATAAACGACAACGCGCCCGCCAATACGCCAAGAGCGAGCCATTCGCGAATGTCCAGCAATGCCAGGCCGAGCCCGGTCAAGATGGCGACGACAACCATTGAGACGGCGGTCACACTAATCCAGGCGCGCAGCGTCGTATCAATACGCCCCAGAATTGTCATCATGCGATCGCGATACCAAAGCGGCGTAAGCTTGATAATGCCATTGACGTATCGTTCGGGTTCCGCCAGCAAATACATGCTGAGAAAGAAGATGATGAGCGCGCTCAGGATGGTATTGGCAACGCCACCGACTACAGGTAAAACGGTCCCACCTAGCCGGCCGATCGCGTCGGTGAATTGCGATACAACTTGATTAATCAGATCATCGCTGATGAGATCGGTATTATCGGCAGTGATCAGCCCCTCCAGCGGCGGGAACAACTCGATAAGCGCCTCGCCAGTTACCGCATGGCGCGCCTCTTCCAAACCGCGGGGGATCACATCAAATGCCAAAACATTGTATTGGTTGACAATAGTGCGCATTATCGGCGTCCCGATCAGACCAATCACGACGAAAAAGCCAACAACGCTGACAACAATCGCCAACAGCCGATTCATCTCAAACCTGTCCATCAGTACACGTATCGGCATTGTAAAGAGAATGACCAGCACGACGGCAGCAAAAGTGAGCATCAAGGTGCCGCGAATTTCCCAAACAAATACCAGTCCCAGCCCTATGAGAATGGTGGCGACAATATTGCGCAGGCCGATATTGACGGAGCGGGTACCTCTCACACTCATCTCAACTCCATCCCAAGAGTCTCATACGAGACGCGTCGAAAAGACATAGGCAAAATCCTTCTAACGCACTGGTAGTTATTGTAACATCCATAACCCGCTCCGCCTAATATGATTCTGCGTTCGCGGCCGGGCAATCGCTGCAAAATTTACTTGATCACCGAGTACACTGAGGGCGCCGAGATTTACCCGCTTGCTGGCAAAAAAGATATGATGTAGGGGCAACTTACCAGGTCGCCCACTGTAAATTCGATTCCTATCCGTCGGGCGACCTGGTAAGTTGCCCCTACAAGGTTTGTCTGCTACTACAAATGATACTCAGAGATAACCGGAACAGTACCGAAACAATACAAAAGAAGGGGGCGATCCTTGCGAAACTCAACAAATTGCTACGCAATCCGCCAAATATAGCTCCCCTTCCAAAGGTCTGTGTCGACGCGATCTACGCGCGCTAGAGATGAGATGGAGAGGGCTGAGGAGAGGTAAAAAAATCAGTATGAAATACATGAACATTTGTTCTTCTCTTCTGCTCAAAATGATGATACACTTCCCCTATGGATAAACTGTCTCATGCGCTCAATCTCGGCTCTCAGCGGATTCCGTCCTCGAATTCCCGCCTTCGCCGCCCGACCAAGGGGGTACCCCCCCGTATCTATACTGTGTCTATACACTTGCCGATTTATCGGGCCAGTTGGGATATTTTCAGGACTCTATGGCGCCGGCTCGCATGCAAACCAGAATCATACCAACGGCGCCCGGCATATTGTCCGTTTCGGCCAGAAAACTATGCCTATTGTCCGAAAAATATTTTTTCTTGTCCGAAACGGACAATGCCGGACAATACACAAACGATAAGCGAACAATCGCCCTGCCAGTTGCTGCTCGCTCGCTAGCAAAGTTCCGACAAGATACAATTCTCCCGAACGACAAGGATGGTGAATGAAGTTTGATGTCACAATTTTCGCGAAGGACTTGAATGGCGCCGCTCGCTTGGCTAAGGCCGTGGAAGACCAGGGATTCGACGGCTTATGGGTAGCGGAAGCCGCGCATAATCCATTCATGCCGCTGGCGCACGCATCACTGGCGACAGAACGCATTTCTCTCGGTACCGCCATCGCCGTCGCCTTCGCGCGCGACCCGATGCTTATGGCGCAGACCGCGTGGGATCTCGCCGAGCAATCCAACGGTCGCTTTATCCTCGGCTTAGGTACGCAAATCAAACCGCACATTGCCAAGCGCTTTAGCGCAAAATGGGGCAAACCAGTTCAGCAACTTCGAGAATACATTCAGGCCTTGCGCGCGCTTTGGCATAGTTTCCAGACCGGCGAGGTCCCAGAATATCGTGGTGAATACTACCGTCTGGCGTCTACCACAACTATCAGCCCAGCCCAGCCTATGCCATATTTTGAGATTCCGCTTTATATCGCTGGTGTAAACACGGGCCTGGCGAGGCTCGCCGGCGAATGCTGCGATGGCTTTCATGTACACTCTTTTCATACACTGCGATACCTGCGCGAGGTATTACTGCCGGCTTTCCGTGACGGGCGCGGCAAGAGCGTCTTTAGCGACCCATTGACGCTCTCCTGCGCCGTGTTTGTAGTCACCGGCTCCGATGAAAACGAACTCGAGGAAAGCAGGCTGCTGACGAAATCGCAAATCGCCTTCTACGCTAGCACGCCAAGTTATCGGCGAGTCCTGGAGCTGCACGGTTGGGAAGATCTCATTCCCCGATTGAACACATTGCTGCGGCGCAACCGGTGGACCGAAATGCATTTGCTGATTAGCGATGAAATGCTTGAGCAATTTGCCATAATCGCTCCCCCTGCTGAGCTGCCCTACAAGTTGCGCGAGCGCTATCAGGGACTGCTCGACCGCGCCGGTTTCTATTTTCCCTTCGAACCTTCGGACAAGAGCAAGCGGCTTGTCTGGCAGCACGCGGCGAAAGCGATGGCCTGCTGATGCCGATCATCAAGCTCGACGGCGAATCGGTCGCATATACAATACGCCACAGCAAGCGAGCAAAACGCGTAATCGTCAAATTCAGCCTCGAAAACGGGCTGGAAGTGGTCTATCCCAGCGGTGTGTGTACTCCGTCACCGGAGTCAGTGCTGTTCGCCAATTCTGACTGGATAAAGGCGACCATGAACCGGGCGCGGGATGCAAGCGCCAAACGCTTTCGTCGATGCTATGAAGACGGCGAGCTATTCCTCGTTCGGGGCAAGCCTTTCAGACTTGAACGATGTTTATCGAACGAAGGGAGCAGAGCCACAGCGCAGTTAAGTGGCGATTCGCTTGAAGTTAGCATACCGGCTGGCACATCCCATACTGATCGCGAGCAACTGCGAGACGCAGTCCTACACTTCTATCGGCAACTCGCTCGCGGCTATTTGCCAGTTCGCGTCGCCGAGCTTGCGGCTGAACATGGCTTTGCCTATAACCAACTGCGGATCAAGCATCAGAAAACCCGCTGGGGAAGCTGCTCCGCCAAAGGCAACATCAACCTGAACTTGCGCCTGATGATGACGCCTGATGAAGCGATAGATTATGTCATCATTCATGAGCTATGCCACCTGCGGGAACTCAATCATAGCCGGCAGTTCTGGATGATGGTTGAATGCCGCTGTCCTGAATATCGCAAATGGAAAGCCTGGTTTAGGCAAAACAGGGCATATCTAATTCTTTGAGGCGAATCCCTGGCCAATGAATCAATGAAACTGGATGTCTCACTTTATCCGTCCAAGGATTTCCGCGCTGATGCCAATGTGATACGGCAAGCCGAAAGCCTTGGCTACGATGCCGCCTGGACCACTGAAAACGCCAGAAACCCATTCTTCGCGCTCACCATCGCGGCGGCCGAGACCCGGAAAATCAGACTCGGTACACATGCGGCGCTCGCCTTTCCTCGCAGCCCTATGGTCACCGCTCAGATCGCCTGGGACCTGGCGCAGCAATCAGGCGGACGTTTCATGCTTGGCTTGGACACAGGCTTAGGCAGGCATATCGCAATTCCTGAAAGTGAAGACTTTCAGGTCCAAGTCGAGCGCATGCGTGAATACATCGAAAGTCTGCGCGCAATCTGGGATACGTTTCAGACCGACGCCCGACTGCGCTATCGAGGCGAGCACTACACCTTCCGTCTGATGGCGCCATTCTTCAATCCAGGACCAATCGAACATCCCAATATCCCGGTCTTTCTGACTGGCGCCAATCCCACGCTTTGCGAACTTGCTGGCGAACTCTGCCAGGGCCTGCATGCGCCGGCGCTGCACACGCGAGACTACCTGCGTGACGTCCTTTTGCCAGCGCTGTCCAGCGGCTTGGCGTCTGCGGGCCGCGCCCGACGCGATGTCGAATTGGCTCTGCCAGTTTTCATCGTTAGCGGTCTTGACGAGACAGAATTCCTGCGGGCGAAGTATGAGGCTATAAAACAAATCGCTGCCCTTGCGCGGTCGCCAGCGAATCGCAGCATCATAGAACATCTCGATTGGAAAAAGATTGCTGAAGAACTAAATGCTTTGGCAGCCTCGGAGCGTTGGGGGGACCTGGCGGAAGTCATCACGGACAATGCTCTAGGCGAAGTTGCCGTTGTCGCCGACCCGCAAGATGTACTCTGCCAAATCCGAGAGCGCTACAGTGGCATCGCAGATCGTGTCTGTATGATCGTGAGCAGGGAAAGTGGACGGCTGATTAAAACGATTATGCGCGCTTGATGGTAGACCTCAGTCGGCGCAGCTATGTATAGAGTTCCGGCATCGGCTCTTCAACCACTTTGAAAATGCGGAAGCCGCGTTTCTGATAGTTTGCCAGGGCGTGCGGTCCATCCAGGTTGCAGGTATGCAGCCAAACTCGTGCCGCGTCCATTTCCCAGGCGCGGGCGACCCCGTAGCTCAACAGATGCTTGCCCAAGCCCCGCCCCATATAATCACGCCGCAAACCAAAATAAGCTATCTCGACCGCGTTATCGTCGTGTTGATAGAGTTCAACGTAGCCGGCGGGCGAGCCGCTCACATACATGACATAGACCTGCGTACGTGGCGAGGTCAATATCCGGCGCAACTCGGCGTTGGGAATTTGCAAACGATCGCGCCAAGCCCATTCTTCACCGACCGACTGATACAAGAACTTGTAAAAGCCCAGGTCGGGCATTTCCATCCTGACAATTTCAATGTCATTCGCCTGAATGTAGGCGGGTGCAAAATGAGCCGGGCTTGTCATTTCCAGATAAGTGGTAATGAGCATCTCAGCTTGTCTTGTCGCTAACACCATTGGCGACTGTCTCTGGTTAGCAGATTTGTTGCGGACAATGGTTAGCATATCCTATCTGATGAAAGCCACTTATAGCACAAAGGCACAAAAAACAGTGGGTAGGTCTAATCAATCTCACTAATTCAAGCGGTGAGAACCGCGCCTTGTTGGTGGATTGCGCAGCCGCTACTATGATTCTCGCCTGAAATTTTCCATGAAGGCTAAACGATTACGGAGTTTCAGTTGATGAAACGTCTGCGCCATAAGATCATGATGCTGCGATACAAACTGGTGCCGACGGATCGGCTGATCGAGCGCATTGCCGAGCCAGGCAAGTTGGGCGCCGGTCACACCTTGATTGACGTACTAAAGGAAAGGCTGGCGCACCAGGATGGCAGCCTCGAAGGCGTCGACTGGTCAGGTATAGCACTCAATGATGTACTGCTGTCTTCCTGCCGTTTAGCTCGGGCGAAATTCTGCGGGGCCGAATTGCGGGGCGCCTATTTTGGCTACTCCAATCTTGTTTCGGCGAACTTCGCCAAAGCTGATCTCCGTGAGGCACATTTTCGCGAAGCGCAACTGCGGGGTGCCAATTTCACCGGCGCTAACTTGCGGGGCGCAAATTTCGCTCGTGCCGACTTGCAAGGCGTCTCGTTTGCCGAGGCGGATCTGACTGATGCCAACTTCTGGGGCGCCGATCTGCAAAACGCGCGACTGACAGATTGCAATCTCCCCGCCGCTGTCGCAGAGGTAATCACCGCGCTGCAAGCTGAAAACAGCGATGTTTCGCAGCGGCTTGATATTGGCAAGGCACCTCAGGATTAAGCTTTCAGCCTTTTGCCTATACAATCACGTTGGAAATACCGGGAGGTCTCTTGTGACGCACATAGTAACATTCACACGCAGCACGCCAGATACAGCAGCTAAAGTTTGGGTGAATAGCGCGGGCGAGGTTACCTGGGGCGATGTCGCCACTGTCGTGAATCCCTGGGACGAATACTCGCTCGAAGAGACGATCGTTCAGGCGAAAAACAACGGCGGAGATTCCACCGTCATTGCCATAGGCGGTGCCTTCAATGACGATGCTTTGAAGCATAGCATTGCGATGGGCATCAAGAATGCGCTGCGACTCGAAGAACCTGGCGCGGATATGAATGACAGCCTAGTATGGTCGGCATTGGCGGCCGGCGCGATACGAAAACTGGGCGATGTCGACTTGATCATTTTCGGCAAGGAGAGCGTGGATGTCGGTACCGATCAACATACTTACCAACTGGCGCGGCGCCTGGGCTGGACAATGTTGAGCTACGTCTCCGCGATTCTGGAAGTGGATCATGCTGCGGGCACTATTAAAGTCGCAAAGATGCTCGAACAGGGTAAGCAAGTCATAGCCGCCAAGTTACCGGCGGTTATCTCTGTGATGAAGGGAATAAACGAGCCGCGTTATCCGAATTTCCTCGGTATTCGTAAGGCAGCCAAGGCGCAAATACCAGTGTGGTCAACGGGCGAGCTGGGCATTCAACTGCCATGCGCGGCGACCAGTGCCCTTCGTTACATGAATCCGCCGGGGCGAGATGTAAGCGCCGAAATCATCGACGGCGAAAATATTGATGCAAAAACCGCTGCCTTGGTTGAGCGTTTGTTTGAGGAGAAGGTACTGTGAGTGTATTCGTCTGGATTGAGACATTCGCGGGCCGGGCCATTCCCAGCAGTTGGGAAGCACTCAGCGCCGCCAAGAATCTTGCGGAGGCCATCGATACCAACTTAACGGCGCTTGTATTCGACGTGGAAGCCGCTTCCATCGCGGCAGAGGCAGGGCGACGGGGGGCGACATTAGCTCTCGTCTGTGCCGACGACAGCCTGCGGGAGTATCGTCTGGAAACTTTTGCGGCACTGCTGAGCGAGCTGGTAAAGGAGCATGGCCCAGTTGCCGTTGTATCTGTCGCGACGAATCGCGGCCGGGAGCTACTGGCCAGCGCAGCGGGCGACACCGAAAGCGGACTTATCTCCGACGTGATAGATCTGCGTCTGGAAGAAGGCAAGATCATCGGTACGCGCCCCGCTTACGCCGGCAAGGTCTTGATGGAATTGACCTCCAATACCGCAACGACCTTCATCACAATCCGCGGCCGCGCATTTCCTGCGCCACTTCCAAACGACGAGTCAGCACTAGTTATCGAGGAAGTCGCCCCCATACCGGCGCCGGCCGCCATTCAGACGGAGGTTCTCGACTTCGCTTCTGAGGCGGGTAAAGTCAATTTGAGCGATGCCGCCATCATCGTCAGTGGGGGCCGGGGGATGGCCAACAACCCCGCCGTCCCGCCCGCAGATCTTAGCGGTGATGAGGCGAACATCTGGAAAGCGAAGGACGGTTACGCCAATACTTTGACACCGTTGGCCGAGGTTCTTGGCGCGGCCATCGGCGCAAGTCGTGCTGCGGTTGACGCCGGCTACATTCCCTATGAGCATCAGGTCGGGCAGACTGGAAAAGTCGTCAGTCCTGACCTCTATATCGCTTGTGGCATCAGTGGCGCGATACAACATCAGGCCGGCATGCGAAACAGCAAAATCATCGTCGCGATAAACAAGGACAGTGAAGCGCCGATCTTTAAATTGGCGCGCTATGGCATAGTCGGAGATCTTTATGACGTCGTGCCCGCCTTGACCAATGCGTTGAACAAGCGCTTGAAGAGTTGAAACCGGGCCGGCGATTGGTGGCATTGTACACTGCCGCGGACGATTGACTTGGAAGTTTTCACCATTGTTTACACGTCGACAGCGGTTAATCTTGCTCTTGGCGTAGCTTTGATCCGCGCTGGCCAATATAGCAATCACTTGAAATCGTAGCCGGGCACATTTCATTCACTCATGGAACTCCTTATAATCACTGCGGTACCTTTCCTCTTAGCGGTAATGCTGGCGCTACCGGCCGTCAGGTCTTGGCTTGACAAATCAACTCAGACCCTGCTGTCGTCGCTGGTAATGGCGGCGCTCTTTGTCTGGCTTTTGACGCTTTCACCCCGCCTCCAAGCTGCACCCACTTTCATACAGTCATTTGATTGGGTCCCTTCTCTCGGGATTTCGCTGTCCTTTTATCTCGATGGCTTGTCCCTGCTCTTCGCGCTCATAATCACCGGCATCGGCGCTCTGATATTCTTCTACACCGGCTACTATTTTGAAGACGGCGCCGAGAACAATCGCTTCATGATCTGGCTTTCGAGCTTCGCTGGAGCGATGTTGGCGGTCGTGCTTTCCGGCAACCTGCTGATGATGTTCATTGCCTGGGAATTGACGAGCATAACGTCTTTCATGCTCATCGGTTTCAAAGGCGAGAAAGATTCCGCCGCGCGTGAGGGCGCCTTTAAAGCGCTCTTTGTCACCGGTGCTGGCGCGCTCGCACTCATCATCGGCATCGTCATGCTCGGCGTAGCAACGGGCCAGATACTGTATCCGGATGCCGGAATCACTTTGGTCGCCGATATTGACTCAATCCTCAAGGCAAAATCGCTCGCGCAGCACGATTGGTATACCCTATTCGCCGTCTTGATCATGTTAGGCGGCTTCACCAAAAGCGCCCAATTTCCCTTCCATTTCTGGTTGCCCGGCGCCATGAGCGCTCCCACTCCGGCCAGCGCTTATCTACACAGCGCCACGATGGTGAAAGCCGGCATTTATCTGTTTGCCCGTTTGTCGCCGGTGCTGTACCAGAATGAGTTGTGGACAAGCACGCTGCTCACCGTAGGCCTTTTGACCATGCTGATCGGCGCGTACTTCGCTGTGAAGCAGAACGATCTAAAAGGGCTGCTGGCATACTCGACTGTGAGCAAGTTGGGGGCAATCGTCGCCATGATTGGCTTGCCCGATCAAAACGGCTTGAAAGCTGCCTTCGTCGGCATTATCGCCCACGCCCTTTACAAGTCTGCTCTCTTCTTGGTTGCTGGTACCATCGACCACGCGACTGGCACACGCGCCATTGATCGCCTCGGCGGCTTGCGCCAACGGATGCCGGCGATGTTCTTCGTTACGGTCATTTCAGCGCTTTCGATGGCTGGTACGCCCTTCCTGCTCGGCTTCGTAGCAAAGGAGGTCTTGCTCGAGGCCATGCTGCGCTACACAGCATCGTGGACACAGTTGGTGATGCTGGTGACTGTCTTCAGCACTGCCTTTACGGCCATGGCGGCCTATATGCTGATTTACGATATTTTCCTGGGCAAGCCACGCCATAAGATCCATTTTCACCAACCACCCTCGCTCATTAGTCTCAGTCCGCTGCTGCTCTCGATCCTATCGCTGTGTCTGGGATTCTTGCTCGAAGCCCTTATATTGCCGCTCCTTAGACTCGCCGTGCCCAAAGCTTTCAAGCTTTATCTCTTCGCCGGATTCAACGATATCTTTTTGCTCAGTCTCGCCGTCCTGGCCACGGGCTTCATCCTCTTCTTACTGCGCAAACCGTTGATCGCGCGAATCACTTTCCCTGTCTCATGCGATCTCGTATATAGGGAAATCCTCGCTTATATCCGTTGGGCTGGCGCTACGGTCTTGCACACACAGTCCGGCTTTGTTCGCTATTACCTTGCTATCATTCTCGGCGCGGTGGCCGCCGTACTCATCGCTTCGGGTACGCTGTCCACAGTGACCGCCGGTCAAAGACTCCTGCCGACTGACATTTCCGTCACTATCACCGACCTCGCAAAGATATTCATGCTGTTCTTGACAGTCGCTGCGGGCGTTTTGACAGTTGTCGTCCGAGAACATGTGAAAGCGGCGATCGCTTACGGCGTTATAGGTTACGCGATTGGCGTCATCTTCTTGATCGACCACGCCCCGGATGTCGCCCTGGTACAGCTCCTGGTAGAAACTATGGCGACCGTCTTGATCATCATTATGCTCGGTCGCATCCGCGCTGGCATCCGCCTAAAGATGATTAGTGGCTTGTGGACGGGCCGCCATGACTACAACCTGGGCATACTGAGAGATCTTGGCATCTCGATCGTGATTGGCCTGGCGGTCTTTGTCTTCGCGCTCATCGCCCTACAGAATCGCCCCGGGCGGGACAGCATCGCGCAATGGCACCTGGAAAACACCAAGGTAGTAAACACCGAAGATGTTGTTGGCGCCATCGTGGCTGACTTCCGCGGTACCGATACGCTTCTGGAAATCGCGGTATTCACAACAGCCGCTTTAGGCGTATTGACTTTGCTGGCGCGCGGACGTCAAACTGGCGGTGCTTTCGTTCCCCAATCCGTGCAGCCGACTGCGCTTCACGAGTTTGACGAAGACGTCGTTGACGAGATTCAGGACGCCACCAGCCTGTCAACACCATTCACCCGATCTATTTCTTATATTGTCTTGCCAATCGCTATACTCATCGGCATCGCGCAAATTCTGTATGGCGGGCTAGGACCAGGTGATGGCTTCACCGCGGGCGTCACCATCGGCTTGGCGGTTTCGCTCTGGTACATCGTCTTCGGCTATTACGAAGCGAAACGGCAACTGCCCTGGTTCCGCCCGGAACTCATTGTGCGCCTGGGCTTAGTCATTGCAATCACAAACGCCGTGTTTCCCATCCTTATCGGCAAGGGATTTATGGGGCACGTTCAATTTGATAAAGCGCTCGGCGTTTACGACCTGGTAGGTTCCTTTGGCTTACATATCACTTCGTCGTTAATTTTTGAGATCGCGATCGCGATTACCGTTATGGGCGGCTTGGGTATCATTATCGAAGCCATCGCCTACCCGACTGCTCGTTTGAATGGGCGGCAAGAAAACGCAGATACCGGACAAGATGGAGAAAGTGAAAAAGCATGATTGAGTTTATGTTCGCGCTAGCAATCGGCATCCTGTTCGGGATCGGCGTTTTCCAATTGCTGCGCCGAGACCTGATCAAGGCGGCGATCGGTTTCGCTATCTTGTTCTCCGCCATTAACTTGTTTTTTGTCGCGGCCGGCGCCTTCGAGGGCGATTTCGCGCCTTACGTCAGCAATGTTGAAGCCGGGCGGCAAACCAGCGACCCCTTGGTCCAAGCGCTGATCCTTACCGCCATCGTGGTCAGCTTCGGCAGTTTCTCGCTTGTCCTTGGATTCGTCAACATAATCTCGCGCCGTTATGACACAATAGACTCCAACGATATTACTAAGCTGAAGCACTAAGTGACAGGCAACCGACTTATGGTTATCAGTTGAGAAACAGCGACTGACGAATATGGCTAACAACCCGCTCCTTCTCGGTACTTTGGTGACACCATTAATCGGCGCAATCGCCGCTTTGATATTCGCCAAATCTAACCGGCTGCAACGCTCGCTGGCAGTCTTGACCGGCTTAGTGGCCTGGGTCTTCAGCATCGCGTTGCTGGTGCAAGTTCATGATATCGGTGTACAGACTTATGCCCTCGGCAACTGGACGCCGCCTTACGGCATCATACTCGTAGCGGATCCCCTGGGCGCGCTCTTCGCCTTCATGGTAACGACCATAATGACTGGTGGCTTGCTCTATACCTTTCATAGTCACGACAAGTGCATGACCTACCCCGCCTTTGTACCGCTGTTCCTGTTGATGGAAGTTGGACTGGTCGGCGCTATGTTCACCGGCGACCTGTTCACATTGTTTGTGTTTATGGAGTTGATGGTGCTGGCATCGGTTTCGCTGACGGCTATCTCGGACGATCAATACGGTCTGGAAGCCGCGCTCAAATATATTCTCATCAGCTCAATGGGCACGCTCTTTCTCTTGCTCGGGATCGCGGCAATGTACGCCACATTCGGGACGCTCAATATGGCGCAGATCGCGCAGATACTACAGACTGGAGACCGCCCCTTCCTGGCGCCCGCTTCGGCTCTAATGTTGCTCTGCGCCTTTCTGCTAAAGAGCGCCGTCTTCCCGTTTCACTTCTGGCAGCCAGATTTCCACACCACCGCGCCCACTCCCATCAGCGCGATGCTCTCATCAATCGTCGTCAAAGTTGGCGTCTATGGCATCTTGCGCCTCGTCACCTTACTATTCATTGAAGAAGCGCCCTTGCTCGAGCGCTGGCTTTCCACGCTGGGCATTATTGGCATCATCTTCGGCAGCCTCGGCGCGCTCCGCACATACAACGCGAAGCGCATGCTAGCTTATTCGACTTTTGCCCAAATCGGTTTCATACTCGTCGGCATCGGCTGGGGTGGAACATTGGCGCTGATTGGCGCGATCGTCTATGCCTTCAATCATGCCTTCATCAAATCCTCGCTGCTAATGCTGATCGGCGTTGTCGCGAGCTATACCAAGATCAAAACGGCAAACTTCGCCGATATCAACGGGATAGGCCGCCGACTGCCACCAGCCCTCGGCTGGCTAGTTTTGCTAGGCGGGCTGTCGCTCGCCGGCGTACCGCCCTTCAACGGCTTCATCAGCAAGCTAGCGCTGATTCAAGGCGGCGTTGAAAGCGGCGACTGGCAGAATCTGATAATCATAGTCGGCGCCGGCATCCTGACGCTCATGTACATGATTCGCGCCTGGCAGCGGATCTTCCAGCAGAATCCTCTTGGAAGCACCACCGAAACCAAGCCCGAGGGCGACAGCTTCTTCGCCCCCTTGCTTTTGATCCTCGTTTGCTTGCTCTTGGGCACATTTTTTGCTGAGCCGCTGATTCACCTAGTCAGCGCGACGGTAGAGCAAATGCAAGATCCGAATCTATACATCTCAGCCGTATATCCAAATGGATTGGGTCAATAGCGATATGCCCATACGATTGTATTCTGGTAAGGTATCGGTACTGTGGCATTTTGAAAGGACGCGGGAGCAAGAAGAATGACCGGGCGAATCCGCAGGATCGGCAAAGCCGCTGTGATGGCTCTGCCATTGGCTTTCGGCTGGACCATATACACCGCGCAGCCGACACCAGGAAATTTCCTGCTGGGCTATCTTTTCAGTATTGTCGGCATTTTGGCGACGGGACTGCGTGGGGACAGCCTGAAGATACGCAACGCCTTTCGACAAATCTACAACCTGTTCGCATACATCATATACATGGCAAAAGAGATTCTAGTCGCCGGCTTGAATGTCGCGCACATCGTGCTTTCGCCCAATATGCCGATTAAGCCCGGTATATCTATCGTGAACACCGGTGATAGAGATGAAGACGAGTTGATCTCCGCCATTAGCGCTCACGGGATCACCATCACACCCGGTGAACTCGTCGTAGATTTTCAGGAGACGAGCGAAGAAGGCGTCTTGATGATTGTGCACAGTTTGAATATGGACATTTCCGGAGACAACCTCAAGCAGGATCAACAGAGACGTCTAAAGCGAATCAAAGGAATCCTGGGACATGATTGAGAATGCCCTTGCCCAAACTGCCATTCAACTCATATTGCTCGCTCTGGTCATCCTGCTGATACCCGCGTCGTGGCGCGTCGTGGCTGGTCCCACGCTGCCCGATCGACTTGCGGCGGTAGATCTGATAACCACATTGCTGATCGGCATCATCGTCATGCTCGCTCTGGTCGAAGGCACACAGGTTTTTGTCGACATGGCGATCGCGCTGGCTGCCTTTGCCTTCGTCGGGACGATAAGCATCGCGCGCTATATATCCGAAGGCCGGGTCTACTGATCATGGTCCAGCTACTGGGTGTCGCGGCTTTGTTGTTTGGGCTCTTCTTCAGCGCCGTCGGCGTGATCGGCGTCATACGCTTGCCGGATGTATTGACGCGGCTGCATGCCTCGGGCAAGGTCGCGATACTGGGATTGTTCGGCTTGCTCCTCGGCGCGGCTCTGCTCATGCCATCATCAGCCTTGCGCTTGTTGACGCTTGGCTTGTTTGTGCTTTTGACCAGCCCAGTCGCTACCCATGCCATCGCTGCCTCGGTCTACCGCCGCCGAGAGATCGCGCAGGAATTGGCGCAAGAAATGGCACAAGATTCGGCGCCGGCCCAGGAATCGGGATTCGCCGGTGTGAATGTCACAGCGGTATTAACGCGCTCGAGGATTCAAGACATCATTGAGGCGCAGGAGCGAGCTTTGCGACATCGCAGGCCCGACGCCGCGGATAAGAGCGACCAGCAGTAGGCGCTTCACCTTTCAGGGCAAGATGCGTCTAAAGATGAGATTCTCCCTCGCCTGCATATGATCAAGCAGATTCACAAGCAGAAATCCCAGCAACAACAGTACAATCGCTGGTGTAAAAGTCCCCGAATCCGCTACAGGTGCGATGTTCTGTTCGACTAAGCAACGCAAATCGCCATGACGGTCGAGATTGCTTTCAAGGCATTGCTTCCACGGGTAAATTTTCCATAGTGAACCCGCCATAAAGCCCACCAGCAATGCGACCGTCAGATTGTAATAGTGCTTGAGCAAATAGCTGAGTACGCGCGAGAATGCGATTATGCCGACAACAGCGCCCAAGCCCACAAAAATGATCGGCGGCAAATCACGGTTGCTGACAGCCGTCAAAACATAGTCGTATTGCCCCATGATTAACAACATAAACGAGCCGGAAATGCCTGGCAGGATCATCGCCGTAATCGCGATCATACCGCTTAGGAAAAGCGCTGGCGCCGTATGATCAGCCTCAGCCGGTACGATGTTGACGATGATGAAAGCGGCTACGGCGCCCAGAACGAAGGTTGCAGCCGAGGAACTATCCCAACGCACTTTGCCGCCCACGGTTAGAATCGACGCCACCACCAAGCCAAAGAAAAACGAAAAAAGCATGATCCGACCGTCTGGCTCGTCCATCGTTGCGCTAAGGAAGCTCGAGAGCAACAGCACTGCCGATGCCAAGCCCAGGCCCAATGCCAGCAAGAATCTCAGAGAAACATGCTTCGCCAACGCGGCAATCTTCAAGCGCAGCGCCAAACGCAGAGCGTCCACATTGAAGGATTTGATTGCATCTATCAGGCTTTCGTAGACACCCAGAATGAAGGCCATCGTGCCCCCACTGACACCCGGCACGATATCGGCCGCGCCCATGGCAAAGCCCGTTAGGAATAGTCGCAGGTATTGCGCAGCGGTCTGAGGCTTGGATATATCTGTATCGTTTCTTTTCACGGCGTTTCTCCTATGCTTTGATCAACACACTAACAGTCTTGCTTGCGACAGCCATATCTATGCCGTTCTGGACTCCATCCATTCTATGCGCTTTGCCGGAATCAGCCAGCGGATAGGTAACTTATGCCCTCGGCCGGCGGCGCAGATATGCAAGCCAAGCATCATAATTACCCAACCTTGTCTTCTACAATCGCCAGGCATATTATGCTCATATCCGCATCAGACTCGTGTACTGGCCAGCGTCGGGTGCAAGGCTGTTGCGTTTCTTAGGCAAAAGAATGTAGAGGTTACGCCATATGCCGGGTTACGCCAACTGGAAAGATCTATTCGCGCTTGAATACCTGCAACTCTACGAAGAAGGCTTCCCCGTCGGCGATACAATTCAGCCGAACTATTCCGCCGCAGCGTATTTGCCGGAACGATTGCGGACGGCAACTGACACTACGACGCTGACGGAAGCGGATTGGGAAGAAGCATATTACTGTCTTTGGTCCATGCGTGAGCGCGGCATTCGACCTGACTTCCCATTCACCGAGCCAAACGACTTCGAATCCATTATCGCGGACGCTAGCGGCTTGCCGACTCTGGCGCCACTAAATGACGACGAGTATCTCGAACGAATCAAGGGGGCTTGGTATGGCCGCATTGCCGCTGTCATTCTAGGCAAACCGTTCGAAATCCACGTCGATCGTCACTTCATCAGGCGCTACCTGGAAAGTGTGGATGCCTATCCATTGGACGATTGGGCGCCTTACACATCTCCTGCATTAGGCGTCACCTTGCGCTGCAAGCCGTCCACGCTTGGCAATGTGCAGTACGCCGAACCAGATGACGACATCCACTATACGATCCTAGGTCTCATGCTGCTCGAAGATCATGGATTCAATTTCAGCAAGCCGGATGTCGCAAACAATCATCTGCGGAATATCCCGTATCATTGGCTCTGGTCCTGCACGCGGCAATCGTATTACCACATGGTGAACCTCACTGAAGATCGCCCAGTTGAAGAACAGATCGACGAGTTCCCCACCAAGATCAATCCCTGGCGCGAAGGCATAAATACTGCGATTCGGGCCGACTTTTGGGGCTATATCGCGCCAAGCGATCCGCGGCGCGCGGCCCGCGTCGCCTTTCGCGAGGTGACGCTAAATGCTGTCAAAAACGGTATTTACAGTTCCATGTTTGTCGCTGGCGCTCTAAGCGCCGCCTTAAGCCGCGACCCAACTACCGACACGATCATCCAGGGAGGCCTGTCGGTCATCCCACGGCGGTCCCGCCTTGCTTATATCGTGCATGAAGTGCGCGATTGGTACGCTGCTGAAGCAGACTGGCTGCAAGTTTGCGATCGCATTTACGGCAAGTATGGGCATTTGCCCTTCCTCCACTCGCTGCACAACATGGCCTTTGTCGTACTCTCCCTGCTGCACGGCAATCTCGACTACAGCAAGACAATCACGACCGCGGTGATGTGCGGAATGGATACCGATTGCACAAGTGGCACAGTCGGCAGCATCGTCGGCGCAGCTATTGGGTATGAGGGCTTGGACCAACGTTGGATCGAACCGCTCAACGATCACGTAAAAACCGCAGTTGCCGGCTTTGGACACGGTTCAATTTCGGGATTGGTGCGCCGCAATTATGATCTTTGGCTCAAGCTGCGAGACGATCCGATACCCTGAGACGAAAACGTCATGCCACTTGTCGAAACTACGCGCGGCAATATGTGGGCCGCCATTCATCGCCGCAAACGCGATGCTCCCAGCGCGATACTCATTCACGGCGCGGGCGGCTCACACCTGAGTTTTCCGACAACTCTCCGGCAACTACAATCCATCCAACCGATCCTCATTGATCTCCCGGGGCATGGCGCCAGCCCGGGCGCGGGCCGCGAGTCCATCACTGACTATGCCCTTGATGTGGTCGCGCTAATGGACGCGCTCGCGATCGATTCGGCAATCATCATCGGGCACAGCATGGGCGGAGCAATCGCGCAGCACCTCGCGCTCGAGCATAAAGCACGGGTGCTCGCTTTGGCTCTACTCGGCACAGGTCCTCGTCTGCCAGTCAATCCCGCATTGGTCACCGGCATCATTGCCGATGCAGAAAGCACGATTGACAATCTGACCCGTTGGATGTGGTCAAGAAATGCCTCAGCCGATATGGTGGAGCGGACAGCCGAGATCATGCGGTCAACGCCGCCCTTCGTCATTCAGAAGGACCTGATCGCCTGCGATAAGTTTGACATTAGCAGTCGCTTGCAATGCATAACAACCCCGACATTGATCCTCGCGGCCGAGAAAGACAAGATGACGCCGCTGGCGCTCAATACAGAACTTGCAGACGGCACCGCCGGCTCGACATTGAGAATCATCCCAAATGCCGGTCACATGCTCCAGCTTGAGCAGCCTGAAATCACCGCTGATTTCATCGACCAGTGGCTGGCGCGCTTCCCGCTTTAAGAAAGCACAAGTCAATTCAAGGGCTGCCGGAAGTCAAATACGCCCTGCTTTATACCCCAACGCAGTCCACTTCTGGTGACCAGCGCGTCGCCCTCCCGTCGAAGTTGTGAACCGGTCAGTGGGCATTTCAGAAATGTGAGCGGGTCACTGCTTGCCGCAACAACCTCGGTTCCACTGCCTTTCTTGAGCCGCAAATCAAGGAAGACGCTCGGTGAGAGCCGCCAGCCAGTGCCTTGCAGCGCCGCATCCAGGCGAACAAGCAAACCGGTCGGCAGCGCTCGTTTGATCAGGCCAAGCCGCAGCCAAGACACCGGAATCGTAGTCCGCAGTTCAAAGCCGCAGTCTCTTACCTGCCGCTCTATGTACTCCGGGTGGAAATTGAAATTCAACTCGACAAACTCTACTGGCGACAAGGTGTACGGATTCCAAGCATTCAGCCCCAAGAGATGCCGCAGCATAGCTTTCAGATTGCGCTTGTTGGCGTATTCCAGGATGAAGTTGGCTTTGTCGCTCAGCACGCCCTCGATTTGAGCCAAAACAGTTGGCAGATCTTCAAAATGATGAATGACACGGATCATCGTCGCGGCGTCAAATGTGCCCTTCCGAAATGGCATCTGATAGGCATCTGCCGCGACGTATAGGTAGCCCTCGTCGCCGAAGCGTCCACGGGCGTATTGCAATTGCTCGAGTGAATAGTCAAGCAAGACAATTTGGCGGAACATCCGATACTCGTTTGTGATACGCCCGAAGCCCGCTCCGATCTCCAGCAGCCTCTCGCCAGCGGGTGGCAATAGTTTCGCCAATACGCGGCGCTCGACCGCATCTTCGTAATCACGTCCCCGCCCCTCCCAGAAATCCTGCCGATATGATGAATCGCCATAATCGCAGATGCGCGGTCTTTCCTTCATTCGCAATCTCCGGCGTTTAGATGAGTTCCGCCTCCCGGCGCAAGAGCTGAGCTTTGTCCGTTTTCTCCCAAGGTACCACGATATCTTCTCGGCCGAAGTGCCCGTAAGCCGCCACTTGCCGATAGATCGGGCGGCGCAAGTTCAGGTCGCGGATTATGGCAGCCGGGCGCAGGTCAAAATGCTTCCGTATCAGCGCTTCAATCTTATCATCGCAAATATGCCCGGTGCCGAAGGTCTCAACAGCAAATGACGTCGGTTCCGCCTTGCCAATCGCGTATGATACCTGCAATTCAAAGCGATCGGCCAAGCCCGCTTTGACCACATTCTTGGCGACATATCGCGCCATATATGCTGCGCTGCGATCGACTTTGGTGGCGTCTTTGCCCGAGAACGCGCCGCCGCCATGCCGCGCCACCCCGCCATAGGTATCGACGATAATCTTTCGCCCAGTTAATCCGGCGTCGCCCAAGGGACCCCCAGTGACGAAACGCCCCGTCGGGTTGATAAAGAAATGCGTATCCGCATCTATGTACTCTGATGGTATGACATCGCTAATAATGCGCTCGACGATCTGCTGGTGGATTTCCTCATTGCTGATCTCCGGCGCGTGTTGCGTCGATATCACAACCGTATCAACACGATGTGGCTTGCCATGCCGGTACTCGACAGTGACCTGGCTCTTGGCATCCGGACGCAACCAAGGCAATTCTCCGTTCTTGCGCGCTTTTGCCAGACGGCGCGTCAACCCATGCGCTAACGAAACAGTCAGCGGCATCATCTCGTCAGTTTCATTGCAGGCGAATCCAATCATCATGCCTTGATCGCCAGCGCCGGTCGCGTCGATCGTGGCATCCGATTCCGCCCCATCCCGTGCTTCTAGCGCGGTATCAACACCTTGCTTGATATCAGCAGATTGTTCCTTGACCGAGATGAGCACGCCGCAGGTCTTTGCGTCAAAGCCGTAATCGCTACGCGTATAACCGATCTCCTCCACCGTGTGCCGCACGATCTTCTCGATATCGACGTAGGCTGTGGTGGTGATCTCTCCAAATACGACAACTAGCCCGGTGTTCGTCGCCACTTCACAGGCGACCCGCGCCATCGGATCTTCTATGAGGATTGCGTCCAATATCGCATCGCTAATCTGATCGCACATCTTGTCCGGATGGCCCTCGGAAACGGACTCCGATGTGAACAGGTACCTCGGCGAAGTCATGAATGTCGTCGACATATTCTACCTTTCCAAATTAAATGAACCGCTGTTCCACGATAGCCGAACAAGTTTATTATTTTGCCTTCGCAGTAGCCACCATCGCCGATCACGCGCCGAGTGGCTTAGACAACAAAAAACGCCTTGCGAGGCAGCGGGCGTAAATCAAATGCAGTCTGTTACGCTCATCTGCCAGAGCCTAAACCCTGCCGGAATTAGCACCGTCCCGAAAGCTCAGGGGTTGCCGCGAGTTCGCTGAGCCGGTTCTCTCACTCGCTCTTGATGAGTGCCGCGGTTCCTTTGCGCCACGACAAAAAAATTATAGCACAGCTCGCCATTGCCGCAAGCGCACGAACAAGAAATAGACACCATCTTGGCATCCGCCGCTACTAATCATTACATGTAAAAGCCTTTCACATGCCATCGCTCCCGCCTTTACAGCCGTCATTAGCTTGAACTTTGAGAAATGACTTCACAGCGTCGCAGCCTTGCCGCGATGGTATGGCCCACGTATGAAGCGGGAGCATCTGGTTCTCAGGTATGCTTTCTACTTCAATACTCTGAACCTGTAGTAGTTTAGATTCTCCAGCGGCTTTTCTAGGGCAAACCAACCTGTACGCTGTCAAGAATTGATGTAACTTTGAATCAGATATTGAAATGCAAAATGCATGTAAATGAATATGGCAATCAATGTTCTGGCTCTTCCTGTAGTATGAATTGTGAGTTTAGCGAAAGCGTCGGCGCATCCAACGCGCGGCTGGCTTGCAACTGTGGTGGACCGCTGCGAAAGAATATAAGGTTGTTTTATCGGAAGCAGTTTTAAGGAGTGAAGGCTTATGTTGCGTATGAATGAAACACCTGATCCCGAAATTAAAGCGGAGCAATTGGCTCGGCTGGCACAAATACTGGATGTCGAAATCGCGCCGGAAGAACTGGCGGCGCTGTCGAATCAACTGCACTTGCTTGATGACCTGGAACAATCAAAGCTCCATGATCATTTGCCGATACTGAAAATGGATGCTGACTGGTATGACTGATTCACTTGCTCTCATCAATTTGTCCATCAGCGAAGCGGCGACCGCCCTGCGTCAGGGCGAAACGACATCGGTCGCGCTTACCCAGGCTACGCTCGCGCGCATCAAAGAGACCGAGCCGACGGTGCAGGCCTACGCCACGGTGCCAGCGGACTTGGCGCTCACGGCCGCTGAACGCGCCGATCGGGAAATCGCCGCCGGGCGCGATCGCGGTCCCTTGCACGGCATCCCTATCGGCGTCAAAGACAATTGCTATACCAAAGGCATTCTGACCGAAGTGGGGTCGAAAATGCTGGAAGGCTTTGTGCCAGACTTCGATTCGACGGTCGTGCAAAAGCTGTACACGGCCGGCGCCGTCTTGATTGGCAAAACGCGCTGCCACGAATGGTCTTGCGGCGGGAGCGAACCACCGACGCGTACTCCCTGGGATCTGAGCCGATTCCCCGGCGGCAGCAGCATCGGCTCCGGCGTGGCGCTGGCAGCGCGCTCGGCTTTCGGGGCTATCGGCACTGACACCGGCGGATCAATCCGCATCCCAGCGTCCATCAACAATCTAGTCGGCATGAAAGCGACCTACGGGCGCGTCAGCATGTATGGCGTGCTGCCGCTGGCTTGGTCACTCGATCATGTGGGACCATTGACGCGTACGGTACGCGACAACGCGCTCATGCTTGGCGCAATCGCCGGGCACGATCCCAAAGATCCCAATTCCGCTCGGGTGGGCGTGCCAGACTACGCGACTGGCATTGAAAGCGGCGTGCGGAGTATGCGCATCGGCATTGATCGCGGCTATTTCTTGTATCCCGGCGTAGTGGACAGTGTACGCTCCGTGACCGAAACTGTCATCGACGAGTTGACGAGTATGGGCGCGAAAATAATCGAGATCAGCGCCCCCGAACTGGCACTGACCCGAGAGACGCTGCTAACCATCCGGATGGTGGAATCCGCCAGCTATCATCGGCATCAGATACGCGAAAAGGGGCATCTGTATAGTCCCGGCACGCGCGCCACCTTGCAGATGGGCGAAGTCATACTGGCGACGCAATATGTCGCCGCACTGCGCGCCCGCGAGCGCTATCGCGCAGCCATGAATGCATTATTCCGACGCGAAAATCTGGAAGCATTGATTTCGCCGACGATTCCGCTGCCAACGCCATTGCTGCCCGATCTGCGGAAGCCACGCACAGACATGAACAACGGCGAGACGCCAACCGATGGCTTTATTCATCACGTCTATCCCGCCAATCTGAGTGGTCAGCCGGCAATCAGCGCGCCTGGCGGGTTCACGTCGTCTGGTCTGCCGATCGGCTATCAATTGATGGGGCGGCCCTTTGAAGAAGCGACGCTCTACCGGATCGCCTACGCCTATGAGCAGGCGCAGAACTGGCACGAGCGTCGACCGCTTCATGTTTATGACTAAAGCCTCAGGTGAACTTTTTTGCTTATCTAAAAAGCCTCACACTGAAATCAGTTCTTGGAGGAACTCGCTCTGCATAAATTCAGAAATGCCCTGGTTAGTACACGCCATCGAAACGGCGTTGTGAGATACCGTGAGTAAAGCCAGAAACCTAGGCAATTTACCCGTTCTTCGTCCGTTGAATATGCATCAGAAACTCGTTGCGCGTTTCTTGCTTGTGCCGGAAATCCCCCAGCATGGCGCTGGTAGTCATGTTCGATTCGTGTTTCTTCACGCCGCGAATCATCGAGCACATGTGTTGCGCAGTCATGACGACAGCCACGCCTTTGGGATCCAGCACATCGATAATAAAATCAGCGATTTGCCGAGTCAGCCGCTCCTGGACCTGCAAGCGCCGTGAAAACATATCAACGATGCGAGGGATCTTGCTCAGACCGACAACTTTGTCATCCGGCATGTAAGCTACATGCACGTGCCCAACAAAGGGCAGCAGGTGATGCTCGCACAAGCTGGAGAATTCAATGTCGCTGACAATGACCATATCGTCATACTCAACATCAAATACCGCATTGTTCACCAAGGCGACCGGGTCAGTTGTATAGCCGCTGACCAACTCTTGATAGGCTTTGGCAACGCGCTTGGGCGTGTCTACAAGACCTTGACGGTCTGGATCTTCACCAATCGCACGAATCAGCGCGTCCACCGAGCGCGCGACTGCTTCGCCATCAACCGGCGCGGCGTTCAGCCCAAATCGATTAAGGAGATCCTGCGATTCAAGCCGCTGTTGAATACCATTCTGTTCAACACTTAAGGCTTGTGTTTCTTGTATGTCCATAGTGAGCAAACCTGTTTCCACGATGCGTTATTCGATTGTATTTGTGATGTCTGCAATAGACGCTTTGTCTTAGCCACTATCCTTGCAAAGATTATAGGATACTTGAAAGGCTTAACGCAATACCGGTTTGCGGAACGAAACTATCACTCAACCTATTATCGACGTTGAACTCATTTTAGCTGATCAACAAGCGCGGAGAATCCCGGAAATCACAATCCATGCTAAACTGCTTGCGATAAGGCATATCCGAAGTTTATCGATGGATACTATTGAAATCTCCAACTTGCGGCTGCGGACGGTCATTGGTTTCAGCGCGCACGAACTGCAAGAGCCGCAAGATGTCGTCATAAACCTACGAATCGGCACTGACCGACATCTGGCAGGAGAGAGTGACGACCCTGCCGATACCCTCAATTACAAGATCATCGCAAAAGCGATCATTGCCCTTGTCGAAGGGTCGCGTTTTTCCCTTGTAGAAAAGCTGGCCGAAGAAATCGCTCGTCAGGTCACAGTAGACTTTGCCGCGCCTTGGGTCGAGGTGAGTGTGCATAAACCGGGCGCCCTTCGTCGCTCGGATTCAGTCGGCATCCGCCTAGAACGCCGTCCCGCCGATTACGCAAAAAACGTGGCTTATATCTCGATAGGTTCAAATATCGCGGCTGAACAAAATGTCGTTGCCGCCGTTGCTCGCCTGCACCGATATTCGACCATACTCGCGCTTTCGCCCGTGTATCGAACCGCAGCGCAAGGTTATCAGCAGCAAGCTCCCTTTCTCAATATGGCTGTAAAAGTGCATACGTTGCGTACGCCCGACGGCTTTAAGATTGCCGTAATCGACCGAATCGAAGCCGAACTCAAGCGAGTACGCGATCCCGCGAACAAGAACGCGCCACGGACCATTGATCTCGACATCTCGCTTTGGAATGACATGGTCATGCTATATGGTGCGAAACCCTGGCGAATCCCCGACCCGGACATCGTTCGTTTCGCCCATGTCGCTTTGCCATTGGCCGACATCGAGCCCGATTACCGTCACCCTGAATCTGGCGCGTCACTGCGCCAAATCGCGGAGTCCTTTGATGAGCAGGACATGGAGCCCGTCGATTTGGACTTCGGAACACCGGTACTAAGGCATTGGTCGCTATAAGGTGTAGCTAAATTGGTGATGCGATTCCGCTCTGACGACATATCAGCAGATGGGCTAAAATACTTGAGATGTCCTTCGCGTCCATTAGAGGAACAGACATGGCGAACGTTAACCTGATCACGCTCTTGCGACCGCGCTCTGCCGCCGCCGAGGCTTATCGCAGCCTTCGCACTAATCTGATGTTCAGCAGCGTAGAGGACCCAATACGCACGCTGCTTGTTACTTCTGCCGCCCGCGAAGATCAGAAAAGCGTCACCCTGGCGAATCTCGCTGTCACCTTCGCCCAGAGTGGCAATCAGACCATCTTGGTTGACGCTGACATGCGGCAGCCAAAGCAGCAGGAAATTTGGGATATCGACAATGGACCAGGGCTGAGCACGATGATGCTGGAAGACAGCGCCATCAGCGACCCGCCACTGCAAGCCACCGAAGTCGAACATTTGCAGGTCATCACATCGGGCGCCTTGCCGCCGAACCCCGCCGATCTCTTGAGCGGAAAGCGGATGGATGAGATCATCAGCGCTCTAAGAGGCCATGCTGACTATGTGCTTTTCGACAGCCCGCCCATTCTCGCAGCAACCGACGCTGCCTTGCTCGGCATTAAGCTCGATGGCGCCCTGCTGGCAATACGCGCTGGCGATACCCGCCGAGACCACACGGCGCAAGCGCGGCAAGCCCTCGAACGCGTCCACGTTCGCATTGTCGGCGCCGTGCTGACCAATGCGCCGCGCGAAAATAGAATCGCGTACTGAACCCGTTCATAAACATGTGTTTTCCACAGCCCCAAGCCAGCCTTGATACCGAGTTCATACAGCATCGAATTCTTGTGTGGAGTTAGGTCTTGAGGGGAACGTCGAAAGGAATCTGAGCGTGACGATGAAGGGACTCATACTCAGTGGCGGCAAGGGGACAAGACTCTATCCTTTGACCTACACCCGTGCCAAGCAGTTAATCCCGGTCGCGAACAAGCCCGTACTCGTTCGCGTCATCGAAGCCATCCGCGAGGCTGGCGTACGCGAGGTCGGCATCGTGGTAGGACCAACCGCTGCCGAAATCAAGAACTCGCTTGGAGATGGCACACAATGGGATGTGGCGCTTTCCTACATTCATCAAGCCAGCCCGGACGGGCTTGCGCACGCGGTTAAGATATCCCGTGAGTTTCTAGGCGAAGATCCCTTTGTCATGTTTCTTGGCGATAACGTCATCGAAGGCGGCATCAGCAGCCTCATTCGCGACTTCACGGGCAACCAGTGGAACAGTCAAATTGTCCTCAAAGAAGTCGACAATCCCTCAGCTTATGGCGTCGCCAAGATGCGCCCCGACGGCAGCATCGAGCAGTTGGTCGAAAAGCCAAAGTTGCCCCCTAGCAATCTGGCACTCGTCGGCATTTACATGTTTGACCATCACATATTCGAGGCTGTCAGCGCCATCAGACCCTCAGCCCGTGGCGAATACGAGATCACCGATGCCATCCAATGGCTCATTGATCATGACTACACCGTCTTCCCACACATTCACCGAGGCTGGTGGATCGACACCGGCAAGCCCACCGATATGCTGGACGCGAACAGTTATGTCTTGGAAGAGATCACACCTTGCTTGCACGCTGCCGCCGCCATCGACAGCGACTCGTCAGTCGATTCACGTGTCACCCTGCAAGCGGGCGCGCAAATCGTGAACAGCATTGTTCGCGGGCCAACAATCATCGGGGAAAATACGCTGATCGAGAATAGCTATATCGGTCCCTTCACCAGTATTTATCACGGCTGTCAAATCCGCAATTGTGAGATCGAGCGGAGCATCATCCTGGAAAACAGCCGGGTCATTGACATCGACAGCACTTTACGTGACAGCTTGATCGGCAGAAATGCCTCAGTAAAGCGCAGCAGCAGCAAGCCGAGCGGCATCAAAATGAACCTCGGCGATCACAGTACGCTTTGGGTTTGACGAATCAGTAAGACGCAATGGTGGATAGACGATGAAGAACATCCTCGTTACAGGTGGCGCCGGTTTCATTGGCAGCGCTTTCGTGCGGCACATGGTCGCGAACTATCCCGACTACAACATCGTCTGCTACGACAAACTCACCTATGCCGGCAATGTGGATAATCTGCTGCCGGTGAGCGACGAGGAGAACTACCGATTCGAACGCGGCGACATTGCCGATCGCCGCGCAGTACAGCATGTGCTGGAACAGTACGCCATCGACACAATCGTAAATTTCGCCGCCGAAAGCCACGTTGACCGCAGCATCCTCGAACCCGATGCCTTCATCCATACCGATGTCGTCGGCGCCTACATCTTGCTTGACGAAGGCAGAAAACATGGCATCGAACGCTTCTGCCAAGTCTCCACCGACGAAGTCTACGGCGATATCGAGGTTGGGCACTCCGTCGAAGATGACCGCTTCTTGCCCAATAGTCCTTATGCCGCCAGCAAAGCCGGTGGCGAATTGATGGTGCGCGCCTACCACGTGACCTATGGCCTGGACACTGTCATCACCCGCGGCAGCAATACCTATGGTCCCTACCAATACCCGGAGAAGCTCGTACCCTTCTTCACCACCGAAGCCATGGACGACCGTCCCCTACCTCTCTATGGCGATGGCGAGCAGATACGCGACTGGCTGCACGTCGATGACCACGCGCGGGGCGTCGACTGCATTCTGCACTTTGGTCGACCAGGCGAAGCTTATAACCTCGCTGGCGAGAATCAACGCCACAATATCAATGTGACCCGACGCATCCTGGACTTGCTGGGCAAACCGCAATCCTTGATTCGTCACGTCCCCGACCGCGAAGGGCACGACCGGCGTTATGCTATGACAGCAGAGAAGGCGCGTGCCTTGGGGTGGCAGCGACAATTTGATTTTGACCGCGGTTTGGAAGCGACCGTCCGCTGGTATCAGGAGAATGAATGGTGGTGGCGCAAGATAAAAACCGGCGATTATCTCGAATATTACAAGCGGCAATACGCCGAGCGACTCGCATCCATACGCTGACCGGCGCGCGAGTTCGCACTCCCGCGTTCAGCGCAATGAAATCCGCCAATCTGGCCAGCGCCGCATGAGGGTCCTGCTCACCGGAGCCGCCGGCAAACTTGGTGCACAGCTCCAGCAGCAACTTGCTGAGAAACATGATGTCATTGGCATGGACATCATCGGCGATGTCGACCACCTTCTAGATTTGACCAATTATGCTGGGGCGCGTGAACTCGTCAGGCGAATCTCCCCCGAGATCGTCCTTCATCCCGCCGCTTGGACAGATGTCGACGGCTGCGCCCTCGATCCGAAAAAGGCGTTAAGCATCAATGGTCTTGCCAGCGCTCACCTGGCTGCCATCACTGCACAAATAGGCATTCCGATACTTTACGTCAGCAGTAACGAAGTCTTTGACGGCACACTAAATCGCCCTTATACCGAAGTTGACCTGCCGAATCCCATCAATCCCTACGGCTATAGCAAATGGTATGGCGAGCGCGCCACCACCCAGGTCAATCCGCAGCACTACATCGTTCGTTCCGCCTGGCTCTTTGCTCACGGTGGCGGCAACTTTGTTCAGGCCATACGCTCTGCCGCCGAATCCGGCAAATCTCTGCGCGTCGTCACCAACGAAGTCGCCAACCCCACCTACACAAACGATCTTGCTGCCGCCATCGCTCAACTTATCGAGACCGAGCGCTTCGGCAGTTATCACTTGGTCAACGAGGGCGCCATAAGCCGCTGGCAGTTTGCCCGCGCTATCCTCGACCAATCTGGCTATGTCGATACCTCGATCGAAGGCATCAGTCGCCACGAATGGAAGCGACCATCACTGCCGCCAGAATACACCCCCATGGCAAACTTCGCCGGCAGCAGTATTGGCATTAAACTGCGCCCTTGGCAGGAAGCTCTGCGCGCCTTCCTCACCGCCGAGACATCCGCCTGATGGCAGCGCCGCGCCTTTCCATCGTCATCCCGAATTGGAACGGCAAACACTTCCTGGCAACCTGCCTGAACGCCCTGCGCCGCCAAACCGAAACCAATATCGAAGTCCTCATCGTGGACAACGCTTCTATTGATGGCTCGCAGCCATTTGTTAAAACCGAGTATCCCGAGGTCAAGTTGATAGAGTTGTCGGAAAATCGCGGCTTCACCGGCGCCTGCAACACCGGAATAGAAGCCGCTGCCGGCGAGTTTATCGCACTGCTGAACAACGACACCGAGGTCGATGACCGTTGGACAGCAGAAGTGATCGCCGCCTTCGACAAGCGCCCGGAAGTTGGCATTGTCGCTAGCAAAATGCTGTTGTTCGATCACCGCGATCGCTTCCACACCGCCGGCGACTTCTTTACGACAGACGGACACGCTGGCAATCGCGGTGTCTGGGAAACCGACCGCGGGCAATACAACCGCGCCGAATATGTCTTCGCCGCTTGCGGGGGCTCAGCCGCCTATCGTCGTTCCATGCTTAACGCTATCGGTACGCTCGATGATGATTTCTTCTTTCTGCTGGAAGATATCGACCTCGCTTGGCGCGCCCAACTCACAGGTTACAAGGTCTGGTATACGCCTCAGGCCGTCGTCTATCATCACTTGTCTGCCACTGGCGGCGGAGCAACCGCCAGCTTTTATGCGGGCCGCAACGGCATCTGGCTCGTCGTCAAGAATATGCCCACGAGCCTGCTGCGGAGATACTGGCAGCAGATTCTATTCAGGCAGATTGACCTCGCCTGGAATGCCTTGAAAGCCTGGCGCGGTCCAGAAGCGCGGGCGCGCCTGCGCGGCATGATGACCGGTCTCCTGACCATTCGCGGCGCACTGTCAAAACGCCGGCAGATCCAGGAGCAAAAATGCGTGGCCGATGACTATATCGACAACATACTGACGCGTCCCTAGCTCCAAGAACCAAGTGCTCTGAAGCCATCGAAACAATGTGCAAGTGCATAAATGCGCTTTTTAACATATGATACGATCAGTAGATGTGACATGGCTTTTCGCTCTCGTCTGGAGACTATGCCTTGAGCAAGCCCTTCCTGAGCATCATAATACCGGCGCATAATGAAGAAACCCGCCTGCCGCCCAGTCTCGCCCAGATAAATCGTTTCTTGCAGGCGCAAGACTTCTGCGCCGAGGTCATCGTTGTCGAGAATGGCAGCCATGACCGCACCCATGAGATCGCCTTGGAATGTGCCCGTGACTTCACTTACCTGAAAGTCATTCGTTCGCCTGATAATTTGCGTGGCAAAGGCTTGGCCGTCAAACAGGGCATGCTCGCCGCTTCCGGTCAATGGCGCTTCATCTGTGATGCCGACCTGTCGATGCGGATTGACGACCTCGTCCAATTTTTACCCCCGGCGACTAAGGGCTTTGATATCGTCATTGCAAGCCGTGAAGCGCCCGGCGCAATACGCGTTGGTGAACCGGAATATCGTCACCTCATGGGAAGGATTAATAATCTCATAATCAAGTTCGCCGCAATTAACGATTACGAAGATACGCAGTGCGGCTTCAAAATGTTTAACGCAAAAGCCGCAATGGATCTTTTCCAGGTGCAGCGAATGAACGGCATCGGCTTTGATGTCGAATTGTTGTACATTGCCAAAAAGCGCGGCTACAAGGTCAAAGAAGTGCCGATCACTTGGTACCACGACCCTTATTCCACCATGCGCCTATGGGACGATTCCATCCACATGCTGCGCGAAATCTGGGAGATCCGTCGCAACTGGCGCAGAGGCTGCTATGCCAGGCACAACTCAAGCGCCTAAGACCGCCAGCCTGCAACACGAGCGCCACTTCTACCGCGCCGGCTGCCACACTATTTTCGGCATGGACGAAGCGGGCCGTGGTCCTTTGGCCGGTCCAGTTGTTGCCGCGGCTGTCGCCTTGCCCTTGAAACGCGACAACCTGAGCAAAGTTCTGCGTGGCGTTCGCGACAGCAAAGAGATGAGTCCCTTGCAACGAGAAGCGGTGGATGCGACGATAAAGGATGTCGCTTTGGCTTGGGGCATCGGCCACAGCAATTCCATCGAGATTGACCGCCTCGGCATTGTCTGCGCCACCAAATCAGCCATGCAACGCGCTCTAGATCAAGCCCTAAGCCGAACCGATATAGCGCCAGACTGCCTCTTCCTTGATTACATGCTTTTTCCCGAACGCCGGGATATTCCGCAAGTCAGCATCGTCAATGGTGATAAACACTCGCTTAGCATTGCCTGCGCCAGCGTCATCGCGAAAGTCTGGCGCGATAGGCACATGCTCGAGTTGGACGCCCAATATCCAGAATATGGTTTTGCACAGCATAAAGGTTATGGCACCGCTGCCCATCGCCGCGCCCTCCTGCACTACGGACCCTGCCCCGAGCATCGTCGTTCATTTGCGCCGGTCAGCAGCCTGAACCTTCGCTGAGCGCCAGAGGCGATCGTGGTAGAATCGGTTGGATTTCCAACGCAGTTTGTGACACTTCAAAAGGCAGGATGTTGAAGCTCGCGCTCGTACACGACTGGCTCAATCAGATCGGCGGCGCCGAAGACGTGCTTGAAGTGCTTGCGCGCCACTTTCGCGACAGCCCAATTTATACCAGCATCTACGCGCGAGACCGAATGCCGGCATATTACCGCGATTGGGATATCCGCCCTCTTTGGCTAAACAATCTCCCCGCCATTCATAACCAGCATCAGATCTTCCTGCCACTTTATCCACTTGCCTGGCACAACCTGCTTCTAGCGGATTTTGACATGATCCTCAGCAACAAAAGCGGTTTCTGCCATGGCCTGCGTTTTGACAAGCGCGCCTTGCACATCTGCTACTGCCTCACGCCAACACGCTATGTCTGGCAGTTGGACACTTACCTGGATGGTGAAGACTTGGGCATCGCCGCCAAATGGCTGCTGAAGCCGCTGATCGCTTTGCTGCGCCGCTGGGATTACGCCGCCGCCCAACGGGTCACTCACTTCATTGCCATCAGCAGCGCCGTGAAAGAGCGCATCCGCAGATATTACAATCGGGACGCCAGCGTCATTTTCCCGCCCGTCGATACTGCGCGTTTCCAACCGGCGCCCAGCAATGCCATTGAAGACTACTATCTAATCGTCTCGCGCCTCATTCCCTACAAACGCATTGACCTTGCGGTGAAGGCAGCGGCAGAATTGCGCCTGCCGCTCAAAATCGCCGGCGCCGGGCGAGATCTTGAACGTCTGCGCGCCCTGGCGGGGGACATGGTTGAGTTCCTCGGCTTCGTGCCCGACGAAGAACTGCCGCATTTGATGGCGAAATGCAAAGCGCTGATCTTTCCCGGCTTGGAAGACTTTGGCATCACGCCCGTCCAAGCACAAGCGGCCGGCCGGCCCGTGATCGCTTTTCGTGGCGGCGGCGCCCTTGATACCGTCATCCCAACTGTAACCGGCGAATTCTTTTCTCATGCCACTGTCGACAGCCTGAAAGAAGTCTGGCGCAACTTTGACCCCGACGCGTACAATCCTGAGGAGATTCGCAGCCACGCGCTGCGCTTCGATACATCCATATTCATCGAACGCATCCGCGCTTACATCGAACAGGCATGGCAAGCGCACCAAGCTAGACGAAAGTTTCAATTCCAGGATCCCATCGTAACAGCCGAAGGATGACCAGATGGAATACATCGAGTTGATTCGTATCCTCCTCCGCCGCTGGTGGCTCATTGTGCTGCCTGTCGTGCTTAGCGCTGTCATCACCATTCCCGAGTTGATCAATAGCATGGGGAGCAGCGCCAGCGGCTTTACCGCGCAAGTTCGCTACAGCGCCGCGCAGAAGCTAAATCTGCCCGAACGCGAGGGCGACTATACCGATGTCTGGCAAGCATCCGAGCACACGGTTGACGCCCTGACCGATTGGGCTCGCAGCGCCAGCTTCCGCGAAGAAATCCGGACTCAATTCGCCGATGCCGCCCCGCCCCTGGATAGCCTGCATATCGCCGCCGATAACGTCCGCAATGTCGGTGTCATTTACTTCAGCCATAGCAACAGTGAAGCATTGCGGACGATAATTGATGCCGCTTTAATCGTCTTGACCAGCCGCAGCCAAACCTACTTCCCTCAGCTTGGCGGGGAAGCGGCGTTTGTGACTATTCTTGATCCGGCGACGATCATAGCAGCGCCACCGACACTGATTTCCCGCCTGGCTCCGCTGATCCGACTGGGCGTCGCTCTGCTGATCGGTCTGGCGCTGGCATTCTTCGCTGAATACGTCGATCCAATCATTTATCATCAAGATACTCTGCGCCGAATGGGGGTGACGCTCTTAGGCAGCATTCCCAGTGAGCGCACATGATCCACAACTCGAATCAGGAATCTCACTGTGACTGACTTATTTGATCTATCGGAACGCGTCGCCATCGTCACCGGCGCCTCACGCGGCATCGGCAAGGCTATCGCCCAGCAATTCGTCCAGGCTGGCGCCAAAGTTGTCATCTCCAGCCGCAAGCAAGACGCCCTTGACATCGTGGCGGACGGGCTCCGAGCTTCAGGGGGCGAGGCAATTGCCATAGCCGCTCACAACGGCGACAAAGTTGCCCTGCAAGCCCTGGTCGAGGAGACGCTAAGGCACTATGGCAAACTCGATATCCTGGTCAATAATGCGGCGACCAATCCGCATTTTGGCACAATTCTCGAGGCGGACGACAGCTATTGGCGCAAGACGCTGGATGTTAATTTGATGGGCAACGTCTGGCTCTCGCAGGCGGCTGTGAAAGCGATGCGCGCAGGCGGCGGCGGTAAAATTATCAATGTCGCTTCGATCGTCGGCTTGAATCCCGGCCGTTACCAAGGTGTCTACAGCATCACCAAATCGGCCATCATTAGTCTGACCAAAACGCTCGCGGTCGAACTAGGCGCTGACAACATTCAGGTTAACGCCATCGCCCCTGGTCTGGTGCAGACGAAATTCGCCCGGGCGCTCTGGGCGGACGAAGACTTACTGGGAGAAATTCTGGCTCAGACGCCGGCTGGTCGCATCGGTCAACCTATTGATTTCGCCGGCATCGCGCAATTTCTCGCCTCGCCTGCTTCCGACTTCACAACGGGCGCTGTATTCGTCCTCGACGGCGGTCTAAGCGTAGGCTCTATCTGAACGAAGGCAAAAGAGGCCAAAACTGCAGTTCCGATGTTGGCTTATTCTTTGACGCTTTCCGCCGACGCCTCTTCAGCGCGGCTGTCGCCAGGGTCGTCCTCTGCGCTTGCATCGCCGCCGTCTTCAAGCGCTCCTTCTATCTCCTCCAGAGCCAGCTCATGCGCAATGACTTCATCTTCCGTCGGCGGACGAGTCGCGGAATGCCCGACCATCGTGATCTTGCCATCTATGAACGCGCCTTCCTCCGTCGTCAATGCCGACGCGCTGATATCGCCCCAGATGCGCCCAGTTCTCAGCAATTGCACCTTATTGCCCGTGACATTCCCGCGCACGGTGCCGGCGATGGAGATATTACGCGCGTTGATATCGGCGCGAATATCCGCCGATTCGCCGACCAGTATATTTCCGCTGATCTCCAGCGAACCGGTGAAGTTCCCGTCCATGCGCACATTGCCGGAACTGGCGAATATGCCTTCGAATTGAGTATTTGAGCCGACGACAGTGTCAAACCCGACTGGTCGGCCAGCCGGCATAACCGTCACTGTCTCCTGCGCTTCGGCATCCGCTTGACCGCGGCGATTGGTAAAAAACGCGCTCATACTATTCCCTCTGTTATCTGAATCAACCGCAACTTGTATATCGTCCGCTTATCCCTGCTGGTCATTCACCAACCGCGGCGCTCAGCCAGATCTCGCCGCATAAAGACGAAAATGCTCCAGTTCTGATAAAGCCCGCACCTGCTCGGCCGCCCGATAACTGCTGCGCACCAAGGGACCGCTCTCCACCCACTTGAATCCCATGGCCAAGCCCTGTTCCCGCAGATCGTCAAATTCTGCCGGGGTATAATAGCGCTCAATGGGCAGGTGCCGCTTGCTCGGCTGCAAATATTGCCCCAAGGTCAGAATATCTACGCCAATATCGACCAAGTCCGACATCGTTTGCAAAAGCTCGTCAACTGTCTCCCCCAAGCCAAGCATGATCCCGCTCTTCGTCAGCACCAGCGGATCCAACCGCTTGGCATTGCGCAATGTCGCCATCGCCCATTCATAGCGATCTTGCGGCTGCACGCGCTTGAATAGCCGCGGCACCGTTTCTACATTGTGATTGAGAATCTCCGGTTGAGCGTCCATCACGATCTTCAGCGCCAGTTCACTACCTTTGAAATCAGGAATCAAGACCTCGATAGAGCAACCTGGCTGCAACTGCCGAATGCGGCGGATGACCATGGCGAATAACGGAGCGCCGCCATCCGCGCGATCATCGCGATTGACACTCGTGATGACCACGTGCTGCAAGCCCATGGCCCGCACACTCTCGGCGATCCGATTCGGCTCGCGCCAATCCAATGGATTCGGCCGCCCCGTCTTGATATCACAGAACCCGCAACTTCGCGTGCACGTGTCGCCCATCATCAGAAAAGTTGCCGTGCCCTTGCCCCAGCACTCGCCCAGATTCGGGCACTGCGCCTCTTCGCAGACCGTGTGCAAGGTTTTGCTACGCATCAATTGGCGCACTTGCTCATAGGTCTCGCCGCTGGGCGCTCTGACGCGGATCCAGGGCGGGCGGCGGCGGGGCGTCTTAGGATCGGGTTGCCAATCTGTGGCTGTTGTGACCGGAATCAGTTCGGGTTCAATCTTCTGTGTCAATGTGTAACTCCGAGCAAGATCGCGACATGTCCCTGTGGAATACAACTCAGTATACATCAGCGACGAAGGACATTTCCATATCACGATTACCCTGAGTATACTCCATGTACTCGGTAGCAAAATCAGTATTGTCACGCAACTGTGTTATGCTTGAATACATACTAATCCTGGCGAAAAGCGCTGCCATGCGCGCGATCACCCTCAAAGACGTCAGCAAAACCTTCTACGACAAAAGCAGGAAATTGACACCCGTTCTGGCGATCAAAGACTTCAACTTGCATATCGACAATGGCGAGGCAGTCGTTCTGCTTGGACCCTCCGGCTGCGGCAAGACTACCCTGCTCCGTCTGATCGCGGGTTTGGAACAGCCAGACAGCGGCGTCATCTTCTACAACAACAGGCCGCTCGATGACATCCCGATTGAAGACCGCGGCATCGGCATGGTCTTCCAAAACTACGTCCTGATCCCACATTGGGAGAGCCGCAAGACGGTCGGCTTCTTCCTGCGCTTGCGCGACCGCGAAGACGAAGTGCCGGCGCACGTCCAGACCGTCGCCAATATCACGGGGGTCGATATCGAAAGCCTCATGGGCCGCTTTCCGCGTCATCTTTCCGGCGGCGAAAAGCAGCGTGTCTCTATCGCCCGGGCTTTCGCCCGCGACCTGGAATTACTGCTCTTCGACGAGCCTTTCGCCAATCTCGACGCCAAGTTTCGCGCCCAGGCGCGGGTCGAACTCAAGCGCCTCATACAAGAGTTCAACGTCACCTTGATCTATGTCACACACGACCAAGTCGAAGCGATGAGCGTCGCCGACCGCATCGTGGTTATCAATGCCGGGCGCATCATCCAGTCGGGCACCTATGAGGCGCTGCATGATGACCCTGATAGCCTTTTCGTCGCCGAGTTTCTTGGTACGCCAACCATCAACTCGTTTTGGGGCCGGGTTAGCGAGGGCGAGTGGGACGGCAGCTACATGGGACGAGCGCCGCTGCCGCGCTTTCGCCCCAATGGCGCGGAGGTCATCGTCGGGTTGCGCCCGGAACATATCCACCTCTGCGATGCCGATACCGGCATTCCCGCCGTCATTGAGCGAGCGATCCCCTTTTATGCCGAGAAGTTCCTGCTGCTCGAAGTCTGGCTGCGCAAGAGGCGCTGGCGCATACAAGCGCCGCTGGGAGAGCAGTACGAACCTGGCGACACAATCCACTGCCGACTCGACTGGTCGCAAGCCTGTTTCTTCGACGCCCACTCGGGCGCGCGCATCCGCTAATCGAAGGCCAGCAGATCCTTCAGCGCCTCCAGAGTTGCCGAGCCAATTCCCGAGACTTTGTCCAAGTCTTCCAGCTTGTCAAACGTTCCCACCAACTCACGGTACTCAATAATCCGCCGCGCTGTCGCGGGCCCGATGCCGGGCAGCGTTTCCAACTCCGCCTGCGCTGCCGTATTCACGTACACAAGCGAACCGCCCGGTGGCGTCGGCAAGTCCATGACAATCGCCTCATCCCCTGTGAAAGGCGCGTGCACTTGATCGCCATCCCGCACAATGGCAGCCATGTTTACAAGCGCTCTGTTCGCATTTGTTGTCAGGCCGCCGGCGGCTGCCAAAGCATCTGAAACACGGCTGCCGTGGGGCAATTGAACCAACTGGTCCGGCTTGGCAACGGCGCCAGTGACATAAACCGTAATCGGCGCAGGCGCTGCCGTTGGCTGCGGCGTCGCTGTAGGCTGCGGCGGATGAATCGTGATGAGGACGGGATCGGGCTTGGAAAGCAGCAACACCGCGCCACTAAGAACGATGAGTATGATCAATACAAGAAAAGCAATCACATAGGACCACGGAGTCGTCGATGTCGTCATATTAGTAATTTTCCACCGTGGGATAACAATTCCTGGAACACTAACAGGAGTCCTGTTTGTGGTCTAAGGCGAGTCGTCCACCCAGACGGGCAAGTGCCCCAAAGCGACGATGTCGTACCACTGCGCACGGTCGCCTTCGGTGAAGATGGCCGCTTCCGCCACGATTTGCGCATCCGCCTTGTTCATGATGAGGCGCATACCTTGTAGGGTGCTGCCGGTGGAGATGACATCGTCAATGATAGCGATACACTTGCCCGCCACCAGCCGGCGGTCCTTCTCATCCAGGAATAAGGTCTGCGGTTTGCCGGTGGTGATGCTTAGCGTCTCGCTTTGCAGGGCAGCGCCCATGTAGGGTTTGTGGGTCTTGCGCAGGACGACATAGGGCAGTTCCATCGCTGTACTCAACGCATGTGCCAACGGGATCGATTTCGCTTCAGCCGTGACCAGCACCTCAATGCCACGGTTGGCCAGCAGCGCCGCAAGTTCAACGCTTGCCGCATTTACGAATTCGTAGTCGCCTAGGATATTAAGAATCGCGATCTTGACACCGGGTTTGATTTCCATCAGCGGCAAATCGCGCTTGATGCCAGCAATTTCCACAGAATAGCATTCGTCAACCATCAGATGTTCTCATTGGAAAATAAACAAGTCGCGGTCGATTATAGCGCGAGACGGCACATTGCAATACATCTGCCATTTTTGCGCCAATTTGTGATATTTGTCTGTCATCAGACTGCCATCTCTCTGTCATTCGTTGGCGTAATCTGCAAGCCCTTTCCCGAGACAATTCTTCCGTCCACAAGAGCCAGGACGCGGTCCATCCGCTCCGCCAGAGACTGATCGTGCGTGACGAGGACAACAGTCGTGCGGTTTTCGTCGCGGATGGTGGAAAGCGCCTCGAGCACGGTCTCGCCGGAGCGGGAATCGAGATTGCCGGTTGGCTCGTCCGCCAAGAGGATCGGGGGATCATTAGCCAGGGCGCGGGCGATGGCGACGCGCTGCTGTTGGCCGCCGCTGAGTTCATTGGGGCGGTGGTGGAAACGGCCGCCCAGCCCCAGCTGCTCAAGCAATTCTCTGGCGCGTTCAAAGGGTTTGTGCCGGCGTTCATGGGCGAATTCAATTGGCAGGGCGACATTTTCCAGCGCGGTCAAGGTCGGGATGAGATTAAAAAACTGGAAGACGAAGCCGATTTTCTGGTTGCGGATGTCGGTAAGCTGTCCTTCGTTCATCCGGGTGATATCGACGCCATCAATCGCAATCTTGCCATCCGTTGGGCTGTCCAAGCCACCGATGATGCCGAGCAAGGTGCTTTTGCCGCTACCGGAGGGACCAATGATGCCGACCATCTCACTCGGATAGATATCAAGATCCACCCCTCTCAAAGCGTGCACGATGTGGCTGCCCAATTTGAGCTCGCGAGTGATATTGCTGGCGTGTATGACTGGCTGTTTCATAGAGTTGGATTCCAAGGCGGTATCGAATTAGTCATGGTAATTCCCCCCCACCCTAAATC
>WTGB01000156.1 GCA_011523735.1 Chloroflexota bacterium
GTACTCGCCCACCGCTTCCGCCCCGCGCATCACAGCGACGGCGCAAGTGTAAAACTCCGCCGTCACGCGGGATTCGCTCTTGTTCTTGCCAAAGGCGATCATGCCCAAGCCCGGTATCAGGATCACCGTCGGATTCGGGTCCCGCATAGGCGGACTGTCGTCCCGCTTGCAAGCCTGGTAATAAGCTGCGTAATCTTGCTGATACTGCGCGATACCGCCGCTCAGCTTCTCCAGCAGAGCGCTGATGTCCTCTCCGTTTGGATCCCAGTTGATATAAAGCGGCTTGATCTTCGTGCGCAAAAAGTGATCCGGGCAGGACGTGCCCAATTCCGCCAACCGGGCCGCGTCAACGCTGTTGACAAATTGTAAAATGTCCTCGTCGTGCTGCACCGTGGCGATGAAACGATCTTGCCGTGAGACCATGCCACGCAATCGCGGCAGCACGTCAATGAGCAGGGCTTCACGCTCCGCCTCTTCCAGTTCCGCGTACTTCGCGCCACCGAAGCTCGCCTCACCTTTGTCATGCTCCGCCAAATAACGCGCCGCTTTCTCGATCAGCGTTAGCGACAAGTCGTAACACTCTTTGTCGTCATCGGCCCAGTTAATCAAGCCGTGCCCGCCAAGCAGGATGCCGACGCAACCGGGCTTCGCCGCGATCGTCTCCCCCAGCTGCAAGCCCAGTTCAAAACCCGGTCGCAGCCAGTCCAGCCAGATCACTTCATCGCCGTAGATCTCCCGCGTCAGCGCTCGCCCATTACTCGACGCGGCAATCGCGATGACAGCGTTGGGATGGGTATGATCGATGTGCCGATACGGGATGAAAGCGTGCAGCGGCGTATCAATCGAGCTGGCGCGCGGATTCAAGTTGAAGACGCAATGCGGATACATCCCAACCATCGCGTCCTCGATCGGCGTCTTCACGCCTTTGACCTCGGCCGCCTCATAGGCAGCCCGCAGCTGCATCAGCTTGTCCATATACAGCGAAGCGAAGTTTTCGCGCTTCGCCGTGCGCAAGTCGCCGCCCGAGCCTTTGACAACCATGACGTCCACATCAGCGCCGCTCAATGGATCGACTTGCCAGATCTTGCTCGATGTGTTGCCGCCGCCGGTATTCGTGATGCGCTGATCGGCCCCTAGAATATTGGAGCGGTAGACCAGGCGGTCGACCGCGTCCAGCGACTCGGCATGGGCTTCGTCCCATAAGTAGTTGACGTGACGGTATTCGGCGGGTTTGAAAGTGTGCATGGTTTCCCTGTCCCAAAATGCCAGAAAAGGTATTCGATATCAAAGTGTAGAATTAGTCGCTTGTATAAGTAAGGGCAAGCCACTGGCTCGCCCCTACAGATTACGACTCGTGAAACTTGGCGCACAATTTGCTAAGTGCGCTGTGACAAGACTGCCCGCTCGTATTCACGGATCTCGTCCATGAAAGCCATGCCCACCGGCACAGCCTGGGCGGCGCAATAGTAATCCCAGACCGCGCCGAAGGGCAGCCCCTTGAGTTCCTCCAGCAGCGCCAGCCTTCCCGTATAATCGCCGGCGGATTCGTATTCCCGCAGCAATTCACGCGGCTCCAGCAGCGCCATCAGCAAGCCGCGACAGGCGTTGCGCGTCCCAATTGCCCAGGCGCCGATGCGATTGATGCTGGCATCAAAAAAGTCCAAGCCGATATGCACCCGCTCCAGACCGTCACAGCGCACGATCTCCTGCATGATCGCCTGCAAGTCATCCGTCAGCGTCACCACATGATCGCTATCCCAACGGACGCCACGGCTGACATGCAGCAGAATCTCCGGCAAGTACAGCAGCACCGACGACAGCTTGTCGGCGATGGTCTCGGTTGGATGGAAATGCCCGGCGTCCAGGCAGAGGAGCTTCTGGCGACTTACCGCATAGCCGAGATAAAACTCGTGCGAACCGACTACGTAGCTCTCCGAGCCCAAGCCGAAGAGTTTGCATTCGACCGCGTCGAGATTAAGGGCCGGGTCGATCTCTTTGGCGAAGATCGCATCCAGCGATTCCAGCAGGCGTTGACGCGGCGCCAGGCGATCGGCCGGTGAATCCTTGAACCCGTCTGGAATCCATAAGTTGGTGATGCAGGCCTCGCCTAGTTCCGCGCCGAAATAGGCGCCGATGTCGCGGCAGGCGATGGCGTGGTCAATCCAGAATTGCCGTATCCCGGCATCGGCATGGGCCAGCGTAAAGCCATCATCCGCCAGCTCATGCGAGAAAAATGTCTGATTGAAATCCAGGCCGTGATCGTTTGCCTTCGCCCAATCGACCCAGGATTCGAAATGCGCTGGCAGTATCTCATCGCGCGGGATGCGGCGGTCGGCATCCAGGTATGAGCCGTGCAGCGCCAGCCGATGCCCCCCCGGTATCAAGCTGTAGGCTTTGTCCAGGTCGCTCCGCAGTTCGTCGATATTGCGCGCCTTGCCCGGGTAATTGCCGGTCGCCATGATGCCGCCGCTCAATCCGCGGTCGGGATCTTCGAAGCCGCTGACGTCATCGCCCTGCCAGCAGTGCAGGCTGATTGGCACGGTCTTCAATGTCTCCAGCGCTACCATGACATCTACGCCAAATGCGGCGTAGCGTTCCTGTGCAAGGTCGTAAGCGGTCTGGATCTGTTTATCGGATGGTTGAAATGTCATTCGTTCTTTCTTTCTGCTGGCGTCTAAAAAGCCCCTCCCTCTTCATGGGATGCTCGCCATAGAGATGGCGAGAAGGGGTTTGGGGTGGGGGTAAAGGCTAGCGCGCGCCCGCCGCTTGCAAACAAGCTTGCATGTGCCCGCGTGCCTCGGCGCCAATGACGATGCATTGCTCGAGCGTATGGCCAAGCCTCTTGGTGCCGATCACTTCCAGGTTCAGCGGACCGGTATAGCCATGCTCGTGCAAGACGCGGATATACCCGACCAGGTCGATATCGCCGCGGCCGTTGGCTTGATCTTCCGGCGTGCCCGGTCCCTGCTGCCGCCCCTTGCAGTCGCGGATATGTACGTGCTTGATGCGGTCGATCACGGCTTCAATCGCCTCAACCGGATTCTCGCCCGCCCGGTGAATATGTGATGGGTCCATGTCCAGTCCAAAGTTGGGCGAGGTGATGTCCTTCAAGATCTTTAGGCTGGTCGGCGTGTTGTAGACATAATTGTTGACATGCGCCTTGACGCAAAGCATGACGCCGTAATGCTCGGCTCGCCTTACCAGCGCGCCCAGTTCGTCCAGCACCTGCGGATAGGTCGATTCGTCATCGGATTTGCCGCCGGGACCCACATTTATGATCGGAATGCCGGTCTCGACCGCCGCCTGCATGGCGCGCTCCATCAAGTCCGGATCGCGCGAGGATTGCTCCATCGCCAGCAGTTCGAGGTCGTATTCCTTGGACAGGCGCACAACCTCCGGCGCGCATTCTTGCCAGCGGGACAAGACGAGGTGCTGGCTCATCGAGTCAATGGCGGACATTTCGATGCCGTCATAGCCGGCCATCTTCAAGTATTTGAAGGCGGTCTCCATGTCCCAGCTGCCGAATAGAAGTGAGTTTGCTCCGAGTTTCATGATTTATGTTTGCTCCTGCAATTGATTTACTTGCACATCATCAACATACACAACTGATTCCGTCTCAAGTGATTCGATGGCCGCCGCCAGCACCTTCTGCGCCGCCAGACCCTCGGCCGCGCTGCCATCGATATCTTCCGGCGCGACGCCATCCGTTACCTGACGCAAGAAGCAGTGAATCCGCTCGCGGAAGGTATTCTCGAAATTGTGGAAGCCGCCGAAGAGCGGATCGGTATAGACCGTCTTCTGCAGATCTCCCGCCGGATACAGTGTCAGCTCCCGCCACATATCATCCAGCACGAAACGCCCACCCGTCCCCGCCACCTCGCAGCGCTCCATCGGGTGCCCGCGCTCGATATCGTAGCTGCCAGTGAGCGCGCCGACGACGCCGTTGCGGAAGCGGAAGCTGAATTGCGCCGTCGACCAGATCTGTCTTCCCGGCGCCTTCGCCCCGAAGCAATGCACCGCTTCGATATCGCCGCAGAAATAGCGCATCACATCGACTGTATGCGGGTGCAGCGACTTGATATGGTAGAAGGGCGAGGTCTCGGCCCGATTCATGATCCACATCGCCATATTCACGAAGAGCAAATCGCCCAGACGTCCCCCATCCACCCAGGACTTGGCCAGCCGCGCCGCCGGCGTGAAGCGGTGGTTGAGGTTGATGCCATAACACAAGCCCATCTCGGCGCCCTTCGCCACCATCTCCTCGGCTTTGCAGATCTCATTCGAGATCGGCTTCTCGCCCAGGACGTGGCAGCCCGCATCCAGCGCTTGCATCGTCGGCAGGTAATGATCGCTGCTGTTCTCATAGCCGCCGGTCGTCACGCTGACCACATCCGGCGTTAATTCGCGCAGCATCTTCTCGGCATCATAAAAGGCGGGCGCCCCATGCAGCGCAGCCGCTTTATCCGCCCGCTCTTCGATTATGTCGCAGACGCCGACCAGTTCCGCCAGCTCATCTTGCGCGTAGAGCTTCGCATGCCGATTGCCGATCGGTCCCAAACCGATGACCGCTACTCTTAACGTCATTTACTTTCTTCGCCCTTCCAAACTCTGCAATTGTCTGCGGGCGATTCACAGGGTCGCGTAGGCACAGACCGGCAATCGCCCCTACAACACTCGTATATGACTCAATTAACCCGGAATCTCATACCCATATTCCCGCATCGCCGGCTCAAAAAAATCGAAATAGTTGATCCCGTCATCACGCTGCCAGCGATTGGTCGTATCCTGCCGCATGATGATCCGCGCCAACGGTATGCCCAAAAAAACTTCCAGCCGCGCCAAAGTCTCTTCCTGCTTCGTCACAAAATCCTCGAAGCGCACTTCGATCCAGCGCTTCGGCTTCGGCGTCGATTTCACCAAATCGTATTGATACTTCCACGATATCGCCCGGCGGAAGCGTTCGTCGTCGGTCTCCGGATATTGAATCCCGAAATCGCGCATGTCGTCAGTCTTGTGCGACCCGATGATGCAGTCCCGCGGATTCCGTATCCAGAAGATGTAATGCATATCGGGGTACATTCTTAATATCCAGGGGAAGACAAGCGTGGTCTCCGGTACCTTCCAACCCTTCAGCTTTCCACTGTGATTCAGCACCGATTCGATATAACGATGGAACAAATCGATGAAGCGCTGCGGAATCTCGATTTCGTGTGCCCGGCTGAAATCCCAACTCAGGCCGCCATTCCAGGTCACATAGCGGGCGAATACGCGGCAGGCATCGTACATCAGCCAGGCCGGCACCAGGTCGCCAGACGGATTCAGCGTTCTGCCCATGAAGACGCCGCTGGCGTAAAGCGTATGCGATATCGACCGCGTGCCGCTATGACCGCGTCCGATCACCGTTATCACAGCGAGATCACTTTCCCCGTATCCCAGGATTCAATCGCCGCTTCAATCACGCGCTGCACGTTTAGCGCATCCTTCCCCGAGGCGTCAATCTTTTCTGGCGTCACGCTTGCCAGGTTCTGGTCGACCCAGTGATTGATGCGGGTCTGGAAGGTCTCGCCGAAATGGCTCATGCCGCCATAGTTCTCGTGCCGTTCCGTGGTGCCTTCAAAACGCGGATAGTAGATGAGTTCTTCGCAGGCGTCTCTGAGGTAGAAGCGCCCGTCCGAGCCGAAGA
>WTGB01000050.1 GCA_011523735.1 Chloroflexota bacterium
AGTCGCCCGCAAATCACCATTTTTAGCGCCGACAATAACTGTCCGGCAAACATGTCCCCTCCTCAGCCCTTTGTGGGAGAGAGGACCGGGAGATAAGGAGTACATGATGGAATATCAGGAACTTTCCGAAGTACGCAAGACCCTACGCGTCGATTGGTATCGCTGCCCGATGAAACCGGGACTACTGCGCGAGCTTTCCCGCCGCAGTGATGCCCAGGGCTGGTTCCAGGCCGGCGGGCATTTTGGCTTGTTCCTGCTCACCGGCGCGCTGGTATTCGGTTTCTGGTGGAACGAGATGTGGCTGGCGATGCTTATAGCGCTCTTCCTGCATGGCACAGTTACCAGCTTCTTCACCGGCACAGCGCCGCATGAACTGGGGCATGGCACCGTCTTCAAGACCAAGCGGCTCAACAAAGTGTTCCTCTATCTCTTCAGTCTGATCGGCTGGTGGGACCCCTTCGATTATGCCAGCAGCCACACCTACCACCACCGCTATACCCTGCACCCGGAGGGCGATCGCGAAAACCTGCTGCCGCTGGAGCCATCGCTCGCTTCCAGCTTCATGCTGCAGCTATTCACGGTGAACTTGCTGACGCAGCGCGGACGCACCTTCGGCAAGGGCGGCTTGATCTCGACCGTGATCATCACGGCGCTGGGCGCGGTCGGTCTGGTGCCGGCCGATGAGCGCGCCCCGATCAACGAGTGGTATCGCGCCTTGCACCGCGATCAGCCCGATCAGCATCGGCGCTCGATTCTGTGGTCGCGCCTGCTGCTGCTCTTCCACGGCTCAATGCTGATCATCGGCATCGTCAGCGGATTCTGGGTGCTGCCGCTGATTTTCTCGCTGGCGGTCTTCATCGCCAATTGGCTGTCCTACTTCGTCGGCTTGACCCAGCATTGCGGCTTGCGCAACCACAGCCTCGACTTCCGCAAGAATACCCGCTCGGTCAAGCTGAATCCGCTTTTTTCATTCCTTTACTGGCGCATGAATTGGCATATCGAGCACCACATGTACGCCGGCGTGCCCTGCTATAACCTGGCGGCGCTATACAAAGAGATCAAAGACGACATGCCCGTCCCGCGCACGCTGGTCGGCGCCTGGAAAGAAATGCGCACGGTCTGGAAACGGCAAAAGCGCGAACCGGGCTACGAGTTTGATACGCCGCTGCCGCCGACGGCAAATCCCGAGCCGCTCTCAGACGAGGAACCCGTGCGCGCCGCTACTGAATTGGAGCGATCCATCGGCGAATTGGCGCCGGCCGGCTTGACTGAGTGAGCCCTAAGTCATTTGACTGGCTCAACCCTCGTCGTCCAAGTCAACGCGCAGATTCTCAACATCGGTCCGCTGCGGCGACCTGACATGCGTCGGCACCTCTTCTTCAGCAAAAATTCGATCGATTTCCGCGCGCTCCGCTTCTGTCAAACGCCAATCAGCCGCAGCGACATTCTCGCGCAGTTCATGTTCGTTCCGCATGCCCACCAGCGCGACCGTCACGGCCGGATTGCCCAGCACCCAAGCCAGCGCCAGTTGGGCGACAGACTTGTCATGGCGGGCTGCCAGGGACTTGAGCCGCTCCACCACGCGCAGTTCTTTCAGGAAGTTTTCGCGCAGGAAGAGGGGCAGCCCGAAAGCGTAACCTTCACTGCGCCAATCCCATTCGACAAATTCTGTGTCAGGCTTAAATGCACCCGTGAGCAGGCCAAAGCCCAGGCTGCCATAAGCCATGAAGCCGATGCCGGCTTCCAGGCAGTAAGGCAAGACCGCCGCTTCCATCCGCCGGTCAAACAGATGATAACCAACTTGATTGGCTGTCAAGCTCCCGTGCTTTTGACATTCTTGCATCATCGGCACATCATAGTTGGAGACGCCGTAATGCCGGATCTTGCCCGCCGCTTTCATCGCTTCCAGCGCAGCCATGGTCTCATCGTGCGGCGTCTTGAGATCGGGCCAATGGATGAGCATGAGATCGATGTAATCAGTCTCCAGCCGTTTGAGACAACCCTCAGTGTGCGCCGTTATATGCGCAGCCGAGGCATCGCGCCCGATGATGGCGTCGTTGCCGCGGACCGCAGGATCGTCGTGAAATACGAAGCCCACCTTGGTGACCACAACGACATCCTTGCGCCGCTCCCCCAAGCCCCGCGCCAGCAATTCCTCCGATGTAAAGGGACCGTAAACTTCGGCTGTGTCGAAGAGCGTGATGCCGTGGTCGATCGCCATATGCACCGCGCGCACCGCTTCGTCGATGTCGATCTCGCCATATTGCGTCGTGCCCATTTCCCAAGTGCCAAAGCCGATCGCCGAACTGGTCAAATCCGTCTTGCCAAAGCTTCGCTCTTCCATTGCCGCCCCCCTGTTTGCCAAGCCTTGCCTTTTGCAGCCGGATTATAGCGACGTTTTCGCATAATGAACTCTCAATAGTGAAAATGTGCAAGCTGGCTGTGTCGGCGGTCGGTGTCTGCGCGACCTGCGCGCACCCCCTGTGGGAGAGGCAGCCGGGGGGCTGAGGGGTAGGAAAAAGGCGCTGGCGACCCCAGTACCGGACAAGCCTTGTAGGGGCGACTCTTGAGTCGCCCGCCTACGCCACTCGCTGCATATCACTTTTTCGCATGACTAACTCGGTGCTGCTTCTAATCAGTTATAATCTGAAGAGATAGAACACGGAAGGCAATACAAAAATGATCGTCCGAGACCAAGTCTATACCATTGATGACGTCTGGCGGCTTTCCCAGCAGCCGGAAAATGAACACAAATTCTACTATCTCATTGACGGAGAGCTCTTTTTCATGCCGAGACCCGGTGGACTGCACGGCCTAATAGCCTCCTTGATAGCGCATTTTCTTTGGACTTATGTTTTGGAACGCGATATGGGGCGGGTAACTACAGAGACCGGCTTCCACCCGCCGGATACTCGAATAACACTGCTTGGACCCGATGTCGCTTTTATTCATCGCGAACGGGCGCCAAAGCCATTCCCCTTGCACTTTGTACCCGTGATGCCGGATTTAGCCGTCGAAGTTCTGCCCCCGAGCAACACGCTGCCCGAGCTGCGGCGCAAGGCTCAAGTCTATCTGCAGCACGGCACGGCTATCGTTTGGCTGGTGAACCCGGAGGAAAAGACCGTCGAAGTCTGGCGCAAGACCGCTGACGATGAATTGACCAGCGAAACGTTCGGGTCCGCCGACGTCTTAAGCGGCGAGGCAGTCTTGCCCGGCTTCACGCTGGAACTCAACGCGCTCTTCTCACACGCTTAGACGCCTATCCCACCTGCAAGTACGCTGTCAAACCCAAGCGCTCCCGGTAATGAACTCCGCGGCTCGCGAAACTTGCCGTCTATGCCGTCCTAGGTTGCGGCTAACTAGCCCTTAATCGCCCCGACCGTCAAACCTTTGATGATATGCCGCTGCGCCAGCAAGACCAGGATCAGCGCCGGGATCATAGCCACGAAGGAACCCGCCGCCATCTCGCCATAGCGGACATTGAACTCCTGCACAAAATTGGCGATGCCCACCGGTATCGTCCGCCCGGCGCTCGTCGTCGTCAGCGAAAGCGAGAACAGGAACTCCTTCCAACTGAAGACGAAGACCAGCACCGCCATCGCCGCCAGACCGGGACGCACGACCGGCACGATGACCATCCGAAACGCTTGCCACTGCGTACAGCCATCGATGACCGCCGCTTCTTCCAGCTCCTTCGGCACCTCGGCGAAGAAGTTCATCATCATAATCACCGCCAGCGGCATATTCAGCACCATATGCGCCATGATCACCGCCGCCGGCGTATCGTAAATGCCAGCCGCCCGCGCCCAAAGATAATAAGGCGTGACGAAGACTATCGGCGGCATCATGTTTATGAAGAGCAGCCAGACCAGAATGCCGCCGGTCACCCAGCGCGACCAGTTCAGCCGCGAGATGGAATACGCCGCCAGCGAGCCGATGAAACCACAGATCAGCGCCACGCTTGAAGCCACGATCAGGCTGTTCCGCGTCAGTTCCGCGAAATTGCTCCGGCTGCCGGTGAAGATCTCTTCATAGTTGCGCGTCTTCGCCTCGAAGAAAAAAGCGCCGCTGTAGATATCGGCTGTACTCTTAAGCGAGGTCTGCACGATGTAAAAGACGGGAAACAGGATGATGAACACGACGATGAGCAGGGCGAGATTCAAGCTGAATTTCGAAAGCGTTCTCTCTCTCATCCCAGGCGCCTCCGCACCACCCGGCTCGCCCACAAATAGAAAGCCACAAAAACAGTCATGAATGCCGCTACCATCAAGGATAGGAACGCGGCGTAACCCAGCCGGAACTGCTCGCTGAAGACCTTGTATATATGCATGCTGATTACCTGCGTCGCCGTGCCCGGTCCCCCCGATGTCAGCACGAAAATCTGATCAAAGACCTTGAAAGCCAGGATCGTGCGCAAAAGCATCGCCACCAAAATGGTCGGCGCCATCACCGGCAGGATGACATGGCGGATCATGCGGAATTCATTGGCGCCATCAACGCGCGCCGCTTCCAGTAAGGAGGGCGGAATCGATTCGATGCCGGCCAGCATGATCAGAAACAGGAAACTCGTCCAATGCCAGACATCAACGATGATCACCGATATCAAAGCCAGATCGGGATCAGCCGTCCATAAAGGCGGATTCTTCACGCCCAGCTCGATCAGAATCGTGGTGAAAAGCCCGTAATTGAAATCGTACATCAGAGACCACATCGTGCCGATCGCCACCGGCGGGATCAGCAGAGGGATAATCACCACGCTGCGGTAGAGAATGGACAAGGTCTTCGTGCGGCTGATGGCCAGCGCGAGCGTGAAACCGGTGAAAGTCTCTATGAGCACAACCGCGACGACGAAGACCAAAGTATTCTTGATGGCGATGCCAACGATGGGATCCTTCGCCAGATTGTCCAACTGCCCCAAGCCAATGAATTCCGAGACCAGCTTCCCCTCGACGAATTCCAGCTCGGATACGCTCATCTGCAACAGCTGCGCGATCGGGAAAGCGGTGAAGATGATTAAGATGAGAAGCAAAGGCGCCACAGACCAGTACTTGAAGCTGCCCGCGCCAAACAAAACGGCTCTCATATCGCTTTTCATCTTCCAGCCCATAACCTCTGTCACACAACGAGGTAACCCGGGTTGAACTCCGAATTCACTGCTCTAATAAGTTCCCCCTCCCTCTTCATGGCTGTGGAGGGGACCCCTTTCAAAACTGCGCCCTGTAAGCCAACTTTCAGTTCCAATCAGGCGAGAAATCGCCAATTCTTCTTGCCCCAACTGTGCGAAATCCGTAGGAGCGACTGACGGGCTGTGTCGGCGGTCTGTGTCTACGCGCCCCTGTCAGTCGCCCGCAAATCCCAACCCCGTGCCAAGCGTCACCCCCTCTCGAAGTGCTGTGTCTACGCGCACCCCTTGTGGGAGAGGGGGCCGGGGGTGAGAGGTGAATTGTGAGTCGCCCGCAAATCACCATTTTTAACGCCGATAACACCCGTCCGGCAAACATATTCCCCCTCCCTTTATGGGATGCCCGCTATAGCGATGGCGGATGCTCCTTATTTAGATGAGGAGAAAGGTGACCCTAGTTGAACATCAACTCATCCTGCGCATTTTTTCAGACCCCGATACAGATTACCGGCCGCTTGCGTGGCGCTCCCCCTCTCCCCTTGTGGGAGAGGGGGCTGGG
>WTGB01000083.1:0-5147 GCA_011523735.1 Chloroflexota bacterium
CGCCGGTGAAAGCGCTCACGAAGTTGCTGCCGTTGTCGATGCTGGCGCCTTCTGGTACGAGACCCTCTTCCCAGATCGTATTGTAGAAGGCAAGCGCATCGCGCACGATCGGGTCGCTTGTGATGGTCGCTTCGGAGTAGTCCTCGCTGAGCACATCGCCGCCGCTCGCCCAGATGAAAGGCAGGAAGGTAAAGGCGTTGCAGCCGGCGCAGTTCATCGAGAACCAATAGCCGTAAACATCGTCGCCCAGGGCGTCGATGGCGCGCATCGCATCCAGCATCTCATCCCAGGTCGAAGGCGGATTATCCGGATCCAAGCCCGCCTGCTCAAACAGGTCAATGTTGTAGACGATGAAGGAGCCGTCCACACCCGTTGGCACCGCGTAGTTGCGCCCTTCATACATGCCCAGTTCCATGTGCGCCGGCGTCAGGGTGTCGGCGTAGGGCAGTTCCCTCACGAACTCGGTGATATCAACCAATTGCCCGGCGGCCGCGAAAGCCGGCGTGTAGATTAAATCAATGCTGGCGATATCGGGCGGTTCGCCGGCGGCGATGGCGGCGCCCATCTTGGTGACAAACTCGGCAGACGGTATAACGGTCAACTCGATCTGGCTATCGTTGTTGGCGTTCCACTCATCGACCAGCGCCTGCGTTTGGAAGGGGATTGACCGAACCCACATCGTCATGTTGATCTGGTCATCTTGCGCCGCGAGGGGTAGGCTCCCCAAGATCAGGAGAATTGCGAATACGAGCAGGATTAATTTGCGAGAATACATTTTCTTTCACCCTTTCTGAATACAGACAAATGCGAAGTGTCAGATTATTGACCGCACAATATTACCCCGCTTCGCCATCGGTCGCAAAGAATTCAAGCGAGCACAAACGTGGAAGTAACTAACCGAGGAGGCTGTTTAACTTGGTTAAAGCAAATTCGGCGGGATCCCCAACTGCCGAAATGCCGCGCAGGCCGCATCAACATGCGCCTTGCCGCGGGTCAACGAAATCTGCAAGTGCCCGGGAACCAAGGCATCGAACTCGTAGGGCTCCATCTTGAACATGCTGTCGGCGTAAGCATCAATGCGGCAGTCGTGGATGTTCTGCCAGACGACCTTTCCACCCCAGAAGACCAGATCCGCGCCGAGCAGATAGACCCGATCGCCCCCGCGCATCAGGAAGCTCAGGTGGCCATCGCAATGGCCCGGCGTCTCGAATGTTTCCAGTTCGAGATTGCCCACCTTAATCGTATCGCCTTCGACCAACTCCATATCGACCGGGCAGGGTGGCAGATGGTATTCGTCAGGATAAAAGCCCGCCGCTTTGGCAACATCGAGCGCCACCGCCTTCTCATCACCTGTGCGGATGACCGGCGCCGCAAAAGCCGATGAATAAACCTCGACATCAAGTCTGCGCTGCGCCTCGGCCGCCGCGCCAATATGATCGCAGTGATAATGCGTCAGGATCATTTTGCGTATCTTGCCCGGATCCAGGCCATCATCGCGGATGTTGTCGAGAATCGTGTCGAAGTCGCGGTCGATGCCCATGCCAGGATCGACCAGAGCCAACTCGGACCCGCTGTTGAGCACGAAGACATGGCAGTCCAAGTATCCGGACAAGCCGAAGCCGAAATATCCCCCGCCGACCACGTGCAAATCGCTGGTTAGTTTCATAATCATTCTCCAAAAAAAACGAGTTTCCCCACAACTAGAACGGATTCAGCGGCATTCGTCAAGCTGACTGCGGTGATGGACTCGGCTGAGTGCTATACTTGCTCGATATTTCATGAGATTGGAGGCAGGTATGATTCATGGCATTGACCATATCGTCATTGCCGGTCCGGATTTAGACGCTCTGACTGCAACGTTCAAGAGGCTTGGCTTCAATGTCGTCGGCGGAGGCAAGCATCCGATCGGCTCCTACAACACGCTGATTGGCCTGGGTGACGGCGCCTACATCGAGCTGCTATCCTTCTATGAACACAGTCCGAAGCATTACTGGTGGGATGCCGTCCATAAGCGAGGCGGTGGACTGATCGACTTCTGTATGCAGACCGACGACATCCGCGGCGACTACAGCATCTTCGCGGCGCAAGCCGTCGAGATGAGTCCGCTGGTCGGCTTAAGCCGCGTGCGCTTTGACGGCTACAAGCTGGCTTGGCTGAACAATGAAATCTATGGCGAATACCAAGGGTTGATCCCCTTTATTATCGAAGACGAAACGCCGCGCGAAGAGCGCGTCCCCAAACAGAACCAGCACGAGAATCAGGTCATCGGCATTGATACGATCACGCTGGTGGCTCGCGATCTCGGCAAGGCGCGGCGAATCATGGACGCCGCCCTGCGAAGCGAAGGCGAACCGGTTCGCGATTCAGCGCTGAAAGCCAGTGGCATCGTCTATCAGGTCGGACCGCATCGGCTGGAGTATCTGAAGCCCAATGACGATAGCAGCCCCTTGCATGCTCACATCGCTGCGGACGCGCCAGTGCCATGGCGGATCCGCTTCAAAACAGATGGCGCGGCTCGGTCTATCACGCCGGACGATGCGGCTGGCCTACGGATTGAACTCGCCTGACATGTGATTCGCTCATTTCTGGATCTCGCTGGTAGTAGTGGATGCGGCTGGTTTTGGCACTCTCCGTAACATTGGCTATACTCACTCTGACTGAGTTGCGGTGGTCAGCACAGTCGCAAATTATGTCTTCTTGGCGTTTTGAAAGGACAAATTATGAGTGAAAAACGCGAGTATCCCGAATGGATGGGCAAGATGCGCGGGCTCTATCCGGACGAACTGCGAGAGTTCCTCGCTGGTCCGGTGGTCGCGCGAATTGCCACGGTCGATAGCAAGGGCGATCCCTACATAACACCGGTCTGGCAAGAATGGGACGGAGAAGCGATGTGGGTCATCCCCCGCGCTAAGACGATCTTCGCGCAGCATCTGATTCGCTTCCCGCGCTGTTCGGTCTCCTGCGCCATGGATAGCAGCCCCTACACGCGCGTCCTGTTCCGCGGCGGCGCCGAAGTCGTTGAAGGTCCGGCGCTTATGCACGGTGAATGGTTGGAAATCGCTCGGCGCATGGCGGTCCGCTATCTGGGCGAGCGCGGACCCGAGTACCTGGAACCATCTCGCGTGCGTCCGCGCTATTTGGTCAAGATCAGTCCGGAAAAGACGATTTCCTGGGAAGGTGTCGAATGGGCCGCGAAGTATCTGGACGATCCGGAAGGAACGGCTCCTGCCCCGCACTGACTCGCAAAGATGGTCTATCCGTCTACCGTGATAACAGATCCGTTTGACATTCAGGGTAGCGCATGAGCTTCGCAAAGCCATACGATTCGACTTCGGGAATTAGCGCCTGGCGGCTGCGGCTGCGCCAATTCATCGCCAATTACGGCGTATACATTGCGCTGCTTGTTCTCTTGCTGGCGGCCACGGTCTTGACGCCGAAACTCTACGATGTCAACACCATCGCGGTCGTGATGCGGCAGGCGTCGCAGTTAGGCATTGTGGCGATCGGGCAGACGATGATCCTGCTGGTCGCCGGTCTTGATCTGTCCATCGGCGGTATTTTCATCATGACCTCGATTGTGGTGGCGGAAGTCACCAACGGCCGTGACGAGATGGTGATTCCGGCGATCTTGATTGCGCTCGCGCTTGGCGCGCTCGTCGGCTTGGGCAACGGCCTGCTGGTCACGAAACGACGCGTGCCTCCCTTTGTGGCGACATTGGGGATGCTGGTGCTGGTCAAAGGCGCCACCCAAGCTTACACCAAGGGCGTGCCGGGTGGCTTTGTGCCGGAGATTCTGGGCATCGTCAATCAGTCCTGGTTTGTGCTTTCGATTCCGCTGCTCTTGTGGCTGGGGCTAAACGCCTTCTTCATGTTTGTCTTGCGGCGCACTGCCTACGGTCGTAAAGTCTACGCCGTCGGCAGCAATATCGAGGCGGCGCGCCTTTCGGGTATCTCGGTCGATGCCATCCGCATTTCCGTTTATATCCTGGGCAGTTGCCTGGCAGTTGCCTCAGGCATCGTGCTGACCGGTTATGTCGGTTATGTCGACCGCTTTATCGGCACTGGACTCGAGCTGGACTCAATTGCGGCGGCGATCGTCGGCGGGACAGCCTTCGTCGGGGGGCGCGGCGGCTTGCTGGGAACCATCGCCGGCGTCTTGCTGATTCAGTTGCTCAGCACGATGGCGGTGCTGATGGGCTTGGATATCGAGGTGCAGTTCATCATCAAGGGTTTGGTGATTCTGGGCGCAGTTACCTTGTACAGCCTCGCCAGTACCGAAGAGTAAGGAGTGGAGTGAAAAGGAGGAGGATTTGCAGAATTGTAGCTTAGAAAGCAGGTCAGACGAAGCAACTCGTGTTGACTCTTAGTAATCTTAGGGAGGAAAGCAAATGTTTAGGAAATTGACTTACGGGCTGCTCATTTTGTCTTTGCTGCTCGGCACGGCAATTGTGTCGATTGGACAAGACGAAGCCATGGCGGAATTCGAAATCACTCAAGAGATGATCGATGCCTCGCCATACTTGCAAAGCGTGCTATCGCGCGTTGATGAAGTCTACGATACCAGCGAATTCGCCAAGGATCCGCCCTACCGTATCGCCTTCGCCGCGCAAGGCACCAGCAATGCCTGGTCGGCGCTGATGGATGCGCACGCCTATTGGTATGTGGAGCACTTGGGAGAAGATGTCGTCTCAGAATTGCTCTATGGCGACGCGCAAGCGCAAGCGGATATTCAAGTGCCGCAGGTGGAAGACCTGCTGGCGCAGGAGCCTGACGCGCTGATTCTGGTGCCGATGGGCGCGGCTGCTTTGTCGGCGCCGGTCGAGCGGGCGATGATGCAAGGCGTACCGGTTGTGCTCTGCGCGAGCGCGGTGGAAACTGACAACTTCGTCACTGAAGTGGGCACGAATCTCTTCACTGTCGGCGCCAATTTGGCGCAGTGGCTGATTGATACGGTCGGCGCCGATGGCAACTTCCTGATGATGACTGGCATTCCGGGCGTGACCACATCGGTCATCATGGAAGAGGGCGCGCTGGCTGTCTTCAACTCGCAGGGGATCGAGTTGCTCGATAATCAACCGGGCTTCTGGTCACCGGCCGAAGGCAAGAAGATCATGGAGACCTGGCTGGCGCAGCACGGCGACGAGATC
>WTGB01000083.1:5157-158836 GCA_011523735.1 Chloroflexota bacterium
GCAAGGCATCATCAGCGCCTATGAGGATGCCGGGATGGAGATCCCGCCGATCGCAGGCGGAGAAATGCAGAACGGCTTCTTGCGTTCGGCGATGGAACACGGCTTTGAATTCTACGCCTGGATGTATCCAAACGCGATGATCACGGTTTGCCTCGACGCCGCCATTCAGATTCTGCAGGGCGAGCCTACCTCGCGCTTCATCGACTTCATCGACACCTTGCCCGAAGCGCGTCCCTTCACTGATGCTCAGGCTGAGGATTACTACATGCCGAGCTGGAGCGACGATGTGCATGGACCTATCACCATGCCGGACGAGAAACTGGCGGAGCTAGGCTTCCTCGTTGAAGAGTAAGACATCCGCTGAGACTTGAGGCAATTGCGGTATCCGGGGAGATCCACCGCCTCGGGTACCGCTTTTCCGTCGGGAGACGGGGCGAGACATGAGCGACTATATCCTGGAGATGCGAAATATCTCCAAGTCCTTTGCCGGTGTAAAGGCTTTGAAGAACGTAACGATCCGCTGTAGGCCCGGTCAGGTCTATGGGCTTGTAGGCGAGAATGGCGCCGGCAAGTCGACCTTGATGAAGATCCTGGCCGGGGCTTATAAAGCTGACGCCGGCGAGATTATCTACAAGGGTGAACAGCGCGAAGGAGCGTCGGCCGGCGAGGTCATTGATAGCGGCATTAGCATCATTTATCAGGAACTGGCTCTGGTCTCGCAGATGTCGGTGGCTGAGAACATCTTCCTCGGTCGCGAGCCCCGCTACGCGCTCGGTGTGCTGAACCTGTACGAACTTCACAGCAGAGCTGCGGCGCTGCTCAAGCGTTTGGGCATTCGCTTGGACACGAGACTTCCGGTTAGCGAGCTGACCGTAGCGCAACGTCAATTGGTCGAGATCGCCAAAGCGCTGTCGCAGAATGCCGACCTCATTGTCATGGACGAGCCGTCCGCGATCCTGGCCGGCAGCGAGCTTGATCAATTGTTCGGTATCATCGAGTCGCTGGTCGAGCAGGGTGTCACGATCATTTACATCTCCCACCGGCTGGACGAGGTCTTTCGCATCGCCGACGAAGTGACAGTGCTGAAGGATGGCGAGTTGGTCGACACGAGACCTATCGATCAACTGGATCGCCCAACGCTGGTCGAGTTGATGGTCGGGCGTCCGCTGGCTGAAATCTTCCCGCAGACGGATCACGAGCAGGGCGAGTTGGTCTTGATCGCCGAGAATATCTCTACCGATACCATCCTAGAAGACGCCAGCCTCGAGTTGTACAAGGGCGAAATTCTGGGCATCGCCGGCATGGTCGGTTCGGGTCGGACGGAGTTGGCGCGCGCTCTATTCGGCGCCGATCCCTTGACGAGCGGAGAGATTACGCTAGTTACCGACAAGGGCGCGAACTGGAGTAATCCGGCGCAAGCGATTGAATCGGGCTTGGTGCTGGTGCCGGAAGATCGCAAGTCGCATGGGCTGTTTACTTCGCTCTCGGTGCGCATCAATGTGACTTTGCCAATCTTGTCACGCATAACCCGTTTAGGCGTCCTGCAAAGCCAGGCCGAGGATGAAATCGTCGAAGCGGCGAAGGAGCGCTTGTCGATTGTCATGGCTTCTGCCGATCAGGAAGCGCAATACCTAAGCGGCGGCAATCAGCAGAAGTTGGTGCTGGCGAAGTGGCTGGAGACGAATCCGACGGTGGTCATCTTGGATGAGCCGACGCGCGGCGTCGATGTCGGCGCGAAATTCGAAATCTACAAGCTGATGCGCCAGTTGAACGATCGCGGAATCGCGATTGTGATGATCTCATCGGAACTGCCCGAGGTGATCGGCATGAGCGATCGGATTCTGGTCATGAACGATGGTCGCATCGTCGGCGAAGTTGCGCAGGCGGAAGCGACCGAGGCCGGCATCATTGAGCTCGCCACCATGGCCGGTAGCAAAGCCAAACTTTCATGAACATCTCTATGCGGTTGTCCGGTGGCTTGACTGATTCTCAACGGCTGTTTCTCCGCCGCTACGGTCCGATCTTCGCCGTCTACGGATTCATCATCGTTTTGATCATTATCGGCGCCACGCAGTCGGAGCGCTTTCTGACCCTGCGCAATCTGACCAATGTCGCCCGTCAGGCCGCCTTCCTGGGCATCGTCGCCTTGGGCCAGATGCTCGTTATCTTGACCGCCGGCATCGACCTCTCCGTCGGCTCGCTGGTGAAGTTGTCAATTCTTGTTTCGGCCATTGTGATGAATGGTGAAACGAGTAATCAGGGCGCGGCCATCGCTGCGACCTTGGGGCTGGGACTGGTGGTCGGCCTTGTTCACGGCTTCCTCGTCAATGAAGTGAAGATCGCGCCCTTCATCGTTACGCTGGCATCGCTGGGCATTCTGCGCGGGATCAGCCTCAGCATTTCGACATCGCCCGTGGGCTCGGCGAGCAAACCTTTCATCATGTTCTATGTGCAAAAAATCGGACCGGTGCCGATCATCGCCATCATGTTCGGTCTGCTGCTGATCTTGACCGCCTTGCTGTTGCGTTACACTGTCTTCGGCAAGTACCTGTTTGCCATCGGCGGCAATATCGAAGTCGCGCGCCTCTCCGGCGTGCCCATCAAGGCGGTTCGCTACGGCGTTTATGTGCTGTGCAGCCTGACCGCGTCCGTGACTGGTTTGCTCTGGCTTTCACGCATGGGGGTTGGCGATCCGGCCATCGGCGATGGCATCGAGCTGCAGACTATCACCGCGGTCATCATCGGCGGCACGAGTCTCTTCGGCGGCCGGGCGAGCGTCCTAGGAACGCTGGGCGGTGTCCTGCTGCTTGGCATCACGGCCAACCTGCTGGTCATGCTAGGCGTCAGTCAGTTTATTCAGGGACTTATTCAAGGGGTCATCATCGTCGCGGCGGTGGCGCTCTACAAACAAGAAGGGGATTAGCCTCCATGACGATACAGCCCGGGCGCCCAGCGGTGCGCGCGCTGCAGCCCAGTCTCATCCGCAAGCTAGCCAATACCGCCATGGACCGCAGCGATATCATTCCGCTCTGGTTTGGCGAGCCGGACAAACCGACGCCCGATTTCATCCGCCAAGCCGCCAAGGACGCCATCGACGAAGGGCAGACCTTCTACCAGCCGAACCTCGGCATCATCGAACTGCGCGCTGCGCTGGCTGAGTACACGAATCGCCTCTACGAAACCTGCTTCACGGCTGAGAACATCGGCGTGACGCCATCGGGCATGACAGCGCTTGCCGTTGCGCTTCAGTGCATCGTCGCTGATAGCCAGGCAGTCGTAGTGCCATCGCCGGTCTGGCCTAATTTGCCGGCCGCCGCCGGGATACTGGGCGGCGATATCATACGCGTGTCCATTCGGCCCTGCGCTGGCGCCTGGACGCTTGATCTTGAGGAACTCTTCGCCGCCTGCCCGCCTCATACTGGCGCGCTGCTTGTCAATTCGCCCAATAATCCTACCGGCTGGATGCTGGAGGACGACGAGCAGCAGCAGATCATCGATTTCTGCCGCGAGCGCGATATCTGGCTGATCGCCGACGAGGTCTATAACCGGATCGTTTACGATCGCGATTGCGCCCCGAGCTTCGCCGATAAAGTCACCGATGATGACAAGTACCTGATCGTTAATAGCTTCTCGAAATCCTGGGCGATGACGGGCTGGCGCCTGGGCTGGCTGACCGCGCCGGCTTCGTTGATAGATACGCTGGCGGCGGTAAGCGAATTCAACTTCTCCTGCATATTCGCGCCGACGCAGATCGCCGGCATCACAGCGCTGCAAGAGGGGGAAGCCTTTGTGAGCGCGGCGCGGGCACGTTATCGAGCGACGCGTGATCTGGTCCTGAGGAAGTTTGCTGAGTTGCCGCGAGTTCGTTTTCCGCTGCCGCAGGCGACCTTTTACGCCTTCTTCGCCGTTGATGGCGTGACCGATAGTTACAGTTTCGCCGAAAAGCTGCTGTTGGAATGCGGCGTTGGCTTGGCGCCGGGCGCCGCCTTTGGTCCGCAGGGCGAAGGTTATCTGCGGCTCTGTTATGCGGCCGATCTGCCGCTGCTGGAACGGGCTTTGCGGCAGTTGCGTCCACTGCTGGAGTAGGTCAGAATCGGCATGCCGCGTCGTGGTTGTCGATACACTTAATCGAGTAGTTGCTTGGGAGTCTTGCGAATGAGCCTGGCAGGAAAGACGGCGCTGGTCACCGGAGGCGGGCGCGGCATCGGCAAAGGCTGTGCGTTGGAGTTGGCGGAGCGCGGCGCCAGAGTGGTCGTCAACGACCGGCCCGGCAGCCCGGATCTGGCGGCGACCGTGGCTGAAATCAAAGCGGCTGGCGGGGATGCGCTGGCGGTGGAAGCGGATGTATTCAGTCGCTCGGGCTGCGAGTCGCTGCTTCGGCGCGCGCTCGACAAGGCGGGCGCCATCGATATCCTGGTGAGCAATCCGGCCTTCAGCAATCGGCTTGGCCTTCTGGATGTTGAGCCTGATGTGTTTGAGCGTGTCATCCAAGGGACATTGATATCGGGCTTCTATGTGAGTCAGCTTGTCGCCCGGCACATGGTCGAGCGAGGCCAAGGCGGCAAAATGGTGTTCATCTCCAGCATTCATGCCGAAATGCCTTATCAGAACGCGATCGCCTACAACGCGGCCAAAGCCGGGCTCAATCATATGGCGAAGTCGATCGCCCGCGAATTGGTGCCGCAGAAGATAAACGTCAACATCATCGAGCCGGGCTGGATTGATACGCCGGGCGAGCAGGAAGCCTTCGGCACCGAGGTTCTGGAAGAGCAGGGGAAGGCGCTGCCCTGGGGACGCCTGGGCAGCCCCGCCGACATCGGCAAAGCGGCCGCCTTTCTCGTGTCGGAAGATGCCGACTATATCACAGGAACGATCCTGCGCGTTGATGGCGGTTACTTGCATAAAGACGCCTGAACGCCGGATTCCGCCTGTAATCTTGCGCGGCTTTCGCAATCAGGCAATCCATAGCGACCGCGCTCCGCGTCCCGATCAGCCGTCCCAGGCGGCGTAGAGCAGACGCAACCAATTACCGTACATGATGTCTTTTATGTCCGACTCGCTATACCCGCGTGAGATCAGCATTGCCGGCAACTGCTGCAGATCGGCAATCGTATCAAGATCACAGGGGGATTGCTCGCGCCCGAACCCGCCATCAAGGTCTGTGCCAATGGCGGCGTGTCGGCTGCTGCCAGCGAGTTGACAGATGTGATCGATGTGATCGACGACGCGCTCGATGAAAAGGCCTTCGTTGCTCCCCCCTTTGACGAAGCCCGGTTGGAGCATCCAGATATCAAATGCCGCGCCGATCACGCCAGCGCGCTCGATGATGAGCTTGAGCTGCTCGTCGCTGAATTGGCGTTGATGGGGCACCAGTGCCCGGCAATTGTTGTGGCTCGCTAAGACTGGACCGTCGTATATCGCAACTGCTTCCCAGAAGGCTTCGTCAGAAAGATGTGTCAGATCGAGGAGCATGCCCAGGCGCGTCATCTCCTGCAACAGGGGCTTGCCCAGATCGGTGAGCCCGAGTTCGGTGCCGGTGCCGCCGGCATAGCGTCCGGGACCGTAATGCGTTGGACCGAGCAAGCGCAAGCCAGCGTCCCACCAAGCTTCGAGCTGCGCCGGTTCACGTATCGGGTCCGCGCCTTCCATGCTGATGACGAATCCCAGCGGCGGTGTCGCGCTCTCATCAGCGCTATCGAGCTCCCAACCCTCCCATTCGTCAATGTGACGGCGCAAGCTAGGAGCGTCCGCGATAATCCGGATGTGACCATCCGCTTCCAGACCGCGATAGTAGGCGAGCTGCCCTTGCGCCACGCCGTAAGCCTGCGCTTGGGATCCGTAGTCGATATGCGCGGCGTTGTGCCCGGTGGAGCGAGCCAGCATGGTGGCGAAACTGACGGCGACTCTTCCTTGCCGCATCTCAGGCAGGCAAACGGTGTTCTGCGCCCGGCCCTTCCCCGCCATGCGTCCTTCTTTAGCCCGAATCGTATAGACGGATTCGAGCAGATCGCGATTCCATTGCAGGGCATTCCAGGATAGATCGAGGTGCGCGTCAATAATCAGCATAGGGGCTTCCTGTATGAGCTAGATTGGCGCTCAGGCGACATTCTCGTGGGCTTACCAAACCATTCCACGCGCGGCCACATCCCAGACGATTTCAATCTCATCGCCACGCAGGCCGTAGAGTTGATTGTGCAGGTTGGTCACTACGCAAGTATGGACTGGTATGATATGTACGATTTCGCCTACTAAGGGCGGGCGAGGGCAGACGCTGCAATCGACATAGCCGTGCTCCTCATTGACCTTGTGCAGGCGCGCGTTTGGGTATTCAACGATGTAGCCGAATTGCCCGTCGATGGTTTCCGAGTGGATGGCTTTGCTGCCGCTATCGAGAATGACGCGGCTCGGTTCGTTGGCGCTGACGACGGTGGCGCGAACTTGCATGGCGCAGTTGTCGAAGCCGGTGTAATCGGCAGCGACACAGTTCCAATCCCAGAAGATACAGGTGCCGACCCGCAGTTCGGTGAGTTCGGGCAGCAGGTGGGCATCACGGATGGCGCCACTGCCGCCGCCGCTGACCGTCTCGATGGCGATGCCAGCCGACTTTAGTAATTCCAGCGTCTCCAGAAGGCGCGGACGAATCGCCGCATCGGAGGGATAGATCATCAGTCCGGCGAAGCGCAGATTGTCCGTCGCTGTGATATGGCGCGCTAGTGTTAGGGCAGCGGCCGGCGTGGTTCCCGTCCGCTCGCCCAGGGAAACCAACTCGACCATCATGCTGATCGTAGAGCCGACTTCCTGGGCCGCTTCGGCGATGCCATCAATCACCGGTTTGCTATCGACGGTGACGGTCACATCAGCTTGTTGCGCCAGAGCCGCGAGGCGCCGTGTTTTGCGCCGCCCCAGGATGTTGTAAGGAATCTGGATGTCCTTGAAGCCAGCCGCGGCGAATACCTCGGCCTCGCTGACTTTTTGGCAGGCGATGCCGACCGCGCCAGCTTCGATTTGACGGCGGGCGATATCGGGGATCTTGTGCGTCTTGATATGCGGCCGGAACTGGATGCCCAGCTCGTTGCAGCGGGCCTGCATGACGGCAATATTGCGTTCCATGCGATCCAGGTCGATGAGGACGCTGGGAGTTTCCAGATCATGCACGGTTTTGAATGACATGTCTCGTCTCATTTCCCGATGGCGATCTCGGGCGAGAATACCCGATGCTGAGTCGCAGGGCAAATGACGCAATTGCTGGCTCGATTGCGAATGTTGCGGTCGGGTTCAGTGTGGCGCATGAGTGTCCACCGGCTGTTGCGGAAATGTTTTTTTGACAATCTGGCAATTTGAGTCCGCGGTCGCCTTTGACACGAGTGCAATTGGAAATTTTTTGCCATTGTCTGTGTCCTGTCGAGGTCTTGTCATTAAGATGGAAAAGGACAAAAAAAGACTAAAAGAGGACATAGAAAGGACATATAGAGGATACATTGAGGACAGATTGAGGACATCTCTGGTCTATTAATAGACAACTTACCTACTAAGCTCTATCGATACAGTATTGATACAGAGGTGTTTTCGGGCTGAAATTGCGGATTTTGCGCGATAAAAGTTGTGTTTGGGTTAGGATCAGCATGTTTTTGGGCTAGATGCTGGATGGGCGATTTGGCTTTCATAATGGCAGTGTAGCAGAACGTCGGATGCAATAGGCGACCAAATGTTCTCGTATAGAGAAATTGGTTGGTGGCGCGCAAGAGCCCCCGACCCCCGACTCCTTCTCTTATAAAGACAGAGGGGCGGACATGTTTGCTGGGCAGGTATTGTTGGCGGAAAAATGGGTGATTTGTGGGCGACTCACAGAGTCGCCCCTACGAATTCTATTTTAGTGAGGAAGAAACGGGCGAACAACCGGGTTGCGTAGGTCGCGTAGACACCCACTAGGCCGCCGGTCGCCCGTACGAATACCTTTTTGGTAGGGAAGAAACGGGCGAGCAACCGGGTGCGTAGGTCGCGTAGACACCCACTAGGCCGCCGGTCGCCCCTACGAATTCTATTTTGGTAGGGAAGAAACGGGCGAGCCAGGGGGTTGCGCGAACCGAAAATCATCCGTAAAGCGGGCGACCCAAGGGTCGCCCCTACGAATTTCTTGTTGGGTGTATTTGGTGGAGCGAAGGATGCGCAGTGTGAACCACCAGGTCCGATGATGTGTTTGGAAGCGAAGGTTACCAGCCGCGCTTGCCCAGGATGACCTGTTCAGGCGTCACGTTGATGCCGACCATGGCTTCACCCAGGTTGCGGCTGACATCGGCTAGGATCTTGGCATCGCTGTAGTGCGTCACCGCTTTGACGATCGCTCTTGCCCGCTTTTCCGGGCTGCCGCTCTTGAAGATGCCGCTGCCTACGAAAACGCCATCCACGCCCAACTGCATCATCAAGGCGGCATCGGCTGGAGTGGCCACGCCGCCCGCCGCGAAGTTCACGACTGGCAAGCGACCCAGTTCAGCCGTTTCTTTCACCAGGTCATAGGGGGCGCGAATCTCCTTGGCGTAAGTGTAGAGTTCATCATTGTCCATGCAACTGACGCGGCGAATTTCGCTGTTGACCGCGCGGGCATGGCGCACGGCTTCGACGACATCGCCGGTGCCAGCCTCGCCTTTCGTCCGCATCATCGCCGCGCCTTCGTTGATCCGCCGCAGCGCTTCGCCCAGGTTGCGGCAGCCGCAGACGAAGGGCACGGAGAACTTCCACTTGTTAATGTGGTGTTCTTCGTCGGCCGGCGTCAGGACTTCGCTCTCGTCGATATAATCGACGCCTAAGGCTTCCAAGATTTGCGCTTCTACAAAGTGGCCGATGCGCGCCTTCGCCATTACGGGAATGGACACAGCATTGACGATGCCTTCGATCATATCCGGATCGCTCATCCGCGCGACGCCACCCTGGACCCGGATATCGGCTGGCACGCGCTCAAGCGCCATGACGGCCACAGCGCCGGCATCCTCGGCGATTCGCGCTTGCTCTGGCGTGACGACATCCATGATCACGCCGCCCTTGAGCATCTGCGCCAAGCCGCGCTTGACCTTGTCCGTACCTTTTTCGCTGCCGTTCTGCTGGTGTCCGTTGGTCGTCATGTTCCACTCTCTCATTGAAACCATTCATTCTGCCACCAATCCTACGGCATGTTATATGAATTCTGTATGTCCAATGCAGTCCATTCAGTCCACTCGGCGCAAGAGCTGCTGGGGGTGGTGAATTCCGAGGACTTATGACGTATAGCGAGTTCTGCATAGGATTTTTTTGCCACAGAGGACACAGAGGGCACAGAGTTTTTTGTTTGCTTAGCGAAGTTATCATGTAGTCGGAATTTACCACTTCTAGTTACCGCGATCCGTTGACCTTCGCCGCTTGAAAGCGCTAAACTTTCGCAGGAGGGGTCTCCACAAGAGTAATATCAAGAAAGTAATGATAATTTATTTGGACAGGTTTCGGGCGACATACAATGTCGCCCGAAACTACAGTCGACTTGATTTCTGTTTTCTCATAACTTTAGTTGGAACACCTCATCTAGCGAGTCGCGAGGTAGTGATGACAATCCGCATAGAGACGATAGAGTCGCGTTTCGCCCGTGCGCTCGAGCAACTGCAGCGTGATTGTTTTCCCACGTTGGGGGCCGACGAACTGATGCGCGAAGAGCATTTTCTGAATCACTGCCGGCTATTCCCCGAGGGCAATTTTGTCGCGCTGCATGACGAGCACGTCATCGGTTTAGGCTCGGGCTTCCTTATTGACTTCGATTTTGACCAGGCGCAACACAGCTTTAAGGAGATCATCGATGGCGGTTTCTACAGTCATCATGACGCGAATGGCGATTGGTATTACGGCGCTGATATCAGCGTGCATCCGGATTTCCGGCGGCGGGGTGTTGGCTCGCTGCTCTATAAGGCGCGCAAAGATATTGTGAAGCGCCTCAACCGCCGCGGCATAGTCGCCGGTGGACTCATACCCGGCTATGCGGATTTCAAAGCGATTATGACGCCGCGGACTTATGTGGATAGGGTAATCGCGGGCGAGATCTATGACAGCACGCTTTCATTCCAACTGGGCCGTGGTTTCACTGTTCGCGGCTTGCTGGAGGATTATATCGAAGACGAAGCCTCGGATAACTGGGCGACTCTGATCGTTTGGGAAAACCCTGATTTTCAGTCGAATTAGTTGGCGACTGGCTCGATCCAGTATTCCTCGCTTTGCCCTTCGGCGATCCAGCCGGTTACTTGATCGAAGCGTATGGGATACCAACGCAGACCGGCCGCGCCACACTGCGGCAAGCTGGTGATAGAGAATTCTTCGCCGGCTGCCACCGCCCAGAGCACTTGCGTATCGGCTGTGCCGGCGGCACTGCGGATATTGACGATGCGGTCTCCGCTAACGGTCGCCGTCATGCCGGTTGTCAAGCGCGTCGGTGGACTGTCGGAGCAGGCGACATGGTAGAGCAACCAGTATTCTCCCCCGCCTTCGGCCGACCAGCCTGCCAATTCGTCATTGTACACGGCATACCAGTGGTAGCCATCGGCGCAGATAGGACCGGCTTGGATGGAAAGGACCGCGCCTGCCTCGACTCGGCCAAGCTCGGCGCCAGTGGTGGAGGAGTCACTGCGGATTCGCAGCGTGACATCGGGGCTGACGATGGCCTGCTGCCCCGCGCTCAAAAGCGGCGTCAAGGCGCATGCCGCCGATAGCTGACTAACGGGAGCGCCAAGAACCGCTCCGGTTGTGACCCATTCTGTGGGCGCCCAGACTACGCTGACAGGTTCGGGAATCGGGAAGGTTTGCCGGTGGCTGGCGTCGCTTGCCAGGGCGCGATTGCCTTCCGCCAAGCTGATGTTCCAACTGCTGATGTGGTCGCCGTTGTGCCAGGCCATGCGCGTCCCGTCGGGTGATATGGCCGGCAGATAATTACGATTGACGCGCGGGCTATCGTAGCCGGTGTTGTACAGATTCGCGCCGCTGGTGGCATACCAGTGGATATCCCAATCGTCGAGGCTGTTGGCGACCGAGGCGGGTATGACCTGGATCGCGCCTGATATCCCGCGGTTCTTCAAGCGAGGCGGGTCGAGAAGCCTTGAGCGGGAACCATCGACGGGATTCAAGATCTCCCAATAGTCCTGAATCTGCAGCGCCAACTGACTGGCGCCGAGATGATTCACCCAGATGAAGTCACGCACGGTGTTATTGTGGCTCGCGCTCAAGCCCAGGTCAAATTGCGTCAGCTCGCCGGTGTCGCCATTGATGAACTGCACAAAGAGATCGGGTTCCTCGCCCGGGTGGACGGCCCTGGACAGGAGACGCGCGATGCCGCCATCGCCCCAGCGCAGGCTGGGCATCTGTATGTTGTTGTCCTGGATGCCCAGGTCAAGTGAACTGGAGAGAGTGGTCCGGAGGCCGGTCTCGATATCATGCACTTGCAAGACAGCCGCGTCGATCGCCTGCACCTGCGGGTCGAGTTCCATCCAAGCCAGCCGCCGGCTATCGGGCGACCAGACCGGCAGCGACCGCAAATATCCGGCCGCGCTTGCGCCATTTTGATCGGCGATGAGTGTGAATGTCTCCGTCGCCAGATCCATAACCCAGATATTAGCTGGTGGCGTCCCGCCGGTCTGCGCGGCTGTGCCGGCTTCCCATCCGGTCAGGAAGGCTTCGGATGTCGTCAGGTAGGCGAGCTTCCTGCCATTCGGCGAGAGGACGGGTCCGCCATTGTAGCCGGTGTGCGTGAGTTGCGTCGCGCTGTCGTTTTCCAGGTCAAACTTCCACAAGTCTCCCAGCATGTAGGCATAGACGTTCTGGTTGAATGTCTGCGCTGTGACTGCGGGAGCAAGCGTCATAGACAAGAGCGCAAGCATGATTCGCAGGAGAAGTTGTTTCATATTTGTCATCCCGTAAGCCAACGTGATTCCAGATTAGCATAGGACTAGGAGGAGCGATAATTAGCTTAAACGACTAATGAAAGTGCGAATATCAATTAGAAAGGCAGAGCCGCCCAAAATGGCTTTAACGCGTTTCTTGATGTGTCCATATCAGCCTGGCTGCCAGCACCGTCCCGCTGATGTTTGCTACCAGGTCGATCCAGGAGGCGTGCCGGTCGGGCGTAAAGGTCTGCATGAATTCAGTTGCGATTCCGAGGGCAATCGTGATAAGGCAGGCAGCGATTAGATTTGTCCGTGGTCGCCATTTGCGTGGCAAGGCCCAAAACCAGCAGATGCAAGTCCCGCCGAATGCCAGCAGATGCAGCGTGCTGAAGGCGAGCTCGCGAGCGAGTGTGTTCTCTCCTTGCGGGATGCCCAAGTCTATCACCGGGTCGGCTTCCGCTTGCAGCAATAACACCGATAGCAGTAACGACCAACTGATCGCCACTGTGAGGCGAATGGGAGCAGAGCGGAGTACAGCCATGAGTTGATTCATCGAACCGAATACCTGCTTGAATGAATCGCGACGGTCAGCTTAGCAAAGAGGCGCGGCGCCGGTCAAGCGGAGCCACTTGGGCGTTGCGCAAGCGTCAGGTTGGGTTCGCAGTCCAGCAAGTCTCGTATGTACTCAAGCATAGCAATAATGTCCATGGCGGCAGCGAATTCTCGGGCATCGTACACAATCCGAGGGCAGATCCGTCCCTCCAGATCAGCGAACATGTCTTCGGCGGTTTCTTTAATCGCGGCGCTCAAGTCCGATTGAAGCAGGAGGAAGGCCAGGATATCAGCGGCTGCTTGACTTAGCGCGCGCTTCACACAGGCGGCTGCCATCAACGTCATCGCCTCATACAGTCTCCGGCGCATTTCTTCTGAGGGATTCGCGCAGGTCGCTGGATCCAGCCTTAACACGCGAGTTGTGAGAGGGGCGAGCTCAGCCACGCGCAGCGCGACCCCACCACCAGCTGGCTGTCTTACGCTCGCCATGTTTGAGTTTCTGGTCCAGCCAGAGCGCCAAAGTCCGCCAGCGATTGCCCAGCATCCAGCGCAATATTCGATTGAAGATTCTCGAGAAGTCTCGATTATAGGGGCAGACGCGTATGCAGATTGAACAATCTGTGCCTTGATTCGCCCAGAACTGAAAGCACTGCTTGGCGTTGATGGTCCATTTCTTGACACCTTTGAGGTGCGAAATGCCATCGTGCGTATCGAAATTGGGTTCAGCGAAGGGGATGGCCTTGACTGGGCAGGCGGTACTGCAGCGGCGGCAGATCTCGCAGGTTTCCGTCACGCCGAAATCTATCGGCTCATCGGCGATCAAGGGCAGGTCGGTGAAGATCTTGGCGATGCGGACGCGCGGACCGAACTCCGGCGTGATGAGCAGACCGTGCCGCCCGTACTGGCCCAAGCCGGCTTGGATCGCCAGCGGGATGGACAGCGCCGTATCGTTAAGGCTGGCGACCGCGCGATAACCGAGATTGCGGATGTACTGCGTGATTGACAAAACGGCGATGATATCGCGGCTGTAGCCTTGACCGGTGGCGGCGCCGCTCAAAGCCGAGGGCACGGTTTCGATGGTCGCATGGTCCATCTCGTTGACGATCAGGACCGCGTGGGTCAAGTCCTCCGGCAGATCCATTTCTTTGTCGGTCAGTTTTTGCCGGCTGTAGTTGTGGGTGTAGACCCAGCGCTCATCGTATTCGCAGATGCCGATGGCGTCAGCGCCGAGGAATGTGCCCGCTCGCTTCAGCGCTGCGGTGTTTTCTTCCGCGCTCGCTTCGATCTTGCGGGTCGCGCCTTCGCGGAACATAGTGTAGCTATCGAGGAAGCCCTCTTTGCGGTCCTGACTTGTCTCCAGCAAATCGGCGGTGAAATCGGCGATGTACCAGGCGGCGTTGCGCAGGGCATAATCGCGATGTTGGAAGCCTTCGACTTTGCGAAAATGCGCTAAATCGGTGAAGTAAGACTCGAAGAACCTCCGCGACCGTTCCGACCGCACTTCGTCGTCCCAAACCGCGCGATTGAACATGTCATATTTCTGATTGAAGCGTTCAAAATCGTCCGTGACCTCGAAGCCGGTTTTGGCGTCCACCGGTTTCTGGCAGGCGCAGCTTTCGCAGCCACAAGTCTTTTCCCTGTTGGGGGCGATCATATGAGTCTCGCAGGAAACACAAGTCGTCAGGCTGATATTACCATCAAGGCAGAGTCACCGCTATAGATTGCGAATGTGGGGAGTGGTGGATTTCAAGGTATAGCGAACTCCGCATAAAGGGATTCACCACAGAGGCACAGAAGTAGAGCCAAGTAAGTCATGCAACAAAAGGTAACTACAGAGAACGCAGAGAGCGCAGAGAAAAACGGAGAAGATGATATATTGTTCGGACGAATCACAGAATCGCCCCTACAGTTCGCTATTTGTTTGGAGTTCAATTACTTACTTGGATTTACTTATCCAGTACCGTCGTGCTTGAATCCTGCCAGAACACTTTCACATTCCCCCCGATCTTTAGGGCGGCGTGTTCCTGGTCTTTGATGTTCTGCAAGCGCGCCACCAACTCAATCTCGTCGCCGATACGCAGCGTGTAGCGCGTGTCTGTGCCGATGTACTGACTGTCCACCAGCAGCGCGTCAAGCACTGTCGCTTCGTCGGCATTCCCCAATGCTTTGGGAGGATTGAGGGGGGTGGAGATGCTGATGCGTTCGGGACGGATCGCCACCGTGACCGTTCCAGCCGAGCCGCCCAGGGTCTCAGATAGTTGCGCGCGAATCACCGTTCCGTCACCAAGCCGGACCGTGCCATAGCCATCGGCGCGGCGCTCGATCAGCGTGCCGGCGATGAAATTTGTCTCGCCGATGAAGTCGGCCACAAAATGCGTCTCGGGATGTTCGTAGATCTGTTTCGGCGTCCCGACTTGCAGCATTAGCCCGTCGTTCATGATGGCGATGCGGTCGGCCATGGTAATTGCTTCTTCCTGGTCGTGCGTCACATAGATGAAAGTGATGCCGACATCGCGCTGCAATGCCTTCAGTTCAAATTGCATATTCTTGCGCAGCTTGAGATCGAGCGCGCCCAGCGGTTCATCTAGCAGGAGCACGGCCGGCTGCTTGACCAAGGCGCGAGCCAATGCCACCCGCTGCTGCTGACCGCCGGATAGCTGATGCGGCTTGCGCTCGCCGACGCCTGGCAGCCGCACTTTTTCCAGCGCTTCAGCCGCCAGTACCCGCGCTTCCTTTTTGTGGACGCCCTCCATCTGCAAGCCGAACATGATATTCTGCTCGACGGTCAAGTGCGGGAAGAGGGCGTAATCCTGAAACACGGTGTTCACGGGACGATGATAAGCCGGGATGCCTTCCATCGCCCGTCCGCGGATGAGGATATGACCGGCGGTCGGCTGCTCAAACCCGGCGATCAGCCGCAGCGTCGTCGTCTTGCCGCAGCCGCTTGGTCCCAGCAGCGCGAAAAACTCGCTGTCTTCGATCTGAACACTGACATGATCCACCGCGCGAACACGACCGCCGCCGGATTCAAAGTCCTTGACGATATCAACCAGCTCGACATCGTAGGAGGGCATTTGTTTGACCCCCATCCCCCAGCCCCTTCCCGCCATCTCTATGGCGGGCATCCCATGAAGAGGGAAGGGGAGTTCAATTCCAGCGAGGCGCGAGGGACTGTTTGGGCAGCGAACCGCGCTGCGTCGTCACTGCCCGAGGAAGATGAGCAGTTCATCCCAGGCGTTGTTGATCAATTCTTCCGCCTCGGCGCCGACATCAATGATCGCGAAGAGATTCGCTACCTGCTCAGGGGGCGGGAAGATTGCCGGATCGTTCAGGATCTCTTCGTCGATGAAACCGGATTCTATCGATGCCTGATTCGGGGAGGCGTACCAGATGTAATTGGTCAAATCAGCCCCGACCTTGGCATCGAGAATGTAGTCGATGAAGACCATCGCCAGTTCCGGGTTGGGCGCGTCCACCGGGATGGAGAGGTTGTCGATCCAGACGTTGCTGCCTTCTTCCGGTATGGCATAGGCGTAGTCGTCGCATTCGCAATCCCAAGAGATCTGCAAAATGTCGCCGTTGTATTCGATGGCGATATCGACATCCCCGCGTTCCAGCAGCACTTGACCATCATCAGCCGCGACGGTGACGACGTTGCCGCCTTTTTCGAGGAGGTAATCACGGGCGGCGTTGATCTCATCAGGATCGGTGGTATTGGGGTCATTGTCCAGGAACAAGTGGGCGATGCCCAGCATCGTCTGCCGATCATCAAGCCAGGCGACCGGACCATCGTGCTCCCAGACCTGATTCCAGGAGGTGATGCCATCAGGGAAGACTTCCGTGCTGTAGCCGACGCCGACCGTGCCCCATTGATAGGGCAGGGAATACGTGTTTTCTGGATCGTAGGCTGCGCCCAGCAGGTCGGGAATCAGATTCGCGACATTGGGGATCATTGCCATATCCAGCGGAATAAGCAGCATCTCTTCCGCCATGCGCTGCACTGTACCGCCGCTCGGCACGACAATGTCATAGCCGGGGTTGCCCTGGCGGATGCGCGCCAGCATGGCTTCATTGCTCTCGTAAATATCGTAGTTGACGGTCACGCCGCAGGCTTCCTCGAAGTTGGGGACGGTGTCTTCGGCGATATACGTCGACCAGTTGAAGATGCTGAGAGTCTGCCCTTCGTAGCCTTCTGGGCAAGTCCAGGGCTCATGTTCCATATCTTGCGCTAGGGACAAGGGCGCCAACAACAAAAGAACGGGAAGCAAAAGCAAAATTTTCTTCATGAGATTCTCCTCCGATTTGCATAATGGACTAAGCGCGGGACGCATTGCGCCCCTGCATTGCCAACGAAATGCCGATCAAAATCGTACTCAAAACCATCATAATTGTCGAGATGGCGTTCACCTCGGGTGTGACTGTCAATTTTAGCAAGCCATAGACGAAGACGGGCAAGGTCGAGGTGCCGACGCCTGATGTGAAGAAAGTGATGACAAAATCGTCCAGCGAGAGCGTGAAAGCCAGAAGGGCGCCGGAAATCACGCCGGGCAAGATCAGCGGGAAGGTCACGCGCCAAAAAGCCTGCCAGGGATTCGCGCCCAGGTCATTCGCCGCTTCCTCAAGTTGCGGGTCCATATCCGCCAGCCGCGCCCGCACGACAATCGCCACGTAGGAAATATTGAAGGTGACGTGAGCGGCGATGATCGTGTGAAAACCGGGGAATATGCGCTCGCCGCTGATCAACGCGGCCCAGTCGAAGACGACTTTGAAGAAGATCGCCAGCGATATCGCCTGAGTGATCTCCGGGATGACCACGGGCAAGAAGAGCAAGCCATCGAGCAGGCGCAGCCCGCGAAACTTGCCGCGAGCCATCGCCAGCGCGATCATCGTGCCCAGCACCGTTGAGATAGCTGTCGCGATCGTCCCGACGAACAAGCTGTTGCGAAAGGCATTGAGCATGATTTCTGTTGAAAAGGCGCTTTCCGCCCCCATCACATTGTTGAGGATATTGCTGTACCATTTCAGCGTGAAGCCAGTGAATGAGGCGACTGAGCGGCTGTTATTGAATGAGAATAGCACCAGGATGAGTATCGGCGCCCAGAGGAAGAAGTAGGCGAAGATCGGATTCAGCCAAAGCCCAACGCTGCCCAGCCGGCGTATGACCCGATTGCGCCGCAGCGCGCCTTCGTTGATGAGCGATTGCCGCATCTCAAGCTCCACGATCGCGCCGATTGGCGAATACATAGACCAGCAGCGACAGCATCACCACGGCCATCATCACAACCGACAGCGCGGAACCAAGTGGCATATTACCCGAGCCGCCGAACTGATTGTTGATCAAGTTTCCGATCATCAGTCCTTTGGTGCCGCCCAGCAGATCCGGCGTCACAAATGCGCCGACTGAGGGGATGAAGACCAGCGCGCAGCCCGCGAGGACGCCTGGCATCGTCAAGGGCAGGACGATGCGCAGGAAGGTGCGGATGTCATTGGCGCCCAGGTCATGCGCCGCGTCGACATAGCGGAAGTTGAAGCGCTCGACCGAGGCGAATATCGGCAAGACCATGAAAGGCAGAAAGCCATAGACCAAGCCTATCAGGACGGCGAGTTGCGTGTTCAAAAGTGGCAGCGGTTCGCTGATCAGGCCGAGGTTCAGCAAGGCGCTGTTGATCGTGCCTTCTTCGCCGAGCAGGATGCGCCAGGCATAGGTGCGGATGAGGAAGTTGGTCCAGAAGGGCAGGATGACCAGAAACAATGTAATCTGCTGCACCAGGCGCCGGCGCCGCGTGCTGATGAAAAAGGCGAGTGGATAGCCTGCGATCAGGCAGATGACGGTGGTTAACGCGGCGAGGCCGATCGAGCGTTGCAGGATGATAAAGAAGATGTCGAAGGTGCGTTCATAGTGATTCAGCGTGAAGGGCATGATCGCGACGCCGCCGCGCCCGCGGGACATGAAGCTGAAGGCCAATACAATTACAAGCGGGGTGACGAAGAAGATGACCAGCCAGAGCACTGTCGGCAATGCCAACAGCGAGCCATTCTTCCGCGCGCGACTAAGCCACCGGGGCACGATTATGAGCTGCCTCAACGCTATCGAGTTGCTCTAGTCTTACATTGCATAGTAACGTATCTTATGGTTAATCGCTATGTATCCGCCCGGCTGCCAGTGAGAAGGGAAACGGCAGATGCCCAAGAGCGGCAAGGACAAGAAAACGCTGAAGCAAGCCCTCAACTATGACTGGCCGGAAATCCAGAAGCATCTCATTGAAGAAAGGGCGAGAGAAGCAGCCGAAGAAAGCGGCGAAGAAGGCGATCCTTATGAACCTTATTGGACGACCAACAGCGATGGGACGCGAACCCTTCACATGAGTCTTGATTCATGGTGGCTGCAACATTTTGACCGCGAGGATGTCATATTCGAGTTGCCGGGCATCGTTGTGATGAACAGCAAAGACTGGCATGCTGGGGATGCCGCCTGGACCCTGCGCGAAGCTTACGGCGTAGGCCGAGACGAAGACTGTGACGATTGCTTCAGCGAGGAAGATATCGCCACCCACGTCGAACTGTTCCCGGAGGGTCAATTCACCGCATTTCGCATCAGCGGGCCGGCGGCGGGCCAGGCACTGGCTATTGCCGTCACAATGCGCACATCGCGTCCGCCGACCGCGTCCATACTGCCCTGGCGTGAAGCCATAGGCGATATGCGGCTGGGGGCGCATGAACCCGACGGCGACTGGCTCTACGGCGTTGAGATGGCGGTGCATCCCAATTACCAGGGTCATGGCATTGGCACCAGCCTGTATGAAGCGCGTTTTAGTCTCGTTAAATCGCTGAGTCTGCGCGGGTGGTATCTGGTTGGCATGTTAATGGGCTATCGAGATCATGCGGATGACATGGACGTGCTCGAGTATGGAAACAAGGTCATCGCGCGTGAAGTCAAAGATCCGACGGTGACGATGCAGATGAACCGAGGCTTCCGGCCCGAGCGCGTTATTACCGACTATGTCGATGAAGCGGCGGCGGGCGACGCCGGAGTCTTGCTTGTTTGGGACAATCCCCATTTTGATCTGGAAAAGCTGACATGAACGTATTGGTCATCGGCGCGGGCATCGCCGGCTTGTCGGCGGCCTTTCATCTGAAAGAAGCGGGCATTCATGCGACAGTGCTGGAAGCGCGGGATCGCATCGGCGGCCGCGTCTGGACCGATCATGATTTCGCCGGCTTCCCGGTGGAATTTGGCGCCGAGCTCATTCATGGCAAGTCAGCCGAAGTCAATACCTGGGACTGGGTAAATAAGCTGGGCTTGAGGACCTGGCACTGGAACAAGAGCGACGATTCGATGATCCGCATGGAGGACGGCGACTGGCTGACTATGGGCGAGGCCCGCGCTCGTTCCCGCGAGCTTGATGTGACGCGCTCCTGGGAGCTTGGCGATGCGCCGGCGCCCTGCGATGATGAGGACCTCGGCACCTATCTCCGGCGTATCGGCTTTAGCCCGGCGCAACTGCGCTATGTGCAGCGTTCCTTCGCCAACGCCGAGGGTGAGAGCATGCGCTACCTCAATGCCAAAGCTCACGCTCATCTGTTCAAAGACAGCGATGGCGAAGACGACTACAGCGACTTCCGCATCCTGGATGGCTATGACGCTTACATCACGCGGCTGGCTGAAGGGCTGGATATCCGACTTGAATGCCCGGTCGCCGAAGTAGACTGGTCGGTTGGAGTCACCCTCAAGACTGATGCTGGCGATGAGTTCCACGCCGATGCCGCTATCGTGACCCTGCCGCTTGGCGTTCTGCAATCCGGTCGCGTACAGTTCAACCCGCCGCTTCCGCCAATAAAGCAGGAGGCTTTCGCCGGATTGAAAATGGGACCGGTGATGAAAATGGTTTATCTTTTTGATGAGCACATTCTTGATCCGGGAATCGGCGCGATCTACGCCAGGGGCAATCCACCGATGTGGTGGTCGCCGTCGCTCGGACGCGACAATTGCGCGGTCGTCTGGACCGGCTTTTTCACCGGCGACTATGCCCGTGAAATGCTGCGCCTCGGTGAAGAGGCGGCGCTGCGGAAAGGGCTCGAAACCCTGCGGGCGGAGGTCGGCAAGCCGGACTTGGAATACATAAAAGCCCGATGGGTCAATTGGCCCCAAGATGAATTCGCCCTCGGCGGATACAGCGCCTGCCTGCCCGGTCATTATGCTGCGCGCGACAAACTGGCAGCGCCGACGCCGCCGCTGTATTGGGCGGGTGAAGCGAGCGCGCCTCATCATCTTACGGCGATGGTGCATGGCGCTTATTTCACCGGGCAGCGCGCCGCTAAAGAAATACTGGATCGCGGGTGGCAACAATCATGAAGGATCTTCATATCGCCTTGACGCAGGGGCATTGGACCGGTGATCAGGAGTCGACCAAATCGCTCTATCGCGAGCTTGTCGCGGAGGCGGCCACAACCGGGGCGGGGCTGATCTGCCTGCCCGAATTCAGCATCTTGCCCTATTTCCCGGGCCTGCGCGATCCCGCCGGTTTCCGCTGGGCGGAACCCCTCCACGGCGGCGCATCCGACCAGTTCTTCAGCGAGTTGGCGCGGGCGCATCAGGTCAGCATCATCGGCAGCCTCTTCGAGCGGGATGCCGACGGCAGCACCTGGGACACTGCCACGATTCACGACCCGGCTGGCGAGCTCCGGGGCGTCACGCGCAAGGTGCATATACCCTCGGGCGAGGGGTATCACGAGACTGATTTTTTCGCCGGCAGCGACCAATTCCCAGTGCATGACCTGGGCGGGATCAAGCTTGCCGCGCCGACCTGTTACGATCAGTGGTTCCCGGAGCTGGCGCGGATTTATGCTCTGGAAGGCGCCGAGTTCATTTATTATCCGACCGCGATCGGCTCCGAACCCAGCGCGCCCGACTTCGACTCGGCGGCCGCTTGGCGCACGGTGATGCGCGGGCATGCCGTCGCCAATGGCGTCTTCATCGCCGCTTGCAATCGCATCGGCAGGGAAAACTCTGTGACATTCTATGGCAGCAGCTTTATTTGTGATCCGCTGGGAAATATCCTCGCACAGGCCAGCCGAGATCGGGACGAAGTCATACACGCTGTACTGCGCGCAGCCATCCGCGAACAATACCTCGATCTTTTCCCGCTGTTGCATCAGCGCCGGCCGCAGCACTACAGCCGTTTGCTCGGTGGCATCGGGCAGGCGCCGCCGCCGCGCTGGCAAGACACTTTAAGGGGCGAAATGAGCGACTAATATGTCACGAATGGAATTTTACATCGTCGATGTCTTCACGATCGGCAGAAAGTACACCGGCAATCAGTTGGCGGTCTATCTTGGCGATCCGCCCGCTTCGCTGATGCAGCAATTGGCGAAAGAGATCAATTTCTCCGAGACGACCTTTGTGACTTCAGACATTCCCGAAAACGGCGGCTACAATGTCCGCATCTTCATGCCCGAAGTCGAAGTCGATTTCGCGGGGCATCCTGTGCTCGGCACGGCATATGTCATACGGCGCGAGTACATCAAACAGCCCGTTGAGCAGCTATTGCTCAATCTCCCTGTCGGGCAGATCCCGGTGACTTTCGGCGCTGACGGCATCATCTGGATGCGCCAGAATCCCCCGACCTTCGGCACTCGATTCGACGCCGCTGATCTCGCGCGCATACTCAATATTGACGAAAGCGACATCGACAGCCGCTTCCCCATTCAAGAGGTCTCGACCGGCATGGCTTTTGTCTTGGCGCGGATTCGTTCGCTGGCGGCCCTGCAAAAGGCAAGGGTGAACCTGGACCGCCTGCGGGCGCTGCTCGGCGCCCACGATGCCATTGCCCCCGCGATCTTCTGCACCGAGACGCTGCAGGGCGAAAATGATATTCATGTGCGCGTCTTGGATGACATCTACGGCGCGCCCGAGGATCCGGCCACCGGCAGCGCCAACGGCTGTATCGCCGGCTACCTGGTCAAATATGATGTCCTGGGCAGCGAGAAAATCGCCATCCGCAGCGAGCAAGGCTATCAAATCGGCAGACCCTCGCTGCTGCATCTTGAGGCGTGTCGAGCGGAAAACGACATCGTCATACACATCGGCGGACGCGTTGAGTTGGTCGCGCAGGGTCAACTCGCCGCCGATGATTGATTTGGACAAGCTAATTTAGTTCACTTGCACTGGGAGGAGCAGACAATGGAATACCGCATGCTTGGTCGTACGGGCGTCAAAGTGTCGTCATTGTGTTTCGGCACGATGTCATTTGGCGATATCGCTGACGAAGCCGAATCCGCGCGGATGTTCAACCGCTGCCGCGATGTCGGCATCAACTTCTTCGATTGCGCCAACACCTACGCGGGCGGCCGCTCAGAGGAGATCCTAGGCGATCTGATCGCTGATTGTCGCGACGATATCGTGCTGACCACCAAGGTCGTATCGCGCACGGGTCCCGATGTTAACCAGGGCGGCGCCTCACGCCGGCACATTCAGATCGCCGTCGAAGAAAGCCTGAAGCGCCTGAAGACCGATCGCATTGATGTCTACTTCCTGCATCACTATGATGCGGACACGCCGGTAGAGGAGATGATGCGCGCTCTCGACGACCTCGTGCGCCAGGGGAAAATCCTCTATCCCGCCGTCAGCAATTGGTCCGCCTGGCAGGTCATGAAAGCGCAGGGCATCGCCGCCTGTGAAGGCTTGGCGCGGATCGAAGTCCTGCAGCCGATGTATAACCTGGTCAAGCGCCAGGCGGAAGTTGAGATACTGCCGATGGCGGCGAATGAGCAAATCGGCGTCATTCCTTACAGCCCGCTCGGCGGCGGCTTGCTCACCGGCAAGTATTCGCCCGAGGCCAGACCGGATTCGGGCCGGCTCATCGAAAACAAGATGTATCAGAAGCGTTATGGCGTTGATGACTATTATCAGTCCGCGGCCGATTTCACCGCCCAGTCCCGCGAACGGGACATGCATCCGGCCACGCTGGCGGTCGCCTGGGTGATGGCGCATCCGGCCGTGACTGCGCCCATCATCGGCGCGCGAAACCTGTCTCAGCTTGAAGCATCGCTCGCCGCGCTGGATGTCGAGATGACACCTGAGTGGTACGTCCAGATTTCGACGCTGTCCGCCGCACCGCCACCGGCGCACGATCGTTTGGATGAAGTAGGGTAAGCCAGAATCTTGAACCATCTCGCGCGTGTTACAATGCGAATCAGAACACGAACGGGAGTAGAGTATGAATACCGTCCGCGCGGCCTTTGCTAACACGACACGTATCGTTCACATCGCGCTGTGGCTGACGATACCAGCCAGCTTGTGGCTGTGGTTGTTGACTGCGCCAGCGCCCCAGCCGCGCGCTTGCGAGCCATATTGCGGCTGGTATGAAGGCAACGTTCTGGAAGTTTCTGAAGCTGCGTTTTTCTGGATTGTGATGATTCTGCTTTTGGTGGGCTTCTTGGTCTACGCTTGCTGGATCGCCGGGTATTGTTTTGACGTTCTCAAACGCGTAATGGCGGGCAATCGGATGCTGCCGCTACCACATCGTGGTTACCTGCGTCAGGGAGGCGAGCTCTTTTGGTACAGCCTGGGTTTTTGGGCGCCCGCCATCTTTGTGTTCATTTGCGTCAGTTTGGTATTCGATGCGATTCGCTCAGAATTTACCGTGCACGCTACCTGGCATGTGATAGCGCTGACACTTGCGATTATGCCGGTAATTCTGTGGGGTAATCTGGTCGGCATCGCGCGTTACGCCGCCCTTGGCGACCGCTCGTTGATCTGTCGGCGCTGGGAGAATACCCGGCTGGCGTTGACGAACTTCATCGAAACCGTTGTGTTTTCTTCCGCGATATTTGTATTGGTGATGGTCTGCGCGACCGCGATTTCGCAGGCGCCTGTGTTGCTCGACGAATTGCAAGTCACTGACCTGCTCGCCGAGGCTGCGATCGCTTCCTTCGCCTGCTTCTTCGTCCTGCTATGTTCCAGTATTTTCTCCAGCCACGTAGTCGCGCTATACGCCAAGTGGATCGGTATAGGCAGCAATCTCAATCACGGCGCGACAGGTGGTTATAGCAAGATGCCGCGCGGGTAGTATATCAGCGCATTGTGTTAAAATAGCAGCTATCCCAAGTTCAAGTTATCGAGGTCAAAATATGAACTTCTCACGCGCCTTTAGGTATCCATTACAAAATCTCCCCAAGGTGATCAGCATCGTATTAGTCTTGACGATCGCCTTGTCGATTTGCCTGGGTCTAATCGTAAACAGCTATGACTGGTCGCCGCTCGTGGCAATGCTTTATGGCATTGACCTGGGCGCGGGCTACTCAAACGAGCTGCAGCCATTCAGTTGGTCCGCCTGGTTTGGGGTGTTGGGGCTGCTTGTCGTGGCGGTCATCTCCGGCTTCTGGCTCTCCGGCTACAGCGTGGAAGTGGTCCGCTCGGTGATGAACGGCAGCGAGACCATGCCCGCCATCCAATTCAGGCGAAACTTGAAAGACGGCTTCTATCTGTTCGTCTCGGGCGTCGCGTACGGGCTTCTCTTCGCTGGCTTGATGTTGGTCGCATTTACATTTCTCGGTTTGACCGGTTCGCCTGACGGCATGAACGTCATCGTTGTGTTGGCATCGGTGATTGTGGCAATCGTCGCCCTTGCGTTCATGGGTTGGGCTTACCTGATCGGCATGGCGCGCTTCGCCGCCGAGGGCGATTATAAGGCTTCTTGGCAGGTGTTCCGCAATATACGACTGGCGCGCGAAAACTGGCGCGGCGGCCTAACGCTGCTGCTGTACATGATTGCCTTGACGCTCATCTACGGCGTCGTGCGCAGCCTGGTCGATGCCGCCTTGGGTGGGCTCACGGGCGGCTTTGACATAGTCAGCATCGCTTTGTGGATCATTGTCTATTACATCTTCAATTTGATGCAGCACTTCTCTACGCAACACTTAATCGCCCAATTCGGGACGGAAATCGGCATCCGCAGCGATTATTACGATCCCGAGAAGGAAAAGCACGATTTTGCCTAGCCGATGTAGAGGCAAAGTCCAACTCGTCTTGCAGACAGGCACGGCTGAGACATAAGTTTGCTAAAGGCATTATGCTTTCCCTTGCGCAAGCCATCTCGCTTGCTTTCGCTCGCGTTGATGCAGAGCGTCTTGCTATGGCTGCTATTCTCTGTGATTGACCTCTCAGAGGATCACCCATTTGATTGGGGAGCGCTCGTCGTTACTTTGCTCCTGGTTCTCGTCCTATTTGTCAACGTGAACTGGATGCACAATTATCTGGCGAGTTCGTTGCGGTGCACGTATTCCGGGCGGATGTCATTACCACGTTTGGCCTTTTGCCATTTTCATGTAATCGGTTTTCGCCCGGCAGTTTCATCGGTGGTGCTATCTGTTTATTTTCTTCTCTTCCTGGCTGTGACACAGATGCTGCCCTTCCCGCTTCAGGATTATCACTTCGCGCCCGGTGGTATGTCGCTTGGCGAAGCGCTCAATCGCCTGGCTGCCGATGTTATAGCTGTTCTGCTGGTGGTCTCAATTACGCTGATCTATTTCGTCGGCCTTGCCCGTTTTGCCGCGGAAGGACGCAGCCCAGCATTCGCCGCGCTCAAGGCGAACTTGCGCATGTTGCTCAACAACAAGCGCGCAACGCTACGGCGTGTCTTGCGGCAACTTGTGATAATGGGCATCGCGGCGCTCGTCTTTTACTTTGGAGCAGAGGTCGTCTACGAGATCTGGCCAAGCGGATTGGACGATCCGACTGAAGGTTTGCACGCCGCGATTACGATGGCGGTTGCGTTGTTTGTCGCTTTATGTGTCCTGCTGTATTTCTGGTATGCCAGCGCTCATCTTGTGGCGCAGTATGCAATCAAGATAGGCCTTGCCCCTCCGCAGCATAAGCGCAGCAGCTAACTTTCAGGAGCTTAAGTCAATCATGTGGCTCGTAGGTGCGGCTTAGATGAGTGGGTGCTAGAATTGGCGAAGCAAAACAATAGGTAACGTGAGGCAATAAATGAGCTTTTCAAAGGCATTTAAGTATCCTCTGAACAGTTTCGGCGATGTCTTCTCCCTGGTGCTAATATTGACAATCGCCGTCGCCGTATTCCTCGGCGTCGCGCTCAATTCTTACGATTGGACGCCGATCCTGGCGGAGATATATGATCTGGATCCGAACGAATACTATATCGGCGAGCCGGAACCGCTGAATGGCATGGCGGCATTCGGATTATTGGGCGCTCTGGTTGTCTTCATCGTTGAGGGCTTCTGGCTCTCCGGTTACAGCATTGAAGTTATCCGCGCCGTGATGAGCGAAGTGGAATTAATGCCCAAAATTGACTTCGGACGTAATGTGAAAGACGGCATTTACTTGTTCGCTTCGAGCCTGGTCTACTGGATCATCTTCTTCGTAATAATTGTCGTCAGTATGCTCGCGCACAAGCTGACGCAAGCGAACGCCATCGTGACAGTGGTAGCGGTCGTAGTCACCGTGGTTGCCGTGGCGCTCATGGGATGGGCTTACCTGATCGGCATGGCGCGCTTCGCCGTCGACCGGGATTACAGATCCGCCTGGCAGATTCGGGAGAATCTGCTGCGCGCGCGCAAACACTGGCCAAATGGCGCGAGCCTGCTCTTGTATATGGTGGCGCTTAGCTTCGTCTACGGCATTTTCCGCGGCATTGTTGAGGGCATTTTTGGCGGCGTCACCGGTATGATTGGCATCACACTGTCCATCGTCATCTATTACTTTTTCAATCTGTTTCAACACTTCTCGACGCAGCACTTAATCGCCCATTTCGCTATCGAAATCGGACTCAGTACTGATAATGTCATTCAGGAAAAAGCGAAGGTGGATTATGCCTGAGGCGGGTAGGTGATCCCTGATGCGCTGCTGCCACTCTGTGAATCCAGCACCTGCTTGAGTTGATCCAATTCGCGGCGTAGCACTCCCTTCAGCGTCAAGTTGAAGAAGATCCCAAACCAGAAGAACCAGCGCGTGCGAATGTAAAGCGACTCCCTCACGTTGGTCTGCTGCCCACGATGCTCGAATGTCATCGTACTTACGAAGGGAAAACCCCAGTAAGAGCCCTTCAACTCGATTTTTCTGTTGCGCTCGTAATCTGTCACGTCGCAATTGACGAAGCCGCCGCGTCCCATGATCCGCCGTGTCATCGCCAACATCGTGCCGGTGCGGATCGGGTCGCCGTTGGTCATGCCGATGTTCTGCACGTTTCGCCAATGCACATCATTGTTGAAATCGCCGACATAGCGAAAGACTTGAAAGACCGGACGGTTTATCAGCACCTGTGTCTCGAACTTCGGCATCTAAGCTCTGCTTTCGCTCTTTTGGCAATTTCTCGGGCGCGGTTTGAAACGCCGCTCGCCGACTGCTTGTAACCGGCTTGATTGTAGCGCAATCCCTGGCGCGGCACAAAGGCGCAGCTTTGCCGGGAGTAGTGAATTTCAGCTGCAATCAGTCGAAATTTGTAGGGGCGACCTATCAGGCGTCCGAAAATATATCCTAGCGCTACGACGGGCGACCCACTGGCTCCCCCTACACGAATCGATTTTGGTGGGTTCGCTATTTTGTGTGAGCCAAGTCGTGACTTGCGGGCGGCTATGGTGAATCGCTAATGTCGCCCGCCGTGGCTGCTAAAAGCATGCAAGCCCTAGAAAAGGCCCGCCAGCGACAGGTAGAGAAACACCCAGCTCGCTACCCAGACCAGCGCGTCGATGCGGTCGAGCACACCACCGTGCCCGGGGAAGACATTGAAGCCAGCGACATAGCTGTCCTTGACGCGAAAGAAGCGTTTCATGGCTGACTCGAATAAATCCCCGCCGACCGCCAGCAAAGGACCGACCGCCACCATCGGAATCAGTATCGGCTCCAAGGCGTCGGTAAACAGCAGCAAAAGGAATGCGGGAATCCAAGCGCCTAATATCCCGCCCACTGCGCCTTCCACAGTCTTATTTGGCGATATAGACGGCGCCAGCTTCTTCTTGCCAAACATCCGTCCGAAGACATAACCGAAAGTATCCGTCCCCCAAGTGATGGCGAAAACAACGAAGATCCAAATCAGGCCATCTTCTGGGGCATTGCGTAAGCTGACCATAAAAGCAGCGGGGAAGGCGACATAGAATACGCCGCAAAGCGTCGTGCCGACTTGCCCCAAGGCCCGCCCCGCCTGCTTGGGATGACGCGCGAACTCCAGTATCAACGTGAAGATGATGCATAGTAGCAGCGCCAGTTGCCAGACTCTGTCATCTTGCAAGTAAAATGAGGCGACCACGGCGATACCGGTGGGGATCCCGGTCAGTGAACTGCCTTGCGTCGGCGTATCCTTCTCCATCACATAGAATTCCAGCATACCGATTCCCATCACTGGCAAAATCAAGCCGAAGAATAACCCGCCGCCGGCGAATGACACCAGGATCGCAATAGGGAGTAACACGCTTGCAGTGATGAGCCGAATGCGCAACTCAGTGGATTCCGCGGAGTCGGTGACGCGACTTTCCCGCATGTCACCAGCCTCCAAACGCTAGATTGATTTTGCCTCTCAATTTTGATTCGATGCGCCCATTCTGTCAAGTTGACTGCGCCGCCTAGATTGGGGCCTGGCGCCGCCCTGCCTGTTTAGGTGTTTTGACACTAGTCTGGCATGGCATATAATCGCTTTGCGTTTAGGCGCGTCCGTCTGCGCATTTCGGTCGCTGTGGCTTTCATGACCTCGGTAATCCGCATGTCATCATATCTCATCGGCAAATTGATCAACGGCTATGAAATTCTCAGCCAGATCGGGCAGGGCGGTATGGCGACCGTTTTCCTCGCGCGTCAACAGTCGATGAATCGCAACGTCGCGCTCAAGTTCCTGCCCAAGGCTTATTTGAACGACGAATCCTATTTGCAGCGCTTTGAACAGGAAGTGAAGATCGTCGCCCAACTTGAACACCGCAACATCGTACCCGTCTACGATTTTGGTGAATATGAAGACCAGCCTTATATCGCCATGCGTTATATGCCGGCTGGCTCTGTGGAAGAATTGCTCGCGGCTGGCAAGATTCCCATGCCTCGCGTCCTCAGCATTGTCGAGCAGGTGGCTTCCGCCCTCGATTACGCGCATCAGAACGGCATATTGCATCGTGATCTCAAGCCGAGCAATGTATTGCTCGATGATGGCGGCGGCGTTTTCATCACCGACTTCGGCATCGCGCGCATCCTGAGCGAAAGCGGCAGCAACATCACGACTCAGGGCGTGGTCGGCACGCCGAGCTATATGTCCCCGGAGCAGGCGCAAGGCGAGCCGCTGGATGGCCGAAGCGATGTCTATGCCTTAGGTGTGATGCTTTTCGAGTTGATCACCGGGCGGCGCCCATTCGAAAGCGATACGCCTTACAGCATCGCGGTTATGCATGTCACTGCAGCGCCGCCTTCACCGCGAGACTTTGAGCCGACCTTGTCGAGCCAGGTCGAGCGAGTGATTATGCGCGCTTTGCAAAAAGCGCCGCAAGAGAGATATGCCAGCGCTGGCGACTTGGCAGGGGCGCTGCGCCAGGCGATCAACACGGAGCCAGCATCGTTAGTCGAAGAAACTTCTCCCGTCGAGTCCTTCGCTCAGAGTCCCGAAGGCGCGACAGGATCGCCCATGCCGACGACCAATGACTGGAATTTTTCTGCCAGGTCTCCGCAGACTAATGCCAGATCTTTGCCAGATTCCCGCCATGTTCTGCCGTTTAGGCGCAGGCGCATGTGGCTGGGCATGGCTGCCGGCAGCGCTTTGGGTTGCGGGCTGCTGGTGATCCTGTTGACAGTGTCAATCTCCTTGCTCGGCATTTTCTCCCGGGATGACGCGGCCACGATCACTGCCACGCAGAACTCGGCTCTTGGCGCGAGATCGTCAGCGACGGCGGCTGCTGTCGATCCCCCATTGGTCCCAGCCGCTGTGACGGGGGACGGCGCGACTGACTTATTCCAGTCGACACTCGCTGTATTGAACAGCGCTGCTGAGGCCACCTTCACCGCCGATGCGCTGCTGCGGCAAAGCCAGCCGACAGCCACCGCCGCTGTCCAGCCGGTTGGCGTCCGCGAACGCCCCGTCCTTAGCCCGGCGCTGCAAGGCGCTGTGGGAGATTTGGTCTACTTCGCCGAAGTAGAGACTGGCGATGGAAGCGAGCCCGTATTCGAGATCGTAACGCTGAACCTGGATGCCTGGGAAACGCGCCGTTTTGATGCTGGCGGTGGCAGCAGCAGCTACCCACAGGCTTCGCCGGACGGGCGCTGGATCGCCTTTCAGTCGAATCGTGATGGCGATTTCGAGATATATGTGGCGAATCGGCAGGGTGGTCAACTGCGGCAACTTACGCGGAACGATGTCTGGGATCGACTGCCCGCCTGGTCGCCCGATGGTGATTGGATCGTCTATTCTTCCGATGTCCGCGGCGATGAGACTTTTGATTTGTATCGCGTTCGCCTAGATGGCACGGCGCCGCAGCCGCTTTACAGCGACGGCTGGCGCAACAGCCATGCGCGCTACAGTCCCGACGGCGCTGCCATCGTGTTCACCGCTGGGCTCACGGTGCGGGATGCGCGCAGCTGGGAACTGCGTTTGCTTGATCTGTCAGGGGGAGGCAGCCGGCTGCTCACGGAGAATGATGTGCGCGATGCTTCGCCGGTCTTCAGCCCGGATGGACAGCGGATACTATACGTGACGACAATCGGGGGCGTGCGGGCGCTGGCTGGCATGAATCTGGCCGGGGGCGATCGCGATGTTTTGTACACGGGTCCGGGTAGCGCTTGGGCGGGGAGTTATAGTCCGGACGGCCGCTATATCGTGGTCACGGCCACGCTCAATGGTCAGGATCAACTCTACCTGATGGACGCTCAAAGCGGCAATGCGCAACAGATCACAACTGCTGGCGGCGCTTTTGCCTCATGGATTCCGCCCATTCGATGAGCAATCCGACAGTGATGCCAGCGAGACCGCCGATCAACAGACCGAGGCGGTTGGGCAGGCTGTAGGCCGCCAATGAGGTCGCGGCGGCGGCAAGGGCGCAGGCAAGCATGGGCCGGGTCTTTATTAGCGGGACGACGATACCGATGAATGTGACGGTCATGGCGAAGTCCAGCCCCCAGGAGGAGGCGTCGCTAAGTTGTGTGCCGGCGACGATACCGATGAGCGTACACAGTTGCCAATTGAGATAAAAGGGCAGGGCGGAACCGAGATAATACCATTGGCTCTGTGATATCTGACCGTCGGCATGAAAGCGGCGGATGACAACGGCGTAGGTCTCGTCGGTGAGCAGAAAACCCAGCGGCGCCAGCCAACGCTGACCGAGGGAACGCATGAAGGGGGCGAGCGAGGCGGCATAGAGGGCGTGGCGCAGGTTGACGATGAAGGTGGTGAAGATAATGAAAGGCAGCCCGATGCCACCCGCGTAGAGGCCCAGCGCGATGAATTGGGCGGACCGGCGAAGACAATCAGCGACATACCCATGGCGGCCGCTGGCGTCAGCGCGCGTTCTCCGCTTATCGCCAGCGCCCCGAAGATAATGCCGAATGGCATAGCGCCAATCATCATCGGAATAGTGTCTTTGGCGCCGCTAGCAAATTGGCCAAAAGCTGTGGCAGGTCTTTGCATGTATGTCGTTATCGGCTGTTCGCAAGCGTTGCGCGCTCGGATTCTGCGGACGAAGGCCAAAGCATTGTACCGCTTACGCTCTCCGGGAAATGGCGATATAATAGGGATATTCGGCTGCATTGGCAACAGTTTCATAAAGCTGCTGGACGTTCACATAATCAGTCTTTAACATGGGCAGTGCCGAACACCGGGGCTTGCGCTGAAGCAGGCTTGATGTTTGCTTGCTGGATATAAGGAAGTGCATGATGATTGAAGAGATTCTCGACGAAGCCAGGAGCAAGATGGAATCGACCTTGTCGGTATTTCGCGATGAGTTGAGCCGGATGCGCAGCGGGCGGGCGAGCACGGCGCTGGTGGATCGCATGATGGTGGAGTATTACGGTCAAGACACTGAACTGCGGCAACTGGCGAGCATATCCACGCCCGAAGCCATGCAGATATTGATTCGCCCCTATGACAAGAGCGCCGTGCGCAACATCGAGAAGGCGATACAAATGTCTGATATTGGGGTGAATCCCAATGTCGATGGCGAGAATATCCGCTTGAATATGCCAGCCTTGACGCGCGAACGGCGGCTGGAACTGGTCAAGTTTCTCAATCGGCGGATGGAAGATAATCGGGTTGCCATACGCAATATTCGGCGGTCGGCAAACAGCGACTTGCAGGATTTTGAGAAGGAGAAACTGATCTCGGAAGATGACCGCAAACGAGGCGAGGCGGATGTGCAAAAGCTGACTGACAAGTTTGTCGCGCAGATCGGCGAATTGGGGGCGCTCAAAGAAAAGGATATTATGGAGGTGTAGCTGGGCTGCTATAACTGCGCGCCGCGCTCGCGCAAAGAGGTGAAGCTCGTTTGGTCTCAGAGCTTGGCGATTCCTGGCAAAGCATGGTGAGACAGTTTTGCAGACCCGGTGTAAACGATAAATGGTGAAACGGATGGCGAATCTGGATAGGAAGCACGGATAAGATTCATGGCGCTTATGACACGAGAGAATGGGCACGCGCGGGTTGACTTGCCACCGCTGGAGAAAGTGCCGACCCATGTAGCCATCATCATGGATGGCAACGGACGCTGGGCGCGACAGCGCGGATTGCCGCGCTCCGAAGGACATAGGCAAGGCACGGAAAATCTGCGCCGGATCATTCGCGCGGCGGTTGAATTCGGCGTGTCGATCATGACGATCTATGCCTTTTCGACCGAGAATTGGTCGCGGCCACGGCGCGAGGTCATGCTTTTGATGCGGATTCTGGAGATGGTTATCGATCGCGAATTGCGGGAACTGCATGAAGAAGGCGTGCAGATCCGCCATATTGGCGAGTTGGACGGCATCGAAAGCCGGCTGGCGCGTAAGGTTATGGATGCTTGTGAGTATACGCGGCACAACCAGCGCTTGATCTTGAATGTCGCGTTCAACTACGGCGGTCGTGATGAGATTGTGCATGCGGTTCAAAACATTGTACGGGATGGCATCCCGGCGCATGAGATCACGGAAGCGACTATCAGCGACTATATCTACACGAGCGATTTGCCCGATCCCGACTTGATCATCCGAACCAGCGGCGAGTTTCGCTTGAGCAATTTCCTCATCTGGCAAGGCGCTTATAGCGAGATTTATACGACCGCGACGTATTGGCCCGCATTTGATCGGGCGGAATTCCACAAGGCGCTGGCCGAATATGGCAATCGGCGGCGGCGGTTCGGGCGCACCGATGAGCAAATTGATGCCGAGTACCGTTTGCCGAAGCAGAGACAGCTTTGATGCGTAGGAAACGCTTCGGACGGACGGAACTGCAACTGCCAATCGTAGGCATTGGCACGGCTTTCACCGGCATCCCGACACAGAATGAGACGGTGAGCGAATACGAAGGCGCGCCCAGCAAAGTCGATCAAGCTCTGGGCGTCGAAACATTGGTGGCGGCGATTGACGCCGGCTGCCGCTTTTTTGATACGGCTGTGCTCTATGGCCGCAGCATCAGTGAGACGATGATCGGCGAGGCGCTGCGACAGCGACCGGAAGCGAAAGAACGGATCACGATTTCGACCAAAGCCGGGCGTAGCCATGAGGGTTACGATTACGGCTTTGACGCAATCGTGCGGGGTGTGCATGACAGCCTCGAGCGTATGGGACTCGAGCGCATTGATATTGTCTACATACATGACGCCATGGGACAGCCGATGGAGCGGGTGCTGGCTGATGATGGCGCGCTTGGCGCCTTGCGGCATTTGCAGGCTCAGGGTTTGCTCCGGCATATCGGCACCGCCTCGAATGACCCGGCTACCAACTTGCGCTATATCAAGACCGGCGAGTTTGACGCGGCTGTGATGGCTGATTCCTGGAGTTTGATCAATCTGACGGCCGAGCCCGAGATCTTCGCGGCGGCCGCGGAGCATGATGTCGGCTTGGTGGCGGCGACGCCGATCGAGCGCGGTCTGCTGGTGACAGGACCGCTGGCGGGCGCCAAGTACCTGAACCGGCGTTTCAGCCAGGAATGCCTCGATCACGTCAGCGAGATTAAGCAGTTATGCGCGCGCTTCTCCGTGCCGATGTTAGCGGTGGCGCTGCAGTGGTGTACGCGACATCCTCAAGTGGCGTCTACGATACCGGGCGCCCGCGTGCCGGCGGAAGCGGAAGCCAGCATTGCGGCAGCTCAACTCGAAATCCCCGAGGCACTATGGTTGGAGTTGGAGCCGTTGATCAAGCATTTCGACACGGCGATCAGCGTTTAGGTGCGGTCGGCGAAACCATGGGCGGCAATCTCCGCGTCCTGTGCCCGGCGGATATCCGACCAGCCCATTCCCTGACGCAATAACAGTGTGAATCCAAGAAGCGTCGGCGGCAGCCAGATGACGAGATGGGTGACGACGGCGTAGGCGGTGGCTGTCGCAGTGGGCAGGCTCAAGGCGGTCAAGATGGTGATGACGACGAATTCGTTGACGCCGACTTGCCCCGGCGAAGCTGGAATCAGGCCCGCAAGGTTCACAGCGCCGACCAAGAGCAGAGCGACCGCGTAATTCAACTCCAAGCCGAAGGCGAACATCACGAGCCAGTAGGTTCCTGCTTCAACCCCCCAGGTGACAAAAGAACTGATGACGGCGCCGACGAGGTATGCGGGGCGGCGCAAGCTTTTGAGCCCGGCGATGATGTCTTCACTGAGACGGGCGACGGGGGCGGCCATGCTTTGCGGCAGCAGCCTCAGCAGGGTCCTGACGATGCGCCGCAGCAGATTGGGCTTCGCGGCGAGGAAGAAGGCGAGCAGCATAGCGATGGCGAAGAGCGGCGCCGTCACGGCGGTGATGGTCTCAATGGGCTCGGACTGCAAATCTATGAAGAGCAAGCTGAACAAAATGAAAGCGAGCATGACGCTGCCGTCAAAGAGGCGTTCGATGATGACGACAGTGGTGGAGCGCACAAGGGGCACAGCATGGTTTCGCCGCAATAGCACGATTCGCAAGGCATCGCCGGCGCGCAGGGGATAGACGTTGTTGCCCATGTAGCCGACGAAGACAATTTGCGCCAGAGCGCTTAGAGGTACAAGCTTCACAGCGCGCAGAAGGAATTGCCAGCGCAGAGCGATGATCACGACAGCCAGGAAATAAACCAGCCCGGCGAAGAGTAGAAGCGGCAGGTCAACTTCGCTGAGGTTTGCCCAGAACTGGTCGGGCTGCAGGCCGCGGAAAGCCAGTACTAAGAATACCGCGCTGATTATCATCCCGGCGATGAAGGCCAGGCGTCTCTTGTCCAAAGTAGAATCGCACCTGTCTGATTGTCTTCGTCTCGTCGAAACGCTAATCGTAGGGATGCAAATCCTGGACGACAATTCAATCGGCTCCTAATTATTCGCAGCCCCAATAGGCTTGGTCAACCTAGAATGAGAGCGATTTCCGATTAGAGTAATTCGTCCCCTAACTCTTCGGCAAAGTGGCCCCGCGATACTGTCGCCGTGATTACTGCATCTACATACGCACGTTCTTCTGCCATCTCTCTTGTTTCGCTAACACCGATCTCGGTGCAGAGTTCCTGCCCACTGTGATTATGGATTATCGTGCAATTGATGTGGACTTCTCGGCTCGGAGAATCCGTGACAGGAAAGGTATTATCTATCGAGTATTTTGGTTCGAGACCAAAGACGGCGGCCAATAAATCAGCACCCGTGGTCGTCAGGCGAGGTCTAGTCCAGCCACATTCGATGTAATGTAGGTCTTGAACCATTTGAGCCTTGATTGAACAAATGGCGTCGTCAAGGCGTTTGAAGAATTCTTGCGTATCACTTGGCTGCCAGTCCGGCAAGGTTATGTCGGGCACCTCGCCAAGCAACCTCAAATACTTTCGATCAGTCATAAATTACTCCCGTCGATTCGAGTCCAATTTTACAGAACTGACGAACACGGTCAAGTCGTCAACGAACAAACGACGCTTTAAAGAAGATTGATTCTTGGTTGCTACGTATCACAGCGGCAGCAGAATATCGAGCGCAGCGCTTTCGATGGCCAGTTCCGGGTCGACATATTCAAGATTGAAGGTGTCGGCGACGGCGGGATGAGTGCATTTGCCTGCGAAGGTGTTCAAGCCTTTGCGGAGCGCAAGATCTCTATTGAGCGCCGCCGTCACACCAAGATCGGCGATCTTGAGGGCGTAGGGCAAGGTGGCATTGGCGAGGGCGAGACTGGAAGTGCGCGGCACAGCGCCGGGCATATTGGCGACGCCATAGTGGAGTACGCCGTCTATGACGAATGTGGGGTCGCTGTGGGCGGTCGGTCGGGTGGATTCGACGCAGCCGCCCTGATCGACGGCGACATCGACGATGATGCTGCCTTTGGGCATGGTCGGCAGCATATCGCGGGTGACGAGCATGGGCGCTCGGGCGCCAGCGATAAGGACGGAACCGATAAGCGCGTCGGCGGTTTGAATGGCGCGGGCGATGTTGATGCTGTTGGAGTAGAGCGTGGTCAGCTTGCCGTCCAGGACATCGTCGAGGTAGCGCAGGCGGTCGAGGTTGATATCGAGCAAGGTGACGCGAGCGCCCATGCCCAGCGCGATTTTGGCCGCGTTCGCGCCAACGGTGCCGGCGCCGAGAATGACGATGTGCGCGGGGGCGACGCCGGGCACGCCGCCCATCAGGACACCGCGGCCGCCCTTATGCCGCTCCAGGTAATGCGAGACGACCTGCGCGGCCATGCGCCCGGCCACCTCGCTCATTGGCTCGAGCAGGGGCAGTTGTCCCTGACTATCCTCCACGGTCTCGTAGGCGATTCCCGTCACGCCGCTTTCGAGCATGGCATAGGTTAGTTCTTCTTCGGCGGCGAGATGCAGGTAGGCGAAGAGGATCAGATCAGGGCGGAGAAAGGCGTATTCACTTGGCTGGGGTTCCTTCACTTTGATGATCATGTCAGCTTCCGCCCAGACGGCTGCGGCTGATTCAATCAGCGTCCCGCCGGCGCCAGCATATTCGCCGTCGAGAAAACCGCTTTCTTCGCCCGCGCTTCGTTCCACAAAGACCCTATGACCGCGAGCGACCAATTCACGCACAGCGGAGGGCGGCAGCGGAACGCGGTGTTCTTCAGTTTTGATTTCCTTGGGGATGCCGATGTTCATGGCTTGTCTCCTACGTAGTCCCGTCAATATCATTGTACATGGTGTAGGAAATTTGTCCAGTCAATTCGTACATATTGCCTGAAATGACTGAGCCTAGCGTGCGGCAATGACCGGGGAAAATGTTTTTTCGGCCATCTGGCAACCTCAGCCCAGACCCCTCTCCATTGCAATAGAGAGGGGCTTTTGCTACGGTCGCGTAAAGAGAAGTTCACGTAGTTGCGGGCGACCCAAGGGTCGCCGCTACGCTAGTCACATTGACGAGGCGGTGTAGTGGAGCGGCGTGGGATTTGTAGGCACTGTTAAGGGATTACGACAAAGGCCTCGGGTTAAATGACGAAATGCTCGTATTCGTTGTCGGCGGGGATGCCCCAGACTGACCAGAAATCGCCAGTGGCGGGGCGCATGATGGCGGCGCCGCAGCTTTCGACGTACATGGGCGGTTTAGGACGGGTGCAGATCGCGACGTCATCACGCGTCAGCGCCATCAAGTCGTCGATGGTGACATCGGACTTGGCAAGCAATTCTTGGGCGCGGCGGAGACGGTTCTCGGAGCTGTGCTGCGATTCGGGCGGACGTTCGCGGGCGACATCGAGGTTTTGCTGGACGAGGCAGTGATTGGTGTGCGTGATCGTCTCGTCGGATAATTCGTGGACGTATTGAGAGGTGGACATCGCTTCGACTTCGTAGCCTTTGCCACGCTTGTCCATGAGCATGTAATTGTGAGCGCCGGCGAGTTTGGCGCTGCTGAGGCATGTCAAGGCGGCATCAAGATCATCTTGCCCCAAGATCTTGCGCACGACGAAGGGCCAGGTGACGCCGATCTGACCATCTGTGGACATGAGATTGTTGATGCCGACGGTGATGCCGGCGCTGTTCATGCCGATCATGCCGATGCAGCCGGTGATGGTGAAGGTCAGGAATTCGGGCGCATCGTCGGGCTGTCCGTGAATCAATATGACGTAGGGTGTTGCTGAAGCGTGCATGTCCCAGGTTTGGCCGAAGAAGGCATTGCCATCGACGCTGCGGTTCCCCGGCACCATGAAGGCGGTGCAATTGTCCGAGACGAGGGGCGGGGGGACCGCGGGCACGGTGATGTCGCCGAGGTTGTAGACGACATCGATGAAGTCGGTGAAGCCGTTGTTGACGACTAGTTCAGCGAGGCTCAAGCTGGTCGCGTCAGCCATGCCTTGAAGCTCTTCCATGAGGTCGGGCGCGTAGGCTTGGTGTTCGGCGACGCAGGCTTCGGCCAGGGCGATGACGGCATCACGAGACAGATTGTGGCCCGTCCAATTTTTGTCCTGGCTGAGGCGGAGGCGTTCTTCGGTGAACATGTGGATTTCGTTGTAGAAGCGGGCACCGTGAGCGTAGCCCATTTCGTAGGGCGAGCCGGTTAGGTTGATGACGCGGATTCGGTTCATGCCAATTCCCGGATGAACATTTGCAACTCATTATACCTTAGGAAAGTTGTTGTCAGCGGGCGACACTTGTGTCGCCCCTACACGGATTCCTTTTAAGGCTGATACAAGTTCGCGTACGGCCATAGCAAAAGAGCAAAGATGCCGCGTCACATTTTATCCATTTCGGCGCGGACGGTGTTGAGCAAGTTGTCGGCGCGGATCTGCGCCAGGGTATAGCAGGGTCCGCCCAGTTGATCGGCGAGGCGCTGTGCCAAGCCTTGGTCGAAGGCGACATGCTCCATATTGATCGTGACGGTGCGGATTTCGGCTTCGTGGATTTTGCGGGCGATGGAATGCGCCTCTTCCTGCGGGGAGATGGAGTCGCTGATGGAGACGTTGCCGGCGCCATCGGTGAGCAGGATCATCATTGGCATGACATCGGGATTGAGGTTCTTCTCGCGCATGACGGCTTCGTAGGTCATCAGCAAGCCCGCCGAGAGGGGCGTTTTGCCGCCGACGGGGATATCGGCCATGGCTTGCTTGGCGAGGACGACCGAATTGGTCGGTGGCAGGACGAGGGAAGCGCGGTCCTTTTGAAAGACGACGAGTCCGACGCGGTCGCGCCGCTGATAGGCATCGGTCAGCAGGGACATGATGGCGCCTTTGGTGGCTTGCATGCGCTCGGAGACAGCCATGCTCCAGGAGGCGTCAACGGTAAACATGATCAGGTTGGCGGCTTTGCGGACGCGGACTTTTTCTTGCAGGTCGGTTTTGCGCAGGGCGTAAGCCATGCCCGTTTCCTGCTTTTGTTCGACTCGCTCGACTTGAAATGGCGCGGCGGCGCGGAGGGTGGCGTCAAAGGCGATATCGCGCGGTTTCTCGCCGGCTTGTTTGGCGCGGACATAGCGCCCGCGTTTGCGATCGGTGCGGGTGGTTGAGCGCCGTCCCGATTGCCGGCGGGTCATGCGATCGAGCTGGGTGTTGAGTTTGCGCGTTTCGAATTCGGCTTTGGATTCGATTTGCTGCCCGCCTTCCCACCAGCGGGCATCGGCGGTGGGGAAGACGTCTTGCGGCGCGGCTTCGGTTTGGCCGAGTTCTTGCTCTTGCGGTTCGCCTTCGCCGCTTACAGACTCACTTTTTTTTTAGTTTGCGCCGCTTGCTCGTCGCTGTTCTCGCTAAATTCGCCTTCTTCTTCGCCTTCGCCGATTTCCTGCCGCTTTTCATCAACGGCGGCTTCGACGGCGTTCAGGTCGGCTTGGGCATCGCTGAAGGGACCGCGTTTGAGGCGATGCGGGATGGTCAGACGAATGGCGATAGTGATATCACGATCATTGATGGCGGTTCTTCCTTCGAAGGCGGCGTGAGCGCGGGCGGCTTTGAGAATGACCAAATCGGCGCGGTGGCCGTCTATGCGCAAGTCGCTGCTGATGCTGGCGATGACGCGCAGATCGTGAGTCGTGTGCGTGACCAGGTCGATGATTTCGCGGGCGGCGGCGATGCGCTGCGAGAGCTGCTGATCAACCGGATCCCACTCGGCTTTGAAATCGAGCGGAGCGTTCTCGTAAGCAATGTGGCGCTCGAGGATTTCGATGCGTTCGGTTGCACCCTTTATGCCGGTCACATCGACGGAGAGGGCGAAACGATCCAGCAACTGTGGGCGCAAGTCGCCTTCTTCGGGGTTCATGGTACCCACGAGGATGAAGCGGGCGGGATGACTGAAGCTGATGCCTTCGCGTTCGACGATGTTCACGCCCATGGCGGCGCTATCGAGCAGGAGATCGACGATATGGTCATCGAGCAGGTTTATCTCGTCGACATAGAGAATGCCGCGATTGGCGTTGGCGAGGACGCCGGTATCAAAGTGCCGTTCGCCGAATTGGATCGCCTTTTCGATATCCAGCGTGCCGACAACGCGGTCTTCGGTGGCGCTGACCGGCAAGTCGACGAAGCTGATACGGCGCCGCGATGTCGGGATCTCGGGGCAGTCTTCATATTTACCCCGAGCGAAATCCGACCAGGATTCGGGGTGAGCGGGGTCGTCGTTGAAAGGCGAATCGGCAATGACGTTAATTTCGGGCAAGAGAGCCGCCAGGGCGCGGGCCGCGGTGGATTTGCCGGTGCCCCTTTCGCCGCGGATCAGCACGCCGCCGATGCGCATGTCGATGGCGTTGAGGATCAGCGCGAGTTTCATCATATCTTGGCCGACGATAGCGGTGAAGGGAAAGACGGGCGGTCTGTTGCTCATGAAGGGTTCGGATTCCTGCTCACTAAGTTTCACTGAAACGGTCATTATACGTGAGTGGTATAGCGCTGACAATTGTCAGGTTGAGTAAAGATTGGGGCTGTGGCGCGGCGCGATGACGTTGACGCCTTTCTGCTGCGATTACGTTGCGCCGATAAGCTCCAATATCAGTTCCCGCGCGGCTCTGATGACAGGATCAAACTGACGATGCGCGAGGCATACAAGCGAATAGTCGCAGAACAGTGGCTCGAAGTTGCCAACGACGATGTGCGGATGTTCAGCTTCATGCCGTTCAAGAAGAGATACACCCAAGCCGCCGGCGACAAGCTGTCGGCGAGTTCGATTGTTGTCGGCGCGCAGATATTGCGGCGGATTGATGTCCAGCTTGGCGAAGAACTCTTCGATTATTTGCTGATAGGGACAGGCCGCTCCGGTCTTGATCCAGGGCAGTTCGCCGAGCGGTTTGCGAGCGCTGTAAGCTTCGCCCGACCAAAGCTTCGGCAGCGCGACTACCAGTTCGGCTTGGCCGAGATGCTGTGAAAAGATACCTGCGTCGAAATTCTTGCCATAAACGATGCCCATGTCCAGGTCTTCCTGCTTGAGCGACTCCAGTATGCGCTGGGACTCATCGCGAGACAGTTGCAGGTCTACATCTGGGAATTGGCGGCTCAGGCGGCGCGAAAATGCCGAGAGGTCAAAGAGCGGCTCCGACACGCTTAGCGCCAGGCGCAAGTTGCCGGTCACTCCCGCGAGGCAGGATCGCGCTATTATTTCAAATTCGGCAGCGGCAGCAAGCACTTCCCGAGCCTGCCTTTCAAGCGAATGCCCGGCTTCGGTCAAGCGAACGCCATTGTGCGTTCTAAGGAAGAGTTGTACTCCATATTCGTTTTCAAGCGCGGCAATGTGGGCGCTGACAGTTGATGGCGCCAGCGACAACTTGCGAGCCGCGCGAGTAATGCTGGACTGGTCCGCGACTGTGATGAAAGTGCGCAAATGAAGAAGTTTCATGTCAAGCCTTCGGAAATGCCGAAATCATCTTTCGAAGATTCGGATGCGCTCCAGCGCGAATCTTCGTGCAAGATACGTTATCCATATATGTGGGGAGAAACAAGACTATGCGCTCGAAATCTATTTCGCAGGTGAGCAAAGTGGCGGCGATTGCTGATGCCCGAGCGGAAGAGTATTTTGCTGGCAAGCTACGTTTCGAGACCGATCCGGCGGATGTTCACTTTGATATAGAGAACGGAGTCGACGGCTTTGTCATCCTCGATGTGCGCAGCGCTGAAGATTATGCGGAGGGACATATCGCTGGCGCGATCAGCCTGCCGCACAGCCGCATCAGCAAACGAGGCATGGCGGATTATCCCGGTGATACGCTGTTTGTCGTCTACTGTTGGGGACCTGGCTGCAACGGATCTACAAAGGCGGCGCTGAAGCTGGCGCAACTCGGCTATGCCGTGAAAGAAATGATCGGCGGCATTGAATACTGGGAGCGCGAAGGTTACCCGCTGGAGAAACATGACAAATAGGCGAGGCAATGCGGCTATCGCTCGACAACTGTCGGGTTCGGCGTAGGGAAGGGTGTGGGCGTGACAGCGGAAGTTGGGGACGGGGTCGGGCTAGGCGTCGCTGTTGGCGCGGGAGTGGTGGTTGCCGTCGGCAATGCTGGAATGTCGGTGATAAGCGCGAGGGCTACGGGCGCAAAGCCTTGGCAGAAGAAACTGCTGTAATTGCCCCAGCCGATTTGTCCACTCGCCAATTCAACCTGTAGCCAATCGCGGCTGTCATTTGTGCCGCGAACCAAAACAGGAACATTTGCCACGGCGATGCTTACCGGGGCGTAGCGCGTGTCCGGACCGGCGTAGAGCGAGACATCGCTGTGTGGCGAACATTCGGGGTCACGGATGGCGATTTTAATTGCGCGTCGGGTTATATTGCCGATCTCGTCCGTTGCGCTGAGCAGGATCTCAAAGTCTGCGGGTGGCGCGCCACGCAGCGTGAGTTCACCTAGGGAATTTGAAGTGTGCGCTTCGCTAACGGTCTCGAAGCCGAGAGGGCGGGTGATATCCAGGGAAACCGCTCCTTTGACTTCCCAGCGGATTCTAAGCGTAGCGGTGACTTTTCTCAGCATTGAGGTCCGGTCGGCATAGAACTGAGTGATGGTAACTGGCTCATAGATGTCAAGGCGGCGTGACTCGATGTCGGTCCTGTCACCACCCTGGGCGATCAGGGCGATGTGGATGATGGCGTTGTAGGCGCGCGTATCCAATGTGTAAGAGGAAGCGTTGGCGGGCAGTTCGGCAACGGGGACGCGATCGACTTCGATGACGTAGCGCTGAGCATGTTCCGCGCTCCAACTTAGTTGGACAGGCCTGCCTTGCGCGACTTGAGATTCGGAGATCGAGATGCTGGTGATCACTGGTTCGGGCAGTTGGAAGAGAATCGAGGCGACCAGAACAGTTGTTGCGAAGATGACGGCAATAAGCAGTGCGGCGATTCGGCTTGAGACAAGTGGCTTCACGCTAACGCTGGCAGGCAGGGGCACGCAATAGCCGGTGGGGTTCTCCGCTTTGGCGACGATAACGAAGGGCAATTCCTGCGTTTTGCCGACCAAAGGACGCCGCCGGGACCGGACATTGCCCGCGACTTGGACACGTCCCCCTGGCGGCAATGTCACGGCGGTCTGGCTCAGGCGCAAATCAAGTCGGGATTTTATGTCGATGCACTCCAGAGCGAGATGTAGCGGCTCGTTGCCTTGGTTGAGGAGGTAGAGATTGAAGTCGCCTTTGTCGCGACAGACTGGCGGATCAAGCGCCAGGCTGAGACCGCCGAAGCCACCGAGTTTAATAATGCCGATGAGACGCAGATTCTGCTGTGCTTCGTCAAGTCGTGTGATATTGATGTTTAGTGGGAAGGGCTGTGGCGGAATATCGGAACGGCGCCCGGGTTTGATGAGAAACTGCAGTTGGGTTGCTTCCTGCGCGGGCAAGGGAAAGGTCAGTTTTTTGGGTTTAACCCAATCATCAGGGAGACCAGAGACTTCGACGCGAAACTCGGCATCGGAGTCGCTTGTATTTGTGATGCTGAGCGGGACTGCTAGGCTGGAAGCGGGAAAGACGGTGACCTGCACGTTTTCGAGGCTGGCGCGGAAACTGGTTAAAGCGGGCTGGGTCTGCTCGCTTAGCGCCGGCATTGAAATCGTAGGACTGTCGCTGTGCTTGTAAAAGATGAGTTGCAGCGGGCCGATTGCGATGGTTGTGGTATCGCGGAGCGGGCGGGGCCTATTCGCTGGAACGCGCTTTCCATCGACGAATGTGCCGGCAACAGAATTGAGAGCGGTGATGGTTACGGCGCCCTTACTGGCGTTTAGCCGAAAATGAAAGTCAGCTACCGATTCATCCGCCAACTGGATGGAACAGGTATTCGCTCTGCCGACGGTAATCTCGGCGCCGCGCAAATGGTGGGCTTCCCGTTGTCCATCTGGATAGAGGATGTCCAATCGTCCGAAGAGCGTCATCGCGAACTTCGCATGCCTAAAAGCGATAACTTCATGGTACAGGGAATTCTAACTAGCTGAAAGAGAATGAGATAGTGGAGGATGGAATAAGCGCAAGAGCGTTGGATAACCGCCGTCTTGATGAGAAACAGGCTCTAGTATAATGTATGCGCCGTTTTAGCCAGCGGAAGTGATTTTAATGAAGCGCGAGACGATCATCTGTGTGACACCGAATGCGGCGCTGGACCGTACGCTGGTCGTGCCGGATTTCGCCGTCGGTCACATTTCCCGCATCCCAAACGCGATCGCAGTCCCGGGCGGGAAGGGCTTGAATGTGATGCGGGCGATAGAGATTCTGGGCGGAAGAGCACTGGCGATGGGTTTGTTGGGCGGGCACACCGGCCGGACAGTAGCGGCGATAGTGAAGGAAGACGGCTACCAGGCGGCCTGGACCCGATTTGCTGGCGAAACGCGGACATGCACCATCATCGCGTCGCCCGGTGGCAATTCGACGGTGATCAACGAATCAGGTCAGATCGCGCTGGGAGACTGGCGGGCGCTGGTTGATGACATTTGCTCTGTTGTGGCACGTGAGGCTGCGCGTACGGTTTGTCTATGTGGTAGCTTGCCAGTTGGCGCGCCAGATTCAGCGCCGGCCGATTTGATTGAACAGGTTAGCGCGATGGGCGCCCGGATCTGGGTAGATAGCAGCAAAGGCTGGTTGAAGAATGCGATCGAGGCGAAACCTCACGCGATCAAAGTTAACCGCGAGGAATTCCTTGAGGCGCTGGGCGCGGAGGCGCGAACGAAGGTTGAACTCGTCGCTTTGGCGCGGCGCTTGAACGCGGACGGGATCAAGATTATCGTCATTTCTCTGGGCGCCGAGGGGGCTTTGCTGGTTTCGGGGAAACTGGCTGTCAAAGCGACCCCGCCTGAAATACAAGTGCTGGATCCGGTTGCCAGTGGAGACTGCCTACATGCCGGTATTGTGACGGCGCTGGCGGATGGAGTGGATTTGGCGGAGGCTTTGCGGCGCGGTGTGGCGGCGGGCACGGTCAACGCGCTGTATGCCGGCGGCGCGCAATTTCCCCATACGCATTACCTGGAGGTGCTGGCGGAGACCCGGGTAGAGAAGCTCCTTGATTGAAGGCGCGATAATTTACAGATAGTTAAAGAATTTCCTATAGATTTCTTAGGGAGGCTATTTAAATATGGCTCGCGAAATGCGATTTGGCGCAAGGGCATTTACTGCCTTGCAGGAGACTTTCGTCGCATCTTGCCGACACAGCCGCTCGGCGGCAGCGAAAAGTATCAACCGCGCTCACACAAAATAACCAGCTCTCTCCTTGCGCGGACAAGGGAGTTTGGTAAAAAAGTTGAGCGGCAAGAAAGGACACAGCTAATGATAAACGTGCAGAACATTACCAAGAGCTACGGAAGCATAGAGGCGCTGCGAGGCGTCAGCTTTGACATTCAGCCGGGCGAGATCGTTGGGCTGCTCGGACCGAACGGCGCTGGCAAATCGACGGCGATCAAGATCATCACCGGCTTTTTGCATCCCGATGAAGGCCTCGTCGAGATTGACGGCTTGAATGTCCTGCGGGAATTGCAGGCGGTGCAAGGCAAGATCGGCTATTTGTCCGAGAATACGCCGCTGTATCCGGAACTTTCGGTGCAGGCATATTTGGGCATGATCGCCGATTTGCGGGCGCTGCCAGCCTCTGAGTATATCGGCCTGCTTTCGAATGCGGTCTATGGCACTGGCTTGCAGGATTATTTGACGCGGCCGATAGCCTCGCTGAGCAAGGGCTTGCGGCAGCGGCTTGGTTTGGCGCAGGCGATATTGCATAAGCCGCAGTTTCTCATTCTTGACGAGCCAACGGTTGGTTTGGATCCGACGCAGATTGTGGAGATTCGCGCCTTGATCAAGTCCCTGGCGCAGGAAAGCACCATTCTCTTTTCTTCGCATATCTTGTCCGAAGTGGAGGCGATTTGCGACCGCGTCGTCATCATCATCAACGGCGAAGTGAAAGCGGACCAGCGTTTGAGCGAATTGAGCATGAGCAATGACGCGACGCTGGTCTTGCAGCAAGACAGTGACGATGTCCAGCAGTCCTTGACCGGCTTGGATGGCGTCCGGACGATACGGCAATTCCGGTCTTCGGATGACTATCCCGCCTACCGCATCAGCGGTTCGGCTGATATCACGCCGCAGATTTACGCGGTCGCGCGCGATCGAAACTGGGCGGTGCGGGAACTGCGGCGAGACACAGTCACGCTTGAGAGCTTTTTCAATCAACTGGCGACAACGGCATAGGAGCCCAGCATGCGAAAAATACTCTCCGTAACAGGCAAAGAACTGAAGCTTTATTTTGGTTCGCCGATGGCGCTGATATTCGTGGGCGTATTCCTGGTGCTGACGCTGTTTGTTTTCTTCTGGGTTGACTCGTTTTTTGCGCGCGGCATTGCTGATGTGCGCGCTCTGTTCGCGTGGATGCCGCTGCTTATGATCTTCTTGGTATCGGCGCTGACTATGCACCTGTGGAGCCGCGAAGAAGAAAGTGGCAACTTGCAAGTGCTTCTGACGATGCCGGTGCGCCTGGTTGAGCTGGTCGCGGGCAAATTCCTTTCAGCGCTTACCTTGGTTGCGGTCGCGCTGGCTTTGACGCTGTTCCTGCCGATCACGGTAGCATCGCTGGGCAACCTGGATTGGGGTCCGGTCATCGGTGGATATCTGGCGGCGCTTTTGCTCGCCTCAAGTTATATCGCGATTGGCATGTTTGTTTCGTCCCGGACGGACAATCAGTTGGTGGCGCTCATCGGTACTGCTGTTATATGCGGCTTGTTTCAGGCGGTTGGATCGCCGGTGATTACCGACTTTGTCGGCGCGACGATGGGCGATCTGCTGCGTCAATTCGGTACGGGTAGCCGCTTCGAGAGTATTGAACGCGGCGTGATTGATCTGCGCGATTTGATCTACTATCTCTCGCTGACAGTGTTTTTCTTGGCAACGAACATTCTCTCGCTCGATAGCAAGCGTTGGAGCGTCGGGGCGCATTTGCGGTCTCATCGCTTGAACGGTCGGGTCGGTCTGGTTTTGATTGGGGGGAATCTGCTGGCGCTGAATCTTCTGATCGCGCCAGTGAGCGCGGCGCGTTTTGACTTGACGCAATACAGCGAATACAGCTTGTCCGATGTGACGAAGAATCTGCTGGCGGATTTAGGCGAGCCGCTGCTGATACGCGGCTATTTCAGCGAGGAGAGCCATCCTGCCTTGGCGCCGCTGGTGCCGAGGATCAAAGACACCTTAAGCGAATACCAACTCGCGGCTGCAGGCAAGTTGGAATTGGAGTTTGTGGATCCCTTGACCAATCCGGAGTTGGAGCGCGAGGCGAATCAGGTTTATGGCATCCGTCCGACGCCGCTGCAAGTGAGCGACCGCGGCGGCGTTTCGCTGGTCAACGTGTACTTCGATGTGCTGATTGGCTACGGCGACCAGACGGAGGCGCTCAGCTTTTACGATCTGATCGAAGTCGTGGAAACGCCCTTGGGGGTCGAGGTGCGGCTGCGCAATCTGGAATACGATTTGACGAGCACGATACAGCGCGCCGTGTACGGATTCCAGAGCCTGGATGCGGTGTTGGCGGCTTTGGAACAGCCAGCGCGGCTGACTCTCTATCTGTCGTCGGCGACCCTGCCTGAGATGATGGCTGAGGTCAATGAGACGATGCAGGAGGTTACGCGCGAGATCGCCGAGTCGAATCCGGCGAAGGTCATATTCGAAGTTGTCGATATGTCGGAGGCCGATGTCGGCATCAGCGAGCAGGAACTCTTCGATCGCTACCAGATACAGCCAGTGGCGACGAGTTTCTTCGCCGTCGAGACATTTTATCTGCATCTTGTGATTGAGGCGGGCGATGATATTCAAGTCATATATCCCGCTGGCGAGTTCAGCCGCGTCGAGATTCGCAACGCCATTGAATCGTCATTGAAACGCTCGTCCTCCGGCTTCCTGAAAGTGGTTGGCTTGTGGACGCCTCCGTCAGCATCAACCGATCAGTTTGGGCAGCAACTGCCGAGCTTGCAGCAATACAGCATCCTGGAAGAGTCGCTGCGCGAGAATTATGAATTGCGCCGAGTATCGCTGGATGAGGGTCAGGTCGCGGCGGACACTGATGTGTTGATTCTGCTGGCGCCGCATAGCTTGAGTGACAAGCAGCGTTATGCCATTGACCAATACATCATGCGAGGCGGTTCAGTGATCGCGGCCGCCGGGCATTATCGCCTCGGCATCGATCCCTACGTCGGCAATTTGCTGCTGGATGTCAATGAAAACGGCATTGAAGAGCTGCTGGAAAGCTATGGCATCATCATCGAGGACAGCCTGGTGATGGATTATCAGAATGCGCCTTTCCCCTTGCAGGTAGAGCGCGACCTGGGCGATATGGTTGTCAGGGAGATTCAAGCGCTAGATTATCCTTTCTTTGTCGATGTGCGTCCGAACAAGATGGATTTCGACAGCCCGGTGGTCAAGGGGCTGCCTCTGTTGACCATGAGTTGGGCATCGCCGGTCACGGTGGACGAGTCGCTGTTAGCCGACGCGCAGATTACGACCTTGGCCAGTTCTAGTGATGCCGCCTGGGAATCGACCGCGGCGAATCCACAGCCGGACCTGGAGACATATCCGGAAATCGGTTTCCCGGTCGGCGAGGAGTTAGCGTCATATCCGCTGGCGGTGGCCGTCGAAGGGTCATTCGGAAGTCATTTTGCGGACCAACCGTCGCCCTTTGTGGCGGTGGACGAGACGAGCGAAGGTGGAGAAAGCGACGGAACCGGTACCATAGGACTGATTGAGCGCTCGCCCAGTAACAGCCGCTTGATTGTGTTAGGCAGCGCCGAGTTTGTGAATGACAATGTCTATCAGATCTCAGCGAATTTCGGCGGCGATCGCTTCTTCAGCAACCTGCAATTTCTTGCCAACGCCATAGATTGGTTCAGCGAAGATGTATCGCTGGCGTCAATCCGTAGCCGGGGCAGCGCCGCGCGCATCCTGCCGCCGATTGATGAGGCGGCGCAGAATCGCTGGGTCTTGATCAATTATGCGGTAGCCATCGTCGGCTTGCTCTTGATAGGCGGCTTTTGGCAGCTTCAGCGGCGCGCTGAGCAGCCTATACCGTTGATTCCGCCTGGGATAGAGCTTGTCGCCGCAGCGCCTTCCGATGAGTTGAGCAAAGGAGAAGCCTGATGTTGAACCGGAGCAATCTTTTCCTTGCCGGGCTGTTGCTGGCGCAGATCATCTTGCTCGCCATCTCGGCGCTGATAACGGGCGGGACGGAAGGACGACAGGTCCAGCCGATACTTTCGGGCGTGGCGGTGGCTGATGTCGAGCGCCTCACGATCGCCGACGATCTCGACAATGCGATGACCTTCGCTCGCCAAGATGGAGGCTGGGTCCTGCCCGATGCTGATGACTTCCCGCTCAATAGTGAGAAGGTGGATGAGATTCTGAGCAAACTGGCAAGTTTGGATACGAGGCGCCTGGTAGCATCGAATCCGGCGAATTTCGCCCGTCTTGAGGTTAAGGAAGATGACTTCCGGCGCCGAATCGAGTTGGAAGGCGCGGAGACTGCCAAAGTGTTGTATCTGGGTGGCAGCGGTGGTGTGGACACGGTGTATGTGCGGCGCGCGGAGGACAACGAGGTCTACCTCGGCCGCGGATTTAATTCCTGGGAGCTGTCGACGCAAGTATCCACCTGGCTGGATGCGAGTTATGTCAATGTCGCCTTGGACGATGTGCTTGAGATTAGCGTGCGAAACGCCGAAGGGAGTTTCACATTCTTGCGTGATGGCGAGAATTGGACCTACGACGGCTTGAGCGAGGGCGAGCATTTTGAAGATACAAAGATGCCTCTCATCTTGAGAAATGCGGCGGGCATACGGATGCTCGAGCCTCTGGGCTTGGAGGCTCTGGAAGAATACGGGCTTGATGCACCGGAGGTAGTGGTTGAGGTCAAGTATCGTCAGCTTGTCGAAGCCGATGAAAGCGGCGAGTCTGAAGGGACTGGGGATGCGAGCGTCGAAGCCGAAATCGAATACCGGGAAGCGACTTACACTTTGACATTCGGCGCTGCGTTGGACGATAGCGACATTGTGCTGAAGTCCTCAGATGCCGAGTACTATGTGCTGGTGCGCGACACGATATTCAACGCCTTCAAGGACCTCAAACACGATGAATTGGCGAAGCAGCCGGAGCCGGAAACAGAGCTGGGCAGCCAATGAGCCAAGCGGTGGAGAATCTTTGACTGGACGGAAGGCTGTCCCCGGTCCCGGAGCAGCCTTTCTACATGCGAGTGCCGCCCTCGTTAATTCATTTCTTCGCTCATATAATGACCGCCGTCTGTATCCGTCAGAAATACACTAAGGACAGTTAATGTCTGCGCCTTTGACATTCCAGCAGGTTATCTTGAAATTGCATCAATATTGGGCGGCGCAAGGCTGCCTGATCTGGGAGCCCTACAATGTTCAGTTAGGCGCGGGCACCGGTAACCCCGCGACAACATTGCGCGTCTTGGGACCGGAGCCATGGCGTGTGGCTTATGTCGAACCCACGGTCAGGCCCGATGATGGGCGCTTTGGCGAGAATCCCAATCGGATGCAGAAATATTATCAATATCAGGTGATTTTGAAGCCAGATCCGGGCAATCCGCAGGAGCTTTATTTGGCGTCCTTGGAAGCGCTGGGCATCAAAGCCCGCGAGCAGGACATTCGCTTTGTCGAGGACAATTGGGAGTCGCCGGCCTTGGGCGCTTGGGGGCTGGGCTGGGAAGTGTGGCTGGACGGGCAAGAGATCACGCAGTTCACCTATTTTCAGCAAGCGGGCGGCATGACGCTCGATCCGGTCAGCGTGGAAATCACCTATGGCCTTGAGCGGATTGTGCTGGCGCTGCAAGAGGCGGACTCGGCCTGGGATATCAATTGGCTCGATGGCGTCAGCTACGGCGATGTGATGTTCAACGAAGAGGTGGAGCATTGCCGCTATTATTTTGATGTGGCTGATGTGGGCGCCTTGAAGTTGGTCTACGATACCTACGAACGGGAATATGCGCGGGCGCTGGAAGGCGACGCGCTGATCTCGGCGTATGACTATGTGCTGAAATGCAGTCATCTCTTCAATGTGCTTGATACGCGCGGCGCGATCGGCGTGACGGAGCGGGCGAATTACTTCCGGCGGATGCGGGAGATGACGCGGACGATCGCGTCAGCCTACGTGGGGCAGCGTGAGGCGCTGGGTTATCCACTGATGAAGATGGCGGCGAAGTGGCCGGGGGCGGCGCTGCAGTCGGCCGGTGAGATGCCAGACGCGCCGACGGAAGCGGCTGATGTATTGATCGAGATAGGCGTTGAGGAGATGCCGGCTGACGATGTGGCGTATGCAGTACGACTAGCGAAGGCTTCCGCGCCGGCCCTGTTTGACGAGTTGCGCCTGAATCACGGCGGAATCGAGGTCTTCGCGACGCCGCGCAGGATTGTAATCTTGGCGGCACAGGTGTCGCCGAGGCAGCGTGACGAAGAATTCATTGCCAAAGGACCACCGGCAAATCGCGCCTTCGACAGCGACGGGAAACCGACGCGAGCTGCAATTGGATTCGCCCGTGGCAAGGGTGTGGATGTCTCGGACTTGCACATCAAGGATTTGGACGGCGGGACTTATGTCACGGCGGTTGTGCGCAACACAGGTCAGCCAGCAACGGAAGTGCTGGCTAAAGCGCTGCCGGACTTCATCGCCGGTTTTAAGTTTGGAAAGTCGATGCGCTGGAATGGGACAGGTGTCGCGTTCTCGCGTCCGGTGCGCTGGATCGTGGCACTATTCGGCAAGGTGGTGATTCCATTGGAGTTTGCCGGGGTAGGCAGCGGGAATGTGACCTGCGGGTTGCGTGCGCATGGTTCGCCGAAGATTGAGGTTGACGGCTGGCGGGGCTATGAAGCTACGCTCTGTCGGCAGGGCATCATACTAGATTCTGCCGGCCGTCTTGGCGCTATTCGGCAACAAATTGAGACATTGGCGACCGAGATCGGCGGCAAAGTGGCAGATGATGATGCGCTACTGGCGGAAGTGACGAACCTGGTGGAAGCGCCGACGGCATTGCTCGGCAAGTTTGACCGCGACTTCCTGGCTTTGCCCCGTGATGTTTTGGTCACGGTCATGCGCAAACATCAGCGATATTTCGCCCTTGAGGACACTGATGGCGGGTTGATGAATTATTTCATTGCCGTGCGGAATGGCGACAGCGAGCATCTCGACAAGGTGATTCATGGTAACGAGCAGGTTTTGCGCGCCCGCTTTTCCGATGCCCGCTTTTTCTATGAGGCGGATATCAAGAAGCTGCTGCGCAACTACCTTTTGCGCCTGGAGACGCTGACCTTTCAAGCCGAGTTGGGCTCGATGCGGGCGAAAAATGACCGCGTTGCAGCGACCGTTGAAGACTTGGGCGAACTGTTAGGATTTGCCGCTGATGAGATAGCAATTGCGCGCGAAGCGGCTCAGCTTGCCAAGGCGGATCTGGCGACGAGCATGGTTGTTGAGATGACCTCATTGCAGGGCATCATGGGGCGCGAGTATGCCTTACGCGAAGGGGTGGCCCCGGCGATCGCCAGCGCGATTCGCGAGCACTGGCTGCCGGAAGGCGCTGAGGATGAGTTGCCGGCTTCGAGTCCGGGTCAATTGCTGGCTTTGGCGGACAAGCTGGACAGTCTGGTGGGGCTGATCGCGGTTGGGTTGGCGCCGAAATCGACATCGGATCCATTTGGCCTGCGGCGCTCGGCGCTCGGCATCATCCGGATTCTTGCGGAAGCTAATCTTGTAGGTGACCTGCGCACGCTAATCAGGCGAGTTGCGAATAGCCAACCTGTGCTGGCGGAGGCGGGAATACGACAGCAGGTGTTTGAATTCGTCAAGACTCGCCTGGAAGGCTGGCTGATTGACAAGACTTCGGCGCCTCGCGATGTCATCAGGGCCGTGCTGGCGGAGCAGGCCTACAATCCAGCGGGTGCAATCAAAGGTGTATCAGAACTGGCGGCATGGGTGAACAGCGACAATTGGGAATTGATACTCGATAGCTTTGCCCGCTGCGTACGAATCACGAAGAATGAGACGGACCGGCGGGTGAGTACCGAACTGTTCACTGAACCGGCGGAACGCGACCTGAATCAAGCCTATCTTGACGCAGCCGGCCAACTTAACGAGTCGTCGAACGTTGATGAATTCCTCTCGGTCTTCGAGACGATGGCGCCAGCGGTGACGGAGTTTTTTGATAATGTGCTCGTGCATACCGACGATACGGTCCTGCGCAACAACCGAATCGCCTTGCTTCAGCGCATCAGCGCGATGCAGGCGGGCAAGGCTGACCTGAGCGAACTGGAGAATTTCTAGGGTTGAGTCGCATTGGATTCCGCTGTTGCGGCGGTCTGGGATAATTTGCTTGCTCATGTACTCGCAACCGAGGCGCAGACACCTTGTTTGAATCATCCAATGTTTTGGCGAAACCAACTGGAGATGTCTATACTCGTCACTATAGTCAAGCAGTTGTTTCATTGAGGAGCGCTCTTCTTTGTCAGTGACGGACGAGATAAAGTCTCGCATCGACATTGTGAGCTATGTACAGCGTTATGTGCCGGAGTTGAAGAAAGCCGGGCGCAATCACAAGGCTTGCTGTCCTTTCCATAATGAGAAGACGCCGTCGTTTGTTGTGAACCCGGTGCGGCAGACTTGGCGCTGCTTTGGCGCTTGTGCCGAAGGTGGCGATCTCTTCACGTTTGCGCAGAAAATGCATGGTTGGGATTTCAAAGAAGCGCTGCGAGAATTGGCGAACGAGGCCGGTGTTCAGCTGAAAGCGCAGACGGCGGAACAGAAGAGCCGCAGCGACCGCCTGGATCAATTGCGCGGCATCTTGGCAAGCGCAGCCGAATTTTATCAGCGGCAATTGCAGCGAGAAGCGGCGGCGGGCGTCCGACGGTATTTGCGCGAGGAGCGCGGCTTAGGTGCCGAGACCGTGCAGGAGTTTCAACTTGGCTATGCGCCGGAGAGTTGGGATTTCATGCTGCGGTCGCTTCGTGAGCTAGGTCATAGTGACGACGACATCGTCGAAGTTGGACTGGCCGTCCGCAACGAGAATGGTCGGGTCTACGATCGTTTTCGGCATCGCTTAATGTTTCCCATTTGTGACGAACGCGGTCGCGTCGTCGGTTTTGGCGGACGGGCGCTCGATTCGCAGGAGAATGCGAAGTATATCAATTCGCCGCAGTCGGCGATATTTGACAAGAGCCGTTTGCTCTATGGTCTGGATATAGGCAAGTCGTCTATACGCGAGCGTGGCGCCGCAGTTATCGTCGAAGGTTATATGGATGTGATTCAGGCGCATCAGGCGGGCTATGCCAACGTCGTCGCACAGATGGGCACGGCGATGACGGAGCCGCAACTGCGGCTGGTCGCGCCGCGATTCGCGACGAATGTTGTCTTGGCTTTGGATGCGGATGAAGCGGGACAGAATGCCGCACGCCGCAGCCTTGAAGTGGCGCGTGACACGCTGGCGAAGGATTATGCGGGCAAGCTCGCGATTGATATCGGAATCCTGCGGGTCCCGGCGGGCAAGGACCCGGATGATTACCTGCGAGAATCCCCTGAGGGCTGGGCGACGCTGGTCGAACAGGCGCAGGGTGTGGCGGATTTCGTGATAGAGATGGAGACAGCGTCTCTGCCTGCTGGCGCGAGCGTACAGGCGCGTCAGGCTCTAGCGAAGTCGATATTGCCGATCCTGCAAGCGTCGGAAAATAACATGTACCGGCAGGAGAACATTCAGAAGTTGGCAAGACGATTGCGCATCAGCGAGCGTGAGATGCTGTCGTGGATGCAGGATCAGACGCGTACGGTGGCTGAACCCTCGCAGGCGCCTGAACTGCCGCCAGAGTATTGGGATAACGAATATGTTGTGGACGGAGCTGATGCGCGCATGGCGGGCGAGACAGGCGCTAGCGCCAGCCAGCCAGCGCGTTTGGGCCGGTCACCAAATCGGGCGGCCGAAGCGTACTGTCTTAGCGTTTTACTTAAGAACCCGAATCTGCTGTATCTGGTAAACCGGAAGTTGCGCGAGTTGGCAGGCGAAGACGAAGCGCTCCTGCTGGGTCCCTTGTGTGAATTGGGCGCCGACGACTTCACGCAGAGCAACTACCGCGCGCTGATGGTCTACTTGCAGGATTCGATGGCGCAGGACGACATGGAACCCTTGGAATATATCGGTCGCGTCGTTGATGAGGACTTGCGCGCCGAGTTTAGAGCGCTGCTAATCGACGAACCGGAGACAATATCTGAGCGGATAAGGGGAAACTATCGGGTCGATTTGAATGATATATTCAGAAGGGGCGTTCGCGGGGGGAGACCGGGCTTGAACGCGCAGGACGAACTGGTCTGTCGCGCGCTGCAATTGCGCCTTGAGCGGCTGGAGTACGAGCGGATCGAGATGCAATATCTGCAAGAAGAGGCTCAAGCTGACTCGGCGGCTGACAATCGCCAGCGCAAACTCATCGGTGAAGAGATCATGCTATCGATGCGGGCAAAAGCTCGAATCAACTTGGCGGTTAGTTAGCAGGAACTTCCTTTGTGGCAAACATTCATTGCGGATAAGAGGAACTGGATATATGGGTACAGACACCGACGACAGCATTCGCGAGTATATTGACTACGACGGCGATGACGACGAGCTTGCTGGCAAAGATCAACAGCGTGACGATGGCGCCACAACTTCGGATTTCAAGGTAGATGAACTGGCGGGCGATGAGACGCGAGCCGCCGCGCGCGAAAATATGTCGCTGTCTGATGATCCGGTGCGGATGTACTTGAAGGAAATCGGGCAAGTGCCGCTGCTTGACAGCAATCGTGAGATGTGGCTGAGTACGCAGATTGCGGCCGAAAGACACCTTGAGAGTTTGCGCGATGAACTGATGAGCCTTGATAAGCAGTCGGCCGATCGCCGCGAAGCAAACTACCTAGATGTGGAGCGATTCGCTTACAAACGGTTTAGAGAGGATTGGCAAAAATTGCAAGGTGCCGCGGCAGAGCGCGCTGTGGAAGCACCTGATTTCATCAAGGTTTTGGCGGAGGTTCAGGAAACGATTCTCAACTGGGATCGCGAGGCGGATTCTTATATTCGCGGTTATCTGAAGCAGCGCAATTGGGGTAGAGATGAAAATTGGACTGTATTGGCGCAGGCTTTCTTCGAGGTTATCCATGCTTTGTTTCTTTTTCCATTCGAACACCAGATGCAGATTCAGCGTTTCTTTCACCACGAGCACGTATTGCCATCGTTAAGCGAATTTGATGCGTGGATTGAAGATACAGTCGACCCGATAAGCCTAGCGAAGCAGCAGCAAGAACAGGTGGAACAGCATGCGTCGATGTCTTCCGAGGCTTTGACACGCGCAAACCTGAGGCTGGTTGTCAGCGTAGCAAAGCGCTACTTAGGGCGGGGAATCAGTTTTCTGGATTTGATTCAAGAAGGAAATATTGGTCTTCTGCGGGCCGTGAACAAGTTCGATCATACTAAGGGTTACAAATTTAGTACCTATGCTACTTGGTGGATCCGCCAGGCGATTAGCCGCTCGATCGCGGATCAGGCGCGGACGATTCGTATCCCGGTGCATATGGTCGAGACGATCAACCGGATGATGAGGGTACAGCGCGAATTGGTTCAGACGCTGGGCGCGGAGCCGAAGACGGAAGAGGTCGCGCTGGAAATGGACTTCCTCAGCGATGGCGAGCGCAGCGAGATCAAGCGGCAATTGAAAGATGGCAAGGAGTTGGACCCGGCGCTGAACCGCAAGTTGCGTCGCGCCTCACAGAAAGTACGCCGGATCATGCGTATCAGCCAGGAACCGATGAGTCTCGATATGCCGGTCGGGCAAGAAGACAGCAGCCAACTGGGGGACTTTATCCCTGATGATAACATGTTGGGACCGGTGGATGCGGCGGGGCGACAACTGCTTAAGGAACAGATCAGATCTGCTTTGGGCGTCTTGAGCGAGCGTGAGCGTCAGGTACTGGAGTTACGCTTCGGCTTGATAGATGGGCAGGACAACACGCTTGAAGAGGTCGGGCGCTATTTCGGTGTTACGCGTGAGCGCATCCGCCAGATTGAGGCGAAGGCTTTGCGCAAGTTGCGCCATCCGACGCGTTCACGTCAACTACGCGACTATCTTGAAATGTAGCTGTCCACTCGGGGCAGACCTAAAGTCAGAAAATGAAAATCGAGCGGCTGCACGATTGGGATCTCAGCCCAAAGACGGCGATTGCTTTGCAACATGAACTTGCGGCGCTGTTGGCCAGCGACGTGCCCTTCTGCCTGGACGATGTCCGCACGGTTGCCGGGATCGATGTCAGCGTCAAAGGTGGCGTTGGGTGCGCGGCTGTGGTTGTGATGAGCTTTCCCAATTTGTCGATTGTTGAAACCACAAGTACACAGCGCGAGATTGCGTATCCATATATTCCAGGGCTGCTGACCTTTCGCGAGGGTCCGGTGGTATTGGATGCATTGCGGCAGATTCAGCGTGAGCCCGATATTTTTCTCTTCGACGGCATGGGTCAGATTCATCCGCGGAGGATGGGCATCGCGGCGCATCTTGGATTGTGGCTTGGGCGCCCAACAGTCGGATGCGGCAAGTCGCACTTCATCGGCGAATACGAATTGCCGGCTCGGGAAAAGGGGTGTTACAGCCCGTTAATGTATGGTGGTGAGCAACTCGGCATTGTTTTGCGGACGAGGGCGGGAATCAAGCCCGTTTATGTCTCTGCTGGGCACATGTGCGATATCGAAAGCGCCGCCACGTTAATCCTCTCTTGCACCACGAAGTACCGCTTGCCGGAGCCCATCCGCGCGGCGCATAAGGCGGCAAGTCTTCGGATTGAGGCAAATCAGTAGCGGACGCAGACCAGCTCAGTCAAATCATCGCCGGTTTGCATATTCCAGATAGCTGCTTAGGGTGGGATTGATAAGAATGCATTAGACTTTGTCTAGGTCTGGCTGTCCGCATATTTGCACATACGATATGAATGTATGAATGTTAGGCGAAATACGACCGCATTGTTTAATCGGCGGTCGCCGCGAGGAAGCGGTTGTGCGCCTTTGCTGGTCTTGCTGTTGGTGATGGTGGGGGTTGTGGTCGTTGGGCGGCACCGTGTCGGTCAACGGCTCAACCAGAATCGCGTGCTTGGTCCGACGACCAGCTTGGTGGAGGCCTTCGCCGCCTTCAATAATGGCGACCTCCGGTCGGTGGTTGATTATGCGCAGCAGGTCATTGAGCAGGGTGACGCGGATGCTGCCGCTTACGAGTTGTTTGTCCGCGCCTTGATTTATCGCAGTTACAGTGAGATAGGGCGCGAAAGCGATCGAGTTACGGCGCTGGAAGTTAGCCGAGAGGCGGTCGCACGGTTGCCACGAGACTTGGACATGCAGGCGCTGCTTGGTTATGCCCTGCAAGCTGCAGAGTCGGCCGGGGAAGCCGGCCGCATTGCGCTCCGCATCGTGGAGCAGGAACCGGATCATGTCTTGGCGCGAATCGTCTTGTCACTTTCATACGGGTCCAGGGGAATCGCTGAGGCTGCGCTGCGTGAAGCGGAAACTGGCCTGAAAATGGCGCGGGAACAAAACCGATACGAACTTGAAGGTCATCGCGCGCTGGCGCTGGCCCATGGCGATATGGGCGAGTATCGGGTTGCGCTGGTGGAACTGGAGAATGCAATTGGCTTCAATGGAAAGCTAATACCGCTGCATTTCGAGAAGGCGCTATATGCTTTGCAGGTCAGCGATGTTGATCAAGCCACGGTGTCCTACTATACGATCATGGCATTGGATGAGGACAATGTGAAAGCGCGCGCGCGGTTATGTGAACTTTCAGAACGCCTACAGGAACGTGATTCCGCGCTTCGGTATTGCCAGGAAGTTACCAAGCTGGCGCCGGTCTGGCCCGAAGGCTGGTATGAGCTGGGCCGGCTTTATTTTCTCGAGGGCGACTACGAGATGGCGCAGTCTGCCTTTGGTCAGTGCAGCCGTCTGCAAATTGAGAGCGACATCGCCATAAAAGACAGACAGTTGGAATGCTGGTATTTGCAGGGGCAGTCGGCGGAGATTCTGGGCGATTGCGACTCGTTGATGTTGGTCTATAGAGAATTCCAGGACATGGTGCGTGATGCGGGGCTGCCGCAGACCTGGAGCTATCCGCCTGATGGACCGCCGGTTTGCGCCCGCGCCGCATTGAGAGCGCGGCAAGCTGCCTCGCCATGAAGACATGACCTAGGCGGTTTCAGCTTGCTTTAGCGCGGCACGGTACAGGATTATAGTTTCTTCAATGACTTGGCGGCAGGTAAAGCCCGCGAGCACGATTTCTCGGCCTCTGGTCCCCATAGTGTTTCGCAGACTGGCATTGTCGATCAGCCGCTTGACCGCGTCGCTGAGGGCGTTAAGGTTGTTTGGCGGGACGAGCAAGCCGTTTTCGCCATGACGCACGATTTCCCGGCAGCCTGGTGTGTTGGTGGCGACGCAGGCGCGGGCACAAGCTGCGGCTTCGATGAGGACCTTGGGCACACCCTCGCCGTAGGTGGAAGGCAGACAGACGATATTGCTCTCTGCATAAACAGCCGGCATATCATCGCGTTTGCCCTGCCATTCGATCAGCCCGGCATCGTGCCAGGCTTGCAATTGAGCTGCCGGGACATTTAGAGGACTTGTGCTTTCTTCATAGCCGACCACAGTGAAGCGCGCCTTGCCATGAAGTCGGCGCGCAGTCTCGACGAAATCTCCCAAGCCCTTTTGCCAAAGGAGACGCCCGGCAAATAAGACGACCGGTTTATCCGATGTATTTTCGGCGCTGGGGCTGAACAGAGTTTCGTCAACGCCAGAGCCACGGATTACCGTTGTCTTCGCGCGGTCGATCAAGCGCCGTTCCACAAAGACTCGCTGGTCGTCTGGATTTTGGAAGATCATGTGCGCGTCGGCGGGAGCCAGCGCGAATCTGAATATGGGTTGAATGAGCCGGGCAAGAGATTTTGCCTTGAACTCTTCGCTAGAAAATAGGTATCCCAAACCGCTCATTGCCTGGATTGCGGGAGTGCCGCCGGTCAATCTGGCGGCGATACCGCCATAAATCACGGGTTTGATGCTGACGTGGTGAAGTAAATCTGGCTGCAGGTCGTTGTAAAGCTTGCGCAGGGCGAGCAGGGTCCGCAGTTCGCGCAAGGGGTTGACGCCATGTTGGCTTAGCGGCAGGGGGTGGAATTGGAGACCGTGAGCGGTGATCTGGTTTACTGATGAGGCGTCTAGGCCCGAAGTCGCGATGTAGACATTGAAGCCGGCATCGCGGGCCGCCAACGCTAAGGGCAATCGATGGGAAACAAAAAAACGCGGAATGTTAACGACGTAGAGCAATTTGGGAGGCTTTTGGCGCAAGGATGTCCCCTTGGATCAACTTGGCGGGATGAGCACTTGCGGCTGGCTGAAATGGAGTTTGCCAAGGCGCTTATGCCATATCATCGATTTCGACGAGCGGAATCTCGCTGGTATCGTCTACGCCGGCAATGCTTTCGCTAAGCGCCTCGACTGGGGCGTGACGAGCGAGGTGCGCGCCGGCCAGGACGTAGACAAGCACACCGAGCGACGATAGCCCGAAGCTAGCCAGTATGCCAATCATTTGCAGTTGCCCGAAGAATATATCGCCGGCGTCGTCGCGGATATGGCTGCCGAAGCCCAGGATGTCCGCCAGACCGGCCAGCGCGGCAAAGAGCAATCCGGTCAAGGCGAGGCGAGTGCCGACTTGCTGGCTGAGCGTGGCGGGAACATCAAGATAAAAGGTGTATTTGAGATAGGTGAGGGCGCCTAGAATTAGCAGGCTATAGCCGGTAATGACCATCATTACTTGTATTAAGCCAATACCCGCGGTCGGCTCAGCCCCGGTGACGCCGGGAAACAGCCCCATGAAGCAGATCATGGCGCCCAAGGCGCCTAAAGCGATGCCAACTTGCGCGAACCGCCACATAAATGCTCAACCAACTGGCAAGGACTCTCGAAGTTTCCTTAGCATATTGCCGCCCAGGATCGCCATGACCTCGGACTCGGCGAAGCCGCGCGCCAGCAAGGCCTTCCGCAGCAGCCACAGGTCGCTTGTGGTATCGATCCCGTCCGGCAAACTGCTGTACGCGTAGCCGCCGTCGATGTCGCTGCCAAGCCCGACGTGATCAACCACGCCGGTCAATTGGCAGACGTAGTCGACCGCATCGACCCAGTGCGAGGTTGTGACACGGCGTTTTGGGTCGCTGGGATGCCAGTCCTTCCTCAGGTAACGATTATACACCATGATGCCCATGACTCCATCGCGCTCGGCGAGTCTTAGGATCAAATCGTCGGATAAACAGCGCGGGCTGTCTTGAAAATAGCGCGGGTTGGCGTGGCTGGCGATGATCGGCGCCTCGTAGCGTTCGATGGCTTCCGCGGCAGCCCGGTCGGACAAGCCGGAGATATCTAGGAGCACATTGTGGTTGGCCATGACCTCGAGCAGTTCGTAGCCGAGCAGGGTAAGTTCGCCATCGTATCCGGCGACGTATCGATTTGGCTGCCAGGCTGGCGCCACGATGCGCACACCGTTTTCCAGCCACTGTTCGCACTGCCGCGGCTCCGAGATTGGTTCGGCGCCTTTCATCAGGATGACTATGCCCTGCAAGTGTTGGTCCAGGGTTTTGTCCTCCTGCCAGGATTCCAGCACATTTGTCAGGTCGGCCTTGGTGAGAATGAGTTCAATGCGGTCGCTGTCGCCCGCCAGCCGTCGGTAGTAGTCCAATTGCCAGCGCGCCAGTTGTTGAGCATCGTCGATGCTGCGGTAGGTATAGCGCTGCCAGGGTTGCAGCGTCGGCGAAGATGCTGCGATGACTTGCAGGCTACCGAAGACGATGGCGATCCGGCCGAGCAGGTTGTCGCGCAGGCTGCTTGTGGCGGGCGGCAGATCGCGTTTGAGTTGAGCTTGGCGCTGATGCCAAGCCCAGGTGGTAAAATCGCGCTCCAGTTGCTGGGCGTTGAAGGCGATATTCTGCTGGGCGTCGACGATGAGCATTCGCAGATCCGAGAACTTGGCGGGCAGCTTAGATTCAGGTGAGAAACAACGTAAAAACATGATAGTTGAAATTGACAGTAGATGCCGCGACGAGAATTACGATATGTGTGGCAGCTTTCACTTGTGCTAATCTCTGGCTGGTCGCATCCAGTGTGTGGCACAAGAGACTATCGATGCACATTCTGCATGTCAACAACATCACGGTGAACTTTGCCGGGCGCGAGCTATATCGGGATTTGTCCTGGGTTATTGGCGATCGCGATCGCGTCGCGCTGGTGGGACCCAATGGCGCGGGGAAATCGACATTATTCCAGGTACTGCTGGGCGAAGTTGAGCCGGATCGCGGGCATGTTTCGCGGCTAAGTGGCGCGCGCATCGGGTATTTGCCGCAAGATATTAGCTTGCCGGCGCAATTGACATTGATAGAAGCAGCGATGATCAAGCCGGCGGAACTGGCGGAAGCTGAGCGGGCTTTGAGTGCGATCGAGGAGCAACTGGCGGAGCCTGAGGTCTATGGCGATGAGGAAGGCTTGGCGCAGACTTTGGCGCGGCATGAAGCGCAATTGATGCAATATGAGCGAATGAATGGCAGCCGTCACGCGAGCCATGTGCGTGAGTTGCTGGCGATGTTGGGGTTTAGCGCGAAAGATTATGACTTGCCGACCGACGCGCTCTCTGGCGGGCAAAAGAAGATGGTGGCGCTAGTGCAGTTGGCTGTGTCCGCGCCAGATATACTGCTTCTCGATGAGCCGGACAACCATCTTGATATGCGGGGGAAGAATCAGCTAGAGCGTTTCATTCTCAATTATCGCAAAAGCATCGTGATTATTTCTCATGATCGATATCTTCTGGATGAGGTGGCGACGCAGACGGTGGAGTTGGAGAACGGCAAGCTTTCGATTTATCACGGCAATTATTCGTATTATGTCAATGAGCGCGAGTTAGGGCGCTTGCGGCAGCAGCAGCAGTATGTGACGCAGCAAAAGGAGATTGCCCGCATTGAAGCGATGATCGAACGTTTTGAGCGTTGGGCGAAGCAGGTCTTAAGCCGCAAACACATGCTGGCAGCGCGGCAGAGACGGCGGATGCTGCAGCAGATGGAAGAGCGCGGCGAGATCATCGAGAGGGTCTTCGACCCCAAGTTGATGGATTTCAAGGTAGAGGGTTGGCGCGGCAGCAAGAAGGCGCTTGAGTTCGTTGATGTGTCGCTGGCCTTTGATGATCAGCTGCTGATACGCGGTGCGAATCTTTTATTGCGGCATGGCGAGCGGGTAGGCCTGATCGGTCCCAATGGCGCGGGAAAAACAGTGATGTTGCGGATGATTCTGGGCGAGATAGAACCGAGCGCGGGAGACATCAAGCTGGGTCCCAGTATACGCATTGGCTACTATTCGCAGGAGCATCGGACGCTGGAAGATTGGCTGGACAAACCGCCGCTGGATCTCATCCGAAACTTGCAGAATAGCAGCGAGCAAAGCGCGGTGAACTTCCTTCTCCGGATGGCATTCAGCTACGAGCAAGTCCGTCAGCCGGTGCGAACGCTCTCTGGCGGGGAACGCAGCCGGTTGCAGTTGGCGCTGGTCATGCTTCGGCAGCCAAACTTGCTGCTATTGGACGAGCCGACTAATAATCTCGATATTGCCTCGGTGGAGGTGCTGGAAGAGGCGCTGGACGATTTTGTCGGCACTGTGCTCATTGTTTCGCATGACCGATATTTTCTGGACCAGACTGTGGACCGAGTCGTAGAGATCTCTGACGGCGAGCTACACGAATATCCGGGCGGCTATACAGAGTATCTTGTCGCGACAGGACGATCAATAGCCAGCTAATCAGGCGCAGCAGCGCCTCTAATGACCCCGCCGGGAATTGTGAAATCGAAATCATCATTGCGTATCTTCAGGGGGAGACCGAAGCCGCGTTTTATGTCGGCAGGGGCGCCATTAAAAAGTGATTTAATCATTTCGGCGTTTTGAGGCGGCGTGGCCATGCGCTTCGTCCAGGTAGAAAAGTGAAGCGTCAGATCAAAGGTCAAAAGAACTTCAGATGCGAAGCCGGCGCCGGACAGCATCGCTCGCCATTCGGACAGGCGGTAATCGCGAACGTGTGATGGGTCGCGCAGGAGTTCAATCGTCTGCAAAAAAGTATCCTGAGCGTAGTTTTCGCTCGCCATGATGTCGCTTATGAGCAACTTGCCGTTTGGCTTGAGCAGGCGGCGGAACTCCGCCAGCGCTCGCTCCGGATGCAGCCAATGGTGTGCGCTATAACGTGTGATCACGAGATCGAAGCTATTCGCCGGGAAGGGCAGGCTATCCACATCGGCGAGTTGGGTTTTAACATTAAGAACGCCGTACTCATGCGTTAGCTTTTCTACCTGGTCGAGCATGGCCGGGGTAAAGTCGCAGGCGATGACGCGACCGACGTGCCCGGCAAAGGCAAGCGAGGCGTGCCCCGCGCCACAACCAGCATCCAGGACCACTGATTCTGGCGTGAGAATGGCGGACTTGACCATCAGATCAAGGTCTTTGCCGCCCGCATGGACCTTGCTCGTACGGTAGTTGGCGGCGACATCGCCAAATTGATGTTGTACGTGATCTTTCACATCGCGCATTTGCAAGCGGCATTCCACATTATAATTCGACGAACAATGGTAGTTACTTGTGCGGGAGGAATCAGCTTGGGTATTGCCGTCGGAAGAAATTGTGATAGACTGATAGGAGGTAGCTCCAAAAGACGGTCAAGTTAAAGGTTAGTCTTGACAAGACCCTTCTTTGTGTTGTACGCTGCAGGCTTGCAGTCCTCATGTTGTCACAAATTATCGGATAAATGATAGAGGGTCATAGGCACATTCCGTGTTGTATGCGCTTTAGCTATCCCTTTCGCCTGTCTAAGGACGTGGCTTAGGGTTTGTCGTGTTTTCGCCCAGATTGGTCAGCCGAGTCATCTATTCCTCCAAGGAGCCGTACCTTGAAACAGTATTATAACGTGAAGAATTACGCTCGCACGCCTGAGATACAGGAATTGCCATCGCTGATCGATATTCAGAAGCAGTCATTTATGGACTTCTTCTACGGTGGCAAGCTGAAGGAATTGTTCGACGAGATCAACCCCATCAAGAGCTTCAACGGCAACTTGTCGCTTTACTTCCCGGGCAATCATCCGGAGTCGGAGGAGTTCGACTTCAGAGAACCGCCAGCAGAGCATCGCCCGTATACGCTGCTGAATGAATCCAAGAAGCCTAAGAAAGGCTTGCAGATTTACATGCAAGAGCCGAAGTACGATGAAGATGAGTGCATTGAACGCGATATGTCCTTTGCGGCGCCATTGTATGTCCAGGTTGCTATGGTGAATCACGAGCAGGGCGATGAGATAATCCGGCAGAATATCTTCATGGGCGAGTTCCCTTTGATGACGGAGAAGGGCACTTTCATCATCAATGGGACGGAGCGAGTGGTCGTCAGCCAATTGATCCGCTCGCCCGGCGTTTACTTCGACGCCGACGAAGAGCGCGCGACTGGCCGCAAATTATCGAACGCCAAATTGATCCCCGACCGTGGCGCCTGGATGGAATTCGAGACGCGGAAGACGGATTACATCACGCTCAAGTTCAACCGCAAGCGGACGATTCCGGTGACGATATTGCTGCGGGCGCTGGCCTCTGTCGATGATGGCTTGCCGAAGTCAGCATCGCCAATCAAGACGGGAGAAGACGAGGAAATCCTCGAGTTGTTTGCGGCTGTTGACAATAACGAGGCGCATAAGTATATCGAGAGTTCGTTCAAGAATGAACCGGTCTGGGACATCAAAAAGAATCAGACACTGGCGGATGTCGCGCTGATCGAGTTTTACAAGCGCATGCGCCCGGGCGATCCGCCGACGCTGGATAACGCGCGCGAATACCTGAAAGGGCAACTATTTGACCAGAGGCGCTATGACCTGGAGCGCGTTGGGCGATACAAACTCAATCAGCGTTTGGGGCTTGAAGGAGTCATTGATCTCTCACATCGGACGATTAGCAAAGCGGATATCGTCAAGTTGGTTGAGCAGATGATCATGATCAACAATGGCGCGCGCGCGAAAGACGACATTGACCATTTGGGCAACCGCCGGGTCAAGACCGTTGGCGAATTGATTGGCAACAAACTGCGGATAGGCCTGCGGCGGATGGAGCGGGTGGTCAAGGAACGCATGTCCATCCGTGAAGCGGAGCAATTGACGCCGGTGTCGCTGGTCAATATCCGTCCGATTGTGGCGGCTGTGCGCGAATTCTTCGGCTCGTCGCAATTGTCGCAATTTATGGAGCAGACGAATCCGCTTTCCGAATTGACGCACAAGCGCACGTTATCTGCGTTGGGACCGGGCGGCTTGCGGCGGGAGCGAGCCGGCTTCGATGTGCGCGATGTGCATCACAGTCATTATGGGCGCATCTGCCCGATTGAGACGCCGGAGGGACCGAATATCGGTTTGATCGGTCGGCTGGCGAGTTATGCGCGGGTGAATGACCTGGGCTTTATCGAGACGCCGTATCGCAAGGTTGTGAACATGATGGATGTCGGTGACCCGGCCCTTATCGGGCGGTCCGTTCGCGATGATGTCGAAGATGCCAAAGAAAAAGTCGTCATTGAAGAGGGAACGGTAATCGACAAGAAAGCTATCACGAAGCTCAAGAGGGCGAAGATCACAGAAGTGCCGGTCACTCCCTTCGCGACGCACGAGATTGAGTATTTGTCGGCCGATCGTGAAGACAAGTTCATTATCGCTCAGGCGAACGCGGTGCTTGACGAGCGCGAGCAGTTTGTCTCGAATCGCGTGTCGGCGCGCTATGAACAGGGCTTTCTGTCCGTGACGCCGCAGCGGATCGAATACATGGATATCGCCCCGCGGCAAATTGTAGGCATCAGCGCGGCGCTGATCCCCTTCCTTTCCCATGACGCGGCCAACCGCGCGCTGATGGGCTCGAATATGCAGCGGCAGGCAGTGCCACTGCTCAGCCCCGATGTTTCGGTTGTCAGCACTGGCATGGAAAGGCAGGCGGCGTCGGACAGCGGTCAGGTATTGGTCTCCGATATAGAAGCGGAAGTGATCAGTGTGCAAGGGCACCGCGTGATCGTCCGCACCAAAGATGACGCTGAGCACACTTTCCTGCTACGGAAGTACGAGCGTTCGAATCAGTCGACTTGTATTGATCAGCGGCCGGTCGTGCGCAAGGGAGATTGGATCAAACCAGGCGATGTCATCGCAGACAGTTCGTCGACGTATGATGGCCACCTGGCTTTGGGGCACGATGTTCTGACCTGCTTCTTGTCCTGGGATGGCGGCAATTATGAAGACGCCTTGCTGGTGAGCGAAGACTTGCTGCGCAATGACAAGTTCACCAGCATCCATATTGAGAAGCACGAGATAGAAGCGCGGGATACCAAGCTGGGTCCGGAGGAAATCACTTACGATATCCCCAATGTTGGGGAAGATGCGCTGAAAGATCTCGATGAGCATGGCATTGTGCGTATCGGCGCGGAAGTGGGACCGAACGATATCTTGGTGGGCAAGATCACGCCGAAAGGCGAGAAGGAGTTGTCGCCGGAAGAGAAGCTGCTGCGGGCGATATTTGGCGAGCAGGCGCGGGAGGTGAAAGATTCATCGTTGCGGCTGCCGCATGGCGATCGTGGGAAGGTGATCGATGTTAAGGTATTTACAAGGAGCGAGGATCCTAACTTGTCGAAGCGACGCCAGGGCAAATTCTCTGACACGACCGAAGGTATTCTTGAGGAGATGGACACGGATCGAGGGCGAGACAAGGCGTACTCCGTTAAGTATCATTCCGATCTTTCAGCTGGTGTGGAAACGATGGTGCGGGTAAGCGTAGCGCAGCGCCGCAAGCTGACGGTGGGCGACAAGATGGCCGGGCGGCATGGAAACAAAGGGGTCATTTCGAAGATCGTCTCGGTCGCGGATATGCCCTATATCGATGGCGGAGTGCCGGTTGAAATCATTCTGAATCCGCTTGGCGTGCCGAGCCGTATGAACATCGGACAGATCCTTGAGCTACACCTCGGCTGGGCGGCGGATCGTATGGGCTTCCGCGCGATCACGCCGGTGTTTGATGGCGTTAAGGAGCATGAGATTCAAGCGGAGTTGGGTCGCGCCTGGATGATCGATTGGGCTTGGCGCAAGACGACCGGGCGAGCCTGGGAAAATCAGGAGCGGTTGGCGGCGACTATGAGAATGGAAGCGGCGGACTTTGATGACGACATGCATGTGATTAGCGCTTATCTGTACGAGCGTGTGGGCGAGTCTGGCGCCTACGATAACGAAAAGATCATCCTCGAGCGCGATCCGATTTATGTGCGGAGGGTAGCGGTGGCGGAGATGCTGCGAGAGTTTGGCTATGCTCCGGACGAGATCATGGTCTATGACAATAGCGACCTGTCTGACGAATTGCGCGATCAGCGAGATATGAAGGCGCTTGAGGCGTCGATCCGCCTGTGGATACAGGAGACGGCGGTGGCTGATATCGAGCTAACTGAGGACCTCTCTCTGCGTGAGCTGTTTGAGATCGCCAATCGCGTGATGTTTGAGACGGGCCAGCCCGTGCCGCATTATGGCAAGCAGACCTTGTTCGATGGGCGAACGGGCGAGCCTTTTGATCGGCATGTGGCGGTGGGTTATGTGCATATGCTGAAGTTGGCGCACCTGGTTGAGGACAAAGCGCATGCCCGTTCAACTGGTCCATACAGCTTGGTCACGCAGCAGCCTCTTGGCGGGAAGGCGCAATTTGGCGGTCAGCGTTTTGGCGAGATGGAAGTATGGGCGCTGGAGGCTTATGGCGCGGCGCATATCTTGCAGGAGATGTTGACGGTGAAGTCCGATGATGTGCAAGGGCGCGTCAAAACTTATGAAAGTATCGTCAAGGGCGAGCCGATCGAAGAGCCGGGGATACCCACGAGTTTCCGCGTATTGGTCAAGGAACTGCAGAGCCTGGGCTTGTCGGTTGAAGCGATCACTGGGGCCGGCGATGTGATTCGGTTTGGGAAGTATGATGAGCAGGCGCGCAAGCCGCAGCCGGAGACGGGTTTGCTGGGTTTGGGGACAAGTTAGCGCCGGGCAGGAGATAGCCAGAATCAAAAGGACGCATCCCGGGGATGTGTCCTTTCTTTTTCCGCGAGACTGGTTTGAGCCGGCTACCTGCCCCTGGCAACTCGTTTCTGTATTGTCTCGCGGATGCTCTCTGATCAGAAAAAGACTTCACTAATGCAGAATCTGTGGAAAACCAAGCGCAAGCTTGCTTGATTTTGCCAGAATAGTGTGCTAGTCTCACTACGAATTGGATTGTTCCAAAAAGCACAAATGGTTGAAGCCCGATGTCGACCATCCTGGAATTTGGTCCCGTCACCGCGCTGCTGGTCATAGCTTCTGTTTTGGCGCTGATCATCGCGAATATCTCGCGGGTGATGGGTCCGCAGCGGCCTACTTACCGCAAGTCCGTACCGTATGAAAGCGGCATGAAGCCGATTGGTCCGGCGACGCGGCGCCTGCCGGTAAAGTTTTACCTGGTCGCTGTGCTCTTTATCATTTTCGATATTGAGGTCATTTTCTTTTTGCCGTGGGCGGTCTCCATGCGCGACCTGGGTGTTTATGGTTTGGCGGTCATGGCTGTTTTCACGGTGATCCTGATCGTAGGCTTCGTCTACGAGTGGAAGAAAGGCGGTTTGGAATGGGAGTAAGCTCAAAGCTTGGTAATTTGGGTGTCGTCACCACCACCGTTGAGCAAGCCGTGAATTGGGCGCGAACGGGGGCGATGTGGCCCCTGCTTTTCGGTTTGGCTTGCTGCGCAATAGAGTATATGAGTTCGCAAGCCTCGAGTTATGATCTTTCCCGCTTTGGCATGGAGTTAAATCGGGCGACGCCGCGTCAGGCGGACCTGCTTATCGTATCAGGTCGTTTGACGCGCAAGATGGCGCCGGTGGTGCGGCAGCTTTACGATCAGATGGCGGAACCGAAGTGGGTTATTTCGATGGGCGATTGCGCTTCTTGCGGTGGCGTGTACAACAATTACGCGATCGTACAAGGCGTTGATGAGATTATCCCGGTCGATGTGTATATCGCCGGATGTCCGCCGCGCCCTGAGCAACTGCTGCACGGTATCTTGACTCTGCACGAGAAGGTCAAGGGCGAACGCATCGCTGATTGGGCTTAAGCCGCTTACGCTAGGGACGACGGGCAAAGAGGACAGCATAGAAATGGAAGTACCGGCGGCGCGTAACCCGGTTGATGTCTTGCGTGAAACATTTGGCGAGACCATTCTATTTGTTAAAGAATTCCGCGGTGAGACAACAGTTGTTGTCGAAGCGGCGCGGATGACTGAAGTGTTAGATTTTCTCCGTGTCAGTTCCGGGCTGGTCTACAATATGCTCTCGGATGTGAGCGCGGTTGATTATTATCCCGATGATTACGGCGAGCGTTTTGGCGACGACGCCGGTGATTATCGGCCCGAGCGATTTGCAGTTTCTTATCACATCTTGTCGATGCTTTACAATCGCCGGCTGCGGGTCAAGATATTTGCTGACGAAGAAGACCCGCGGCTGCCCACGGCGACGATGATCTTTCCGGCAGCGAATTGGCTTGAGCGGGAAATCGCCGACATGATGGGTATCGTCTTTGAAGGACATCTCGATCAAAGGCGGCTGTTGATGCCGGATGACTGGCACGGGCATCCGCACAGGCGCGATTATCCGCTGGGCAAGGAAACGGTCGCCTTTTCATTTAATGAGGCGGAAATCCGCAAGTATAAGCCCTTTGCCACAGATTGAACTTCGGGGTCGATATGGCAGTTGCAACAGCATCGCAATCCATAGAAGAGCAGCGCCGCTGGGAGGGCAGCCTGGATCAGTTGCGCGGGCTGGTATCCGAACGCGCGATCACTGGCGAGACGATGCTGCTCAATATGGGACCGCATCACCCGAGCACGCACGGTGTTTTGCGCTTGCTATTGGAGTTGGATGGCGAGCAAATCGTGTCGTGCTTGCCCGATATTGGCTTCCTTCATACGGGTATCGAAAAATCTATTGAGGACAAGAGCTACGAGAAAGCGCTGCCGCTAACAGACCGGATGGATTACCTTTCGCCGATGTCGAATAACATGGCGTATTCAGCGGCGGTAGAGAAACTGCTTGACCTGGATGTGCCGGAGCGGGGGCAGATTATTCGCGTGGTCTGCCTTGAGTTGGCGCGCTGCGCGAGCCACCTGGTTTGGTTGGGTACTCACGCGATTGATATGGGGGCGATGAGCGTCTTGCTCTATGCCTTCCGCGAACGTGAACGCATCCTAGGGATGTTCGAGATGCTTTCGGGCCAGCGGATGATGAGCAGCTATATTCGTCCCGGCGGCGTTTGGCGTGATGTGCCGGATGAATTCTTACCGACGATCAAGCAGTTTCTGAATGACTTCCCGGCCAAGGTTGACGACTATGAAGCCTTGCTGACGCAGAACCCGATTTGGAAAGATCGGGCGCAGGGCGTGGGCGTCATCGAACCGGATGTTGCGTTGGCCTACGGTTTGACGGGACCGGCTCTGCGCGGCAGCGGCGTCAACTGGGATTTGCGGAAGGCGCAGCCCTATTCCGGTTATGAGACATACGATTTCAATGTGCCACTGGGCGAACATGGTGATGTCTATGATCGTTATTTGATTCGCATCCATGAATTCCGCGAGAGCATGAAGATTTTGAATCAAGCGGTAGCGCGGCTGGAACAGGTCAAGGGATCTTATCGTTCGGAGAATCGGAAGTATTGCCCGCCGCTGCGCAGTGAGTTAGGGCAGAGCATGGAGGCGGTGATCCATCACTTCAAGCTCTGGACCTATGGGTATGACGCGCCTGATGATGAGATTTACAACGCCATCGAAAGCCCGCGAGGCGAGATCGGCTGCTATATTCACGGTACGGGGGCGAACAAACCGAGACGGGTTCATTTCAAGACGCCGTCCTTCATTCACATCAGCGCTCTGCCTGTGATGGCAAAGGGATACTTGCTGGCGGATATGGTGGCGATAATCGGCAGCGTCGATATTGTTTTGGGCGATTGCGATAGATGAGTATTTTCTAGAAACTAGCGTTTAAGGACTTGGGCTTTAGGATGGATTCCCGCTGGAGAGCAGGGAATCCGTTTATGAAGGAACTTATCGAATGGCGATCATCGACAATCCGAAATACGAAGAGCGCATTAAGCATCATCTGGCGAAGTACGAAACGAAGCGCTCCGCGGTCATGCCCTTGTTGTTTATCGCTCAGGAAGAATACGGTTGGGTGAATCCTGAGGGGATTGCGGAGGTAGCGCAGATCCTCAACTTGGATCCGACACAAGTTAAGTCCATTGCCGGCTTTTACACGATGTACTCGGAAAAGCCCAAGGGCAAGTATTGGTTGCAGGTCTGCACCGATTTGCCTTGCGCGCTGAAGGGGGCGGATGAGTTTCATGCTTGGCTGAAAGAGGAGCTCGGTGTGGAGGAAGGCGGGACGAGCGCTGATGGGATGTTCACTGTTGAGCATGTGATGTGCTTGGCCGCGTGCGACAAGGCGCCTATGCTGCAATGCAATTTTCATTACGTCGAAAGTCTTGATCGTGAAAAGATGCGCGACCTGCTGGCGAAATGGCGGCAGGAGGCGGCTCAAGCTGTGAATGGACATAGTTAAGTGCGTTTTGCCCTGCCTGGACAGGAAGTTAGGAACTGAAGGGGATTATGCATATTCTCTTACGCGGGCGTGAAATTAAGAATATCAAGCAGCTTGACGTCTATGAGGGGCATGATGGATTCGCCGGTTTGAGAAAGGCGCTGGCGATGAAGCCGGCCGAGGTCATTAATGTTGTCAAGGCGTCTGGCTTGCGCGGGCGCGGGGGCGCAGGCTTCCCGACTGGCGTAAAGTGGAGCTTCATCCCGCAACATGAGCCGCTCAAATATGTCACGGTCAACGCGGATGAGAGCGAGACGGGCACTTTCAAAGATCGCGAAATCATGGAAGAGAATCCTTATCAGTTGATTGAGGGATCGCTGATTTGCGCTTACGCGATTCAAGCGAAGGCTATCTACATCTATTTACGAGGCGAGTTCTGGGATATCGGCGACCAGTTGGACGCTTGCATTGAAGCGCTGCGTGAAAAGGGCTATGTTGGCAAAAACATTATGGGCTCGGGCTACGATTGCGAGGTGTATACACATCTCGGCGCGGGCGCGTATATCTGCGGCGAGGAGAGCGCGTTGCTCAACAGCCTGGAAGGCTATCTTGGTCAGCCAAGAGTACGTCCGCCTTTTCCGGCGCAAAAGGGCGGCGGCTTATATAAGGAAGCGACTGTTGTCAATAATGTTGAGACCTTGGCCAACGTCCCCTTCATCTTAAACGAAGGCGCTGATGCCTTCAAAGCGATCGGCACGGCGCAAAGCACTGGCAACAAGATCTATTGTGTAAGCGGACATGTGAAGAAACCCGGTAATTATGAGTTGTCGATGGGCACGACATTCCGTGAGTTGCTGTACGAACACGCCGGTGGACCGTTGTATGAAGATCGCGCTTTCAAAGCAATGTTGCCCTCGGGCGGTTCTGGTCCTATAGTGCCCTTGACTGACGAAGTGCTTGACACGCCGATGAGCTATGAAGACGCGGAGAAGATCGGCACGATCATCGGCTCTGCATCAATCATCATCATGGACGAAACGGTGGATATGACCTGGGTCGCATCCAAGGTGACCAAGTTCTTCAAGCATGAGAGCTGTGGAAAATGTACGCCTTGCCGCGAAGGCACGTACTGGCTGGACAAAGTAATCGATCGCATTTTGGACGGGCGCGGTTCGCCGGATGATGTCAAACGCATCGCCGATGTGGCTGAGAATATGGCTGGTACGACGCTCTGCGCCTTGGGCGATTTTGCTGCAAACCCGATCATTCATACTATTCGTCACTTTCCTGACGATTTTGCTCAGCACGTGGGGACCTAAAGCGACTCATGCGAATAGCTGCTGAGCGGGGAAACATTGGACGACGAATGCTGGGCGGGCTGATCAGCGCGGTCTACCAAGCACCTTTGGAGCGCGAGCGCGAGTTCTATCAACGACTCCGCGAGTTGAGCGAGTTAATCGGCGAAGCGCCCGACTCATTGACGCATGTAGTTATGCGCGGCGAGCTTTACTTGGAGCGAGGTGAGTACGAGCGAGCGAAGGCAGACTTTGAAACTGCGTTGGCCTTGGCTGAGAAGCTGGATGCTGAGAGGGGCTGGCTTATCGTAGAGCAGGTGATGCGCGACCGCGCGCTTTATGGCTTGAGAATGGTGGAGCGGCAGTTCTGACGCATGCGCGTGGGCAAGCTGTGATGGTGATTTGGAGGGATGAATGTCCGATACGGTGAAGATCAACATCGATGGGACAGATTATGAAGTAGCGGCTGGATCGAACCTGGTGGATGCTGCGAAGTGGCACGCTGGAAATGACATTCCGGTCTTCTGCTATCATCCCAAGATGGACCCGGTGGGCATGTGCCGGATGTGCCTAGTGGAATTGGGCACACCGGCGAGAGATCGTGGGACTGGCGAGATAATGCTCAATGAAGATGGGTCGCCACAGATACGTTATTTCCCCAAATTGCAAACAGCCTGCACGACGTCCGTCAGTGATGGCATGCATGTCAAAACGAATACGCAAGAAGTCATTGACGCGCGAAATGATGTGCTGGAATTTTTGTTAAGCAGTCATCCGCTCGACTGCCCGATTTGTGACAAAGGCGGCGAATGTCCGCTACAGAATCTGACGATGCAGCATGGACCGCAAGCATCTAGGATGTACTTTGAAGACAAGCAGTTATTGGAGAAACACTATCCTCTTGGTGATTTAATTTTCCTGGATCAAGAGCGCTGTATTCAATGCGCGCGCTGCGTTCGTTTTCAGGATGAGGTTGTCGGTGACGATGTGCTGGCCTTCCATGAACGTGGACGGCGGCTGCAAATCATTACCAATTCTGATCCGGGATTTGATACTTATTTCAGCGGCAACACGACAGATATCTGCCCGGTTGGTGCATTGACGACGGCTGATTTTCGCTTTGGCGCGCGACCTTGGGAATTGACCGATGTACCCAGTATTTCGCCCTGGGATGCGGCCGGGGAGAATATCACGCTTAGCATGCGCTTGGACCGCGACTTTGGCGGCAGGGCGCTAATCAAGCGCGTGATGCCGCGGCAAAACGAGTTGGTCAACGAAATCTGGATCAGTGACAAGACGCGCTTCGGACATCATTTCACCCGGAGTGAGGATCGCCTGCATGCGCCGTGGATAAGAACGGGCGACGCTCTCCGTGAATCGAATTGGGAAAACGCATTCTCCGATATCGCCCAGATATTGAGGGACGCGGGCGGCGATGTGGCGGCTATCGCCGGCAGTGGCATGTCTAATGAAGACTTGTGGGAATTGCGGCGGTTGATGGAAGGGCTGGGCAGTTCTCGTTTGGGCGCTTGGCCCCCGACTCATGGCAGCGCTGAAGCGGTAGCTGAAGTCGGCGTGGGCTTTGGCACAAATCTGGGTCAGCTGGGCAAAGGCGATGCGGTTCTGGTGATCGCCTGCGACTTGGAGGAAGAAGTGCCGATTTGGCGTCTTCGGTTGAAGCAGGCGCAAGATCGTGGCGCATACCTGGTCGTCGCTAACGCGCGTAATACGAGGCTGGAAGATCTAGCCGTGCAAGGCGCACGCAACGACAAGGTGGTCGAAGGCGATTCCATTCGTTATGGCGCAGGCGAGGCTGTAGCCGTCATGCGCGATTTGAAGAGGCAACACAAGGCGATCGCAGACCGCTTAGGCAAGGCGGAGAACCTTGTGATCGTGGCTGGGGCGGAAGGTCTAAGTTTGGCAAGTAGTCGGGCGCTGGCGCAGGCGGCTGGCAACTTCTTGATCGAAACCGGTCATGCTGGGACAGTAAATAGCGGCTTGCTCTCGCCGCTGCCGGGCGCGAACGGCATGGGTTTGTACTACCTGGGCTATAAGCCTGACGCGAGCTTGGAGATCATGGCGAGTCCGCCGAAGGTGCTGTTTGTGGCGCAGGCGGAGTTGCTTGATGACGATCCGGCGGCGCGGACCTGGCTGGCCCAGGTTGAAACTGTAATTTACGCGAATTTCTTTGATGACGGCATATCGGACTTTGCCGACTTTGTATTGCCGCTCCAGACATTTGCTGAACGCGATGGCAGCTTTGTCAATGGCGAGCGGCGTGTGCAGCGCTTCACTGTAGCGCAAGGACCAGTGGGGCAGGCGCTGCCGGCCTGGAAACTCTTTGGCAGCATCAGGCAAGAAATGGGAATGAGCCATCTCAAGCCATCGGCGGCGGCGGTTATGCTGGAAGCAAGCAGAAACATCAAGGTCTTTGACGGCATGCGGTACAAAGCGCTGGCGCAGGTCAAGCGGCAGTTCCCTGATGTCGGTGGCCGGGATCAGTATTATGGCGGCACTGCTTACGCGAACACTGGCGGCATAGGCATACAGATTCCCGCAGTTGCTGACAAGAATAAAAAGCTGAAGCCAAAAGAGTTGGGTGACGCTGGCGAGGGATTGGTTGGCGAGGGCGAAGTATTGATTATGCCGATCACGCGGCTTTACAATCGGCAGCGGAATTTCCGCCCGTCCTTGCTGATGGAACCACGGATACTGGCGCCTTATGCCATCATCCATCCGGCTGATGCCCAGCGATTTGGCGTCGTGCAGGATGATGTCGTTGCGATTTCAGCTGGCGATTCAGCGGTGCGCGTACGAGCGACAATTAGCGACGAGATAGCCGCTGGCATTGTTGTCCTGCCACGACATATGACGGAAGCGGCAGTCCCACTGACAATAACCAGCGGGACGATCAGCCGAGTTGCGGAAGCGGTCGCTTCGGCGGACTGATATAAGAGGAAGACAAGTATGAGCCGTAATGTGAAGATCGGCATCGGCATTGGCATAGTCGCTCTGATCGGTCTCGTCGTGGTCCTGGCTTTGATTCTCGCTAATCTGGGCGCGATCGCAGCATGGATCGGCTTTGATGAGGCCGGCAACCTCAACGGGCGCGAGGGTGCTGTCGGTATGCTGCTGAATCCGGAAGCGCGCGCGCAGAATGTGATTCAATGCCAAGATGATGCCGGTTGCTCTGCGCTTTGGCCTATTATATTTGCGGCTGGTTTCGCCTTTGTCATCGTCACCGGTTTCGCCTATACCACCTTGCTGGAGCGGCGCTTGCTGGCTTTCTTGCAGCACCGCGTTGGGCCGAATCGCGTAGGTCCGCTTGGTTTCTTGCAGCCAGCGGCTGACGGCGTCAAGCTCGTTTTCAAAGAGGATTTGATTCCGGCTGGGGCGGACAAATGGGTCTTCCGGTTGGCGCCCATGATTAAAGTGATTCCGATTCTGATGATCGCCGCGGTAATACCGATGGGACCTGACCTCGTCTTGCCCTGGTTTGCGCCATCGTTGGGCGATGTCTGGTATCAGGTGCCCCAGGGCTTAGTGGATTCCAATGTGGGCATCCTCTGGGTGATCGCGATCACGAGCATCGCGACTTATGGCGTGGTGCTAGCTGGTTGGTCGAGCGATAACAAGTATGCTATGTTGGGCGCGCTACGGGCATCGGCGCAGATGATCAGTTATGAGCTTAGTATGGGCTTGACGCTGGCAGTACCAGTGATGATTGTCGGCAGTATGGCGATTGGCGATATCATCGACGCGCAGCGCAATATTTGGGACTGGTTCGTCTTTCAGAATCCGCTGGCAGCGGCGGTGTTGATCCTGGCGCTGTTGGCGGAGACCAACCGCGCGCCTTTCGATTTGACCGAAGCCGAGCAGGAATTAACTCAAGGTTATATGACCGAATACAGCGGCATGAAATTCGCCTTGTTTATGATGGCGGAATATCTGGGCATGATCGCGGTAAGCTTGGTGGCGGTGGCGGTCTTTTTCGGCGGCTATCACTTGTGGCCAATGGACGGCTTGCCGATTTTGGCGCCGGTCATTTTTATCGGCAAGGTGTTCTTGATGTTATGCGGCATGATCTGGATTCGGGCGACGTTGCCACGCATACGCTACGACCGCTTGATGCAGTTCGGCTGGAAAGTGATGATTCCGCTGGCGCTGCTGGCGGTTGCCTGGACAGCGGTAGCCATAGTAGTTGGAGATGCCGTGGGCGGTGATGCCTATCCTTTGCTCTCCGGGGCAGTGTTCGTGATTGTGCTGGTCATAGGCGGTTTGGCGCTGCGCCGCATGAGCCGGGACCAAGACAGCGAAGAAGCGATCCCGCTGGAAGACGATCCGGCCTACACGGGCGAGCGGCGCGGGTTGGGCTGGGCGCTGGTGCATCTGGTTGGCATGCTGATCGCTATCCCCCTGGTTCATATCCGCTTTCAGGTAAGAGCGCTGGAGGGGCTGGCAAGTTTCGGGCGGACACCGGAAGAGGATCGCGTTTTGGAGAGCGGAGAGACTGCTCTCAAACGAGCGGGTGATTAGCGCAAAAGCGGCAATTTCTGTACGAGGACTGGAGAGCAAGGGGTTGCAGAGGATGAATGTAGTCAAGGGTTTTGCCACAACCTTGAAGCACTTGATGGACGATGCGGTGACCGTACAGTATCCGGAACAGGTGCAGAAATTCCACGATCGATATAAGGGGCGGCATCATCTGCGTCGCTATGACAACGGCTTGGAAAAGTGCATCGGCTGTTCGCTTTGCGCGGCGGCTTGCCCGGCCGACGCGATTTGGGTAGAGGCGGCGGAAAACACCGACGAAGAGCGGTATAGCCCGGGCGAACGCTATGCCAAGACCTATGAGATAAACATGCTTCGCTGCATCTTCTGCGGCTATTGTGAAGACGCCTGCCCGACTGAAGCGATTCAACTGGGTCATGAACATCAGATGTCGTTCACTGACCGGCGCGATGCGATCTATGTCAAAGACATGCTGATTGATCCGCCGCTCGAAGGCGCGCCGGGCACACCGCAGGAGGTTGAACCGGGGGCATTTGATCGGTCGATACCCGATATGGAAGATCCGTCATAGCGACCTAGTTGGGCCGCAGTTCAGGTATTGTAAATTGAACAGCGACGCCATTTGTGCTAAAGTGCACAATCGCATTTATCTTGGGAATTAACTCGTATGGAATGGTTGTTTCTGGTTGTGAGTTTCGTGGCGGTCTTGGCGGCTGGCATGATGCTGACGCGGCAAAACGCAGTGCATAGCGCCCTCTTTCTTATCGTCAATTTTGGCTGCGTTGCCTTCCTTTATTTGATGCTGGATGCGCCCTTCCTGGCCATGGTGCAGGTGACCGTATACACTGGCGCCATTATGGTTCTATTCCTATTCGTCATTATGCTTCTCGGGGCGGAGGCGACGAGCGATACCTCGGGGACAATGCGCTGGCTGGGTTTCGCTGGCACGGCGGTCGCCATCATTTTGCTGCTGATCTTTGCTTTTCCTCTTGCTTCGGACATGCTAGCCGACGAGACTATCGAGCGGCCGGATACGCAAGCGCGGCTCCGTGTCATCAACGCGATACCGGGTGGCGAGGCGGAGGTATTTACCGTAATGGAGAGTGGATTCGCCATGCCCTTAGAGGGCACAGTCAGCAGTAATGTGCTGCTTGACGCGGCGGATGAGTCGTTCGAGGATTTGCGCTTGGATGATGCCGTTTATCAATACGCGCGCGAATCGATTCAAGCGTACGTTGATTTGCCAGCGGGCGATTACACAGTGATTGCCGGTGTGGGGGATGGTAATTACGTTTCTGGACCTATATATACGGAAACTGTGAATCTGGCGCCGGACAGCGGGCATTCGGTTGTGTTCTTTGAGAACAGTGAAAACCTGATTGATGTCGTTGTAGTACAAGACGATGTCAGCGCGCCGAGTGTTGGCAAGATGCGGCTTACCGTCTTCAATGCTGTGACCGACAAACAGGTTTCGTTGGTAGATGTCGGCCAATATACGGCGCGGCGCAGTTTGTGTGAGAACGGCTCATGCAGTTCGTTGATTCCGCATAGTGTTTTGATCGAGCGGTTGCCAGCCGGTGAAAAAACAAGCCTGGAACTGGAAGAGGGTTCTTATAACCTGGCTTTCGTTGACCAGAATCAGTCTGTGCTGCGGACGCTCGCCGATTATGACGCGGAACGCGGATTGATCGAAACACGTGTCCTCGTCCGGGAACCGGGTGTCCCTGGCAGCCAGCCAAGCTATCGTGCCGCGGTATTCAATACCATTGCGATTCCAGCGTTCGGCAGTCCTGAGGCAGTCGGGCAGGTTCTGTTCATTGATTACGTATTGCCGGTGATGCTGGTTGGTGTATTGCTTTTGGTGGCGCTGATAGGCGTGATTGTATTGGCGCGACCGGACGCCTTGGCACAAGCGGAACGCCGCCGGATCAATCGACGCCGGCGCGTGAACCGCCCCTTGGTCAGTGTGATCTCACAGCAGACCGGCGCTGATGTATTGAGCGGCGACTACCTGGCGAAACTGCCCGGCGGCTCAGATGACAAAGCAGCCGAGTAGCCGCAGGAGAGGGTAGGCAATGAACCCAATCGGCACCGAGCCGTATATCGTACTTAGCATGGTACTTTTCCTGATGGGGGCGCTCGGCGTCCTCATGCGGCGCAATGCGATCCTGCTTTTCATGTCGGTTGAGTTGATGTTGAACTCGGCGAACCTGGCGCTGGTGGCTTTCGCGCGCGAATGGGGCCAGGTCAATGGTCATGTCTTCGTATTCTTTGTGATGACAGTGGCCGCGGCCGAAGTCGCTATTGGTTTGGCTTTGATCGTAAATATTTTCCGCGAACGCCAAAGCATCAATATTGACGAATTGCGCCAGATGCAAGGCTAGCGGACCGCCGTCGAAAGAGGCGCTTAAGGTATGGAAAATCTGCCACTTTTGGTTCCATTGGTGATATTCGTTCCCGCCCTCGGGGCGATTATCAACTTCTTCTTTGGCGCTCGCCTCGGGGAGAAGTGGTCGGGTTATATCGGTTGCTTCGCATCGATTTTGGCCTTCATTGTATCTTTGCTGCTTTTGACCTATGTGACGGGCACGGATGGCGGCGCGGCAGTGGTCAATCCGCCATTCTTTGACGGCTGGTTGCGGATCGAATCAATCGACTTGGAAATCGCCTGGCAGATGCGAGTGGACTCGCTCAGCGTGACGATGATGCTGGTAGTCACCGGCGTCGGCTCGTTGATTCATCTCTACGCCCGTGGTTATATGCACGGCGATAAATGGTATCCGCGCTTCTTCGCCTACTTGAATATGTTCCTCGCCTTCATGCTGGTCTTGGTGACGGCGAATAATTTCCTGATGCTTTTCGTTGGCTGGGAGGGAGTTGGGCTTTGCTCTTTCTTATTGATTGGCTTCTGGTGGGATAAGAAAGCGCCGGAAGGCTGGAAGAACAGCAACGCGGCGCGCAAGGCTTTCATCGTCAATCGGATCGGCGATTTCGGCTTGCTGATGGCGATGTTCTTGATCTTCTGGACCTTCGGCACGCTCGACTTTTTCAAGGCAGGCGAGCTGCCAAACACAGAAGCGAAATACCTGGTTGGATGGCGCGAGCATAATGGTTTGCTAGAGCATGGTGCTGACAAAGATGGCAAGACGGAGAAAGAATCCGCGGACGAAGGCGATCATGGCGACGACGGGCATGGCGCGAAGTATGAATGCGTACCCGCGGATGCTAAGATGCATAGCGAAGACCATATAAGCGATGAGTACGGTGATGACGGACACGGCAAGTCGAATCCCTTGGCGAAGGACATCCGCGCGATTTACTGCGACAACCATCGCTTCGATACGGAACTGCTCGGTGTATTCGGGCAGACGACCGAGCGCTTTGGCCAGGGTGAAATGGTCGACTTTGGCGGCTTCCAGATTGCTTTTGAAGACGTGATCTTCCTGATTGCGCTTTTCATGCTGCTGGGCGTGACTGGCAAGTCAGCGCAGATACCGCTGTTTATCTGGCTGCCGGATGCGATGGCTGGTCCCACACCGGTCAGCGCCCTGATTCACGCCGCGACGATGGTCACAGCCGGCGTCTACCTGATGGTGCGGTCGAATGTATTTCTGTGGGAACTCAACCACGCGGGTTATGTGCTCGGGTTGATCATCACCTTAGTTGGCGCGGGGACGGCGCTGGTCGCTGGTTTTATCGCGCTGGGACAATGGGACATCAAGCGCGTACTGGCTTATTCGACGATTTCGCAGCTTGGTTTTATGCTGGCGGCGGTAGGCATTGGCGCCCATGTTGCGGCGATGTTTCACCTTGTGACGCATGCTGTATTCAAGGCGCTGCTTTTCCTCGGCAGCGGCTCAGTCATCCACGGCGTTGAACATGGGCATCATCACGCGCATGATCGGGGGCACGGCGATCACCACGATAATGACTTCGACCCACAAGATATGCGTAATATGGGCGGCTTGCGCAAGCGGATGCCGATTACTTATATCACTTACCTCGTCGGCACTTTGGGTTTGGCGGGGATTTTCCCCTTTGCTGGTTTCTGGTCGAAGGACGAGATTCTGGCTGATGCCTGGTTTGAAGGCTTTGAGTTGAACGAAACAAGCGGCTTTATCGCCTTTGGCCTGCTGTTGGCAGCGGCGGCATTTACCGCCTTCTATATGTGGCGGCAGGTTGTTCTGGTCTTTTTCGACGATGCGCGTAGCGAGGCAGCCGAACGCGCGCCGGAAAGCAGCGGCGCCATGTTGCTGCCTTTACTAATTCTGGCGATATTCACTTGTATCATCGGTTTGATCAATGTGCCAAAAGCAACACCGATATTCGATGGCATCTACCATCCTTACGAATTCAAATATTTCCTCGAACACAGTTTGGTCAGCGTCTCCCGCGGGCACACGCTGGACTTCAACTTGCTGATCGCCGGCGTCGCGCTGGCGCTGGGCATCGTATCAATTGTAGTCGCCCATCGCGTGTACAAGGGCAAGGGTTTGGCAAGCGACAAGCGCGATCAATTAGAAACGAGCGCGCCGACACGCGGTTTGTTTAGGCTGGCGAATGGCCGGCTCTATTGGGACGAATTCTATACGGCGGTTATCGAAAGCCCCTTTAACAGGCTGGCTGGCTTTTTGGCTGACCGTGTGGATTGGGAGTTCCTGCACGATTATTTCCACGATCGGATCATCAAGCGCGGCTTCGATACTATCGGGGACTTGCTCAGCAGACCAATTGATTTGGGCATTGTCGATGGCGCTGTCAATGGCGTCGGCATTTTTGTGCAGCGCGCGGCAAGCTGGATGCGCCGTTCGCAGACTGGCTATGTGCGCCTTTATGCGGTTGTGCTGTTCGTCGGTGTAGTTGTTGTAATCTTGTTCATGCTCATACCATTTATTCAGGCTCTGCTCCAAAGTGGCGCTTAAGGAGAACGCGTTCCCATGGACGTAACTGGACTTTCGCTTACTACCATCACCCTGTTCTTGCCTTTGATCGGGCTTGCCATTTTAGCCTTCATGAATGGCGAAACGCAGAAGGGCAACCTGAAATGGGTGGCTTTCGTTACGAGTTTGCTGACCTTTGTCGCGTCGGTGGTGATGTGGATAAATTTTGATCCGAGTTCATCTGAGTTGCAGATGGTGCAGCGGAACACCTGGGCGGAAGTCTCTTTAGGCGAGTCTGTCATCAATGTGAGCTACTTCGTCGGTGTGGATGGCATCAGTATGCTGCTGGTCCTCTTGACGACCTTCATCATGCCGATATCCATTCTTGGCTCCTTTGGCAGCCATATCTTTGAGGAGCGCGGACGGGAAAAGCTCTACTATATCTTTTTGATGCTGCTTGAATGGTCGATGATCGGGGTCTTCGTTGTACACGATCTCATCATCTTCTATGTCTTCTGGGAAGTGACACTGGTACCGATGTATTTCCTCATCGGCATCTGGGGCGCGGAAGAGCGCATCTACGCTGCTGTCAAGTTCTTCCTCTACACGATGGCCGGCTCGATTCTGATGCTGATCGCGATACTGTATGTCGGCAATCGCTCCGGCACCTTTAGCACCTACAGCGCTGGGGGCGATGTGGGCGTGATCGAAATGGTCCAGAACTTCGATGGCGAAGGGACCTATTGGGATGCGCTCGGTCCGGACGGAGAGGGCGAAGACGGGGGCTTCCTCTTGGACTCGGTAGAGAGTTTTCTCTTCTTGGGCTTCTTGGTGGCTTTCGCGATAAAAGTGCCGATCTTCCCCTTCCATAGCTGGCTGCCTGATGCGCATGTGCAGGCGCCGACGGCTGGCTCGGTGATTCTGGCCGGCGTACTGCTGAAGATGGGCACATACGGCATCGTGCGCTTCAACTTGAATTTGTTCCCGGAAGCGACGGTGGCATGGGCGCCGACCATCGCTTTCCTCGGTGTAGTCGGGATCATTTATGGCGCCTGGGTCAGCTATGCGCAGGACAACGTCAAGAAGCTGGTCGCTTATTCGTCGGTGAGCCACCTCGGTTTCGTCGTGCTGGGCATTTTCGCGCTGAATTCGCAGGGTTTGCAAGGCGCTACGCTGCAGATGGTCAATCACGGCATTAGTACGGGAGGTCTGTTTCTGATCGTTGGCATGTTGTACGAACGCTGGCACACCAAGGAGATGGCGGACTATGGCGGGATTTGGAAGGTGATGCCGCTCTTTGGCGCGATAAGTCTGGTCATCTCGCTCAGCAGCATGGGTTTACCCGGTCTTAACGGTTTCATCGGCGAATTTACGATCCTGCTCGGTTCGCTGGGCAGCGATTATCTTGGATTCGCGTTCACGCTGTTTGGCACGCTGGGCGTTATCCTCGCGGCGGTTTACCTGCTGAAGATGTTTCAACATGTCTTTATGGGCGAGCTCAAGAAGCCGCTGGCTGATGAAGCGGGTTACAAACTGACCTGGTATGAGAAGGCGGCGTATATACCGATCATCATTATGATCTTCTGGATGGGCTTGCAGCCGATCGTCTTCTTCAACTTGCTGGACGTGTCGGTGGATAGCATCGTCGCCATGTTCGTTCGCTAGGAGAGAGCATGTTTGAGTCGCCGACTATTGCGGAATTCCTCGCGGGTTCCAACCTAGCTTCAACGTTGCCCGGTACGCTCCTGATGGCGTGGACACTGCTGCTGGTTATTGTGGATCTGTTCGCCGACGAGGATCGCCAGCATTGGACGCCGATCCTGGCATGCGTCGGTTTGGGCATCAGTTTTGTGGCGAATATCGGCGTTTATTCACTGGCTGAAGGCCAGCAGGTGGCGCTTTATGGCATGTTCATCGCGGATGAGTTCACCGGCTTCCTGAACTTCGTAATACTGATCGCCACGTTGATTGCGATTCTGATGAGCTGGGATTACCTCAAGCGGGCTGGTATCCATCGCGGCGAGTATTATATCCTCGCGCTTCTTTCTTCAGCTGGCGCCATGTTCATGATCGGCGCAAATGACTTGATCATCGTCTTCGTCGCGCTCGAGTTACTGAGCATACCGCTATACATCCTGGCCGCATTCCGCTCGATCAAGAACGATGGCAGTGACTTGGCGCTGAAGTCCGAAGAAAGTGGCATGAAATATTTCATCCTGGGAGCCTTTTCCAGCGCGTTCCTGGTTTTCGGGGCGGCGCTGGTTTATGGCGCCACCGGCACGACGAATATCCCGCAGATTTTCGAAATCGCGGGTAGTGTCGCCGGCGCGACGTCAACCGCGACATTCTATCTGCTGGTGGGTACGGCACTGTTGATCGTAGGTTTGGGCTTCAAGGTCGCAGTTGTGCCCTTCCATATGTGGACGCCCGATGTATACGAAGGGGCGCCGACGCCGGTTACCGCTTTCATGAGCGTAACGGCGAAGATTGGCGGCTTCGCGGCTTTGCTGCGCGTCCTGATCACTGGACTTTCCGTGCTCGTACTGGCGGATGGCGATGCTGTCGTTTGGCAAGCGACGGCCACTATCATTGCCATCCTCACACTTGTGCTGGGCAATTTCGTGGCGATATCACAGCGTAATCTCAAACGCATGTTGGCATATTCGTCGATTGCGCACGCCGGCTACATTATGGTGGCTGTGGCAGCGGCCGGCAGCGCACACGTCATTGACGCGGCGACGCAAGGCGCGCTAGTGTATATGCTCACGTATATGTTCACCAATCTTGGCGCATTCGCCGTGGTCATGACGATAGAGCGGGAAGACGGCAGCGGCGGCAATATTGATGACATCAGCGGTCTGGCTCAATCCCGCCCCTTGTTGGCAATGGCAATGGCGATATTCATGCTCAGCTTGACCGGTGTTCCGCTGACGGCGGGCTTTATTGGCAAGTTCATGATCTTCTCCGCAGCCTTGCAAGCCGGCTTGTTTGGCCTGGCGGTTATAGGTGTGCTGACAAGTGTGGTGAGCGCCTTCTACTATATTCGCGTGGTGGTCAACATGTACCTCCGCGACAGCGATGGCGAATTGCAGCCGCCGTTGGATACCCAGTACGTTCGCTGGGCAGTCTATATCGCGCTGGCCGGGACGCTGGTTTTCGGCATCTTCTATCCCTTAGCGACCAACCTGGTCAGTATGGTCAGCATCGCTTGACTCGTTGCTGCGCTTGCCGCGAGCGGCAGAAATGAAAGGTCGAGGCTGGGTTGTCGCTCGCCCCGTCTTTGTTTGGACTAGGACCTGAGCCGGCATTGGAGATTTGGGACTGCCGATCAGACATGTCACGTCGAGAACGCGAGGGCTTCATTTGGATCTTGTTGGCGGCTGCTGGCTTCTCCGTAATGCCGGCTATGGTGAAGATCACCTATTTGCATTCCACGCTTGAACCTATGGACATCGCAGTCTGGCGCTTCATCCTTGCGGTGCCGATGATGTGGGCAATGGTCATTTACAGACGGCGGTCTGCTTCTCCGTCGCGAAAGAGCGACGCACCGGTGAAGAAAGCATTGCTAATAGGCTTAATGCTATCGGCAGCTGTGTTGGCGGCCTTCTTCGCGCTGCAACGTCTGCCAGCCAGCACATATATCGTTCTCTTCTACACCTATCCCGCGATAGTGGTTTTGCTCTCTGTAATGCTTGGTGAGCGTATCGGCTATCGAGCCTGGCTGGCTTTGGCGATGGCGCTCACCGGAGTGATGTTGACGGTGCCGGATTTCTCCGGGCTTAGTACCGGCGACTTGTTCGGTGTTGTGCTCGTCTTGGGCAATGCTGCTATCGTCGCTGTTTATTACATTCTTTCGAAACGAGCGCTGAATGGCGTTGCTGACATGTCTGGCTCGAGCGCGTGGATGATGCTCGGCACGCTGCTGGTCATGCTGTTGCTGGTTCCATTTCGCGGCTTGCAATTGCCGCAGAATCCGCAAACGCTGCTTACGCTCGTCGGTATAGCCACCTTGGGCACTGTGTTGCCGGTCTTCGCGATCAACATCGCAATTCAGCAAATCGGGGCAGCGCGAGCTTCTCTGGTCAGCACGGTTGAGCCGCCGCTTTCAATGATCGTGTCAGTGATTATATTAGGCGAGGCAGTATTTGCGATACAATGGCTGGGCGCAGCCCTGATTATCGGCAGCGTCCTTGTTCTGCAATTCCGTCCAAGAAATCGCATAGATGTTAGCATCGCGCACGAGGCGGGCTAGGGCTTTAATTATGAACAGTGGCGAACAGCTAACTCGAGAGGCGCGAAATGATCTTAAGCGCAACCGCGAGGGCAAATTGTCGTCGCGACAATGGTTGCAACTGATAACTGAGCCGCTGACGACATTGCTACTGCTGTCAGTGCCCTTGGTGCTGCTAGTCGCGCGTTACGGCTTAGCTGGACGTGTCATTGTTCTGGTATTGCTGGCCGGGTTCGCCCTGACGATTGGCATGCGCGCCCTGCTTTTCGTCCGCGTTAAGCTGACCTATCGGGTTCTATACGCTGAAGGGCTGCCAGCTCGTTGGAAGTTCTGGCGCAAGACCACCTTGACAAGCAAGTCAGGCGACGAGATTCGTTTCGAGCATCGGCTTGCGGAAAGGCTCAAACTAAAGCCAGACCAAGCCTTGCACGCCTATTACGTTGAGGCGGGCGGAAGACGCATCTTGCTCAGCATGTTGCCGCAGCGACACTCACAGGCAGATTTGGCGCAGCCGAGCGATAACTTCGAGCGCGCCGGCGGCAAGGTTTACGCAGACTAGGCCAATTGGCCGCTCATTTCTACAACTTCCGTCCCATCTTCGTCCACCCATACGCCGCATTGACCGCCGCCTTTCGCGACATCAAGATCGACGGTGGTGCCATCAAAGCGCAATACCGGGTGATAATACTTCGCGACCTGCTCCGCATCGGCGTCAATGTAATGCCCAATGAGCGCGCGACGGAAGCGCGAAGGCGAGCGATTCGGGAAACTGCCATGGATCAACTGGCCGTTGAAGAAAAAGACATCACCCGCTTTCATGATTACCGGTTCGGGCTGCATATTGGCCGATAGAGGCACGGTGACATCGGTGAAGCTCTCGCTGGTATCGGCGTCGACCGGACAGAGAACGGGCAAGTCGTGGCTGCCCGGCACCACTTGCAGGCAGCCGTTCTCCTCATGACAATCGTCTAGCGCCATCCAGGCGGCGATGCAGGTGCCGGGTTGGACGCGAAGGTAGTATTGATCTTGATGCAAGGCTTGGCCGCGTGCGCCAGCTGGCTTGAAGTACAGCATGGTTTGTACAGCCAGCGGCTCTTTGCCCAGCAGTTGCCGAAAGACTGCGCCCAAGCGCGGGTCGATCATCCAGTCGAGGCTGACTTGGTCCCAACGGTGCATGTGGATGAGCCGCGGGTAACGCTTAAGAGGGTCGTTGCTCTGCATATCAACCCCACCGAAGTCGCCTGGATACGTCCCGCTTCGCCGCATATCCATGAAATGCTGCCGGTAACGCGCCACCTCGTCGTTTGTGAACAAACCGGAAACGGTGACGCAGCCTCGCTCCTTGAAGCTTTGAATATCAACTTGCATAGTAGCTTATCCCGTAAAACGCGCCATTGCGCATCTGCGCGCTTCCCATACAATCTTTGCCTGCAATTCTAATTCACAGAGAATCGATTATGCAAGCGATGAGTGTAAAAGATGTAGAAGCGGCGCTTGAGTCGCTGGCGCTTGATACGCAGGTTATTGAGTTCGGTAGTTCCACGGCGACCTCACAGCAGGCGGCGGACAGCGTTGGCTGTCAGCTGGGCCAGATCGTGAAAAGCCTCGGTTTCATGATCAACAGATCGATGCCCGTCCTCGTGCTTGCCAGTGGCGATCAGACGATTGACGAGCGCAAGTTGGCAGCGATATTCGGCGTCGGGCGGAAGAAGGTTCGCATGATGACGGCCGCGCAATGCCTGGAGTTGCTGGGTTATGCGCCCGGTGGCATACCGCCGATCGCGCATCGCAGCAGCGGCATTATCATATATCTGGACGATATGCTTAGGCGCTTCCAGACTGTATATGCAGCGGGTGGCGCGGCGAATGCGATCTTTCCGATTGAATTAGGGGTGCTGCAAGCGGTGACCAGCGGAGCATTTGCCGACCTGGCGCGCGCATGAGAAGATGAGAGACCGAAATCGGCAATCTAGCTGTTCGCGACAACCAGCGTTGTCAGGTAATACTCCTGCCGATTGCGCCTCCGCCGGGATATGCCAGCAAGAGTGGCTCGCCGGTCAAAGATTCTTTAGCCGCTAGGAGTAGGTCGAAACTTCGGCTGCTGATATCACAAGGAATAGCGATACTCGTGTGGTCACGATAAAACTTGCCTGCCTGCCAATCGCTGGTGAATTTGTTGGCAGGCACTGAGTTTTCGATAGCTAGCTGTCTATCACCGTCTTCGTTCGCGAGGATGACACTTATTGTGTATGGCGTCGAATCTGGCTCTTCAATCTGCCACCAGCTCTCTATGGTAACTGCCTGACAGGGAGCGGCGTCCGCCTGTTCAAGACGCTCCCAGGCATACAAGTGTCGCTGGCGAAATGTTGTACCAGTTCAGATAGCGAAAACAAATTAGAAATATGAAGTACAACGATCTCGTCATCGCGGTTATTATGATTGCCGTATACATGGGCGTGGAGAAGTGTATTAATGAGGATCAGACAAGCTGCCGCCAGGATCGTCAGGTTTTCATGTTTCTTTGCCGCGCTTTAAATCCTGAGGCCGCGATGCAACATTCTCGGAAGCCATCAGTATTGCCCTTGACCACCAAATGCTAAGTTCTTGTCGCGGTAGACATGAGCTTCACCCGGTCTCCGAGCTTTTCGAGAATAAGCAGTAGCCGCTCTTGCCATTGGTCCTCTTCGGCTGGAATACGCACCTCCGTCCGCGTGACTTCAATATCGCTTCCCAGAGTCAGTGCCAGCAATTCACGCCGGACTGTGGCGAGATAGGGAAGTCTGATCAGGACCTGCTCATGCGGCAGGCGAATGTGGGTGGCGCGCACCGCCAGCGCCAGCACTTTGACGCGTATCTGGTATAATAAGCCCTCAACCGCCGCTGGCAGCGGACCAAAGCGATCGACCAATTCATGGCGCATAGCATCCACCTCATCTAGTTTCTGGATGTTGCCGATACGACGATAGAGCTGAAGTCGCAGTGCCATCTCCGGTATCCAGTCCGTGGGCAGGTAGGCGGGCAGAGGCAAATCGATGATGATGCGCTCACGAGCGGAAGCAGGCGCTGGGTCCGTATCGTTTGTAGCGGCGCCACGTTGGTCTTTGACAGCGCGCTGCAACATTTCGGTGTAGAGATGCAAGCCGACGCTGGCGATGTGACCGGATTGCCGCATACTGAGAATATCGCCGCTCCCACGCATTTCCAGGTCGCGGATGGCGATTTGAAAGCCGGCGCCGAGCTGTGTGTTTTCCGCCAAAGTTTCCAGCCGTGTGCGCGCTTCTTCCGTTAGAGTGCCCCGGTCATGAAAGAAATAGGCATAAGCCTGCTGCGCCGAGCGCCCGACCCGTCCGCGCAATTGATAAAGCTGCGCGACGCCGAAATGATCTGCCCGATCGACGATCAGTGTGTTGACACGCGGCATATCGATTCCGTTTTCTATGATCGATGTCGATAGCAAGATGTCATACTCTCCGCGAGAAAACTCGGACATCACCGTTTCAAGGGCGCGAGGCGGCATTTGCCCATGCGCCACAGCGATTGAAGCTTCGGGCACTATGCGTTCAATCTTGTTGCGCAGGATATGAATGGACTTGACGCGATTGTGGACAACGAAGACCTGCCCCCCGCGCTCGAGTTCGCGCATGATAGCTCGCCGGCTCAGCTTGTCGTCCCAGGAGCTAACCTGTGTGATCACAGGCAGACGCTCTTCTGGAGGCGTCTGAATCATGCTGATATCGCGGATTCCACTTAGGCTTAGATACAGTGTGCGCGGGATCGGCGTGGCGGTCAGCGTCAGGATGTCAATGCGCGAGCGCAGTTTCTTGAAGTGTTCTTTGTGCTTGACACCGAAACGCTGCTCTTCGTCGATGATCATCAGACCAAGTTTCTTGAATCGGATATCGTCGGACAAGAGGCGATGTGTCCCGATGACGATATCAATCTCGCCAGACGTCAACTTGTCGACGATCTGTTTTTGCTGCGCCACATTGCGGAAGCGCGACATCATTTCTAATTCAACAGGAAAGGCGGATAATCGCGCGCGGAAAATATCATAATGCTGCTGAGCCAGAACGGTAGTCGGTACGAGCACGGCCACCTGCACGCCGTCTTGCACGGCTTTGAAAGCGGCGCGCAGGGCGACTTCGGTTTTGCCGAAGCCGACATCGCCACATATCAGGCGATCCATCGGCTTGCGGTCATGCATATCGGTTTTGACTTCCCTGATTACGCGCAGTTGATCTTGGGTCTCGACGAAAGGAAAGCCAGCTTCCATCTCGTGTTGCCAGGCGGAGTCCGCGCTGAAGGCATGACCGACGGCAAGGGCGCGTCGACTGTAGATTGAAAGGAGTTCACGCGCTTCTTCTTCGGCGTTGCGTCGCGCCTTGTCCCGCGCTTTGATCCACTGATCGGCTTTGCCCAATTGATTCAGTACAGGCGCCTTATCGTTGGCGCCGACGTAACGCGAGAGGCGGTCGGCCTGGTGAATTGGTACGTAAATCGTATCCTCGCCGCGATACTCGACGAGCAGGTATTCGCGCTCTGTGTTATTGACTGTACGGTGGCGCAAGCCCTTAAATTTCCCGATGCCATAATCGACGTGAACCACATAAGTGCCTTCTTGCCAGTCGGTATAGCTGGTATCGCTCCCTTTGCCGCGCGTCTTTCCCGCGCTCTCAAGCCGCCGCCGGGGCTCGGGGCGCGTCCAGCCGAAGATTTCGGCATCGGTGATGAAATGCAGAGGACCGTGTGGGCTCAGGAGCGACCAGCCTTCCGCCGCCGTACCACGGACGAAGCGTAGACTACCGCGTGGCGGCGCGCGGTCGATGACGTTCACGGTTGGAATCATGGTGGAGGCGTCCTGCTCGTACCACAGATTTTCCAAGCGCTCTACCTGCTCTGTCATGATGACGACGCTGTCACCGCGGTGCAGATGTCTTCGTACCTGATTGAGCATCAGTCGCAGCTGGCCGCCAAATCGCTCACCGGGTGAAAATGGCGTGGGAGAGTCTGAACCGGTCAAGGTGGACAGCGCCGCGGTCCTGTGGCATCCGAGTTGCGACTCCAGATCATTCCAGGTTAGGTATGGCAGCGGATGTTCGGGGGCTATCTGAAAGGTTGACTCGGCTTCAGCGCGATTGGCTTCAGCATCCTGGGCAGATTCCAACATCGTCTCTTCCAAGAAGTACGGTTCTTCAATAAGTATCAGCGCCTCATCACTTGCGTAACTGAGCAAGCTGGCCGGCTGCTCATAGAAGTATGGCAGGTAGTGTTCGAGGCAGAGAAAGGCACTGCCCTGTTTCAGCGCTTCAATGTCGGCGCTGGCGCTGGACAGGTCGTCGTGATTGTTCCCAATCGCTGTCGCCCACTGTTCCAGGCGCGTGCCAAGGGGCGCAGATAACCGCGGCAGCGCCTCACGCGCAGGACAGATTCGTGCCGAACTTACGCGGTCTATACTACGTTGATCGGCCGGATCAAAGCGCCGCAGACTGTCTATTTCGTCGTCAAAGAATTCGATGCGCAAGGGGTATTCGCTCACCAGCGGAAAGATATCGAGGATGCCCCCACGGCGGCTGAAGCTTCCCGGCTCAATGACCAGAGGTGCTGGCTCATAGCCCATAGCAATCCAGCGCAGGATAAGGCTTTCCATTTGATGATGCTCGCCTTGACGGAGTTCAATCGTGGCTTGGCGAAAGACTGTCGGCGGTAATGTCTTTTGCATCACTGCCCGCGCTGAAGCCACCACAATGGGCTGGTCCGTTTCCTGCGGGTAAGTCAGCCCGGACAAGGCCGCGATTCGATTACGAATAACACTAGGGTCCCAAGGCGCCCGATCATAGAAGAGGGCGGAGGGTTCTGCAAAGCGATAAAGGCGTTGGGGCTTGTCCAGCCAAAGGGGCAATTGCTCGCTGACGTTATAGGCGCGGCGCACATCGGATGTTAAGTAAAATAGTGGACCGCGCCAATCCTTGGCCAAAGCCGCCAGCAAGAAGGGGCGTGCCGAGCGCACTACATTGAATTCGGCACGGGTCTGGGAGGCGGAGAACTTACTCAGCAACTGCTTGTAGCTGATTGTGTCTTGTAGCGCATTGAGCAAACCCGCAAGTTTCTGCGACATGATAGTCTTGCTCTGCCGTCAACCTGGAAGGCGTCAGTATATCAAAGTGGCTGGCGACGGACTAGACACGCTCTTCTGCCTGCTCCCCAAGATGTGCGAGAATAGCTGAAGCATTCTGAAATGCGCGACTATTTGGTCGCCCCTCCGTGACGTTATTCTGTTATCGTAAAAGCCGCAATGCCTTTAAGAAGTGGCTAGTCACGCAGGTTCCCAAATCGTATTTACCGTTGTGTTCGAAAAGTTTCACTTTTGTCCGAGAACTGACAAAGCTTGATCACGTGCTGATGCCAAGGTTCTTTATCTTGCAATCAAGGCAATAGTTGAAAGCACGGTGGGCGAATCTATAAGGCGATGCGTTATTTCACCGCGCTTGTCCTGCTGGCATTGTTCTCGCTTTTGCCAGTCGCTTTGGCGCAGCAGGAGTCGGAGTTTGCTAGCGCTTGTGACTTGAACGAGGGTCGTGTAGCGCGCCGATTTTATCAGCGGGGTGCGGTGCCGGACGACTTCACGGATGACGAGCTGTGGCGGATATCAAGCTTGGACGCGCAGGGCATCGATTCGGCTGTCCTGGCTGATGGCTTGGCGCAGTTGGCGGAATCGTCTACACGGCAATCGTTCATATTGATGCGCAACGGGTTTATCGTGTACGAGCAGTACTTCAATAGCAGCCGACGTTCCGACAGCAACAATGTCGCCAGCGTGTCAAAAAGCTTTCTTTCGGCGCTATTTGGTATCGCTCTCAACGAAGGCTTTCTCGTAACAGTTGAAGACCGGATTGCAGATTACTTGCCAGCTTATTTCTCGGCAGATGACAGTCCGTGGCTCCTGAATTTGCGTTTGCGCGATATGTTGACCATGACCCATGGCCTGGCATGGCAGGAAAACGAGAGCCAGCGCTTGCTCAACCGAAGTCCCGACTGGGTGGCAGATATTCTAAGCTTGTCAGTTAGTAAGGAGCCGGGCACAGTGTTTCATTACAGCACGGGCGCTTCGCATGTCATGTCGGCAGTGTTAACCGAAGCGACGGGCATGAGCACCTGCGAATTCGCACATCGCTTCCTTTTTGAACCGCTGGGCATAGAGGCAGAATTCTGGGGTGTCGATCCCAAGGGTTATTTCACGGGCGGCCACAGCGTAAGCATGACGGCTCGTGAAGTGGCCCGCTTCGGACAGCTCTTTCTCAATGAGGGCAACTGGCAAGGCGAACAACTGATTCCCGGCTGGTGGGTGGTGGCTTCAACATCGCCGCAGGTGGATATCGGCAATAACTACGCCGGTTACGGCTATTATTGGTGGCTCAATCGCATTGGAACTTATGATATGTATTCCGCTCTGGGCGCTGGCGGGCAGATATTGCACATTATCCCGGCGCTCCAACTTGTGATGGTCACGACGCACGGTTATAGCGGCAATCCACGTGACTATGCAGAAGAAGCCGAGTCCTATCAATTCCTGTGGAATTATCTCATTCCCGCGATTGACGATCCCTAATCCACCAGCGCTTGATAGGCGAGCGCCCGAAAATCCTGCTGGAAAGGCAGCATATTGTCCATGAGCTGCGTCATGATGATGCCGAGCAATTGCTCCTGCGGGTCAACCCAGAAGTTTGTGGCGGCCGCGCCACTCCAGCCGTAGTTGCCATCCGAGTTGAGCACGCCGGTTTGAGCCGCGTCAATTATGATATCGAAGCCCAAGCCAAAGCCGCGGCCAGGCATCTTGGCGAAGCCGATCGCCAGTGGCATTAGTTCGGGCTTGATGTGGTTGCGCGTCATGAATTCCAGCGTCTTGCGTCCGATGATGCGAACGTTGCCCGCCTCTCCCTCGTTTAAAAGCATATTGGCAAATTGCCAGTAGTCGGACATGGTGGAGACCAAACCGCCGCCCCCTGATGGCGCGCTCGCCGGCTTGGTATAGTCATGCCAGGGGATATGAGGTGTCCCCATGTATTCGCGGAAGCTGCCGTCTTGGATATTGTGTTGGTAGAGTTTGGCAAAGCGATCCATCTTGTCAGCGGTCACGTAGAAAGCGGTGTCTGTCATGCCAAGCGGCTGAAAAATCCGCTCGGCCAGGAAGTCTTCAAAAGGCATACCGGATAGCAGTTGCACCAGGTAGCCACAGATATCCGTGGCGATGCTGTAATACCAGGCGCTGCCGGGTTGAAAACGCAAGGGAAGCGCGGCCATGCCAACGGTCTTCTCTTCCAAGGTGGCGGTTTCGCTTCGGAAGATGGAGTCGCGGTACATGTCGTCAATTGGCGTGTCAAAGTGGAATCCGTAACTCAAGCCGGCGGTATGGGTCAACAAATGATGGATTGTCATTGGCGGATCTTGCGGGACGAGTTGCTGCCCCATGTAGTCGTAGCCGCTCAACACTTTGGTGTTGCCGAAAGCGCTTATATAACGGCTTACAGGTTCAAATAGCTGGAACTTGCCTTCTTCGTGGAGCATCATCAAGGCGATAGAAGTAATCGGTTTGGTCATGCTATAAATGCGGAAGATGGTGTCCTTTTCCATTGGCAGTTGCAGCTCAGCATCACGGAAGCCACAAGTTTCAAAATGAACCACTTCTGAATCACGGGCTACAAGAGTGACAAAACCGGGGACTTTCGCCTGGTTGACGTATCCCTGCAGCTTCGTGTTGATTCGATTTAGGCGTTCAGTTGACACGCCGACAGCTTCGGGCGCAATGATTTGCATGTGACGCACCTGCTTCCTTTCGTGATCTGCGTGTTACTCTGACGCAAGCGTTTCTTGCAGCGACTGATACATGTCCAGCGCCTTTGGATGCTGGTGATTTATTGACAGCGCTCGCTGAACTTCTTCCAGAGCCGCAGCCCGATCACCATTGTCGCGAAAATGCTCTGCCAGGTTGAGATATCGACTCACTGCTCTCTTCGCGTTGTCGCGAGCAAGGTACCATTCAGCGATCTCGCGCTGCTCGGCAACCAGCGATGGACGGATAGAAACCGCCTTCACCTTTTCGGCAATAGCGAGCTTAGCGTTGCCCTCCCTTTCGAACAGATGCGCCAACTTGAGGTGGTTGGTGACAGCGTCGTCAATCAGCCCCAACTTCTTTTGCAGCGCGATGAGTTTCATGAGCGGCTTATGGTCTGAAGGCGCTAATTCATGAGCGCGCAGCGAGAGCGCGAGTTGCTCTTTTAGATTGCGTCTGTTCGGTGCGTTTTTCGAGCCGATTGCATCACCGTTAAAACGAGACATGGCCTGTTCAATGCCTTCGCTAAGCCAGACCCCAACAGCATCAGCCGCACGTCCCGCCAGTTCATTTGCGCGTATGACATCATCGATTTTGAAAGGCTGTAGTACATAATTGACAGGGTCCATCTTGCCGGGAGGGCGCCCAATGCCAAAACGCAGACGGGCGAAGTCTTTGCTGCCAAGGTGCTGGATTATGCTGCGCAGGCCATTCTGCCCGCCATGTCCGCCTGATTGGCGCAGACGCAGTATGCCGAAGGGCGTATCCAGATCATCGTGTACGACAAGTAGATTCGAGAACGGAATATCATAATAATCCATCAATTGACGAACAGACTCGCCGCTACGGTTCATGTAGGTCATAGGCTTGGCGAGTTTGACCCTTAGACCTCGGATTTGGACATCCCAGGTCTGCGCGCGTTTTTCGCCTCGGCCCGCGCCGAGATTGTGACGCGCTACCAACTCGTCTATGACCCGGAAACCGATATTGTGGCGGGTCTTCGCGTATTTGATGCCGGGATTGCCCAGGCCGACGATCAAGCGTTTGGAGGACATGCCTTACTCGGTAGATGCTGAGTCTGCCGTATCGTAACAGAGGGCTCGGACGATTGTCTAGCGACAACGGCGCCTAGAGTGGGCTATCGTCCACATAGCGCGGGTAGGTGGATTTCGCCACTTCAGCAAGGGCTAGATCAAGCTCGACTGTGACGAAGGGCTTCTCGTCACAAGTTGTGGCGAGCACGGTTCCGTCGGGATCGCACAGCCAGCCTGCGCCGCCGAGATCCAAATGTTTGATCTGGCCGGCATGGTTAGACGAAAGGCAAAATGCGCCGGAGACGACGGCGGCTGTTTGCCCGCCTGCGGTCCATTTGGCATTGGTGTGCCCGGGCGTACTGCGGGGATTGAGAAGCAGATGCGCACCGAGCTTTCCATATTCGCGGGCGTGTTGCAAGAACCAGATCTCGGTGCAGATCATGAAACCGACGGTTAGCTGAGAGATGTGTGTGACCTGAAAATCGACTGGCGCGCGGTCATACCAGTTTGCTTCCCAATAGCCGTCGTCGTTGGGCAGGTAGGTCTTCTTGTGTGTCCATTGGAGGCCTTTTTGCCGCGTCCAAAGATAAGCAACGTTGTGTCGCTTATCGCTGATGTTTCGCGGCGCCGTGCCGGCGATGATATCGGCGGGGAGCTCAGGCAGCCTCGCGAGCCAGGCTTCGTGCGCAGCCACAGCGCTTTGCCAGGTATAGTCATTCTGGGCCGGTTCGCTGCAGAACCAAGGGGCAAAGCACATCTCTGGCAAAAGCACGAGTTGCGACTTATATTCCGCCACATGGCGTACGAGGCGCTGCCACTCAACATCAAGCTGGCTTGCGTCCAGTTGGATAATCGTTGCCTTCATTGTAGTCGCCCCAGCTCAGGCCAATTCACGCTGATGGCTGAACTGCGTTTCGTAGAGATTGGCGTATAAACCGCCTCTTTCAAGCAGTTGCACATGTGTACCTCGTTCGACGATGACGCCGCGATCGAGCACAAGAATCATGTCGGCAGCGAGAATTGTACTGAGCCGATGGGCGATAACTATGCTCGTGCGACCACGCATGATATGGCTAAGCGCATCTTGTATCAGCGCTTCGGACTGACTGTCAAGATGGCTGGTGGCTTCGTCCAAGACGAGAATGCGCGGGTCCTTCAGAACGACGCGCGCAATCGCCATTCGCTGTTTTTCACCGCCGCTCAAGCGATAACCGCGTTCGCCGACGATAGAGTCATATCCGTCTCTGAGGCCTGCGATGAAGTCGTGAATATGGGCGACTTTGGCCGCCGTTTCGATCTCGGCTTGTGTGGCTTCTGGCTTGGCGTATAGCAGGTTCGTGCGAATCGTATCATGGAATAGGTAGGTCTCTTGCGTCACCATGCCGATATTTTCTGCCATAGTGCTTAAGGTCAAGTCGCGCAGGTCGTGCCCGTCGAGAGTGATGCGACCTTCTGACGGGTCGTAGAGACGTGGAATGAGGTAGGTCAGCGTGGTTTTGCCGGCGCCACTTGGACCGACCAGGGCGACAAGCTGCCCGGGCGCAATATTGAACGAAAGCTTGTTCAGCGCCAGATCGCGCGCTTGATGTACGGCGGCGCCTGTTGAATTGCCGTTGTCGCGCTGTTTGGGATTGCCGGAGCGGGTCGCTGCTACGTTGTCCATGCGCCCGATTCGCTCGACATCAGTGAGTAGCTGGCGTCTGTCAACTTCGTAACGGAAGCTAACATCAGCGAATGTCAATTCGCCGCGGACATCGGTAAGGTGAACCGCATCAGGTTTCTCTTCAATTTCTAATGGCAGGTCGATTATCTCGAAGACCCGCTCAAAGCTGACGATGGACTGAGCGAAGTCGATAGGGGCATTGGTCAAAGCCTGCAATGGTGTATAAAGCTGCGTGAGGTAGGTTACAAATGCGACAATGTCACCGATAGTAAATTGGTCTTGTATGACCAGAATACCGCCAATCCAGTAAACCAGAGCAGTACCAGCGACGCTGACCAGCCCAATAAGCACAAAGAATTGAGTGCCCAGGACAGCGCGCCGGATACCCGAATCACGTACATCGGCGGCGCGTTTTTCAAAGTGATCAACCTCTGAGTCGATCCGCCCAAATAACTTAACCAGGAGCGCGCCGCTGATGTCGAGAGTTTCGTTCATCATGGCGTTCATTTGCGCGTTGTAACCCATCTGCTCGCGGGCAATGTCTTTCAGCCTTCGGCCCAGGCGACGGGCAAAGAAGATGAACAAAGGCAGCACTAGAACGCCAAGTATGGTCAGCTCCCATTTCATGCTCATCATGACGGCTAGAGTGGCGATGACGGTGATGACATTCGTGATGATAGAGACGATGGTGTTGCTGATGGCATTCTGGGCGCCAACCACATCGTTGTTGAGGCGACTCATCAACTCGCCTGATTTTGTGTTGGTGAAGAAGCGAAGCGACATCTTCTGCAGGTGGTGATATAGCGAGACGCGCAGATCGTAGATCACCCCTTCGCCTATAGAGACGTTTAGCTTGCGCTGAACGATTCGAACTCCACCATTGATCAAGGGGATGGCAAGCAGTCCCAGAACCAGCACATTAAGCTTGCCAATATCTTTTTCCGGCAGCGCTGAATCTATGATTTCGCGAAAGATGAGAGGACTGAGCAGGCCGAGCCCGGTCGTCAACAGGATGGTTGAGAGCATCCCGACGATCTGGAATCGATAGGGTTTGGCATAAGCCAGCACACGCAGCAGCAAGCGCCGGGTGACATTCGGTTTCGTTGTTGCGTCGGCGCCGTGCCAGTAGCGGAACCAACCACCGCCTCTCATCATCATGGGTTTCGCCCCCCTCTAGTTAGGACTATAACATAGCGTCAACCCTATACTGAATGCTACTGCCCATTTGGCTAGGCGCTCGGGGAGCTAGAGCTTGTTCAGCCTTAGCGCGAGGAAGGCAAGGATAGAATTGCAAAGAGGAATCACGCTGGAATCGAGGAATTGCTGAACACGCAAAGCTAGCGGTCTAATGCCAGGCCGCGGATGATGGCGCGCGCATCGGATAGGTTTGGGGCGAACAGGACCTCACGCCCCTCGACATCGTTATTGAGGGTCTTCTGCAAGGTCTGGTAGATGGTTCGCAGCGCGCCATTTGCGCCGACAACAACGCGAGCGCCTTCATTCGGCCGCGCTTCGCCGGATGCGAGCAGATTCTTCGCGCCAGTCAATATGTCGCGGGGGATCGACGCGCCTTCGAGGTCGATGATGAGATCGACAAAGTGTTCAACGCTGCCGATCAAATTGTCCGCTTTTTGTACCGCTGCTTCGAGTTCATCCCAAGTCCATTCTGATTCGAACTCGAGGAGGATGATAGTCTTTTTCTTGTTGTCCCAGCGGGTGACGATTGCCATCTCGCCTATCCTATAGATTTACCAAACTCATACATCGCTATACGCAACATTATGCCAGCAGTTGTATGCGATGCCAATCTCGAAATGCAGTGCTCGACCAGGGACCGATAGCCGATTCTTGAGTGAATATAGCTTTAAGCGCCCGTGATTTGGAAGGCAATCGGCGTGGCTATCGCGATGTCGTCAACACGTATCTCGACGCTCCACGAGCCGGGAATGAAAGTGGTATCCGTCTGGTCGATGAAAAACCAGATGCAGTTGCCGTTTATGTCGTTCTCCGCTTGAAAGCTGAAATAGGCGACTTCTGTGCCGCGGCGATACCAGCGCGAAGAAATAGTGGCGCCAGCGGCAACATTATATGCTTCGGCTACGATATAAATTGCCAATGACTGCGGCGTGAATCTGGGATTGGCGTCGATCGCGCAATCGTAGTCATTTACGCCCGATGCCATCACGATGTTTTCCAGGCGCGGTCGGTTTTCGTCTGCGGCCGGCTGGGGATTTGTGGCCTCGGCAGTGGCAGCGGCGATCGGCATATCTGTGGGGGGAAGTATTGGTGTGATCGCGCCGATTGCTTGCTCGCGAGTGCTAACTAGAGTTGGTTTAGGCTCCGGTGTCGGGATACTCCTTATCAGGTTCACGCTTGTCTCGACAAAGTTCGTGTCAGTACCAAGGTTTATCAAACTGTATCGCAGTAAACCGGCAGCTTCTTCCGCTTGCCCGACGCGAGTACCAGCATACTCGAGCGTGGTTTTCATCCGAGCACGGACAACGGTAGCAGTTGCGCGCAGACTCTCGATGTTGGAGTGGGCTTGGCTATAAACGGCGGTGGCGGTCATCTGTGGCGCGGTGGAAGTGCAACTGGCGAGAAGGAAAGAAAAGACGACGACTCGGACAGAGAAGATAGCGAGAGATAATCTTATGATCATAATGTGGATGATTATAGCCAATGAAAGCAAAACCGCCTTGTACAATTCAAGGCGGCGATTAGTAGTGGAAGCGCCGGGGACCTGCCCCCCGGGTCCGCTGGTTTCGAATCTCGCACATCTACAAGCTTAGCTCCCTGAAAAGATTCACATCATGCAGTCCCAGAGTGCGCGGTTCACATGACGCTAGCCGATAGGTCTTGGCGCCATCTTATCGGCGTGGACGGCGGGCACCCTAACTTTTTATGACACTCGTTGCAGATCACGAAGGGAGGCGATACTGCAGGAGCGGTAGAGGACTGTCTGCCTCTACACCCTCATCCCGGTTAGCTAAGCTACCATAGGAAGGGGTTGGAAATTGGGTTTTGCACCTATGTGCGTTGCCAGTTTAACGTGTTTTGGCGTCACGGCTTGCAGTGCGGTTTCAGCCACCAACGTCGAATCTAATTCGCTCCCATGATGGTTGGCGACATTCACCGACCCAATTCAGCCAATGTCACCATGCGAGGATACTATAACATACCTAAAGCGCTCTGTGTAGCTCCTTTGTTATAGAAACACATAAAAGAGCGGGATGGGCAGCGAGCGACTGAACCAACCTAACATATCACCTTGATTGCGGTATGATTGCGTCGTCGGGGGCGGGAGAAGCGAAAGATTGCTCTGTGGATGTCTTGATAGTTGGTGCAGGCATGTCGGGTTTAATGGCGGCGCGGACTCTGCAAGGGCGCGGGATGTCGGTTGGTCTTATTGAAAGCGGACGAAGCGTTGGCGGACGGCTGGCGACGCGGCGGGTCGGCGATGGTGGTTTGGCAGACCACGGCGCGCAGTTCTTTACCGTTCGTGGTGAGACGCTGCAGAAGCACGTGGAAAAGTGGCTTGCGCTTGACCTTGTGTATATTTGGGGCACTGGCTGGTCTGATGGCAGCGTCAAGCGCACGGCGGGGGATGGGCATCCAAGATATGCGACGCGCGGTGGCATGAACAAGCTGGCTAAGCATCTGGCAGGGGGGCTCGACATCATGCTGGATCGACGCATCTTGTCCCTGCGACAGACCGCGGACGGCTGGACACTTGAAGATAGTGAGGGCGATATGCACGAGGGCGCGGGCTTGATTTTGACGCCGCCCATGCCGGAGACGCTCGCCTTGCTGGCACGGAGTGGTGTTGATCTGCACGCCGAGGACTTGGCTGATTTACGACGAATACGCTTTGGTCCTTGCCTATGCGGGATACACGAAATCGATGGTGAGGTGGAACTGCCGGAACCGGGCGCGGTACAGAACTTCCAGAGCGATATTTACTGGGTGGCGGACAATGAGGCGAAGGGTATCTCGCAGATGACGATAGTCACCAGCCACGCCAACGCAAAATTCAGCCGGCAAAACTGGGATGCTTCCGAAGAAGATATCGTGCGCGAGTTGGAGTCAGCAGTATTGCCTTACTTATGTGCTGGCGCGAAGATTGCACATACGCAGCTTAAGAAATGGCGCCATTCTGTGCCATTAACTACGCATCCCCATGAATGCTTGCTGGCGCGTGACTTGCCGCCTTTGGTCTTCGCCGGCGATGCATTTGGTGGGCGAGGTCGCGTTGAAGGCGCTTTCATGTCAGGCATCGCTGCGGGGAAAACCATGGTGGACGCACTGAAATTATGAAGTCTTTAATGCCGCGGCGCCCGCTCGCGCGCTTCGCGTTGCTCGTGCTAATTTCAGTTGTTATTGTGGTCGTAGGTTTGGTGATTTACTTTGGCAGCCCAGCCGGCGAAGTAATGGCGGAGGCGGAAGCAGCGCTGGTTTCCGATGGAACCGTCAGAGTTAGTCGTGAGCCCTGGATTGTCTTTATGCCGACTGCCAACAGCATCACCAGCGGCTTCATCTTGTATCCTGGCGGCCGAGTTCCGCCCGAGGCTTACGCGCCTCTGGCAAGAGGCCTGGCTGAAGCTGGCAGCCTGGCTGTCATAATACCTATGCCGCTGAATCTCGCCATTCTCAATACGGAAGCAGCCACCGCTGTCATTGAAGCCTATCCACGGATTTCGGCCTGGGTTATCGCCGGGCATTCGCTGGGCGGCTCAATGGCGGCTCGCTATGCTCACGAGAACCCCGGCCGTGTGGATGGTTTGGTCATGCTGGCTGCCTTCCCGGAATCGCATTTTGATTTCCGTGGTCAGGACTTGGCTGTGGCGATCATCTATGGCGATCGCGACGGCTTGGCTACTGTTGACGAAGTAGAAGGCTCATTCTCGCAGTTGCCTGCCAATTCGCTGAAGATCGTGATTGAAGGTGGCAACCATGCGCAGTTCGGCTGGTACGGCGAACAAGCGGGCGATCTTCCGGCGCAGATCAGCCGACGCGAACAGCAGGAAAAGGTTATCGACGCAGCATTGAGTCTCGTGCGTGAGGCTGGAAAATAAATCTAATCCTTGTTAGATTAGCTTGCCTGAATTTGAGTGTGGAGGACAGCAGCGATGGTCGGTCCGCAATTTGAGTTGAATGAAGAACAAGAAATGCTGGTTCGCATGACACGCGACTTTGTAGCGGACAATATTATCCCGGTGGCGGCCGAATATGATGAAAAGTCGATTTTTCCCGAAGACATTTTCCATAAGGCGCGGGAACTCGGCATCGTGAACATGCTGATTCCGCAAGAATACGGTGGCGTGGGCGCGACGGCATTTGAAGAGGTCTTGGTTTCTGAGGAATTGGGTTATGGCTGTACAGGCATCAGCTCAAGCCTGGGCGTGAATTCCTTAGCCATGTTGCCAATCCTGGTTGCAGGCAATGAAAAGCAGAAAGCATATTGGCTTGGCGAACGGGCGGGCACGCAAGGTCAATTCTGCTCGTATGGCGTCACTGAAGCCAATGCTGGCTCCAACGTGGCGGGCATACAGACGAGGGCTGACAAGAAAGGCGCCGCCTACATTATCAATGGAAGTAAGACATTCATTACAAACGCGAGCCACGCGCATTTCTTCACGATTTTCGCCAAGACGGATCTGTCTGCTGGGCATCGCGGAATGACCTGCTTCATCGTTGACCGAGACTCGCCCAGTGTCAGTGTGGGCAAGAAGTTCGACAAACTGGGCCAGCGTGCCTCTGATACTGCCGAGATTGTCTTTGAGAATGTTGAGGTGCCTGAGGAGAATATCGTCGGTGAGGTTGGCCAGGGCTTCTACATCGCCATGAAAGTTTTCGATTACAGTCGACCAGGGGTAGCGGCGGCGGCTTGCGGCTTGCAGCGACGGGCGCTGGAAGAATGCATCAGATATGCCAGCGAGCGCGAGGCATTCGGTGTGCCGATTTATCAGCATCAAGCGGTCGGGCACAAGATCGCCGACATGGCGATAAACTATGAGGCCTCGCGTCTGTTAACCTGGCAAGCAGCCTGGCAGGTGGACGCTGGAATCACCAATCCGCGGATCCCCGCTTATGCTAAAGCATTTGCCGCTGATATGGCGACCAAAGCGGCCGTGGATGCGGTGCAGGTCTTTGGCGGCTACGGTTATATGAAGGAATACCCGGTCGAGAAGCTGCTGCGCGATGTCAAGATCTTTCAGATCTATGAGGGCACGAGCGAGATACAGCGCAACATAATCGTGCGGGAATTGTTTCGGGGCAAGTGATCTCGCTGACTGGTATGAAGGAAATGGCAATTGGCTGAATTTTGCCTTGACAGCTAATTGCGCTATTGATAATATGCGCGATTGCACTCCCAGTTGACAACCTCCCTGAATGAGGCACTGGCGGCTGAATTGAGCGAATATGGCGAAAGTGCTTTGCCGATGCGAAGCGGCTCGCTATTAGAGAAGAGATAGGCGTATAGATGCGCCTGTTTGCATGTCTAAAGAAAGCAGTGCAGAAATAGAGATTGATGGAGTGATCAATGCCAACAATCAATCAGTTAGTGCGAAAAGGTCGCAAGAGTAAGGGCAAGAAGAATAAGGCGCCCGCGCTCCAGTACACCTTTAACGCGCTTAAGAATCGGCGCTCGCGCCAGCAAAAGGGCGCGCCACAAAAGCGAGGCGTCTGCACGCAAGTTAAGACGATGACGCCGAAGAAGCCTAACTCGGCGCTGCGCAAAGTCGCGCGTGTACGCTTGACCAACGGCATCGAAGTCACGGCGTATATCGGTGGCGAGGGCCACAATTTACAGGAGCACAGCGTCGTATTGGTGCGCGGTGGACGCGTGAAGGATTTACCCGGCGTTCGTTACCACATCGTACGCGGCACATTGGATACCAGTGGCGTTGATGGCCGCGAGCAGGGGCGTAGCAAGTACGGGACCAAGCGTCGCAAATAATTGGCTTGCCAGCAGCAGACTCGCTCAGGCAGGCGCGCAGTAAGGTATCCGACAAGTTACATAGCCGCTGCCGGGCGAAAATGGTTTGTGAGATAAGGAGCTAAGGAATGCCGAGGAGAAATCGTCCGCCCAAGCGTATCCCGCCGCCTGATGTTAAGTTCGGCAATTTACACGTGGCGATGTTTATTAATCGTATGATGCGTGGCGGCAAGAAGAGCCTGGTGACGCGCATCATGTACGAGGCTTTGGACTCTATGGGCGAGCGCACGAAGAAAGATCCAATCGAGGTCTTTGAGATTGCGATTCGCAACGTGACGCCGGCGGTCGAGGTTAAGCCGAAGCGCGTTGGAGGCTCGACATATCAAGTGCCGATTGATGTGTCGCATGAACGCGGGGTGACGCTGGCGATGCGCTGGCTGATCCAGTTCGCGCGGGACCGCAGCGGCAGAAGTATGGCGGAAAAGCTGACAAATGAACTGCTCGATGCTTACAATGGGCAAGGCAGCGCAATCCGCAGGAAAGATGAAACGCATCGCATGGCAGAGGCGAATCGCGCCTTTGCGCACTTTCGCTAGGGCGAATCCCGCTCGCAATACGCGGGAAGTGAATGGAAAATGGCAAAGACGACACCTGGTTTCGATCTCAACAGAGTGCGCAACATCGGAATCATCGCGCATATTGACGCTGGCAAGACGACCGTCACCGAGCGCGTTCTATATTACACCGGCATGGTGCACAAGATCGGTGAAACTCACGAAGGCTCCGCTACCACTGATTACATGGATCAGGAGCGGGAGCGCGGCATCACGATTACTTCGGCTGCTGTCACGGCGAGCTGGGATGATCATCAGATCAACATCATTGATACGCCCGGTCATGTGGACTTCACAGCCGAGGTACAACGGAGCCTGAGGGTGCTAGACGGTGGCATCACTGTGTTTGACAGCGTCGCCGGGGTTGAGCCGCAATCGGAAACCGTTTGGCGTCAGGCCTCTCAGTACAATGTGCCGAGGATGTGTTTCGTCAACAAGATGGATCGTACGGGCGCTGACTTTGACCGCTGCGTCAATATGATGGTCAACCGGCTAAAAGCGAATCCGGTGGTGATTCAAGCGCCTTATGGCAGCGGTGAGAACTTTGAAGGCATTATTGATCTGTTAAAGATGGAGTTGATCACCTACGGCAACGACGAAGGCACGGACATCAACTATCATAAGATTCCCGAGAGCCATAGGGAAATGGCGGAAACGCGTCGTGACGAGATGATCGAAAAGATCGTCGAGCACGATGAATACTTGACGATGAAATTTCTTGAAGAAGAGGAGATTACCGACGGGGAGATTCTCGCCGGCCTGCGCGCCGGGACGATCTCGGGTCAGTTGCATCCGGTCATGTGTGGCTCGGCATTGAAGAATAAAGGTGTGCAGGCGCTGTTGAATATGGTTGTGGCTTTGCTTCCGTCGCCGTTGGATATCCCGCCGGTTAAGGGCGAGGATCCAAAGGATGGCAAAGAGTTGTTTCGCTACGCCGATGACGAAGAACCAATGTCTGCGCTGGTCTTCAAGATCGTCTCCGATCCCTATGGCCGACTGGCGTTCACCCGTGTGTATTCCGGCGTTCTCAAGGCGGGCACAATGGTAGTCAATACAGCGAACGGTAAACGTGAGCGCATAGGCCGCATCGTACGCATGTTTGCCGACCGGCGCGAGGATGTCAAAGAGGTTCACGCCGGCGATATTGCTGCGATTATCGGTATGAAGGAAACATTCACTGGTGATACGTTGAGCGTGCCGAACAAGCCAATTCTGCTAGAAAACATCACTTTCCCTGATCCGGTGGTAGAAGTCGCTATCGAACCCAACACCAAAGCCGATCAAGACAAGATGGGCATCGGTTTGCGGAAACTCGCCGAAGAAGACCCCACCTTCCAGATTGAGGTTGATGACCAGTTGGGCCAGACCAAGATCAAGGGCATGGGTGAGTTGCATTTGGAAGTCTTGGTCGATCGATTGATGCGTGAATATGGCGTCGAAGCGCGAGTGGGCCGGCCACGGGTTGCTTACAGAGAAACGATCACGCGGTCGATGGAAATCGATACGACCTTCAGACGTCAGACAGGTGGCGCTGGTCAGTATGCGCGTTGCGTGATTCGCTTCGAGCCGATACCGGCAGAGGAGAAGGACGCCGCTGATAGCGAATTGCTCTTTGTGGATGCGATCCGTGGCGGAGCGATTCCGAAGGAATATATTCCCGCGGTCAAGAAGGGTGTCACCCAGGCGATGCAGGGCGGTGTGGTGGCTGGCTATCCAGTGGTGAATATCAAAGCGACGCTAATTGATGGCGCTTACCACGAGGTGGACTCCAGCGAAATCGCCTTCACCATCGCTGGTTCAATGTGTCTGAAGGAGGGCATTCAGAAGAGCGGGCCAGTTATTCTTGAGCCGTCTATGAGTGTCGAAGTCGTCGTGCCCGATAACTACACCGGCGCTGTTGTTGGGGACATTTCCTCACGTCGTGGCGTGATACGGGGCATGGAGCCGCATAGCGAAGGCATTTCGGTGATCAATGCGCAAGTGCCATTGGGTGAGATGTTTGGCTATGCTAATGACTTGCGCAACAACACGCAGGGTCGTGGCAATTTCAGCATGGAATTTGATACCTATACGGTCGCGCCGGAAGATATTGCCGAGGCAGTGAAATCCGGCGCGCGTTGAGGTGAGGCTGGGTGAACCAGTCGCCAGTTTTGTTCGGTCATTCATTTTCAAATCGGGGAGTTCACAAGAGGGATTGTCAAATGTCTAAGGGGAAATTCGAGCGTAGCAAGCCGCATGTAAATATTGGAACGATCGGTCATGTCGACCACGGCAAAACGACCTTGACCGCCGCTATCACCAAGGTATTGGCGCTCAAAGGGCAGGCGCAAGAACGCGAATATGGCGACATCGACAACGCGCCAGAAGAACGCGCCCGCGGCATCACCATCAATATTCGCCATGTCGAGTATGAAACCGACAATCGTCACTATGCGCACGTAGATTGCCCGGGCCACCGCGACTATATCAAGAACATGATCACCGGCGCGGCGCAAATGGACGGTGCAATCCTGGTCGTCAGCGCGCCCGATGGGCCGATGCCGCAAACACGCGAACACGTCTTGCTGGCCAAGCAGGTGGAAGTCCCAGCCATGGTTGTCTATCTCAACAAGACCGACCAAATGGATGACGAAGAACTGATTGAGTTGGTTGAGATGGAGCTTGCCGAATTGCTTGAAGGCTATGGTTTTGATCCAGATACGCCAATCATAAAGGGTTCGGCTCTGGCAGCGCAGGAATGTGAAAGCAATGATCCAAGCGCGCCGGAATACGAGTCGATCATCGAGTTGATGGATGCCGTTGACGAGTGGATTCCGACGCCAATGCGCGATGTCGACAAGCCATTCATGATGGCCATTGAAGACGTCTTCTCTATTAAGGGGCGCGGCACGGTTGTCACCGGAAGCGTTGCCCGCGGTACGCTGCTGAAGGGCACGGAGGTCGATATCGTTGGCTTGCGCGACGAAATCGTCAAAACGGTTGTCACTGGCATCGAAATGTTCAACAAGGAGCTAGACCAGGCGCAGGCTGGTGACAACGCCGGGATCCTCCTGCGCGGTATCGGTCGTGACGAGGTCCAGCGCGGCATGGTTATCGCCGCGGTTGGCTCGATTACGCCGCACAAGAAATTCAAATGTGAAGTCTATGTGTTGCGTCGTGACGAAGGTGGCCGACACAAGGCCTTTTTCAGCGGCTACCGTCCGCAATTCTACATTCGCACGATGGATGTCACTGGCACAATCACGCTGCCGGATGGTGTGGAAATGGTCATGCCTGGCGACAATGTCAACCTTGATGTGGAACTGATCACGCCTGTTGCACTGGAACGCGGCTCTTCTTTTGCGATTCGCGAAGGTGGCCTGACGGTCGGCGCGGGCCGCATCACCGAGATTCTGGAGTAAGTTAGTCTAGGCGCGTAAGGACCTGAGCCGGGTATAGTTCCCGGCTCGTCTAACCTGATCGGTGTCTTGATTGAACAGTTAAAGGTGGCGGAATGGCAAAGAACAAGATACGTATCCGGCTGAAGGCTTACGACCACCGGGTACTTGATCAGTCAGCTCAGCGTATTGTGGACACCGCGGAACGAACCGGTTCGCGCGTAGTGGGTCCGGTACCCTTGCCGACTCGGATTGAGCGCTTCACAGTTCGGCGTTCACCCTTTATTGACAAGGATTCCCAGGAGCATTTTGAAGTACGGACCCACAAACGGCTGATTGATGTGCTGGAACCGGATAGCAAGACGATTGATACCTTGATGCGGCTTAACTTGCCAGCGGGCGTCGATATCGAAATCAAGATTTAACGGAGCTCGCGCGATACCTTTTTGTGCAAATGGCCTCTTGCGTAGCTCCCTCGCGATTCCTTGCGGGGCAAAGGCATGAGGCGTGCCATCCAGATGGCTGGTTACGAGGATTACCGGGTGTGTGCGAGAGAAGCATGCGAGCGCATCCGAGTGGAGACTAAATCATGAAGGGCATGATTGGCAAAAAAGTAGGCATGACCCAGGTATTTGATGAACAGGGTACGGTGACTCCGGTGACTGTGATTCAGGCGGGACCCTGCTACGTGACGCAAATACGTAACGTCGAACGCGATGGTTATATCGCGGTACAACTTGGATATGGGGAAGCCAAACCAAAGAGACTGACCAAGGGCCAACTGGGCCACTTGCAGCGGTCCGACTTGCCTGCGTTACGTCACCTGCGTGAATTTCGCCTGCCTGAAACTGCCGAATTGGCGGTTGCAGAGGGTCAAGAGATCAATGTCGATATTTTTGAGCGCGGTGAGCTGGTTGATGTCATTGGTACGAGCAAGGGACGTGGTCATGCGGGCACAATCAAGCGCCACGGCTTCGCTCGCGGACCGAAGACACACGGTCAATCCGACCGGATGCGTTCGCCCGGATCGATCGGCATGTGCGCCACGCCTGGCAGGACGTTGAAAGGCAAGAGGATGGCGGGCCGCATGGGTAATGATCGTGTGACCGTGCAGAATCTACCCTTGGTCGTTGTTGATGCCCAGAATAACCTGTTGGCTGTGAAGGGCTCCGTGCCTGGCGCCAAAGGCAGCATCGTCATGATCCGCCCGGCCGCGAAGCGCGCTTAACCGACGGCGGAGAAGACAGGAGAGTTGGCCATGCAATTACCAGTTTTGGATAGCGCCGGTCGCGAAGTATCCCAGATTGACCTGCCGTCCGATATCTTTGAAGCCAAGATCAACGTGGGCTTGATGCACCAAGCTTTCGTCCGGCAGATGGCAAACGCCCGGCAAGGATCGCATAACACGCGTTCCCGCAGCGAAATCCGCGCGACCGGAGCAAAATGGTATCGGCAAAAGGGTACGGGCCGGGCGCGTCACGGCGCTCAAAGTGCGCCTATATTCGTCGGTGGCGGTTTGGCGCATGGACCCAAGCCTCGCGACTATTCAAAGCGGATGCCGAAGAAGATGAGGCAAGGCGCTATCCGTTCGACGCTCAGCGCGTTGGTGCGTGATGACCAGTTGATATTAGTCGACAAACTCGATATGGACGCTCCGAAGACTAAGGAAATGCGCAGTTTTATTAAGGCGCTGGTCGGCGATCAATCGGCATTGATCGTGGTGACGCGTGACCAGAAAACGGTCCGCAAGAGCGCAAGTAACCTAGCCAAAGTCCATTCACTCGTCGCCAATTACCTGAACGTCCGCGACTTGCTGAAATACGACAAGGTGATTATGTCTTTGGACGCTCTCGATGTGATCAAGGGCATTTGGGGCAAGGGAGCGTAACATGGCCGAGCTACACCTTTATGATGTTATCCGCCGTCCACTAATCACGGAAAAGACAACTGAGATGGCGGACGCGCAGAACAAATACGTTTTTGAAGTAGCACGGAACGCCAACAAGATTCAGGTCAAAGAAGCGGTGGAAGAGATTTTTGACCTTGAGGGCAAGGTGGTCAAAGTCAACACGATGGTGATGCCAGCCAAACGCGGACGCCGAGGTCGCAACCAGTACATTCGGTCCCGCGCGTGGAAGAAGGCAATCGTAACGCTGGAGGATGGCGTTTCGATCGAGCTTTTTGATGTTTAGGGAGTGCATTTAGGATGCCCATTAAGGTCTATAAACCCACATCGCCCGGTCGCCGTGATATGACCGGGTATACATTCGAAGAGATCACGAAGAAGAAACCCGAGCGTTCTTTAACGCGCGCCTTACGGAAGAAGGGCGGCCGGAATAACACCGGGCGGATCACAGTGCGGCACCGGGGCGGCGGACATAAGCGGCGTTATCGGATAATTGACTTCAAGCGGGACAAGGAAGATTGCCGCGCGGAGGTCATCGCTATCGAGTATGATCCCAATCGTTCCGCACGTATCGCCCTGCTGCAATACGAAGACGGCGTCAAGAGTTACATCATCGCGCCCATGGGCCTTCAAGTCGGTAACAAGATCGGAAACGGCGCCATGAGCACGTTGCGACCGGGAAATAGTCGGGCGCTGAAGGAAATTCCGCTGGGCACGGTGGTGCACAATATCGAAATGCGGCCGGGCAAAGGCGGGCAGTTGGCGCGTTCCGCCGGGACATCGGCGCAGATATTGGCATCGGAAGGCAAGTATATTACGCTCCGCCTGCCAAGCGGCGAGATGCGAATGATTCTTGCTACTTGTCGAGCAACAATCGGGCAGGTGGGCAATGCTGAACATTCAAATGTCAAACTAGGTAAAGCTGGTCGGCGCCGTTGGCTGGGTTGGCGGCCCTCGGTCCGAGGCACGGCAATGGATCCGGCGAGTCATCCACATGGCGGTGGTGAGGGCAAGTCCGGCATCGGTATGGCAGCGCCGAAGACACCCTGGGGCAAGAAAGCGCTCGGCGTACGTACGCGGCGGAATAAGCGTACGAGTCAGTTCATCGTCCGCCGCCGCGGCAAGCGCCGTTAATCAGGAGAGACGAATATGTCACGGTCACTGAAAAAAGGCTACTACATTAGTCCCAAGCTGTTGGAGAAAGTGGAGCGGCTTAACCAGCAGAACAAAAAAGTCGTCATTCGCACGTGGAGTCGGGCGAGTACGATCTTTCCGCAGATGGTCGGTCATACGATTGCCGTGCATGATGGCCGGCGGCATGTGCCGATCTACATCACGGAGAACATGGTTGGGCACAAGCTGGGTGAATTTGCACCTACGCGCACGTTCCGCGGTCATATCACGGACAGTAGACGATAGAGGTTGATGATATGGAAGTTCGCGCTATTTCTCGATATCTGCCGATCTCGCCGCGGAAGCTGCGTCTAGTCTGTGACAAAGTGCGCGGGATGGATGCGGAAGAGGCCTTGATTGTGCTGGATTATATGCCGCAGAAGGGTTCGACTTTTGTAAGCAAGACATTGTCGTCGGCGATGGCTAACGCGGTGAACAATTTTGATCTGAACAGGGAAGAACTGTATGTTTCGCAGATTTACGCTGGCGATGGTCCTACGTTGAAGCGCTTCAAAGCGGGCGCGCGCGGACGCTTCAAGCCGCGTTTGAAACGCACGTCTCACCTGTGGGTGATCTTGGCAGAGCGGGAGGAAGAATTTAATGGGTCGTAAGGTTCATCCTAAGGGCTTTCGCCTGAAAGTCATCCGTGAATGGGATGCTCGCTGGTATGCAGAAGGCGAGCAATACGTCAACTTGTTGATGGAAGATCGCAAGATCCGTAAATACCTCAAAGCGAAGACGGCGCGCGCCGGTGTGTCTCGCATAGAGATTGAGCGGAATCCGAACCTCGTGATTGTTACAATCAATACTGTCCGTCCCGGGCTAATCATCGGGCGGAAGGGCGAGGCAGTAAAGGAATTGCGACAGAACCTGCAGGATATGACTGGCAAGAAAGTGAAGGTCGAAGTCAGCGAGATCGAGAAGCCGGACCTGGATGCGACGCTGGTGGCGGAGAATGTTGCGTCCCAGCTCGTCCGCCGGATTGGCCATAGCCGCGCCATGAAACGCGCCATCATGCAGGCGATGCGGCAGGGCGCTGGTGGAATCCGTATCGAAGTCAGCGGTCGTCTCGGCGGCTCCGATATGGCGCGACGCGAGTGGATGTTTGATGGCCGCGTGCCGCGCAACACCTTAAGAGCCGATATCGACTACGGTTTCGCCGAAGCCTTGACGACCTTTGGTCAGATAGGCGTGAAAGTGTGGATTTACAAAGGCGATATCTTGCCGGGCGAAGATCCCTTCAGTACCGGCGCGCAGAGGCCTGCTGCCCGTGACGGTCGTCGCGGTCGACGGAACTAGAGCGCTTCCAGAGGAGCAAACCACATGTTGATGCCGAAACGCAGAAAGTACAACAAGCAGATGCGCGGCCGCATGCGTGGCAAGGCGCGGCGTGGCGCGGTCGTTCAATTTGGAGATTATGGCTTGCAGGCGCTCGAGCCCAGTTGGGTTACCAGCCGACAGATTGAAGCCTGCCGGCGGGCGATGGTGCGTTATATTCGCCGTCGCGGCAAGGTTTGGATTCGTATATTTCCGGATAAGCCGGTGACGCAGAAAGCGGCTGAAACGCGCATGGGCAGTGGTAAGGGCTCGGTGGAGAAGTGGGTCTGTGTCGTGAAGCCGGGACGCATCCTATTTGAAATGAGTGGCGTGCCCGAAGATGACGCGCGCGAGGCATTGCGGCTGGCGTCGCACAAGCTGCCGATCAAGACCAAGTTTGTGAAGCGCTTCGATCCAATCTCGGGGCGGGAGGTCAATTGATGTTTATCGACGAAATCCGGGCTATGTCGAATGACGAAATCTTGGACAAGATCGAGGACCTAAAAGTTGAGATGTACACATATCGCTTGCAGAAGGAATCCGGCGAGCTTAAGGATACGACGCTGTTCCGTAAGACGCGGCGAGACATCGCGCGTTTGAAGACAGCGCTGCGTGAGCGCGAATTGGCGGCGGAAATGATTGCGCAAGGGGGACAGAATGCCGAATAATCGCAAACGCCTGGTTGGGACGGTCGTCAGCGACAAGATGGAAAAGACGGTTGTTGTGGCGATAGAGAATCGCAAAATGCACCCGGTCTATCACAAGGTCGTGTCTTCCACCCGAAAGGTGATGGCCCATGACGAAACCGGGGCAGGCATAGGCGCATTGGTGCGCATCGTGCAGAGCCGCCCTCTCAGCAAGCGCAAACGTTGGGTGGTAGAGGAAGTATTGGAAGCGCCGGAGGTTGTGGTCAACTGAGTCGGCATAGTCGACTCTGGTTGCTTGAACGGAGAGTGCTAACGATGATTCAGACAGAATCGCGTTTGAAGGTAGCCGATAACAGTGGCGCGCAAGAAATCTTGGTCATCCGTGTCACTGGCGGGTCAAGGGTGAAATATGGCCACGTCGGCGATATCGTAGTCGGCACGGTGAAGTCGGCTTCGACGACGGGCGGTGTGAAAAAAGGTGAACTGGTGCGGGCGGTAATCGTACGTACTCACAAGGAATACCGCCGCTCTGATGGTTCCACCATCCGCTTTGACGACAACGCCGCGGTCGTGCTGGCGGAGGATCTTGAGAATCCCCGCGGCACCCGCGTGTTTGGTCCCGTAGCGCGCGAATTGCGGGACAAGGGATTTATGAAGATCGTCTCACTGGCGCCGGAGACCTTGTAAACGAGGGTAATGAGATGCAACGAGTGCAGCAAGGGGACACCATTGAAGTTATTGCGGGCAAAGATAAAGGCCTGCGAGGTGAGGTCGTCCGCATCTTGGTCAAGAAGAATCGGGTGATTGTCAACGGTGTGAACATTATGAAGCGGCACCGTAAGGCGCGCCCCGCGCCCGGCGGGCAGCAAATTCCGGCGCAGATCATCGAGTTTGAAGCGCCGCTCCATCTTTCAAATGTGATGGTGGTATGCAGCAACTGCGATGAGCGTACTCGTATCGGCTACCGCTGGACTGATGATGGGTACAAGTCGCGCTATTGCAAAAAATGCAAAAGTGATATCAGTTCCTAGAGCGAGGTGAATTATGGAAAACCGCATGTACACCCGCTACCTCGAAGAAGTGGTGCCGACCCTGACACAGGAGTTCGGCTATAAAAATCCTATGCAGGTGCCGACGATCAGCAAGATTACGTTGAACATCGGCGTTGGCGAGGCAATTGATGAGCCGCGCTCGCTTGATGGCGCGGTCGAGGACTTGAAGACTATCACCGGGCAGCAACCGGTGGTCACCCGCGCGAAAAAGAGCATCGCGACATACAAGCTGCGTGAGGGCCGAGCGATCGGCACGAAGGTGACTTTGCGCAAGGAGCGGATGTGGGCACTCTATGACCGGTTGGTTAATATCGCGCTTCCACGTATTCGCGACTTCCGCGGCGTCCCGGCTAAGTTGGATGGTCGTGGCAACTTCACGGTCGGCTTGCGGGAGCAATTGGTCTTCCCGGAGATTGACTTTGACAAGATTGACAAGGTCCGCGGGATGGAAATCACCATCGTTACCACAGCGAAAACAGATGAGGAGGGCCGCCGATTGCTGACTCTGCTCGGTATGCCTTTCCAAGGGAACTAGAGAGGGTTACATGGCGAAAAAATGTATGCAATTTCGGGAACAACGACGCAAGTACGCGGTGCGCGTCCGTCATCGTTGCAAAGTTTGTGGTCGCCCGCGCGGATATATTCGCCGCTTTGGCTTGTGCCGGATCTGCTTCCGCGAGATGGCTTTGAATGGCGAGATTCCCGGCGTTGTGAAGGCGAGTTGGTAGGAGGCAGTTATAGTGTCTAACGTGACGAATGATCCAATTGCCGATATGTTGACGCGTATTCGCAATGCACTGACGCGCGGCAAGCCGGAAGTCATCGTGCCGATGTCCAAGATCAAAATTGAGATCGCCCGGATCCTTCAGGAAGAAGGCTACATTGAAAATTTCTCTATCGGCGATGAAAAACCGGTACCGCTGATCAACGTGCAGTTGAAATATTTTGGGTCGCGCCGGGACCGGCAGCCTGTGATCACGCAATTGCAGCGAATCAGCAAACCGGGGCGCCGTGTCTATCGCAAGCGTAAGGAATTGCCGATCGTGCTGAGTGGCACGGGTATCGCAATCGTGACGACTCCAAAGGGTGTGATGACGGCGCAGCAAGCCCGACGCAATGGCGTTGGTGGTGAAGTGCTGTGTTACGTCTGGTGATGGGAGGGAAGTTAATATGTCGCGAATAGGCAAGCAACCGGTCCCGCTGCCGGACAAAGTCAGCGTCACCATCGACCGGAACACGGTGAAAGTGATCGGACCCAAGGGCGAGTTGTCGCAGGATTTCAATCCGGATTTGACGGTCCGTCAGGAGAACGGGTCAATCGTCGTAGAGCGGCCCTCAGACCTGCGTCATCACAAGGCGCTGCATGGATTGACGCGTTCGCTGCTGGCAAACATGGTGCGGGGCGTATCCGAGGGTTTCCGCAAGACGCTGCAAATCCAGGGTGTTGGTTATCAGGCGATGTTGCAAGGCAAGAATCTGCAGTTGCGCCTCGGACATTCGCACGAAGTAATTGTTGAGCCACCGGCACATATCAGCTTTGACGTGCCGAAGGATTCGCGCGGTACGATCATTCACGTCGATGGCATCGACAAGCAAGTTGTCGGTCAAGTGGCGGCTGATATCCGCGGCTGGCGCCCGCCTGAACCGTATAAGGGCAAGGGTGTGCGCTATTTGGGCGAATACGTCCGGCGCAAAGCTGGCAAGGCTGGCAAACGATAGGGGCTAAACGCCTTCGGAATCGGGCGCAAGCGGTAGAAAGCTCGCGCAGAGTTGCGAGACGACAGAAGCAAGGGAATTAAGAGATGGCAGATATCATTGGTCGAAAGAAATACGCCGCTCGTAAGAGACGTCACCGGCGGGTGCGAAGGCATGTTTCCGGCACTGCCACGCGGCCCCGGATGAATGTTTTCCGCAGCAACAGCAATACATTTGTGCAAGTCATTGATGATATTGCCGGGCGTACTTTGGTTTCCTGCTCGACGATCGACAAGGAACTGGCGCCTTCGCTGGCCGATAAGAACAAGGTCGAGGCCGCGAAGATGGTCGGTCAGACCGTCGCCGAGCGGGCGAAGGCGGCTGGCATTGAACAGGTAGTCTTTGATCGAGGTGGATTCAAGTATACCGGTCGTGTTGCGGCGGTAGCTCAAGGCGCGCGCGAAGCAGGCCTGCAATTATAGGCGTGGAGGTCATTTATGGCAGAAAGAAGAAGAAGGGATTCGCGCAGAAACCAAGAAGAGCGCGATGAATTTGACGAGCGCGTAGTCGATATCCGGCGCGTCGCGAAGGTAATCAAAGGCGGCCGGCGTTTTGCCTTCCGCACTGTTGTCGTTGTCGGTGACAACAAAGGCAATGTTGGTATCGGCATCGGCAAGGCGCGAGCGGTACCTGATAGCATCCGCAAAGCCGCCGAACGCGCGCGCCGCAATATTGAAGCTGTATCGCTTTCGGGCACAACCATTCCCTATACGGTTATAGGGCGTCATGGTGGGGCGCGTGTCCTACTGAAACCGGCGGCGCCGGGGACTGGTGTCATTGCTGGCGGTGGTGTGCGCGCGGTGCTCGAAGTTGTCGGGGTGCGTAATATATTGACAAAGAGTCAAGGCAGCGCAAATCTGCTAAATGTTACGATGGCTACACTGGATGCGCTAAAGCAACTCCGTAGCGGCGAGCAATTGGCCGAGATGCGTGGCAAACCCGTGCATGAAGTGGCGCCAGTGTGGGAACGGCGCGGTGAACGAGGAGGTGAGCATGCCTGAGCAAAGCGGCAAGCTGCTCAAAGTCACCTTGGTCAAGAGCCCGATCGGCTATAATAGCCGCCAGAAAGAAACGGTCAGATCACTGGGATTGCGCCGTATGAGCCAGAGTGTGCTTATCGGTGATGCGCCGCAGATACGTGGCATGATCGCTAAAGTACGTCATCTGGTGACGGTCGAAGAGGTCGAAGAGAATGAAACTACATGACTTGAAGCCGGACGAAGGATCGAAGCGCAAGCGTACACGCGTCGGACGCGGGATCGCCGCCGGTAAAGGGAAAACTGCTGGGCGCGGGCATAAGGGGCAGGGCGCACGCAGCGGGGGCGGTAAAGGTCCCTACTTCGAGGGTGGACAGTTGCCTTTGGTCCGACGCCTGCCGTTCAAACGCGGCTTCACCAATATATTCGGCATCACGTACCAGGTTGTCAATGTCGATATGTTGGAGGTGCGATTTGATGATGGCGCTGTCGTCAACGGTACGACGCTGGTAAAAGCGGGACTAGTCCGCGATGCGGGCGAACCGATCAAGGTGCTGGGCCGCGGTGAACTAAGCAAAAAGCTGGAAGTCCACGCCCATAAATTCACCAAAAGCGCCGCCGCGAAAATCGAGAGTGCTGGCGGTAGTGTAAACCGCCAAACCTTGAAAGTAACGGGTGCTCGTGCGACAGTAAAGCGCCTGCGTAAAGTTGATTTGGAACGCTTATACGGCGACACGAATTGATGCTGGCGGGCGAATCAATGGCCTGTGACGCAACAGGTTTGACCGGTTTTGCGTATAGCCCGTAGAGGCCTTGCAGTATCGGAGCGGATGTTGTTGCTCAGGCGCCATCACGGCAGCAGAAGGACATTATTTTGGACAGGGAAACGATCTCATGATTCAAGCATTGCGTAATGCCTGGCGCTTGCCGGATGTGCGAAACAAATTGCTGTTCACCGTCTTCATTCTGATCGTTTACCAGTTTGCGGCGCACGTCCCGGTTGTCGGTGTGGATAGGAATGTGTTGCGGCAAGTATTCGAAAGCGGCAGCAGCGCGGGAAATCTCATACAGGTGATGAACCTGCTTTCCGGTGGCGCCGTGGCGAATTTCAGCGTTATCGCAAATGGCGTTTATCCTTACATCACCGCATCGATTATCTTCCAATTGCTTGTGCCGATCGTGCCGGCGCTTGAGCGCATCCAACGCGAACCGGGCGGGCAAGAGAAGATCCAGCGTTACACTTACTATGTCGCGATCCCCATGGCGGTATTGCAGGCGCTGGGACAGATCAGCATCTTTAATCTGGCGACCGGAACCGGAGCAGAGATCATTCCGGGCTTCGGCTTCGGCATTGGCAGCAATCTGCTCTTGACGGTCTCCGTGCTGACCACTATGACAGCGGGTACGATGTTCGCCATTTGGTTGGGTGAACTAATCACTGAGCAGGGTATCGGTAATGGTATTTCGATCATCATATTCGCCGGCATCGTAGCGCAAGCGCCGCAGAATCTGATCCGCCTGTTGACACAGCAGCCCGATCGCAGCATTTACAACCTGGTGCTGTTTATCGTTATCACCGTACTCAGTGTATTGGCAGTGGTAGTGATTCAAGAAGGTGTTCGGCGCATACCGGTGCAATATGGTCGCCGAGTACGTGGTAATCGGCAGTTCGCTCAGCAAGACAGCTTCATCCCGCTGCGTGTCAACCCGGTTGGCATGATCCCACTTATTTTTGCCCAGTCGATCATCACATTTCCGGCCATCATCGCGAGCTTGTTCCCCCCTGGTCCGGTTGGCAACACGATTCAGACGACCTTTGGCAATCAGCAGGGTCTGCTATATTGGGGCACGTTCTTCCTCATGACAGTCGGCTTTACATTCTTCTATGCAGAAGTGATGGTAGGCAACCAGAACCTTGCGGAGTCTCTGCAAAGAAATGGCGGCTTTATCCCTGGTATCCGGCCGGGCAAGCGGACTGAAGATTACATCAAGACGACTACACGCCGCATCACGTTTGTCGGCGCCTTTTTCCTAGGTGTCATTGCGGTAATTCCCGGTGTAATTGATCTGGTGAATCGCATCATTTTCCCGCTTGAGGCCTCTACTTCCGGTGCCGTCATAAATGCCGGTCTTGTAATATCCGGTTCTGGTTTGATTATCGTGGTCGGCGTCGTCATCGATACGATGCGCCAGTTGGAGGCGCAATTGGTCATGCGTAACTACGAAGGCTTTATGCGCTGATTATCGACGTGCCTAGAGATTGTTGGAGCCGAGTGTGGTCATAGCTCGGCTCTATTTTTGTCAGCTGCGAGCGTTCGTCGCCGTGATTAGAGAGAAAGACGCGCAAGGGTTTCTGGAGTTGGCAACATGAGTCTGTATGTGATCTTGATGGGGATTCAGGGCGCCGGCAAGGGATTGCAGGCGAAACGGATCGAAGAGCATTTCGGCATTCCGCAGGTTTCGACCGGTGACTTGTTTCGGGCGATGCGCGCGCGCACAGACGAACTGGCACGCAAAGTGCAGCATATTATGGCGTCGGGCCAACTAGTGGATGACGATACGACAAACGCCATTGTTGTGGACAGGCTCTCGCAGGCGGATGCGCAGCGTGGCGTGATCCTGGATGGCTATCCTCGTAATCAGATACAGGCAGCTTTCCTCGAATCACATCTGGCAGAGATGGGCGCGCACGTGGGTGCTGTTCTGCTTCTCGAATTAGACTTATTCACTGCTTTCAAGCGCGCGTTTGGACGGGTATCGGCCGCCGATGGCAGCAGTTATAATTATTACTACAATGCCCAAGGCGTTCACTTCAGTTGGGCACAGGATCCGGCAGGTAATTTCCCGCCACGGCTTGAAGCCACCGTGGTAGGCAGCGGAGAGCCGCTTAAGCGTCGTCCAGATGATGCCAGCGCCGACGCGGTTATCAAGCGGATCGAAACCTACCTTGAAACGACGCAGCCTCTCATAAGTTATTTTGAAACGCGAGGCATTGTCCACAGGATCAATGCCGACCAGAGCATTGACGCAGTTTCGGCAGATATCAAGCGTGTGCTGGCGCGCCTTTAGACTTCGGCTAGACGCCGAGACCAAACGATGGCACCGGTACTGAAATCACCCCAGGAATTGCAGTTGATGCGTGAAGCCGGGCGCATCGTGGCGATCGCTCACGAAGAAATGCGACGTGCGATCAAGCCGGGTGTCAGCACTAAAGCCCTAGATACCATCGCTTTGACCGTGTTGCGAGATCATGCTGCCGAGCCTTGCTTTCTGGGCTATGCGCCCGGCAATCATCCGCCATTTCCCGCAACGATCACTGCCTCTATCAATAACGAACTGGTACACGGTATTCCATCAGAAACTCGCACCCTTAATGAGGGTGACATCATCGGGCTGGACATTGCCTGTATTCATAAGGGCTTTGTGGGCGATGCTGCATTTACGCACCCGGTTGGTGAAGTCTCGCGTTCTGCACGGCGACTCATGGATGCGACCAAGGCGGCGTTGAACGCGGCGATTCAGGCATCGGTCCTAGGCAATCGAATAAGTGATGTGGCGAAAGCCACGGCAAAATCTGCTGCTCGGTCGGGCTATAGCGTAGCCCGCGAATATACTGGGCATGGCGTCGGACGCGCCATGCACGAAGAGCCGCAAGTTCCAAACTGGTGGCACAGCAAAAAGAGCCAAGTCCAGTGGCAGGATTACGATTTGCAGGTCGGGATGACCTACGCCATTGAGCCTATGCTGATCGCCGGACGTTCGGATTTGGTGGAGCTGGATGACGGTTGGACGGTTGTGACGAAAGATGGCTCGCTGACCGCGCATTTCGAGCATACGGTCGCTATCACCGAAGTTGGTCCGCTGATTTTGACCTTGCAATAGGCACAAATTGAGTAAGCTGGACTCTATCAAGCAAGCTGCTTATGCTATGACATCGCTGGCTTTGAGTGTGCCTCATGTACATGCACCAGAACTCTGAAGAGCGTATGTTCACGACGAATTGTAAAGCAGTGTTTGGGTTCATGGTTGTCGCCATTTGCGTTGTGCTGGTATTGGGAACTGTACACGCGCAGCCTGACTCACCTATAATTGAGTGGATCGACTGTCCAGCAACATTCATTTCGTTCTCTAGGACTCACTCAGCTAAGATATCTTGTGGTCAGTTGCGCGTGCCTGAGGATCGGACGACACCCGCTGGCAGCTTGGTTCGCCTGTTTGTGGCAGTGATCGCCGCGCTTGAAAATCGCCCTCTACCACCGCTGCTTTATCTCGCTGGTGGACCTGGCGATGCCGCATCGAGCGAAATCGCGTCCTGGCTGGCCGCAGGATTGCATCAGCCGCAGGATATCATCTTTGTCGACCTGCGGGGGAGCGGCCGCTCTGAGCCGTCTCTCAATTGCCCGAAGTATGACGAACGGTTCGATAGTGACCGCCTGATCATGTGTCGTGACCGTTTGCTCTCTGAGGGTATCAATCTAGCCGCTTACAGTTCAGATGCCATCACCAGCGATATTGTGGACCTCATCACGGCAATGCAACTGAGGTCGGTCAACATCTACGGATACTCTTATGGGACGCGATTGGCCTGGCGAGTCGCGGAGCAATTGCCCGAGCGTATCAAGGTGTTGGTGCTTGATGGCGCCTATCTACCAGGTGAGAGCGCGATTGAAGCTGTGGCGCCGAATACCCAGCGATCGCTACAACGAGTTTTTGCCGACTGTGACGCGGATCCCCTGTGCAACAGCGCCTATCCGCGCCTGCAAGCGGAATTCGAGCAGGCGGTGGCAGATCTGAATGCCGCGCCCATTGAAATCGACGGGTTCCTGCCGAGCGCTGTGCTTCGTCTCGATGGAACGGGCTTCCTACGCTTACTGCGGGAAATGCTAGCGGATTCCAAACGTTTGCCTTACATTCCAGCTTTCATCACCGCTGTCGCTGAAGGCGATCACACTATGTTTGCGAGGCTGGACGAATTGCGTTATGAGGAAGATATCGGCGACGGCGATGCGCATAGCGAGGGTCTTTACATGAGCGCTCTGTGCGCTGAAGAGATGGCGGCTACGTCTCTACAGAAGATTCGAACCGCAGCCGATAGTTTGTCCTCGATCTATGCGCCATTGGCAAGGTCGGCGCTTGAATTGCTTGACGACTGCGCTGTTTGGAATGGAAAACTTGTCGCAGACGATCTAACATTGGATTCATATTTAAATGTCCCGACTCTGTTTCTTTCCGGGCGCTACGATCCTATCGCTCCGGTGCATGGGCTCTCGGCACACTCTACGCAGGGCTGGAGCTACGAAGATCCGCAGCTTGGTCATGGCGTTCTATTGAGCAGCAAGTGCGCCCAGAATGTCATGCTGGCCTTCCTGTCAGATCCGGCAATCGAGCCGCGGCATGATTGTTTGCTTGACCAGGAGCCACTTGAATTCTATCTGCGGCAGGATAATTGAGGTCGAGGCGGAAATGTCCTTTGACGTGGCGGAAATCTATGATACAATACTCGCTTGTTGTCAGACGTCCCTATGCAGTTTTGGGACGCTCGCAAAACAAAAGATATTTTACGAACGATTCAAAGACAGATCTGCGGGCCGATTCCCCGGAGATTGTATAGTGTTTCGCGAAAGCGCAATGTAGCGTGAATGAGGCAAAGTGAATGAAAGTTTCAGCCAGTGTCAAACGCCGCTGCCCGAAATGCCGGGTTATCAGGCGCAAACGTCGTGTCATGATCATCTGTGAGAACCCAAAGCATAAACAGAGGCAGGGCTAGAACTGTCCGCAATTAGCAAGGAGTATGATTGATGGCTCGTATTGAAGGTGTCGATCTGCCTAGGGACAAGCGTGTTATCATCGGCTTGACGTATATCTATGGCATCGGAAAGTCTACAAGTCAAAAGCTCTTGGATTCGGCTGGCATTGACTACAGCACACGTGTACGAGACCTCAGTGAAAGCGAGGTGCAGCGCCTGCGTGAGTTGATCGGCGGCTTGACGATTGAAGGTGACCTGCGTCGGCAGACGCAGTTGAATATCAAGCGGCTGATGGAGATAAATTCGTATCGGGGCTTGCGTCACCGGCGGCGCTTGCCTGTTCGAGGACAGCGTACTCGTACTAATGGCCGCACACGTCGCGGCAAGAAGCAGACCGTTGCCGGGCGTGGACGTCGGCGTGGCGCGACCAAGAAGTAGGCTGATTTTCCGTGTCACAAATGGCAAGTGGAAATTGGCAATTGACCGACGCAAGCTAATGATCTCCGTGCCCAAGGCGGAGGTTCGGGATGAGCAAAAACATTAGTCCATCTGGAGCAAGTGAATGGCAAGAGCGAGAAGAGGCAGTCGTGGTACTGCCAGGCGAGTTTTCAAGAATATACCTTATGGTCAGGCGCATATTTATGCCACCTTCAACAATACGATTGTTTCCATGACGGATCAGTCAGGAAATGTCATCACCTGGGCGAGCGCAGGCACCTCCGGCTTTACTGGAAGCCGCAAGAACACGCCCTACGCAGCGCGAATGGCGGCGGAAACGGCGGCGGCCAATTCACAGCAACACGGCATGAAGGAAGTCGACATTTTCGTAAAGGGTCCGGGGCCTGGGCGGGAAGCGGCGATCCGTTCGATCCAGCAGAGTGGTTTGAAGGTTCGTTCAATCACGGACGTCACGCCGGTGCCGCACAATGGTGTCCGTCCCCCGAAGCGCCGGCGTGTATAAACGAAAGGGTAACCCTCGACCATGGTATTTCCAGCAGAATCCGCATCGGTCGGCGCGAGTTCGGTTGATGCCAATTTAGTAACAGCCAACATGGTTCTGCCACATCAAGTGGAGAGCCAAAATATCACCAAAGATTACGGCCGCTTCGTCATCAGCCCGCTGGAGAGCGGCTACGGCTTAACGCTAGGCAATGCCTTGCGTCGCATCTTGCTCTCATCTTTGCCTGGCGCGGCGGTCACAAGCATTCGCATATCTGACGTTCACCACGAGTTCTCCGAAATCCCTTATGTCCGCGAGGACATGACCCAGCTCATCCTGCAGATCAAGCAACTGCGACTGGTGTTGCTGGGTGTTGAGAGCGCCCGCTTGCGTCTGGAGCATCGAGGCGCTGAGGGCATCGTGACTGCTGCCGACATTTGGGCGCCCCCGGAAGTGCAGATTGAGAATCCAAGCCTTTATCTCTTTACCGTGGACGACCAGAATGTGAATATCGAAATGGAATTCGAAGTTCAAACTGGCCGTGGCTTCAGTCCGGCGGAAGAACGTGGTCGCTTGCCAATCGGAGAGTTGCCAGTCGATGCAGTTTTCAGCCCCATCAAGCGTGTCAATTTCGAGGTTGAGCGCGCTCGTGTCGGGCAGCGCACCAATTACGACAAACTTGTGCTGGAATTGTGGACTGACGGTACGATCAGGCCAGAAGGCGCTGTTGCGCAGTCCGCGCAGATTATGATGCATCATCTCAAGGTCATCGCGGGTGTTGACGAAGACTGGTTCCAATCTATAGAGTTGCCGCCACAGATCGAAGATGAACCGACATATCCGCCGCTCTACGATAAACCGATTGAAGAGCTGGATTTGAGCGTTCGTGTATTCAACTCATTGAAGCGGACGGGCATTACTTCGGTAGGGGACGTGCTTGATATGCTTAATCGCGGACCCGACGCCATGCTGGCGATCCGAAACTTCGGTGAAAAATCGCTGGATGAACTGGAACAGAAGCTGCAGGAAAAGAACTACTGGCCGCAGGAAAAGGCTGAATAGCAGGTAAGCGAGGCGCAATTATGCGACATCGGCATCATGGGAAAAAGCTCAATCGCAGCGGCAGCCACCGTAAAGCGCTGCGCATGAACCTTGCGACTCAATTGCTGATACACGGACGTATCCGTACAACATTCCACAAAGCCAAGTTTGTACAAGGTCACACAGAGCGCCTGATCACGATCGCCAAGCGCGGGTTGGCGAAAGCTGAGGAACGAGATGATCAGATGGTGGCGGTACATGCTCGTCGTCAAGTCGCACGACGCCTGAATAACAATCGTGTGCTTGTGGGTAAGGTATTTGACGAGTTGGCGCCGCTTTATGCCGACCGCCCCGGTGGTTACACGCGCATCCTGAAACTTGGTCCGCGTAAGGGGGACAATGCCGAAATGGCGCTGATCGAGTTGGTTGATTACGCGTCGGATGATTGACGGGTCGTGAGACCATGGCACGATATGGCGCGATTCTGGCATATGACGGGACAGCCTATCAAGGTTTCCAACGTCAGCCTGAGCCGACGCCTACGATTCAAGCGGCTGTTGAGGGCGCCATCGCGGTGATTACGGGACAGACTGTTGGGATAGTCGCTGCCGGGCGAACAGATGCGGGCGTTCATGCGACAGGGCAGGTTATATCGTTCAAGGCCGAATGGAAACATGACAAACGGGAATTGCTATTTGCGATCAATTCACAGCTTCCGCTGGACATTGCGCTGCAGCGTATTTGGCATCAGGAAGGATTCCATCCGCGCTATGATGCGCTTTGGCGGCAGTATGCGTATCGGATTGCGACAGTGGGTGTCCGCCAACCCTTGCTCAACCGGCATGTTTGGCAGTTATTAAGTTGTGAGCGTTTGGATATCGGAAGCATGCAAGAGGTAGCGGCAATTTGCCTGGGCGAACATGATTTTGCCGCCTTTGGCACAGCGCCGCAGCAGGGTAGCGAGAATACCATTAGGCAGATTTTCTTGTCGCAATGGGAGATACAGAGGGAAGAATTCGGGATATCGTATATTTACCGTATTCGTGGCACAGCCTTTTTGTACCACATGGTGAGACGCCTGGTTGGCGCGATGGTTCAGGTAGGCAAAGGTAAGCTCACCGTAGAGGATTTCAGAGAGATTCTGTTGAGCCGTGATTTGGAACGTGTGAAGGTTTTGGCGCCGCCAAATGGACTGGTTCTGGAAGCGGTGAAGTATCCACAACACGTGGTGGCAGAAACATCAGAGGGTGGGACCTCAGCTAGCGTAGACGAGGTACCGCTGGAGGAAAGCGTATGAGACAAGTCATTCAGAAGACCTATGCCACGACACCGGCGGTCATCGAACGACACTGGTGGGTAGTTGACGCCAAAGGCATGACTTTGGGACGCGTCGCCTCTAAGGTGGCGCCGATACTGCGCGGCACGCACAAGCCGTATTTCACGCCGCATCTTGATACAGGCGACTATGTGATCATCGTCAATGCCGATAAGATTCGCGTCACGGGCAAACGCCTGGATCAAAAGCTGTATTATAGGCACAGCGGTTATCCTGGCGGATTGAAGAGCATGACCTTGCGCGAAATGATGGCCAAGTTTCCCAATCGAGCTTTAAAGCTCGCTATCAAGGGTATGCTGCCAAAAGGACCGTTAGGCAGACAGATGTACAAGAAACTGAAAGTATATGCCAGCGATCAGCACCCGCATCAGGCGCAGCAGCCGCAAACTCTGATGCTGTGATCAATTATCGTTTGATCTCGATTCTATTGGGATTGCTGGGCAGGAATCAGGAGCAAGACAGGTTGAGGAGCGATTGAATGTCAGCACAGTATTATGAGGGGATTGGTCGCCGAAAGTCGGCGTCTGCGCGAGTCCGGTTATTTCCAGGCGGTACCGGCAGATTTATCATCAATGGTAAAGAAGGGGAAGAGTATCTGCCACGTTTAGGTGATATGCAAACCTGCCTGGCGCCGTTGACACATATCGGACAAGAACGCAGCTACGATATCTCCATTCATGTCAATGGCGGAGGCATCACTGGGCAACGCGACGCAATCCTGCTAGGCATTGCTCGTGCCCTGGAAAAGATTGATCCTGACCTCCGCGGGACACTCAAACGGGAAGGTTTCCTCTCCCGTGACGCGCGGGTAAAGGAACGCAAGAAACCGGGGTTGAAGCGGGCTCGCAAGGCGCCGACTTACACGAAACGTTAGCCATTGCATTTGACCGGTTTGCAAGACGGCCAGGCTCCTAGCGCGGATCTGGCTGTTTTTCTGTCCCCCGTATTTCTAGGTTAATTTATCGCTTGATGACATAGTCTCAAAGCCACATGATTGAACCATCTAATCATGATTCTTGGCGAATTGATCGGATCCTGGCGGATGAGTGATTGGCGTGACGGCAAGTGGCGGCGCTGGGACGCGATATTACATGCACTCCGCGTTTTGAAGAATAAAGATGCTTGAACTCTTTTCCGCTTAGCGCAAGGCAGGTTGCATAGCAGATGATCACGATAATTGGCTTGGGACCCGGTTCTATCAAGCACCTTACCCTCGGGGTATGGGAGAAACTTCAGCGAATCGATACTTTGTACCTGCGTACATCCCGTCACCCTTGTGTGGCAGAACTTCCTGCGGCGCTACGTTGCGTCAGTTTTGACGAAATCTACGAAGCGCATGAGCAGTTCTACCAGGTCTATACTGAAATCGCTGAACGAGTGCTGGAAGTGGCTCGATGCGATGGTGAGGTGATATATGCCGTGCCGGGAGATCCGCAAGTAGGTGAGGCGAGTGTCGCTAAGATTGTGCAGCGTGCGCGGGCGGCATCCATTGATGTCGACATTATCCCCGGCGTCAGTTTCGTCGAACCTTGCCTATCTTTGTTAGGCATCGACGCGCTTGATGGCCTGCAGATTGTTGATGCGCTGAGTGTTGCCGCACAGTATCATCCGCCGATCAATCCTTCGCTGCCGGCTTTGTTGGGACAGGTATACAGCCGCGATGTCGCCTCTGATCTCAAGCTGACGCTGACGAATCAGTATCCCGATGAATTCATGGTAAAACTTATCCATTCGGCTGGAAACGCTGATGCCCAAGTTGAATCCCTCCAGCTATATGAGATTGACCGTTCCAGTCGAATCGATATCACGACGTCGCTATATCTGCCGTCACTCGGCGAGCTAAGCAGCTTCGAGGCATTGCAGAATATCATCGCTCATTTGCGCTCGCCAGAAGGCTGCCCCTGGGACCGTGAGCAGACGCACAAGTCGCTAAGACCTTACTTGATTGAAGAAGCTTATGAAGTCTTGGAGGCTCTGGACGCGGACGATCCTCAAGCGCTCTGCAAAGAAATGGGGGACTTGCTCTTGCAGATACTCTTGCATACGCAAATCGCCATCGACGAAGGTGAATTCAATATGTCGGACGTGCTGCGGCATCTCAATGCGAAAATGATTCACCGTCATCCACATGTCTGGGGCGATGTTCCGGCGACCGGCGATTTCGGGCAGTTGTCACAGATTTGGCAAGCAGCCAAGGCAGCGGAACGAGTTGGCACAGACCTGGAGCCCGAGTCGATTCTTGATGGCATCCCCAATGCCGCGCCGGCGCTATTTGTGGCACAGCGTTACTCAGCGCGTGCGGCGAAAGTCGGCTTCGATTGGCCAGACGCGGCAGGCGTAGAAGCAAAGTTCAAGGAAGAGCTCGCGGAGGTATTCTCGGCAGAGACCGATGCGGAGCGTGCAAAAGAAATTGGCGATCTGATTTTTGTGCTCGTGAATTGGCTGCGCTGGCTGGGTGTTGATGACCCGGAAAGTTTGCTGCGCGAGATAAACGCGAAGTTCTATCGCCGATTCCGCCATGTCGAATCTCAAGCGGAAACGGCTGGAAAAACCATGAGCGAATTCACCTTGGACGAACTTGAGCGCTGGTGGCAGGAAGCCAAGCGCTTGGGTCTTTGATAGAAGTCGCTGAAGTTTGAGAAGTATGCTAACCTCCGCTTTGGGCGCCAATCAATGCGGACAGGCTGGACAAGAGATTCGCCATTCGTATTGAGCCGAATCGCTATGGTCGACACTTGGGTGATTTGTGGTGAGAGCCTCAACCGCATGGATTCTGATCGCAGATCAAGAGTGCGGAAAAGAGCAGATAGTGTCAAATGACAGCCAGGGAGGCATAAGCTGCTATAGGGCAATAGGTGGGCATTCGCCTGTCGCGAAAATGCGACCTCTGCTAGTATCCCTAGTGATTTCACTAACTGCTTACACGGAACTGGAGATAGTTGATGAAGGCCTTGATACTCGCGGCCGGGCAGGGAACACGTCTTCGACCAGTGACCTTGACCATGCCAAAGTCCTTGGTGCCGGTGGCAAATCGTTGGCTGATAAACTATGCTTTGGACGCGCTGAAGAAAGCTGGCCTGACCGATATTGGCATTGTTGTCAACAGCCTAGATTCGCCAATTGTCACTAATCTCAAAGACGGTCAAGCACTTGGCGTCAAGATCGAATACATCGTCCAGGATGAGCAGCTCGGCTTGGCGCACGCCACCGCGCTTTGCCACGACTTCGTTGGCGCAGAACCCTTCACCGTATTTCTCGGCGACAACATATTCCAGGATAAGATGACGGGCTTGCTCACCTCGTTCGCTGATTCTGATAAAGAAGCGGCCGTAGTCCTAGGCTCTGTCAGCGACCCCACTCGATTTGGAATCGCCGAGATAGACAATGGTCGGATCCTCCGTGTGGTGGAAAAGCCGAAAGATCCTCCGTCAAATATGGCTATCGCAGGCGTCTACCTTTTCCGCGCATCAATATTCGAAGCGATTCAACGTATCAGACCATCTGGCAGGAATGAACTGGAGATCACCGACGCGATTCAAGTGCTGATCGATGACGGATTGCCTGTTGCGTCATATAACTTGAACGGCTGGTGGATCGACGCTGGCAAACCAAATGCGATTATCATGGCGAATCAACTTGTGCTTGAAGAATTGCCCTATACGCCAGCGCCAGAGCAAAGCGAGCAGATAGAAGGCGAGAGCGAAGTTTCCCACCGAGTTCTCATTGGGCGTAACAGCCGCATTATTGATAGCGTTGTTCGCGGACCTGTTATCATCGGGGATAACACCGTCATCCGCAACAGCTATGTCGGACCATACACCTCGATTGGCGACAAGGTCACAGTAGAAGGCAGCGAAATCGAAGCTAGCATCGTCATGAAGAATTGTGAGATTCGCAATATCATAGGCCGGATCGACCGCAGCTTGTTGGCGGATAATGCGCGGGTCACCTCAGCAACGCACATGCCAGATGCCCATCGTTTCGTCCTGGCGGAAAACAGTTACGTACAATTCTAGTCGTTATGTCAATTCCTTTGGCGGCAGCAGATTGTGATGCAGCAAGTAATCGTGATCGGGACCTTCCCAAGCGTAAAGTCGAAAATTGACCTTGCCGCTGCTATCAAAAATGATGCCATCCTGTTCCAGTAGGCGCCGCTGTTCCTCCGCCTGTGGGCTGCCCGGCGGAAAGCTAATCGTCCCTTGACTGTTGATGACGCGGTGCCATGGAATCGACTTGCCGCGCGGCGTCTTGCGCAGAGCAGTACCGACCCAGCGAGGCGCCAAACTCCGCATTCGCGCCGGTTCTATGTTTTCATCAGGCGGGATCATCGAGGCGATCTGCCCGTAACTGCTCACTCTTCCAGCCGGGATCTGCAAGACGATATCCCATACTTTTTCGAAAAATGACTTGGCATTAGGTGGATTGAACATCTGAAGTCCGATTAGAATGAGGCGAAATTGATTATCTTACTTGTAACACAGATGACAGGAATGGAATTTCGGTAGGAGACACACATGAGAATGACTGGGTTGACAATTGCGACTGTCAATATGAAGGAGATGGTCAAATTTTACAATGCCGTATTCGCGGCACAGCTTAAAGAGACAGTGCATATTGGACCTGAGCAATTCTATGGCGGCAAAATAGGAGATATTGAATTGACGCTTTGTCCTAACGCGATTGCCGGCGTAATCGCTGAACAGAATCGTCAGCAGTTTCGCTTTGAAGTCAGCGATATCAAGGTAGTAATAGAATGCGGTCTGGCAAATCACGGAAGCGAAATCAATCCTGTCGACGAATATAAGGGCGCGAAGGTGGCGTCGCTCGCAGATCCAGACGGCAATACGATAGAGTTTGTCGAGCCAGTGTCATAAGCCATCAACAATGCTTCGCCGGAGTTCTTCGGGCGAGGGCCTGTAATTGCCCAGGTGACGTACCACTATGCCGCTCGCGTGATTTGCCAACATGACAGCATCTGTTGCGGAGATGCCGTCTGCTAGAGCAAGCGTCGTCGTCGCGATGGCAGTATCTCCGGCGCCGACTGTGTCGAAGACATCACTAACTTTGGGGGCGGGGCAATGCTGAATGCTGCCGTCATGGGCCAGAGTGGCGCCTTGGCTGCCTCGCGTAATAATGGCTACTTTGACGATTCCCAGCACATTGCTTAGTTGCTGGGCGCCCCAACTGAAATCGTCATCCGTAGCAAGCTCGCGATTGAGATATCGCTGCGCGTCCTCAGCATTGCATTTGATGACATCTATGCCACGGAAAGTCTCAAATTCTCCTTGCGCATCGGCCGTTAACAACACCTTGCTTCTTTGACAGTGCTGGCGGAGCTTCGTGACCAGTGACGGGGTCAATAAACCGCCATGATAGTGCGACAGAAGCACGGCATCAACTTTGTCGATACGATCACTTATAAATCCCAAGATAGCAGCTTCGGTATCGCCGTCAATGGGGCTGCGCGTGAGAGTATCAATGCGTGTCACTTGTTGCGGAAATCGCAAGCCCATCTGCGCCAGTATTCTTGTCTTTACTGTGGTGGGACGGTCTGTACAACAGAATAGACCGCTCGTATCAATGCCTTGGCCGCGCAAAATCCGTTTCAGCCGCTGACCCGGTTCATCCGCGCCGATGACGCCGACTTGGATCGCCTGGCTGCCAAGGGAGACGATATTCGCCGAGGGATTGGTGGAGCCGCCGGCAATGTACTGTCTCGATTCGAGCTCCAGTACTGGTACGGGAGCTTCTCTACTTATCCGCGTCGGTTTGCCAATGATGTACTCATCCAGCATCACATCACCGATGACGAGCACCGTTTTGTTTGCCAAGCCGGCGACTAGCGATTGAAGCTTGTTAGACATTTGCTGTCTCTCGATTCCAACCTTCTGTATCTGTGCCAGGTTATATCATAGAGGAGTGCATGCCGAAGGTACGCCTAGGCAAAAGCGTTCAGCGTATTGACTGCCATAGCACGGCAATGACAAAGCGCGGCAACCGCATCATTCGCCTCAGGCGCCAGGGCTGCCTGAGCAGGCGGTACAGCCACTCCAGACCATGCTTCTGCATCCAATTGGGCGCGCGTTGAACTATCCCGGCGATGAAGTCAAATGAACCGCCGACGCCCATCGCCATCGAAACTCTTAAACGCGGCAAGTTGCGGGCGATCCACTTGTCTTGATTTGGCGCGCCATAGGCAACGAAAAGGATGTCGGCGCTGCTTGCGTTAATCAGTTCAACTATTTCGTCTTCTTCCGCCTCTGCCGGGCTGCCGCCATATGTACCAACAACCTGCAGGCGAGGATAACGCGATTGTAGAATACAGGCTGCCTTCTTGGCTACACCTTCCGCCGCCCCAAGGAAGAAAATCTTCCAGCCACGTTCGGCGGCGTGTCGCGCGATCAGCGGAACGCCATCTGAACCGGTGACACGCTCGGCCAGTGGCCTGCCCAACCGCCGGCTAGCCCAAATCAAGCCAACGCCGTCAGGAACACAGAGGGCGGCACGATTCAAAATGTTAAGGAATATCGGATCGCCCATGGCAATCATGATGAATTCCGGATTGACAGTGCAGACGTGCTGCGCGCTGCTCTCACTGCGTATCCAGTTGTCGATTTGTTGTAACCAGTCATCATAAGTTATCGCGTTCACGTGAATACCTAGGATATCAATGCGTTGACTGATGTCAGGCGCCGGGGAATCGACGCTGCTTATGTCACTGGCCATGGGATGGTTTCCAAGCATATCTCGGGCAGCTTGTCCTACCTGGTCGACCGTGACAAGCTTCATGCAGGTGCGTGCGGCACATCCTTCACGCGCGCCAATTTGATGGCCCACATAGCTGCAGGGACTGCATTCCACGCCACTGCGCAATAAAATGTACTTAGCATTGGCTGTCCAAGGCTCCCAAGCTGCGCTGTTAGTGGGACCAAATATGCTGACAACAGGTGTGCCAGTGGCGGCGGCGATGTGCATTACGCCACTGTCGGCGCCGATGAAAAGATCGGCTCTAGAAATGACATCGGCCAGTTGTGGCAAGGTAGTCTTGCCCACCAGATTGACGTTATCCTCTTTTAAATCCTGCGCGACGGCAGGTCCGTCATCGTTGCGCGTACCCACAAGTATGATCTGGGCATCATACGTTTGCTTCAGCATTTGCGCCAATGCTGTGAACCGCTCTGGCAACCAGCGCCGGGCTCTGCTATAACCGCCGCTGCCCGGATGTATCACGACTTTCGGCGCATCAGAATCCGATAGCGATTCGCATTCGAATGCTTCGCGCCTGACTTGTGCTGGCCGTGCCGCGTTGCCTGCGCCAAGCATAGCGACCAAATCCAGCCAGTACTGGGCTTGATGTTTCGCGCCGAATCCGCGATCGGCTATTGCATCGGTCAAAAATCGGACATTTTCGTTTTGCAAGCCGATAATGCGCCGCGCGCCACTTGCCTTGGCGATCAGCCAGAATTTCAGTACACCCGCACGTCTAGTAAAGTGATGAAAGAAGACCACCACGTCGTATTTCTGACGTCGAAGTTGGCGCAAGCTTGGCAAATTCGCCGTTGTGAAAAAAGCCCGGCTCGCGTTTTTGCCGCCTACGAATGGAATAATGGTGTCAACCAACCCGTCAGGTAGACAGGGCAAAGCGTGCGTAGAGGCGAAGAGATCAATCTTGGCTTGTGGATGTGCCTCGCGCAGAGCAGCCATTGCTGGCGTGGTCAAGACCAAGTCACCAATATCCGCTAATTGCACCAGGAGAAAACGATCGCTCGCCATAGGCTCAGAAACCACTTGCACAATGCTATTTTATCAGATTGGCATGAGGACATTTCAATCTGGCGCGCCCAGTTCACGAAAGGCATTCATCGCTTGCTCTGCCGCAGACCCCCAACTAAATCGATTAGCGCGTTGAAAACCCTTGTGAATCAAGTTCTGTCGAAATTGCTCATCATCGCTGATGCTTCTCATAGCTGTGGCGATCGACTTGACGTTTAGGGGATCAACCAAGAGTCCATTTTCGCCGACGATCTCTGCTAGGCTCGATGTATTGCTCGCGATGACTGGCGTCCCGGCGACCATTGCTTCAACGGCGGGAAAGCCAAAACCTTCGTACAAGCTGGGAAACACCAGAGCAATCGCGCCGGCAAGCAAGGCGGCTTTATCGACCGCGCTCACATACCCGGTCAGTCGAACTTGTCGCGCGCCTTCCAACCAAGCTCCATCATAGAGCCAGCCTTCCTCGCCAGCCAAAACCAGAGTTGTCTTATCATCGTCGCAGTTTCGTTGCCATTGCACGAAAGCTTGCACGATGCGCTTGATGTTCTTGCGCGGCTGCAGCGTACCGATGAAAAGGAAATAGCGCCCGGGCAATTGATACTTTGCGCGGACAGACTCGATCGCTTCGGCCGTGGTCTTTAGATGCGCCGTGTCAACGCCGGGATAAATAACGCGAATCTTATTTTCTGGTGTACGGTAGTAACGGACGAGATCCGAGGCGGTGGCCTGACTATCGGCGAAAATGCGATCGGCGCGCCCCTGACTGTAACGTGTGGTCGCGTCCAGATAAGCGCGTTGTGCAGGCGGATGGGCGTCGGGGAATCGCTTGAAGCCCAGATCATGGACAGTCACAATTGCACGTCCTGGAAAGGCTATCGGCAATGTATGCGCCGGAACGAATGTGATGTCAGGCTGCGACTTCCACAACTCGGCGGCTAAACGCAGATGCGTCCAGAGGCGCGGAAACGGAATGTATATCTCTTCGACATTGGCTGATTTGGCGTATAGCTCTGACGGTGACGGGTCGCGAAAATACAGCGAAAACTGTGCTGGCGCGTTAGCTCGTTCATTGGCCGCGATTAAGGCCTGAATTAAGCGGCGGGCGTAAGTTTCAGTACCGGTCGGATTCGACTGCGTGCTGCGGCTGGCGTCGATAGCGATCCGAAATGGCTCTGGGCTCATCGCGTTAGCTCGCCGCTTGTCGCAGTGTCTGACGCCAATACTGCGGATCTTCCAATATACTGAGTTGTTGCAGGATAATAGGCAAACCGCCAGTAGTGCGGTAAAGAGGGAGACCGTTACGTACAGGTGAAATCACAGGCCGATGATATGCTCGCCGTCATGAGTCTCGAAGACATGCCGCGTATCTACGATGGATCGGCTGTTTGACGCAATCTCCCGCCAATCGAACGTGGAATGATCTGTGACGACCACGACGCAGTCGGCACTTTGGAGCAGGCCGGTGCTGTATACTTCAGACCGCAACAGCAATTCGTTTTCCAAGCTTATCTCTGGCACATGGGGATCGTGATAGCAGACCGCGGCGCCACGATGCCGCAGCAAACTGATGATGTCGAGCGCCGGGCTTTCGCGTACATCGTCGACATCGCCTTTATAAGCCACTCCCAAGATGACAATTCGAGAACCACGAACTGCCCGCTCTTGATTGTTGAGCGCTTCAGTGACTTTCTCAATTACATAGTAGGGCATGGAGGTATTTATCTCACTAGCCAGCTCGATGAAACGGGCATTGTAGTTGAGCGTCTTCAGCTTCCAACTCAGATAATGCGGATCCACCGGAATACAATGCCCGCCAAGCCCGGGGCCCGGAAAGAACGGCATATAGCCAAAAGGCTTGGTTGCGGCTGCGTTTATCACTTCCCAAACATCAATATCCAATTTATTGCACATGAGCGCCATTTCGTTGACTAGACCAATGTTGACGGCGCGGAAGGTGTTCTCCAACAATTTGACCATCTCGGCCGCGGTCGGCGAGCTCACTTTTATGATTGTGTCTACAGCCGCACTGTATAGAACCGTCGCCACATCAGTACAATGTGTCGTGATTCCTCCGACCACTTTCGGTGTGTTTCGCACTGAAAATGTCTGATTGCCCGGATCTATGCGTTCCGGTGAATAGGCTACAAAGACATCTTCGCCGGCGACGAGGTCATCACCGGTGATTTCTGGCAAGACGATCTCCTCTGTCGTGCCGGGGTAGGTGGTGCTTTCGAGCACGATGAGCATCCCGGGCCGACGGATCTCCGCGATCGATTTCGCGGCTTTAATGATGTATGACATGTCCGGATCGCGCGTCTTGCGCAAGGGCGTCGGGACACAGATGCTGATGGCATCCACATCCTTTATGTCTTCATAATCGCAGGTCGCGCTGAGCCTGCCGGATTGGGTGAGGCTGCGAATCCGTTCATGAGTTACATCGTCGATATAACTGCGGCCGGCATTGATCTGCTGTACTTTGTCGGCTTCAACATCCAAACCCAAGACTTGAAAGCCCGCCTCGGCGAATTCGACCGCAAGAGGTAAACCGACGTATCCAAGACCCGCGACCGCGACCTTCGCTTTGCGATTGACGATTTTGTTTAACAGCGTCGCTTTGTAGTTCATTGCCGCCCGACGTGTTTCGATGTTCCTTCTGTGATTATAGTACGGCGCTGCCAATGACTATAGTCTGAAATCAGCGAATGCCACTGCGTGCGAAACTCTCTACAAATTGACGCTGAAAGAGTAGAAAGAGGATGACCAAAGGTGCGATGACAATCAGGGTACCCGCCATCAACTGCCCATAGAAAGCGCCTTGATCTGTTGTCTTGATCAGCTTGTTAAGCCCAACTGTAAGCGGTCGGATTTCTTCTGAACGGGTGATGATAAAAGGCCAGAGGAACTCGTTCCAATGCGAACTGACCGAAACTAATGCGAAGGCGAGATAAGCAGGGATGGAGTTGGTCACGTAGACATGGCGAATAACCTGAAATAGGTTGGCGCCATCAATGTGCGCCGCCTCTTCCAACTCAATCGGGATCTCGCGAAAGGTCTGACGCAGCAATAGCACGCCAAATGCTGAGCCCCAATACGGAATCATCAACGCAATTCTAGTATCGAAGAGGCCCAGCATATTGATGGTGCGGAAGTTCTGTACCAGCAAGACGCCAGAAGGGATCATGAGCTGCAGCAAGATGATGAGCAACAGAATTCTTTTTCCAAAGAATTCCATACGCGCGAAGGCATAGGCGGCGGCGGTCACCGTAACCAGTTGCACCAACAGCGTACCTGCCACGAAGATGATGCTGTTCAAATAATGCAGGCTCCATGGTGCGATGACCAGTGCTCGTTGATAATTGATCAATGTGATTTCGCTGCCGAAGAATATATTTCCGTTGGTAACCGGTTCCGCTTCCGGGCGAAAGCTGACCAAGATCGTGAAAAAAAGCGGCAACAAAAAGATGATGGCGAGCGCCACCTTAAGCGCATCGCCACAGCGGTCAAGGAGTATGTTCTTGTCCTTCATCGCTGCGTCTCGTCCCGCTCAAAGAGCAGGAAATTGCTCAGCGTGAAAACGAGCACAACACCGATGAGGATGATGGTCATAGCATTGACGTAACCCCAGTTTCGGCGTTCGGAGATATTCTGGAATACAAGATATAGCAGCAGATTCGCGCTATCCGCGGGACCTCCTTCCCCCAGCGCCTGCAGTTGCTCGACCGTCTGAAAGGCAAAGGTGAAGGATATCACGACAACGAAGAGTAGGGTCCGGCGAAGCAATGGCAATGTGAGAAAGGCAAATTGCTGCAGTGGACCAGCGCCATCCAAGCTCGACGCTTCGTAGATATCTCGAGAGATATTCTGTAAGCCGGCCAGAAAGAAGATCATGAAATAGCCCGCCTGTTTCCAAATATTGACAATGATGACGGAGAGCAAGACCAGATTTCGGTCGCCTAGCCAATTCAACCCGGGATGCCCAAAGGTCTTCAGCATAGCATTTGCCAAGCCGATGCTGTCGGAAAAAATGAATGACCAGATACTGGCTGCCCCGATCAAAGGCAACAAGGAAGGATAAAATATGGCGAAACGCCAAAGCCCGAGCAGCGGCTGATGCCGATTGAGCAGGAGCGCCATCAGTAGCCCTAGCGGTACGCCGATGCCGACCGTGGCCACTGCAAAGATGATAGTATTGCGGAACGTACGCAAGAAGCGCCCGCCTATATAGTGGCTCTCATCGAAGATATCGCGGAAATTCTGCAGCCCAACGAATTCCGGCGGCTTGCCTGCGGCATTGAGACCGCGCGCCGGCTTATACAGGCTGTCATTAACGGTTCTGAAGGCTGGCACGATGTTGAACATTAGAACGAGGATCAACGTCGGCGCGATCAAGAGATAGGGTTGCAAGAAAGCGAGGGAGGATTTCCGCCTTGAGCTTGCTAGCATTTGAGTTGCCGAAATCTAGTCCCTTGCAGGGCACATAGGGGAGAGGGCGTGCTTGAACGCACGCCCTCTGCAACTGCTTATCGGTATTCGGCCAGGATGCCGTCTATCTGAGCCTGCGCAGCATCCATGGCGGCTTGAGCATCTTCCGCTTCGCCGGTCAGTATGCTTTCCAGAGTCTTGTTGATGATGCCCTGAATGGTGATTGTCGCGTAGCTCGAGAACTCCTTGCCCACATGCTGAAGTTGGTCACGTGCTATGCCGTATTGTGGTGCTTCTTCCACCAATGATGCGAGTGGTTCGGTCTCCCAGGCGCTTGCGCTTGCGGCGATATAACCGGTCGTCGCGCCCCAATCAGCTTGAATCTCCGGCGAAGATAGGAACATGACCCAACGCCAGATCGCATCTAGCTCGGCATCGGACTTGCTGCCGTCATCGAAGATGTACAGATTGCCACCGCCGGTCGGCGCGCCATAACCTGTGCCGTCTTCGCCTGCCGGCCCGCTCGGCAGATACCACACGCCAACTTCAAAGTCCGCATCGTTGAGAATGCGCGTCAGGTTCCCGGTAGTGTGGTAAATCATCGCCGCTTGCCCAGCCAGGAAGGCTACCGGGGTGTCACCCCAAGCAGCGCCACCCGCCGGTCCCACGCCCAGATCCGTGCCTAGCGAACGCACAAATTCGACCGCGGCCACCGCTTCTGGCGTATTGAAATAAACCTCGGTGGGGTCATCACTGACGATATTCTGCCCAAAGGCGATGGCGAAACTCTGGTACATCCAGATTGGGAAACCACCGGCAACAGGCACTAGCAAGCCGTCGCGTTCGTCCGTGGTCAAGGCCTGTGCGATCTCGACAAGTTCAGCGTTGTTCGTCGGTGGCGAGTCATAACCCGCTTCCGCGAGCAAATCGGCGTTGTAGTACAGAATCGGTGTACTGCGCTGGAAGGGAATCGCCCAGATATTGCCTTCTTCATCAACGCCGTTTGCCATCAAAGCCGGGAAGAAATCACTGGCGTATTCGTCGCCGTTATCCATCGCATCAATGAAAGTTTGCGCGGGGATGATATATCCTTCTTCGGCAAAGCTGTACAGGTCGATTGATAGCATCACCGCCGCATCCGGTCCCGCCCCGCCGCCTTGTAGTTCTGTCAAGATCGTGTTGCGGGTATCGGTATAGCTCCCGGTGAAGACCGGGTTAATTGTGATGCCGGAATTCTCCTCCTGGAACATATGGGCATAACGTTGGAAGATCCCTTCGGCGTCATTTGCCGTCGCCGAGGGGAAGTAGAAATCGACGACAATTTCGTCTTGGGCGGAGGCCGTCCCGATTGTCATCATCATTACAAGCACGAGCAAAACAAAACAGGTGCGCCGAAGCATCATGCGAATTTCTCCTTTTCTAATTCTCAAACGAGCAAACGCTTCAGATTAAATAGTAACCAATAAAAACGCCCACGCAAAGACGAGGGCGTATTATCCAACTGAAGCTTAACGACTGCATCATACAGCGATATCACGCCGTTCATATCGATATAGCGAAGCGAGCAGCAAAATACCGGACAGCAAGACGTAGCCGGCTATGTGCGGCCAAATGAAGCCTTCTTGCAGTATGTCGCCCGCGTTGTAGTAGGTCAGGAAGGAAACGGCGCCAATAGGCTCGGCGACGGTCCCTTCCGCGGCTAAACCGATCGTCTGCAGCATATAGCTGATGATGACATATGCGGTGACGATGCCGAGAGCGACCGTCCGGCGTCTCACCATGACTGCGATCAGCATAGTTGCCGCCATGACGAAAACCATCAATGGAATAAGATAAAATGTGACTTCCGTGAGCCGAACGACATCCAATTCCACGCCGCCCATTATCACACCGATGTGCAATCCCAGATATATCAGGACGACGACGCCGATACAGGTGACACCGTAGGCCAGGAACTTTTCAACAATGACCCGCGCGCGGTCAATGGGCAGGCTTAGCAGTACGTCCATCGTCCCGCTGTCTTCTTCGTTCGCCGTGATGCGCATGCCCATTACGACCGGATACACGGCGAAGATCAGCGCCGATTTGCCGAAGAATCCGATTGCGACGAATCCTTCGTTCGTGGCAAAGATCTCGAGGTCCCCGCCAACACCAATCATTGCGAGGATCACCGGCGGGAAACTCTCCAGCAGTTTGCGCATATCCTGCATACTGAAGAGCGGCACCATTATGACGACCAGGAGCGCCATCGCCGCCAAGCCGACGCCCCAGTAGACCATTTGCTTCCAGGTCGTTTTCAATGTTTCGAGGAATACCGAACCAATCATATTCAGCCTCCTAAATGCCAATATCGCGGCTGGCGAACATTTTCAGGGACAGGGCGAAACCGATAAGTACGGCGACCAGCACGATGATAGAATCGGCCGGGTCATACGTGCCTAGCACGAAGGCTTCACCGTTCAGGTAGCTAAAGTAAGAGAGGTCCTCCATCAGATCGGCGATGGTCCCGCTGGCAGCGGCGCCCAAAGCGTTGAATATGTAACTGACGATGACGAAGGCCACCGAGAAACCGATAGCCATGGCGCGCCTGCGCAGCACCGTACCCAGCAAGCATGTCACGGTCATTACCAGCAGCATGCTCGGATACAAATCTAGGATGCTCTTGAAGATCACGTCCAGCGGGGCGTCAATATTCATGGCGACCATGCCCAAGACGGTGATCAGCGCGCAAAGCACAACGATCGCCAAGCCATTCAAAGCATAGCCGATCCAGCGTTCCACAACGTAGGCTGAGCGGGAAATCGGAAGCGACAGGATCACATCCATCACGCCGGACCGCTCGTCGTTGGCGGTGATATTCAGACCGGCCATGACCGCGAATACGGATAAGAAAATCGCCGCCTCCGATACGAAGACTGAGACGATCCATCCTTCCGAGCGTGTAAGGAGCGCCACATCACTCGCGCCGAATGCCTGTAGCAGGGCGGGCGGGAACGATTCAAATAGCTCGGCGTAGCCGGAGATTATATCCGGGCTGGCTGCGATGAAGTCGATGTACAATCCTAGCGCGCCGAGACCCAATCCCCAGTAGAGGATTTGCTTCCACGACGTACGCAAGGTGTTGGCAACTATTATGCCGTTCATTGTCTTTTCTCCTCGTCGCCGCTGTAAAAGGCCAGGAAGATCTCCTCGAGCGAAGGTTCTTCTACCTGCAGCATTTCGACATATCCGCCGCTGATCGCCCGCAACAGGGGATCAAAGTCGCCGATCATCCGCATGCGGACGCGTGTGCCGTTTGTGCTGACATCGGTGATCGATGGCATGCTGTCCAACTGCTGCGGCAAACCTTCGGGAATGGCATCGCGGAAAGTCACATCCACCCAATTGAATTCAACATTCGTGATCTTCTCGACCGACTCCACTGCCTTCAGTTCACCGTCGCGCAAGATGCCGACCCGATCGCAGATTGCCTGCACCTCACTCAATACGTGCGAGGAAAGAAATACCGTCCTTCCCTTGGCGCGGTATTCGCCCATCATCTCATGGAACGTCTGCTGCACCAGCGGATCAAGTCCGCCGGTGGGCTCGTCAAGAATGAGCAACTCCGGCGAATGCATCATCGCGATGACCAGACCAAGCTTGCGTTTATTGCCCGACGAAAGGTCGCGCACGCGTTTGGTCGTATCCAGATCCAAACGTTCGGCAAGCTCGTCGGCATGTTTCACGATGCCCTTGGTATCGCCACGAATGCTGGCGACATAAGTGATGATCTGGTTGCCAGTGCGCCCGTCCCACAAACTTAGCTCGCCCGGTAAGAACCCGATGCGCCGGTGTATCTCGACGCTGTCATTGCGAATGTCCATGCCGAAGATGGTGGCGGAGCCGGCGCTGGGACGAATCAGATCCAGCAGCATGCGTATCGTGGTCGTTTTGCCGGCGCCATTTGGACCAAGATAGCCGAAGATCTCGCCGCGGTTGACATTTAGATTCAGGTTGTCAAGCGCTACAGTCTTGCTGGACCCGGAACCGTATTCCTTCGAAAGCCCCTTCATTTCAATGACCGCAGCCGACGCCATGTCTCGCTCCTTTATCCACGCTGCATGTGCTGATCAACAGATCAAATACCGACCGATCAACTACTAGAGATTATAGACTGTGCGGGAAAACGCTGTCAACGAGATTCGCTCAGACCCCCAATAAGTGGGGGATCATGCTGCGCGGAGTATACAGGAATACCATACGCAAGCAGTCAAGTCGTCTTTTCGATTCGCTCAGCCCCGCCAAGGTATTTTCGCAAAACCTCAGGGATAACGACACTGCCATCGGCTTGCTGGTTGTTCTCCATGATAGCGATCATCGCCCGAGGCGTGGCTAAGCCGCTGCCGTTCAATGTGTGCAGGTAGCGCGTCTTCCGGCTGCCGCTCGGGTAATAGCGCAGCATCGCTCGCCGCGCTTGAAAGGCTTCGGTATTGCTGCACGAGCTGACTTCGAGCCATTCTTCGCAGCCTGGCGACCACATCTCAATATCGTATTTCTTGCTCGCGCTGAAACCCAAGTCACCGGTGACAATCTCCAGGCGGCGATAGGGGATATCAAGCAGGGCGCAAATTTCTTCCGCCTGCCGCGTCATGACTTCCAGTTCGTCATAGCTCGTTTCGGGCTTGGTGAATTTGTACATCTCCACTTTTTCAAACTGATGCACGCGCTTGATGCCGCGCACATCGCGCCCGGCGCTGGCCTTTTCGCTGCGGAAGCAAGGGGTATGCGCCACATAATTCAGCGGCAAATCGGCTTCTTCCAATATCTCATCGCGGTGCATATTGGTAACCGCGACTTCAGCCGTGGGCAGCAGAAACTTGTCTTCGCCTTCCACACCATACACGGTGTCCCGAAACTTGGGAAACTGCGCCGAGCCATACAGCATTTCGCTATGCACAATGTACGGCGTGTACAGTTCGATATAGCCATTCGCTCCCGCCCGATCGAGGAAGAAGCTGATAAGCGCTCGCTGCAAGTGCGCGCCCCAGCCCTTGAGTAGGTAATAGCGGCTGCCCGATAGCTTAACGCCTCGCTCAAAGTCGATGATGCCCAAAGCCGGCCCCAACTCCCAATGCGGCTTCGGCTCGAAGTCAAATTCGCGGAAGTTGCCACAGGGCGAATGCGCGATATTATGCTCCTCGCTATCAAAGACCGGCACGCTGCTGTGGGGCAGGTTTGGTAGCCAGAGCATGTTCTCTCGAAGGTCTGCTTCGATCGACTCAATTCGATCGAAACCCGCTGCGATTTCATCGCCCATCAATCGTAGTTCGCGTATCAACTCGTCAAACGACGCTTTGACATCCTGCTCTCCTTTCGTCGCTACCGCTACCGTGCCATCCATCAATCCGCTCGCCCGGTCAAAATCTGACGCGCCAATTGCGGCGCCGGCCGCTTTCGCTCGCGTCGCTTTCTCTCGATCCGACATTTTTTTATCACCGCGCAGTTTTCCCATTGCGCGATTCAACTTGTTCCGCGCCGCCTGTGCCGTCTCGATGCGTGTCCGCATCTCCCGCCGCTGTGCATCCAGTTCGACGATGCCATCAATGCGATTCAACGCTGCCTCGTCGTTCAGTTTCACTATTTGTTCTTTCACCCAATCCGTCTTTTCACGGATTAGTGCAATATCTAGCATGTTTTCCTCTCCTTGAGAACTTAGTATTTGGGTGAATTGTACGGTATTTTGCCCTTGCCATGCGCCGCAGGCAATAGTCGCTCATGCCCCGGTAAAGCGACGCACGGATCTAAGAGCGACTAGAAGAGGAGGAGGTCGACCCTTCGTATCGGGCGCGCGCCCATTCGGGGACGTCATCCGGCAGAGGGCGGCCAAGGTCGCGTAAGAATCGCCGCCCAGCGACAATCAGGCCCATGAGGATGTTGATGGTGACGATGGCGTCAAATACTTGGGGGGTGAGAAAGTCGATGAACATGGTTGTTTCGCTTGCGTCCAGATCACAAACACAGTGTTCGCCAAAAGTCGCCAATGGCGACCTCGACGAGCGCATCATCGACGCGGTAGAAGCTTTCGTCTGTCATCACGTAAAGTGACCCGCTTAAGGCTTTTCGCAAATTTCTCAATTGCGGCAACGAGCCTACAAGCGCGTTCGCCATTCGAAATTCGACCCCCACATTATGAGCCGGCAGGTAAAGCGCTAGCTTCCGCTTTGTACCATCCAACGGCAAGTCGAGTTGGTACTCGCATTCTTGTACCGCGGCGTCAAGCATGAACTGCCCCCGCAAATCACGGTCAGTCGGCGAGGGACTGCGCAGATGAGGGTAGAGCAAGACATCGCGGATGCTTACTTGATCTGTCAGCAACATCACCATGCGGTCAACGCCGCCACCGAATCCACCGTTTGGCGGCATGCCATAGCGCATTGCATTGAGATAATCGTCATCGAGTGGTGTGGTCTCGTCCGCCCCCTCCGCGTATAGCCGCTTCATTTCGACAAAGCGGTCTTGCTGGTCGCGCGGGTCGTTCAGCTCAGTGAAAGCGTTGCCCATCTCCATACCAGCGATGAAAAACTCGAAACGTTCCGTATGGCTTTCGATGTAGCGCCTTTCCTTTTCATTTGGCGGATTTGCCTCGCCTTGCAGCCGCTTGGCAAATGGCGACATGTCTCGCGGATAATCTTTGATGATCGTCGGCTGGGTCAACTTCTGCTCGATGTAATTGCCGAGAAGATGCTCGACGATCATGCGTCCCCAAGTATCAGCCGGATTCAAACCCTCTGCCAGGTCTCGCGATGCCAAATAGGCATAGAGCGATTTGCTGCACGGGTAATCCATATAGTCGAATCCGAGTAACTCCTCAGTTGCTTCACGGATGCTCAGGCGCCTCCAGGGCGGCGCCAGATTAATTCGCTCGCCTTGGTAGACGATTTCCGTCGATCCCGTGACTCGTTCAGCAGCATAAGCAAACATCCGCTCTGTAATGTCCATAACGCCAGCGTAGTCGATATAGGCTTTATAGAATTCGAGCATGGTGAATTCTGTGTTGTGCTTGTAACTGACGCCTTCGTTGCGGAAGTCGCGGCCGATCTCGTAAACCGCGTCATAACCGCCGACCAGCAGACGTTTCAGATATAACTCAAAGCTGATGCGCAGATAAAGGTCCTGATGCAGTTGATTATGATGCGTGACAAAGGGACGGGCTGCGGCGCCGCCATAAAGCGGCTGCAAGATCGGCGTCTCCACCTCCAGCATACCTTCGTTATCAAGAAAGTCTCGCAGCGCTTTTATCGTCCGCGCCCGCTTGACAAAGACATCACGCACGGACCTGTTGACAGCCAAATCGGCGTATCGCTGCCGATAACGGGTTTCTACATCCTTAAACTCGCCGTACTCTATTACGGTACCATCGTCCCGGCGCTGCTCTTTCACCACTGGCAGGGGGCTTAGCGACTTGCTGATCAAACGCAACTGCTTTACTGCTACGCTGATCTCGCCGGCCCGTGTGCGCATCATGTTGCCACTTGCCTGCACAAAGTCATCAACATCAATCAGCTTCCGCCGCACGAGTTCGTAAGTCGCCTCGCCCAAGGCATGGACACGCAAGAAAAGTTGTACTCGACCGCTTTCGTCCTCAATATGAGCGAAGGACACTTTGCCTTTGGTATTCAATCGGCGGATGCGGCCGGTAAGTCTAACTTCAATAGGTTCTTCTTCGCTCGATTGCTCCGATTCGAACAGGAGAAAAGCCTGCACAGCTTCGGCAATGCGATGACTCCGCCCCGCCCGCGCTGGATACAGTTCTAGGTCCCTGTCCTGCAATCGCTCGGCTTTTTCCAGCCGTTCAAGCTCCAACTTGCTCGGTTGCCACATCTTGTCTTCAGTCTCCGCGGAAGAAACGCCCTATGCAAGAAAAGCGGGACTTGCCCGCTTTCACCTGCTTTTATAGCAATCTTTATTCAACAGACTATTATATTTTGCTGTGGAAATACAGGTTTAATTGATTCTCGATAATTGCTCAAATTCTCGCTTGTATTCTGCTGCAAAAGGTATAGTCTAGTGAGGTTTGCAAAAATTGTTGCGGATTGCGCAAGAATATGCAAGATTCTGAGGATTCACAGCCTCCAAATCGCTGGCTCATCACGTTAATTGTCGTTGCGCTGGCGCAAGGCCTTGGAGCCGGTGGCATTTCCCTCGTTTATCCCTTTCTACCCCTTTATATTCAAACGCTTAATGAAGCCCAATTCATTAGCCCGGAGTTGCTTGCGGGTATTGTCATTGGCGCGCCGCCGCTAGTAGCGTCTATTGCGACCCCATTCTGGGGGCGTCTTGCCGACCAATACGGGCGGAAGAAAATGGTGATGCGCGCAATTTTCGGCGCGTCGATCATCCTTGCGCTGATGGGCTTGGCACAGACCGCGCTTGCACTTATTGCCTTGCGCGCTCTACAGGGACTGACTAGCGGCATTATCGCTGCAAACATGGCGCTGGTCGCAGGTGAGAGCCCGCGGGAGCGAATCGGATTCGCGCTTGGCTCCCTGCAAGTTGGCTTGTTCGGCGGCGTTGCGATAGGTCCCATGGTTGGCGGTGTACTGGCGGAACGCTTAGGTTTTCAGGTTCCCTTTTTCTTCACGTCCGCGCTGCTCATCCTCGCCGGCCTCCTTGTTACCTTCGGCGTGCGTGAGACCTATGTACCGCCAGCAAATGCCCGTCCGAATCTGAATCCGTTGAAAATGATTCGCGCCTGGAAAGCCATCCTGTATGCGCGCGGCGTAAAGACCGTCTATTCTTTGCGCTTCCTCAATGGCTTCGCGGGGCGCTCCATCATGCCGATCGCCCCGCTCTTCGTATTGGCGCTGATTCCCAGCTCGCTGGCCGCTGGCGCAAGCAGTTACGCCGGTTTGGTCCTGACTGTGTCCGCTATCACTACCACCGTCGGTTCGTTGGTCCTAGGTTGGCTCAGTGACAGATGGGGCTATCGAAACATCCTGCTGGGCGCTGCGTTGGCCGCGGTCATTTTCTATATCCCGCAGGCATTCGTCAGCAATATCGGACAATTGCTCCTGCTTCAAGGTCTGGCGGGATTCGCTGCCGGCGGTGTCTTGTCCGCGCCTGCTGCGATGCTGGCGAAGTTCACTGACCTCGGCAACGAGGGCTCTGTTTATGGACTGGATGCCTCAGTTTCGTCCTTTGCGAACGGCATGGCGCCGCTGACTGCTTCAGTCATTGCGGCAGTTTTTGGTCTGCGAGCTGTTTTCGCCGCCGTCGCAATTTACTACCTGGCGATTCTTGTCATCGGGGCGCAATTCTTGCCATCAACAAAACGCAAGACTTTCCGCCTGCTCGCTGGTGTCGCAGGCGGGAGTTAAGTGTCATGCAGACTGTACGTTTGGCCGCGGCTCGATGCAGTTCGCGAGTTTGCCGAAGTTACCACCGGGCATCAGCAATGACTTTATTCACCAAATGTATTGGTTAGGCACTTATGGCTAAGGTTCTGTCACTCAACTCCCCATCGCTCACCCGAGCGTTTTCTTTTTCCCACGGTTGGCAATTCACCCTCGGGGTTCTATTTATTGCTCAAGCCTTGTCCGCCGTCGGCTTCTCGATGATTTTCCCTTTTCTCCCGCTCTACATTGAGTCTCTTGGCAGCGCCGGAGGACATAGCACTGAACTGCTTGCGGGCTTGGTTTTGTCCGCCCAAGGCATCACCATGATGGTCGCTGCCCCGGTTTGGGGCACCGTTGCCGACCGCTTCGGCCGCAAAAAGATGATCGTGCGGGCTCTACTTGGTGGCGCCATCACGCTGGCTCTGATGGGTCTTGTGCAAAATGCCGAGCAACTGATTTTTGTCCGCGCCATGCAGGGTCTGGTCACAGGCACGGTTTCCGCCAACAATGCCTTGGTCGCTGCTGCCGCACCGCGCCACCGTGTCGGGTTCGCCATGGGCACACTGCAAGTTGGCTTATGGGCTGGCGTGGCGATTGGACCCTTGCTTGGCGGTGTGCTGGCGGACCTCTTCGGCTACACGCTGCCTTTCTTTATCACTGCGCTTCTGCTATTAACCGGCGGGCTGATTGTAATGCTAGGTGTCAATGAAGATTTCAGCGCGCCACCGAAACAGGAGAAATTCCACGCGGCCGGAATCGTTCGCAACTGGAAAACCATTCTGCAAACTTCTGGTGTTGGATGCGTCCTGCTCATACGCTTTCAAGCCAGCCTGGCACGCGTGATTATCATGCCCATTGCGCCGTTATTCGTGGTCTCGCTGATCGCAAATGACACCAATACCAGCAATACCTACGCGGGCTTGATCATGGCGATTTCGGCTGCTACGTCGACCTTTGGCGCAGTCTATCTTGGCAACCTAGGGGATCGAATTAGCCATCGCAAGGTGCTGTTTTATTGCGCGGCTGCTGCAACCGCTCTTTATGTGCCGCAAGCCTTTGTTGGCGATGTCTGGCAACTCCTTCTTCTACAAGGCCTTGCGGGGATCGCAGCGGGCGGTTTGGTCGCGGCGCCCAGCGCTTTGCTTTCCCGCTATACGCAAAAGGATACGGCCGGCGCGGTCTACGGCATAGACAATTCAGTTATGGCAAGCTCCAAAGCTGTCGCGCCGCTGATTGGCGCCACAATCGCCCTCTGGCTGGGCATGCGCGGGACATTCGTCGCGTCGGCGCTTGTCTTCGCCTTCATCGCCTTGACCGCACTGTATATCTTGCCGTCAGATAAGCTGGAATCCGCAAAACGACGCCATTAACCTGCCTGGCTCGGCAATACTCTACGCTTGCGGTGTTATGTTTGACCGATACAATTGACATATGGCTAGACGCAAAGATCCCATTGAGAAGGTCGATAACCTCCCTGCACGCAAGGCAAAATACCTGCCTGTCGCCGCGGCGCTGACCCAAGTCTATGGGCCACTTGATTGGTCACGCCAGCAGGGCGGCATGGACGAGTTGATAAGTTGTATCCTCAGCCAAAGCACGAACGATACTAATCGTGATCGTGCCTTTGCCCGCTTGAAAAAAGCCTATCCAGATTGGGAGGCAGTTCGCTTTGCTGACCTCGACGAACTGACCGAGGTGGTCCGACCGGCCGGCCTGGCGAACCAAAAGGCGCCCCGAATTCAGAATGTCTTGCAGGTAATCTATGAGAAAGTCGGCGAATATAGCATCGACTTTCTTAACGACCGCAGCTTAGAAGATGCTAAAGCTTGGCTTTGCTCCCTACGCGGTGTCGGACCGAAGACGGCGGCGATCGTATTGTGTTTCGCCTATGGACGGCCCGCCTTTCCTGTTGATACGCATATATATCGTGTCAGCAAGCGCATAGGCTTTATTCCGGACAAGCTTTCCGCCAATGACGCCCATCCTGTGATGGAAGCCATCACCCCGCCGGAGGACTACTATCAGTTTCACATTCAGTTGATACAACACGGGCGCGATACTTGCCATGCCCGCAAGCCCTCTTGTGACCGCTGCTCAATTGTTGAGTATTGCGACTACTTTATTGCCAATGCGAAGACTAACTAGCGTCAAACCGAGAGAATGAGGGAAGCTTGTCAGCAAACTCTGCACGACGGAACCATGTAATTATCTCGCCGCATTTCGACGATGGCATCTTTAGTTGTGGCGGTACGGCACATCAACTCAGCGCGGCTGGTGATGCTGTGACGGTCATGACTATCATGGGTGGTCTCTTTGATGGTGAGTTGCCAGATACGCCTATTCTCGCGGATCTCCATCGACGTTGGCAAGCGGGTGATAATCCCCTTCGCCGTCGGCAACTTGAAGACGAACTCGCATCTAATTCCATCGGCGTCGAGTTCATGCATGTCCCAATTCCGGACTGTGTATATCGCGTCGCCGGAGATCTGGCACTGTATCCTTCTGAAGAATCGTTGTTTTCGGAAGTCCATCCGGCGGATTATGCGCCGCGTCTCCTGCAAGGCATTCAAATACCAGAGTTGGAAACCGCTGTTACCGTATATTTGCCCATCGGTGTGGGGCACCACGTTGACCATCAGATCGCGCGCGACTGGGGGATGACGCAGCTGCGTGATATTCCCGCTAAGTCTGCTCTGCGCTTCTATGCCGAGTTCCCGTATTCCAACGCCGATCGCTCGACTGAAATTGCGCTAGCCGATTTCGGGATGCCGCTCGAGCCAGCAGATACACCACTGCACGAAGCGGATATGCGCGCAAAGATCAAAGCGATTGCCTGTTATCGATCACAAATCAGTACTTTCTGGGACAGCCTGGACGCTATGGAAGCCGATGTGCGCCGAGCCTTTACCGACCCCTCGACCGGGTTATTCGTAGAACGATTCTGGAAAATCTCGTCAACGTAAATATGCTGTTCAAAGCGCGCTGCAATCCCATATGAAGTCGCACTTGGAGGCAGCGAACTTTGCAGGCAATCTTGAAAGTCATGCTATTGCAGGCAGGGCAAACCGTACTTAAGCTATAAGTTGGTCAAAGGCAAATCAGTCGTTTCGCGTAGAGGCGCTCTGTGTGATGCGTTTCTTGAGGCAATCTGTAGCAAGTGGCCGGTAGCATGCGCGCCGCTGTGTTTCCGCGAAGTTGAATCAGTGGAAGAGAGGCGACGGTGGGATTCGAACCCACGAATGAAGGTTTTGCAAACCTCTGCCTT
>WTGB01000159.1 GCA_011523735.1 Chloroflexota bacterium
CTCCCTTACTGCATACAATACCTATACTCAATAACCTTGTCAAGGATGATTTTGCTGCATAAAGCGCGTGGGACCATTTTTGCTGCTGGCAGCTGCCACAATGTGGGAAAGCGATTGGTCGTACACTCAGGAAGCTGGCTGGCTCAATGTCTCATGCACTCGGACCAAGCGCAGAGTCTCAGCAGAATATACGAGTTCAAAACGCTGTTTGTCCATTTGATAGAGAGCATCAATCATCCATGCGTAGCCTTTGGGAAAAAGCAGGTAGTCGATGCCGTATCGGTCGACAATCGCCAATTTTTCATCTACAGGCACGCCAGCTTCAAACAAGCGGAGATTGTCGTTGAGTTGCGCCTCCGCCTGAATGTATGGCAGGTTCGAATAGTACGACATCCGCTCGGCGGTAAAGCGCGAGAGTTCAATAACTTTCCAGTTCAAGGTAATCGCTCGACTGCGAGATTCTGGGCTTGCGGCAATCCAGACGCGCTCGTCATGCTGGCCATCAATGTATTGGCCAATTTCGAGCAGTTCAGTATCGCCGGCCGTTGCAAGCGCGATATCGCGGCTAAAGTCCACTTTAGGATTGAACTGGAGAAAATGCGCCGTCAGAAGAGGAGCCACAGCCAAAAGCGTCACAAGCACTCTATCAGTTACGAGCCAGTCTATTGAGCGCCGTGTGCCGGGCAGGCAGCGATGCGCGAACGCGACTCCCGTTTCAAGCGTGAAGCCAAGCATATAGCCGTAGGGCATGAGCCACAGAACGCGCACTATATGGTAGAAGGACACTAGGCGCCCGTATATCCAGGCGGTGAATGGCAATAAACCGATACTTATCGCAAGCGCATAGGCAAGCATCAACTTGCTGCGAGAGTCCAGGCGGCGCGTTATGACTGCGAGCAATGTCAGCGCGAGGAGGATATACGTTAAGTCACCAGCCAACACAGAGTGTATCGCGTAGAAGCTGTTGCCATTATCAAGAGGATTGGCGGCATCATAAATGTAAATGTTGTTTCCAGCGTCATCGGGTAAGTCCTCGAAGTGGTAAATGGTCGATTCCGCCGTGTTCAAGCGCACGAGGAGTACAGGAGATAGCAGCACAATCGTGAGCAGGAGTAATTTCAGGGCGGACTTGCCGGCGCCACGATTCGTGATGAAGGTGATCAAGCAGAAAGCGCCGATGATAAGGGCGGCAAATCCACCAAGTATCCCATGTACGAAAATAGTAGCCAGGAATGAAAGCGCAAAAGCAAAGAAGGATCGGCGTTCACCTGACGGGACACATAAAAAAGCGCTCGAGATGGCGATCGGCGCCAGCGCGAAGGCGGCGACAACCTTGTCCAACAGGGCGCGGGCGAAGAATTGTGATCCGGCCTGGGACCCGATTTGCGCAAGCAGGCTATAAGCGAGCAGTCCCAGGCTGATATAAACGAGCGATGATTTGCGGCTGTGGCCAAGATTGCGTGCGAAGATAACCATCGCCGTCACGGACATGAGCATCACAAAGGGGTTTATCAGGTAGCGAGTCAGCAAGATTGGTACGCCGCTTATCTCAACTACCAGCGCCTGCGCCAACACCCAATAGGTCAGGTACATCCGGTCAGCGATGAGATTTCCGGTTTCGTAATATGGCTCGGCCCAGCCCAAGGGTTCATCGCGGAGAAAGCCGTTGACGGCAGCGTGATGGCGGTTTTGGTCATCGGTAGTGGATGTTGCAAATATGCTGGAATGCGTGTAGAGCGCCACTTGAATGAGGATAATTGCAAGCAAAGCCACGGATGGCGCATGGACTTTCAGATTTAGATGCGGCAGCGCGCGCGATCGGTGGAAGACGGCCGCAAAGCCAAGGAGCGCCAGCGCATGCCAGATGAACTCAACTGTATCAATCGACAAAGACAGCGTTCTAGTGACGAGACCTAGCAACGTAACCAGCGCGACCGAGAAGGAAAAGCCATAACCAGCAAAGTCGATAAGATCCCAGGACTCGCGCGCAGGAACAAGCGCAAATAGATAGCCGCCGGGCAATATGAAAACCAGCAAAGCGACAATCACGCGGAGCCAAGGCGAGATGTTCGAGAAGTCGCCCAAAGACATTGCCAAGCCCGCAAACACAATCAGGCCGCTGCAAAGGAAGTAGAGTTGTGGCAGCCGAAGTATCCGGTCCAGTGAAGCAAGCTTACTTAGAACAATCCCCATTATTCTAAATTAGTTGACTTTGATAAGCCGTAGCGTCTGGCCTGTATATACCTGCACGAAACGCGCTTTGTCAAATTGATAAAGAGCATCCATCATCCAGGAATATTGCTTGGGAAAAAGCAAGTAATCAACACCATATCGATCGATAATTTCCAACTTTTGCTCTACCGTTACATCCGCTTTATATAGCCGGAAGTTGTCATTTCGCTGCATAGCCGCCTGTTGATATGGCATATTCGAATAATATGACATTCGCTCCGCGGAGTAGCGGGAAAGTGAAATAATTTTCCAGTGCATAGCAACAGCGCGGTTCCGATATTCCGATTCCGGACTGGCAGCAATCCAAACGCGCTCATCGTGGTTCGCGTCGATATATTCCGCGATATCCAAAAACTCAACGACTTCGCTGGTTACATTTCCGATATCCCGCCCGAAATCCGCTCGACTGTGAAATTGGAGGAAATATGCGGTAACTGGCAACGCCAAAAAAAGCGCCAAACTTGAGGTACGCAGGGATAGAGCAAACCGTTGCCCGACCGTCTCAATGATAAAGAATAACATGCAGCCATAAGGCATTAGCCAATAGAGGCGAGATGTTTGGTAAAATAAGCTCCCAATCACCCAAGCGCCAAGAGGCAGCATGACACTGCTGAATATCAGTACGAACGCAAGCAGCAGTTTGCTCTTGGGATCCGACCGCCGTGCTGCCACCGATATAAAAGTCAGCGCGATCAAAAGCAAGGTCAGATGGCCAGATTTCCTGACAGAGCTTTCAAGATTAATCTCGCCGATCTCAAGTTGTCTGGCATCGGGATGAGAGGTGTTCAAACGCAACAGGGCAGCGGGCAGTAGCAGTAACAGTATGAGCAACCCAATGTATACAGCATACTTTTTGCCGTCATGTTTTGTGATCAGTAGAATCAGGCAGTAAATCCCGATGATGCAAGCGGTAAAGCCGCCTATATTTGGATGAACATAGGCACATGCCAAGAAAGACAAAGCAAAACCAAGAAAGGCGCGCCAACGCCCGGATTGCGAGTAAAGCCAGGCGCTGGAAATGGCGATAGGAGCCAAGGCGAATGCGGCTAGATTCTTGTCCATTTTTCCATGCACAAAGAATTGATTGCCCGGCAGTTTGCCACTCTCCGCCACCAGGCTGAGCCCGAGCAAGCCGAGTATCACAACAACTAATGATGTCTTTTGGCAATATCCCAGGTTGCGCGCAAAAATGTACATCGCCGCTACGGACACAATAACCGCAAAGGGGTTGATCAAGTAACTGGTCAGTAAAATAGGCACACCACTGATTTCCACTACCAGAGCTTGCGCCAGAACCCAGTAGGTCAGGTATGAGCGCCCGGCGATGGGATTGTCTGTTTCGTAGTACGGCTCCGACCAGCCCAGCGGCTCGTCCCGCAAGAAGCCGTTGACCGCAGCGTGATGACGGTTCTGATCGTCAGATTCGGAAGTCAGCAGCGCGCTGGAATGAGCATAAAGCAGGACCTGAATGAAGATGATTGCAATCAGAGCTACATATGGCGCGCAAATATTAAGACGGAGTCCCCCTCCCGCGCGTCTTAATTTATAGGAAACAGCTACAAAACCCAATATTGCCAGGCCGTACCAAACGAATTCGACCGTGTCGATAGACCACGACAGAGTTCGCGTAACCAATCCCAAAAGCGTAACCAGCGCGACCGAGAAGGAAAAGCCATAACCAGCAAAGTCGATAAGGTCCCAGGACTCGCGCGCGGGAACAAGCGCAAATAGATAGCCGCCGGGCAATATGAAAACCAGCAAACCGACAATCACGCGGAGCCAGGGCGAGATGTCCGAGAAGTCGCCCAAAGAGATTGCCAAGCCCGCGAACACAATCAGCCCGCTGCAATAGAGATAGAATCGAGGCCTGCGAATAATGATCTTGAGCGTTTCCGAGGCCGATTGAGTCATAAATCGCTACGCCCTTCGAGCGCACGCATTAGGGTCACTGAATCGACGTATTCCAGATCGCCGCCAGTGGGGAGCCCGCGCGCGAGCCGTGTCACCTTTATCGATGCCGGCGCTAATTCTCGCTGGATGTACATTGCCGTAGCATCGCCCTCCATGCCCGGATTGGTGGCGATGATGACCTCGCGGGCTTGGCCATTTTGAACGCGATCGACCAGTTCACGAATCTTGAGGTCGTCCGGACCGATGCCATCTACGGGAGAGATGGCGCCATGAAGCACATGATAACGCCCCCGGTAGATGCCCGTGCGCTCGATCGCCATTAGGTCCAATGGTTCTTCAACAACTGCCAGCATGCTGGCATCGCGTTCGCTTGAACTGCATATTAAGCAAGGATCAGCCACTGTAATATTAAAACAGGCACTGCAAAACCGGGTCTGGGCTTTCAGGTTGTTCAAGGCTTGCGCCAGGCCGAGCGAGAAATCGTCGGGCGCGCGGAGCAGATAATAGGTTAGCCGGGAAGCAGTTTTGGGTCCGACGCCGGGCAAACGCGAAAATGCTTCAATCAGCTTCGTCACCGGTTCGGGGATGGCGCTGCTCATTGCAGGAATTCAGCACTCCTCATGTGGTTGGCAGATTTTGCGAATCAGCGTTCTTGCGGGAGCAATCTAACCGAGCAGCCCTCCCAGACCGGGGATATCACCCAGGCCGCCGGTGATCGCTTCCATACGCTCAGCCGCCATAGCTTGGCTCTGTTCAACAGCTTGATTAACGGCCGCGACAAGCAGATCCTGCAGGTCCGTCAACCATTCTTCATCATCCATATCAATAACATCGGGATTGATTTCCACCGACTGGACGCGCTGATGACCCGTGATGATGATCTTGATGGCGCCGCCGCCGACGGAAACTTCGGTAGTTTCGTGTTCGAGGTTTTCCTGCGCTTCCGCCATATCTTGTTGCATCTTTTGCAGCATCGCCATAGGGTTGGCGCCGCTGGGCAATCCGCTTGCTGAGCCGCGCCTGCTGCCGCGTCGTTTGCTCATGTCTTATCTCCTGAAACTGCTTAGCTTATGGCTGCAATCTAACTATATTCAAAATAAGCAAAATGGACAACGCATAAACTAGCTGGCGACTGGCGGATTAAGCCAATAAACGTGGGCGCCGTAAGGTGGATTCTCGAAGACAAGCTGCGCGCCTCGCTGCGCCATTGTCTCCCGGTCTAGTTCAGGATCCATGACTACGGCATAGAGCGGACGGTCCGGCAATTGTGTTCGCATGGATTCGAGCAGATAAACGTACTGATCCAGGGAAGTGTTCGGGTCATAGAATGTATGCAGATCGATTATGCGCTGGTCATATTCCAGTATGTAGTCAGAATATCCCTTCCCGCCTTTCGCCACATAGTTCAGCCGTTCATGCAACAGCTTTGATTTCGCAGTGTAAGCATGGGCAACAAGGACTATTGCGTCGTGAGGTGAATTATCTCTAATCCACTGGAAGGCGGGCACACGGCCGCCAAAGGTATCGTCAGAATGAACAGCGCTGACATCCTCAAATTGAGCTGTGCGACCGCCGGCGACTCTTTGAAAAACGAATCTATGTGATCCGTAAACCGCATTCAATAACGCAAGAACGACAAGCGCATTTACAAAAGCTTTTAACACCGGCGAGCGGATTGCATGACCTGCGCGACGGTCATGAATGGAGTGTAGGGTCACAAAGGCCAAGAGCATCGTCGTCACGTAATGAAACTTGTATTGGTTGTCGAAGGCAGCTGATAGTGTTAAGCAGAGCGATAAGCCAATGATAGCGCTGAAACCGAGAAAACATTGAATTGTCCGTCTGTTTCGCAATGCATGGACGAATTGCAAGCCCGCTATCGGGAGGAGCAGCACTGACGATGCGAAGACCATGCGGATATTTGTGGGATAAAATAGAATGAAGGAAATACTGGACTGAATGTCACTCGAGAAGCTGTCCACATACTTGAGCAAGGGAAGCGCCAAGATCAAGCTGAACAATATCCATAACAGAATAAACCCGGGGCTGATTCTCACCGTAATCGCCCGCAGGTATGCAACTGCCGCGCTTATCCGGTCGACGCTATTCGACAAGGAATACAGCGCAGTCAGGGCGAGAGCGCCTAGAAAGCCAACAACAATGAAGAAAGCAAGAGGCGGCATGAAAGCCAGTGCGATTAAGCCCGCAGCGGAGAACTGCACGAGCGCGGACAGATCAAACCTGTCACGCAGAAGATTTAGCAAAAGAAAAAGCGCGGCGGTGAACGCAGTGAGACCGGGCGTCAGTCCCCGGCCATGAACCACCGTGGAAATAACAGTGTGCAAACGATGATCTGCGCCATCAAGCAGCATCAAGTCCAATCTGCCGGCGTCAAACACGCCATTCAAAGCGTGCGACAATACGGACAGGATACCTGTTAGATTCAGGGCGCAGAAACAAAACAGGATAAGCAATCCCAGGCGAAGTGTCGCTTTTCTGGCGAGCTTTAATGCCAGCAGCGTCCGCGCAATCCAGAACTGGGTTGCAAGTACAAATGCCAAGTTGGCGAGAACCCAAACAGAATATATGTCTAGTGAACTAACCTTGACAATCGCGGCTACGAACACAAAGTAAAGCCAATATTGGTTCGAAGGGGTCCCCGGAACGATGACGCTTTCATACGGAGATTCTCGGTGGAAAACCTGCGAAATAAAGGGAAACTGCAAATCCATGTGGGCAACGGCATCCAAAGATGGCAGCGCAAGCAAAGAGATGGCTGGGGGCAGGATGACCAGAAGCGGAAAGAATGGCAGAAGGCAACGCCAGGAAAAACGTAGTGATTCAGCCTGCTTTTGTCGCCAGAGGCGCTGTGCTCGCAGCGTTAGCGGCATAAGCGGAAGCAGAATGCTCAGGATCAGCAGCGCCGCCCATATATCGATATTCACCGGCATCAACAAGGTGAGGATGTAACCCACGCTGACGAAGAGCGCCGCAGCTATAAGCTGAAGCGGCATCAATACCTCGGCAAGCCCAAGCGATAGCAGGTTCCAGGCGCAGTCAGCCCTAGTTCTATTCATCAACCACGCCGCCGAGTTCTTTGCCCGCCGCAATTAGAGGATCGTCTGCCGCTGGCTCTCGGATCTGGGCGGCTTCATCGGGCGCGAGGACGTTGTCCACCACACGCACTTCCACGTGGAGTTTGACCTCGTGCAAATCGTATATGGCCTGTTCAATGACCTTAGCGCGTTTCGGCTCGGCGATTTTCTGTTTGAATATCTCGGTTGGCACGCCGAGGATCAGGCGATTGCCGTCGATAAGCCGGACGTGTGCGTGGGTCAGCAATGGCGGGAGATTCTTGTTGTAGCGAAACAAACGTCCCAGGATATCCTGCCAGCTTTCTTGGATTTTCGCGACCGAGTAGACGGGCTTTTCTCCCGGTTGGCTTGCCGGTGTACGCTCGAAGTCTGCCCGCGCGTCAGCCTGGTCCGTCGGCGGGTCCCCCCGCTCCGAACGCGGACGAGGTCGCGGCGACGCTGTCGGTTGTGGCAAAGTTGTCGGTGAAAAGGCTGAAACATCTTCCTGCAAGATTTCGATAAAGGCGAGCTCAAGCGAAAGCTGCGGTTGCCAGCCGCCAGTATAATTGTTGACCGCCGCGTTGAAGGCGCGGATCGCCTTGAGCAATCGCGCGCGCGGGATACGCTCGGCTAATTCGGCATAGCCGGCTTGTTCTTCCTGCGTGGCTTCGACCAGGTCTGCGCTAGCGGTCTGCGCCAGCATGATATTACGCAGGACGTTGACAAGCTGCTGACCGAATTGACGCGGATCGCTGCCGCCATCAATTGCCATATTGATCAGGTGGATGCCACGCGCGACATCTTCTTCGACGAGTGCCTCGACGAGATCGTGAACGTGCAAGCCGCTTGCCGTGCCGAGCAGATGCTGCGCCATTTCCAGCGTGATCGTTTCTGAAGGATCAGCCACGATTTGATCGAGCAGACTGATGCTGTCGCGTACGCTGCCGGTGCCTTGACGCGCGATCAACTCCAGCGCTCCCGGTTCAAGCGAGAGCGATTCCTTTTCGGCGATGAATGCGAGCCGCTCGGACAATTCGCGCAAGGACACCCGGCGAAATTCAAATTGCAGGCAGCGGCTCTTTATTGTCGCCGGCACCTTGTCTATCTCGGTGGTAGCGAGCACGAAGAGCGCATGATCCGGCGGTTCCTCCAAGGTCTTCAGCAAAGCATCAAAAGCATTGCCACTGAAACGATGCACTTCGTCTATGATGTAGACTTTGAAGGCGCCTTCGCCGGGGGCAAAGGCGATCTTGTCACGCAGTTCGCGGACATCGTCCACACCGGTATGCGAGGCGGCGTCAATTTCGATGAGATCAAGGTAACGGCTCTCGTTGATGGCGATGCAGTTGGGGCAAGCATTGCAGGGGCGAGCGGCGGCCGCCTCCGCCGTGCAGTTCACCGCTTTCGCCAGCAACCGGGCGGTAGTGGTCTTGCCCGTACCTCGCGGACCACTGAAAAGATATGCATGACGGATACGCCCACGAACCAAGGCATTGCGCAAGGTTCGGGTGATATGGTGTTGGCCGACCACGTCATCGAAGGCGAGCGGGCGCCACTTAAGGTAGAGGGCTTGCTCGGGCACGTCATGTCCTCCGGATTGTTGTGCTGAGTCTAGCACTTGGGGGCGAGGCAATCAAGCGGCGGGGGTCTGTGAACGGCATCGCGTAAGAGTGGCGGCGCAAGACTCATCAAGATTACAGGCTGTGGGGACCACTTGAGTGGCTCAAGCCAACTCACATCAAATAGATTCATCGTAGGAGAATATCATGGTCTTGGAAGTTGACACCTATGTTCCAGTCGCCCGATTGGAAGACTTGCAGGGCAAGGGCTGCATCACCGTGCAACCCAATGGCAAGATACTTGTGCTGTTTTTGTATGGCGAGCGTGTTTATGCGCTGGACAATCGCTGCCCTCACATGGGCTTCCCGCTCGATAAGGGCTCGGTCGAGGATGGGATTCTAAGCTGCCACTGGCATCATGCTCGTTTTGACCTGGCGAGCGGCGGCGCCTTTGACCTGTGGGCGGACGATATCGAGAGCTTTCCGGTGGAGGTTCGCGAAGGCGAGATTTATGTTGACCTGCGACAAAAGGGCAGCAGTATTGAGCATCAATGCAACCGGCTGAGGGATGGCTTGGAACACAATCTCAGCCTGGTCATTGCCAAGGCGGTGATCAATTTACTCAATCAAGAGGTGGCGCCGACTGAGCCCTTCCGCATTGGACTAGAATTTGGCACGCAGTATCGCGGCATGGATTGGGGGCGCGGCTTGACCACCCAAGGCTGTACGATGAACCTTATCCCCTATCTCAATGAAGCGGACCGACCGTTGGCGCTGTTTCATGGTTTAGCGGATGTGGCGAGTGATACGGCCGGCATGTCGCCGCGATTTAATCCGCGTCCGCTGCCCAATGACGAGACTGACATCCCGACGCTGAAAGCCTGGTTCCGGCAGTTTGTGGAAGTGCGTGATGCGCAGGCGGGCGAGCGGGCCATCGTCTCGGCATTGCGCGCCGGGGCGGATGACAAGCAGATCGCTGACATACTCTTCACCGCCGCGACCGATCACCGTTATCTGGATGCCGGGCATACGCTGGACTTCATCAACAAGGCGCTGGAGTCGGTCGATCTGGCGGGCTGGGAACATGCAGAACTGGCTTTCACGAGTGTCGTGCCCAACCTGACTGATGCGCGGCGGATGGAGGAATCCAACGCCTGGCGCAAACCCATCGACTTAATTCCCATCCTGGAAACGGCTTTTGACCAACTGGAAGACGCGCTCGCAGCCGGAGCAGAGCGCACAACGAATGTAGACTTCGAAGAACTGATGCCGACTTTGCTCGGCGATGAACCGCAGGCGATCGTGGACTTGCTGTTGCAGTGTCTAGGCAATGGGCTGGGACCAGTCGAACTCGCTGGCATCGTGGCTTATGCGGCGGCGCGGCGCATCGCGCATTTCCATACTAGCAATGAATTCGGCGATTGGGATACGGCGCTGCATACCTTCACTTTCGCCAATGCAGTGCATCAGGGCTTGCAGCGGGTCCAGTCGCTCGGTTTGATGCGCGGTATCTTTGACGCAGCGATGAGTATCTATCTCGACCGCTTTTTGAACTTGCCATCGGTCAAGCTGCCGCAGCCGGCCCCGGTCGATGACGCAGATGCGCTGCTGGACGATTTTGAAAGACTGCTCAACTTGCAGCAGCAGGTCAATCCGGCCGGGAATCTGGCGGCGCAGTACCTGCTAAGTGGTGGCGCGCCGGAGAAATTGATGGCGAAGATGGGGCATTTGCTCTTGCGCGAGGATCGTAATTTCCACACGATTCAGTGTATAGAGGCGGCTTTCAATCAGTACAGCATCATCAGGACGGAATCCAAAGAGCGGGCCAACCATGTCTTGATCGCGGCAGCGCGTTATCTGGCGGCGCATGCGCCAACCATGCGTTCACAGTTGCAGACCTTCACAATCGCCCGGCGCCTCTCGCGCGGCGAGAATCTGTTTGAAGGCTGAGGCGGGCGACTCACCGAATCGCCCTTACCGATTGTAGATGATATAGGTATGGCGCAGTTCTTCGCGTAAATCGAGGTAATTCTGATACCGGCGCTGGATAATTTCGCCTTGTTCAACGGCGCGGCGAACGGCGCAATCCGGCTCGTCGGTGTGCGTACAGTTGCTGAATTTGCAGTCCAGCACGTAGGGCTCGATATCCGGGTAGTAGGCATCCAGCTCATCGGGCTCGATATCCCAAACTGTCAAGGTCCTGATGCCGGGCGTATCGGCGAGGTAGCCGCCACTGTCCAAGCGTACGAGAGCGCTATCGCGCGTAGTGTGGACACCTTCCGCCGAATGCTGACCGACAGACTTGACTTGTCGTCCCAAACCGGGCTGAATGCGGTTGAGCAGACTGGTCTTGCCGACGCCGGAGGGACCAGTGAATACCGAGATGCCGTCTGTCAACACAGACCGCAAAGTATCAATGCCATCACCGCGCAAGGCGCTGGTGCGGATGACCCGGTAGCCGATAAGTTCATAGGCGCTGAAGATCTCGTCGATGTCGGTCGGATATGCCAGGTCGATCTTGTTGAGCAGGATCAGCAGGTCGGGGATTTGGGACTTCTCGCCGGCGACCAGAAGTCGATCGAGCATTTTCAAATTGGGCGCAGGCTGCGCGGCTGAAAAGACAAAAAGCGCGCGATCGGCGTTGGCGATAACAACCTGCTCGCGTTCAGCTTGCCCGGCGCCGCGTTTGCCGGTGGTGCGGACGGCGCGTGACAGCACACTTTTCCGCGGCGCTAGTTCCTCGATCAGTCCCATCAGGACATCGGTGCCTTCTTCACGGCGCAGGCTGATGATAGCGCGGTCGCCAATGGCAGCGATATCGGAGGATTTCGCCTCCTCTTTCAGGCGTCCGCGCAACTCGCACATGTAAGTGGCTCGGTCTTCCGTCTCGACCCAATAGAAACCGCTCTGTTCTTTGATAATCAGACCGCTGAGACGCGCAGACAAATGTCATCCTCCAACAATGCTCTATAAGCGCAATTATAACGGGAGAAATGACACGGATGATAGAATGGTCCGTGAACGGACGGCTGAATAGATATCAATAGGCAAGGCGAAAGAACTCGAGTACACTCTGCGTATGGTTAATCTCGAGGACAGCAAAGGGGACGACATGGACGAAGCGACGGGTGCAGCCCAGAAAGAATCGCCGCGCGTGGCGGCCGATAATTCGCGCGTGATATTGCATTATGTCGTGATTGCCGTGGCATGTTTTGTCATCGGGCTGATCCTTGGCCGAGCCGCGCCGAGACCCGCTGCCGAGCAGGAACCGGTCAGTTTTGATGAGGAACAGTTGCGCGCTGTTGTCGCGAGCGTGCTGGAAGAGCGGGCATTAGCGAATGAAGCGGAGGAAGGTCCTGACCGTTTCGCCTTGGTCGATGACGACCCATATTTGGGCGATACGGATGCGCCGGTCGTAATCATCGAATTCAGCGACTTTTTCTGCAGCTTTTGCAAGCGTCATTTCGACCAGACTTTCGCGCCGCTGCTGGAGAACTACGGAAAGTACATCCGCTACGTCTATCGCGATTTCGCGCGTCTGACGCAAGAGTCCACACCGGCGGCCGCGGCGGCGCAATGTGCCTTTGAACAGGGCAAGTTCTGGGAATTCCATGGCGAATTCTTCGAGAGTCAGGACTCGCTGGGAGGAGACTTCTACATTGAGACAGCGGAAAAATATGAACTTGATATAGCACAATACACCGAATGCCTCGACGAAGAACGCTATATCGATGAGGTCGACATCGACGGGCTGGATGGGCAGTTGGCGGGTGTGCGCGGCACGCCGGGCTTTTTCATCAACGGGCAGATACTGAGCGGCGCGCAGCCCTATAGCATCTTCGAGCGGATGGTCCAGCGCGAGCTCGACAAAGCCGGCATCAACTATCGCGGAAACGACGACCAGTAGCGCGCCCTTATTCCGACACTGACAGAGTCCCGCATTCTGGCGGGACTCTTCTTTTGTACGGCGCATCTTAGCTATACTGACCCAATCAGTCGGACTTAAAAACACGCGATGAAAAAGAGAGGCAAACGACGGAAGCCGCCCGAGCGCAAGGCAAGCAGCCCGCTCCGCGGACAGCAAATTGACCTGAATATTAGCGATATGGCGCATGGGGGCCGCGGGTTGGGCTGGTATCAAGGCAAGCCCGTTTTCGTGCCTCATACGCTGCCGGGCGAATCGATCAGGGCGGAAATCACTAGCGGGCGCAAGAATGCGCTTTTCGCGCGAGGACTGCGCCTCAAAGCCGCTTCCACTGACCGGGTCAGCCCACGCTGCCCTCACTTCGGTCCGGGACAATGCTGGGGCTGTCAGTGGCAGCATATCGATTATCCGGCGCAATTGCTGCTGAAGCAGGATGTGCTTGCCGATCAGCTTTCGCGCCTGGGCAAACTGCCCGATGCGCTGATCGAATCTGCCCTGAGGTCCCCATTACCGGCGACAACACTCTGGGAATACAACGACAGCATTAGCCTCTTGCGCGGTGAGTCCGGTGACTGGGGCTTGTGGCGCGAAGGTGGCGGCGTCGAGGCGATTGACGAATGTCATATAACACATCCGGCATTGCTCGACTTGCTGGCGCATCTGGATCTGGATTACGCGACCGCGCGCCGAATGACCTTGCGGCGTGACAGCGACGGGCGAATGATGCTGATTTTCGATATAGATGCCGAAGAAGCGCCGGAGTTAAGCGTAGATCTACCACTGAGTGTCAATCTGGTCTTGCCGGATCGCGAGCCTGTCAATCTCATCGGCGACGCGCATAGCCGTTACGAGGTTGCCGGGCAGGAATTCCGCGTCACAGCAGGCGCGTATATTCGTCCAAACGTCAGCGGGATCGAGCGACTGGTCGCCGAAGTGATGCGGGCGCTGTGTTTGCAGGGCGATGAGAGCGCGCTGGACTTGTACGCCGGTGTTGGCATTTACAGCGCCTTCACAGCACAAGAAGCGGCGCTTGTCACGCTGGTCGAAAGTTATCCACCAGCTGTGAGCGATGCTGATGTCAATCTCAGCGAATTCGAGACCGTCGATGTGATCGAAGGGCAAGTCGAAGCCGTGCTCGCCGATATGATCGCGGAAGACGCGCGCTATGACGTGGCGCTGGTGGACCCGCCAACTACTGGCTTGAGCAAAGAGACGATTGCGGGGCTGGCGCGGCTTGAGGTAGGCCGGCTAGTCTACGTGAGTGGGGACCCGGGTTCGCTGGCGCATAACTGCCGGCAACTAATGTCAGCGGGTTTCCAGTTGCGTGAAATCCAGCCGATTGATCTGGCGCCGCATACCTATTATCTCACTTGCGTGGCGCGCTTCGAGCGCTAGCCAATGAGAGCCTCTAGCGCCGCGATAAGCTGGGCGATATCATCCGTCGTGTTGTAGGCTTGCACCGAAAGGCGTATGCCGCACTGACCGCCGAAGCTGCCCACAGGCACTTCAATGCGGTAGGTATCGTACAGTTCCGTTTTGACCTTGGCGGCATCACAATCGGGCAGCGGGATCGTCACCATCTGGGCGAACTGATTGCGGGAGAATGGCTGCAATCCGTAGCGGTCGCAGAGTTGAGTTTGAGCCTGTGCGGCAAGACGATGGCAGTCGGCGCGGACCTTGTTCCAGTTGTTATCGCGCAGATAGTCGATGGCGGCCGGCACGGTCAGGAAGGGCGCGATATCACGAGTGCCGCCCCATTCATTGCGCTCAACAAAGCCGTTGCCCTCGCACCAACCGTGTGATATCACCAGCGGTTCGATCATCGCGTGATGCTCGGGGCGGACTTGCAGAAAGCCGGCGCCTTTGGGCGCGCAGAGCCACTTGTGGAAGTTGCCGCTGTACATATCGGCGCCTATGGCTGCCAGATCAAGGACAAGCTGGCCGGGCGCGTGGGCGCCATCAATGATTGTCATGATACCCAGCTCGCGTGCTCGGCGACAGATGCCTTCGACAGGAAAGATCAGGGAACTCGGCGAGGTGATATGGCTGATGACGATAACTTTAGTCCTGGCGCTGGCATCGGCGAAAAAGGCATCAACGAAAGATTCATTCGACTCATAGGGCAAGCGAACCTGGTGCGGGACGATTCTAGCGTCAGTCTTGGCAGCCACAAATTCCAGCAAGCGGTTCACGGCGCCATACTCGTGGTTGGTGGTCAGGATTTCGTCGCCGGGTTGCAGGCGCAGCGAGCGCAAAGCGATGTTCAAGCCTGAGGTGGCGTTGGTTACGAAGACGATATCCTCGGCCGAAGTATTGAGGTAGGCGGCGATGCGAGCCCGCGCCTCCGCCATTAGCGAGGCACGGTTGCGCAGCAGAAACTCGATCGGCTGCCGCTCAAGCTTGAGCTGCCAGGCTTGATAGCGTTCGAAGACCGGGCGCGGGCAAGCCCCGAAGGAGCCATGATTGAAGAAGATGATGTCAGCGCGGATGAGGAAGTCGGCGTGAGTTGGCATGGTTTTGAGGCGCTCGACTATTGCTGGGCAATGGGCGCGATTCTAGCGTAAATCTGCGAGCGCAGGGAGATAAAGACACCGAGTACAGAGAAATCGCTGTACTGATGTTCAGCCGAAGCGAAATGTGACGATACGATCCAAGCCCGCGTAATCCGGCAAGACGGCGGTGTCTATATGAAAGCGGTCATGAACAAGTTGTGTGACGGCTTGACCTTGATCGGCGCCGATCTCAAGCAAGACTTGCGCGCTCGGATTAATAACCTTAGGCAACTGGGCAAGGAGTGCACGGATTAGATCCAAGCCGTCCCCGCCGCCGTCAAGCGCCTGTCGCGGCTCCCAGCGGCTGACCGGCAGTGACCTCAGCTCATCAGTGGCGATATAGGGCAGGTTCGCCACGAGCAGATCGGCTTTGATACCGCGGTCAATGAGCGGCTGCGCCAGGTTGCCACGGAAGAAAGCGACATCGGCGTCATGACTTTCGGCGTTCTGTCCTGCAATATCGAGAGCATCCGCGCTGATGTCGGTGGCATAGACTGTGCACTGTAGGCGTTGACGCGCGAGCGCAATGGCGAGGGCGCCGCTGCCCGTGCCGATATCAGCAAGAGCGCCTGCGGTCATCGACGCAGTAAGATGCAGAGCCTCTTCGAGCAGCAATTCGGTTTCCGGGCGTGGGATGAGGACAGCCGGCGTGACATGCAGACCGAGATCGTAGAAACCTTTCTTTCCGATGATGTAGGCGATTGGCTCGCCGGCGGCACGGCGCTTAATCATAGACTGAAAGGCGCGGATCTGGGCCTCGTCAAGTTCGTATTCGCCATGGGCGAAGAGGAAGGCGCGCTCCACTTGCAGTGCCTGTGTTAGGAGCGCCTGCGCATCGAGATCGACGCTTTCGGACGAAATGAGCGTGGCTCTCGCCGCAGTCAAGGCAGAGCGAATCGTGGTGGTCCTAGCCGCCAACGCAGCATGTGTCGCCATCATCACTCGGCGCTGCCAGCCGCCAGTTGTTCCGCTTGCTGCTGGGTCGCCAGTTGATCAATGAAGACATCTAGCTCGCCATCCATGACGGCCGGCAGATTAAAGCTGCTGTAACCGATACGATGATCGGTTACGCGGCCCTGCGGATAATTGTAGGTGCGGATCTTTTCGCTGCGGTCGCCACTGCCGACTTGCCCGCGCCGCTCGGCTTCACGCTCGGATCGCTGCCGCTCGACCTCCGCCTCATAGAGCCGGGCGATCAGGACTTGTTTGGCGCGCAGCTTGTTCTGCAGTTGGCTTCGTTCATCTTGCATCTCGACGACCAAGCCCGTCGGCTTATGGATCAGCCGGACAGCGGAGTCGGTAGTATTGACCGATTGGCCGCCGGCGCCCCGAGAGCGAAACACCTGGGTCTCGACATCACTCATATTCAATTGCACATCGACTTCGTCCATCTCGGCGAGGACGGCGACAGTGGCGGTGCTGGTATGGATGCGCCCCTGACTTTCGGTGGTTGGCACGCGCTGAACGCGATGCACGCCGCTTTCGTACTTGAGCCGGCTAAAGGCGCCCTCGCCCTTGACTAGAAACGTGGTGTTTTTGAAGACGCCATTGCCCTGCTCATTGACATCAAGCAGTTCGACTTTCCACTTTTTGGATTCGGCGAAGCGCGTGTAGAGCCGCATGAGATCGCCAGCGAAGATGCCAGCCTCATCGCCGCCGGCGCCGGCGCGGATCTCCAGGATCACGTTCTTGCTGTCGCGCGGGTCTTTCGGCAGCAGCATCAGACGCATTAAATCCAGTAGCTCTTCATTGCTCGCTTCAAGCTGCGCGACTTCTTCCTGCGCCATTTCGCGCAATTCGGCGTCATCAGCGGAAAGCAAGAGTTCGCGCGCGTCATCCAGCTCTTGCGCTTGTTTCCGGTACTGCCGATACGCATCGACGATGGATTGCAGGCCGGCGCGTTCCTTCGCCAATTCCGCCACTTTTTCAAAATCTGTGGCGATGGACGGATCAGCCATCAAGGTTTCGATTTCGCTGTATCGGCTTTCGACTTCCGCTAGTTTTTCCAGCATGAGATGATCTCAGTTCGTTCGTCAGGTGATTCGCATAGGCGGAGAGAGGTCTGCCAAGCAAAACGGCAGAGACGGACAATTACTGTGCAAGCGAAGGCAGGCTTGCTAGAATTCGTCCAGTCGGAGGAGGCTGCCGCAAATGCCTTTTGCGTACATAGCGCATATTATACAAGCGGAAAGCGCACTGCACAGGCGGAAGTTAGCCGGAATGCCTGTAGCGCGACCGCATTGACTGATAAGGATCTGGTGTAATTGATGACAGTCTTACGGACACCTGAAGAGCGCTTTGAAAACCTGGCGGATTACGGCTTTGCGCCGCATTATATGCAGATCGGCGATACGCGGATGCACTACGTTGATGAGGGTGCGGGGGACGATACGGTGCTGTGCTTGCATGGCGAGCCGACCTGGTCTTATCTTTACCGTCACATGATCCCACCGCTGGCAGCGCGCTACCGGGTGCTGGCGCCGGATATGGTGGGGTTTGGCAAGTCGGACAAGTATGCGGCGGAAGGCGACTATAGTTATCAGATGCACTATGACAAGCTACTTGCTTTGGTGGAGGCTTTGGATCTGCGGCACATCACATTGGTCTGCCAGGATTGGGGCGGTCTGCTGGGTTTGGCTATCGCGGCGAATGAGGGAGCTCGCTTCGCGCGCCTGGTCGTGCTGAATACATTCCTGCCGACGGGCGAAGAGAAGATCAGCGATGCTTTTTTGCAGTGGCGCGTCTTCAGCCAGAAAGTGGGCAGGCGCATGCAAGTGGGCCGCTTGATCGCGCAGACGATTACAAGCTACGAGTTGGGGACCGATATCATTGCGGCTTATGACGCGCCCTACCCCGACGACAAGTACAAAGCGGGCGCGGCGATATTCCCGTCGCTGGTGCCGATTTCGCCGGGCATGCCTGGCGCAGCGGAAATGCGGGCGGCGCGCGAAAAGCTGGCGCACTGGACCAAGCCGGTACAAGTGATGTTCAGCGATGGCGACCCGATCCTCGGCGGAGCGGCGAAGTTCTTTCGGCGGCTCTTCCCGACCGCAGCCGATCAACCGGAGATAACTATTCGTGGCGCGGGACACTTCTTGCAAGAAGAAAAAGGGGCTGAGATCGCGGCGGAGGTGATCGCCTTCATCGAGCGCACTCGACGCTAGGCTCAAGCGAGGGCAAGATGGCAGCGGCAAAGCATAAACGGAATCCGGGCATCCCTCTGGATATGGGCTGGGTGCGCGACACCAAAGTCAATCTGAGCGCGACGCAACGCCGCGCGCAAACTCTCACGACTCGCCGCAGCCTCAAGAAGGCATGGCAGGCGGCCTGGCTCCTGCGGGCGATCACCATGATCGACTTGACCACCCTGGCCGGCGATGACACGCCGGGCAAGGTTACGCGATTGTGTGCCAAGGCGCGGCAGCCACTGCGCCAAGATATCATCGACGCCCTCGATGTCAGTGAGTTGCATCTGACTGTTGGCGCGGTCTGCGTCTATCATCAACGAGTTAAAGACGCATTGGCGGCGCTCCGCAGCAGTGGCATCCCAGTGGCGGCAGTATCGACTGGCTTCCCGGCCGGTCTCAGCCCTTTCGCCCAACGTATCGAAGAGATTCATCAATCAGTTGAAGCGGGCGCCGAGGAGATCGATATCGTCATCTCTCGCGAGCACGTACTGCGTGGCGACTGGCAAGCGCTTTACGATGAGGTCTGCGAGATGCGGCGCGCCTGTGGCGATGCGCACATCAAGACCATCTTGGCCACCGGTGAGCTAGGACCGCTCTGGCATGTGTCGCAGGCGAGCAAAGTCTGCATGATGGCGGGCGCCGATTTCATCAAGACGAGCACGGGCAAAGAGTCGGTGAACGCCACCCTCGAAGTCGGCTTGACGATGTTGCGCGAGATCCGCGCTTATCAAGCGATGACGGGATACAAGGTGGGCTTCAAACCGGCAGGTGGCATCCGCAGCGCCAAAGACGCGCTGAATTGGCTGGTTCTGATCAAAGAAGAGCTAGGCGATGATTGGCTCAATAATCGGCTCTTTCGCTTCGGGGCGTCTGGCTTGCTAACGGATATCGAACGGCAGCTATCGCATTACGTCACCGGGCGTTACGCCGCGCGTCACCATATGCCGATGGCTTAACGCCGCGCCCGCGCCCGGCGCTTCAACTTTGCGTCTTTCCGCCGACAACTCTATACTCTCCTGCATAATCCATCTTGGTCGATAGTTTATGGATTTATGCTAACGCTGAAAGAAGCCCTGCAACTGCCCATACTGGAAAATGCGCGGGTCGTCGCCGGCGCCGGCGGCTTGGAGCGCCCGATACGCTGGGTGCACAATGTCGGCGTGCCGAACGCGGCGGAATGGCTGCATGGTGGCGAGTTGGTGCTGACCACCGTATTCAACATGCCGGAGGCTCCCGCCGCGCAATGTGAATTCCTGCGTCAGCTGGCGGAACGAGGCATCGTCGCAGTGGTGATTACCATTGGCGCACTGGTGGATGAGATTCCGGATTATCTGCGCGCCATCGGCGATGAGCTGGACTTGCCGCTGATTGAACTGCCTTATCAGACTCGCTTCGTAGACATCGCGAAAGTTATCAACGAGCGAATTGCCGAAGAGAATCTGGACACGATAAGCCGCGCCTTATCGATTCAGCAGCGCCTTTCGCGTCTGGTGTTGGAAGGCGGCGGCTTTGCGGAACTTGCCAATATGCTGGCGGATCAAGTCGGGCATTCCATCAGCATCGAAAATGACCGGTTTGAAGCGATTGCCAACATGAACATTGCGGAAGTGGACGAGGCACGCCGCTATACCATTCGTCACGGACGCACCAACCCGCAATTGATCGAGGCGCTCGAAGAGGAGTATCTACCCAAGATCCGTGAGTCGCTGCGCCCGGTTCAACTGCCTATGATGCCAGAATTGGGCTTGGAGATGGAGCGCCTGCTGGCGCCGATCGTCGTGCAGGGCGAGATCTACGGTTATATGTGGATCATCGCCGATGTGCATGCGCTAAATCCAATAGACATGATGGCGATAGAAATCGGCGCGACCGTCGCCGCCTTGCTCATGCTATATGAGGATTTGCTGAACGCCGCTGAAGCCGTCAAGGGCAGCCTCGTGGCGCAGCTTATAGAAGGCGAAGGCGCCAGCGAAACGATAATCCGCGACCAATCACTGCGATACGGCGTCGATTTACTACTGCCCTGGCGAATGCTGCTGGTCAACATTGGCAATGGCCAGCCGGCGCGCTTTGATCGCGTTTACCGTGCCGTCAACCATTCTTTGAGCAGCGTAAAGCGAAAGGCGGTGGCGGCGCAATTTGCTGGTCAGGTGGTCATCCTGGCGCAGGCTGAAGAGGCGACAGAAGCTATTGCGCAGGCTTTGATCGAGCAACTGGAAAACGACAGCGGCGTTTTGAACATTGCCATCAGCCGCGAGTTCATCGGCATGGACCAGGTCAGCACAGCGCACCAGCAATGTAATGAGGTGCTAGCAATTGGGCAGCGCATTAACAGCGGCTGTCGTGTTCACCGCTTTGAAGATCTGGGCTACATACACACGCTTTTTCACGCGGGACCGGCCGGCATGTCCCAGAACGAGTACGTCCCGATCTTGCGCCGGTTGCTGGACGAGCGGGGGACAGACTTGTTCAACACGCTGGAAAGCTACCTGGACGCGGGAGGAAACAGTGTGCAAACAGCCGAAGCGCTGCATATCCATCGCAGCACGCTGAATTACCGACTGGCGCGGATCAGAGAGATTTGCGCCGTCGACCTTTCGGAGCCCGCCGCCCGCCTCAACTTGCAGATCGCGCTGAAACTGATGCGGCTATTCGACGACTTTGATGTCGACTAGCCCGCTGATTTGGCGACGGCAACCGCTACAGCCTGCGATTTGCTGTGCGACAAGCTGATATCCCATTCGCTCAAGTTCAACTCATTAGCCAGGGACATGGCGGCGCCATGCAAGACGAGCCGAGGACGCCGGCGATCATCGTCGGTGCGAATCTCGATCTCAACCCAGCGGATATCGCCGATGCCAGTGCCGAGCGCCTTCGCTACTGCTTCTTTGGCGGCAAAGCGCGCGGCCAAGCGTGTCGGATTGTCGACGCAGTCGGCGCGTTCGCCCGCGGTGAAAAAGCGCTGGAGGAAGCGTTCGCCAAAGCGCTCAATGCCGGCGGCGATGCGTTCGCATTCGATCAGGTCAACGCCGCAGCGGATCACGGACCTGTCCTCAACATAGTCTCTTTCGTCACGCAATTTCCGCAGTGTAAAGCGCATCCCGTCTTTTGCCAACATTCAGCTATTGCCGAAATGCGACCGTCACTATAATGGTCATGGCTTGTCTAGGTCATCGCAGGAAAGAGTATGGCTAGTCTCCGTTTTCGCTTGCGACAAGAATACTGGGCTTTGAGGGCGCCGCGGCAAATGAAGAATTACCTTGCCGATACTCCCATCCCCAAACTGCAAATCGGCAGCGGCCACAATCTTTTGAAGGGATGGTTGAATACGACGCTCTACCCCATTGAACCGGGCGCGGTCTTTCTCGATGCGCGGCGCCCCTTTCCGATGCCAGCGGAATCTTTGGATTATATCTTCAGCGAACATGTCATTGAGCATCTGGAATTTGAAGAGGCAATGGCTATGCTGTGCGAGTGCAAGCGTGCCCTGAAGCCCGGTGGCCGAATCCGGATCGCGACGCCCGACCTCAAGCAAATCATCGCGCTCTACGCTCAGCCAGATGGAGAGGAGCAAGCGCGTTATATTCGCTGGATAATGCGAACCTTCCGTCCCAAGTTCGGCGAATTCAGCCCGGCGCATGCCGTCAACCAGTCCTTTCACGGCTGGCGGCACAAATTCATTTACGACGAATTGACTTTGAGACAAGCGCTCAAAGACACGGGTTTCCAGAGCATAACGCGGGTTGAGCCGGGTGAAAGCGAGGATGAGCAGCTTCGCGGACTGGAGCAGCACGGAAGCTACGTCGGCAATGAAGGGGCTATGCGCTACGAAACAATGGTCTTTGAAGCGACAAAGCCATAGATATTCAGGGTCCGCAAGTGGGGTTCATTACGGTTCAATTTTTGGCTTTTGCTTTCGCCGACTGCGATAAATGTCTATTGCCGCAACGACAATCAAAGCAGCAGCCAGTGTCGGGAGCAGAAAACCGGTCACATTCAAAGACGCCTGCACTCTCATTTAGCTGCCTATTCTAGCAACGCGGAAATGATTTGTCAGCTTGGTAGATCTCGCTAAGGTCCCTGACAGCGTGGAATCGCAGCGCGTATGGAATTGCCTGTGCAATTCTCGTCAGTTTTCCGCTAATATATTGCTTTTGATGCCATTGATTCAGGGTGTATATATATGCCAGTTTATACCTATCGCCGTGAAGACGGCACGACTTTCGACTTTCGCCAGAGATTCCTGGACAGCCCGCTGGAGATTTGCCCCACCACCGGACAGGTCGTCAAGCGCGTGATCCAGCCGGCGGGAATAATCTTCAAAGGTAGCGGCTTCTATGTGAACGACAACAACAAGGCGAATAATCCTGCCAAGCCCGCCGGCAGCGGCGAAAACGGCAAATCCGCCGCAACTGATCAAAAAGCCGAAGCCAAGAGTGAAACCAAGACCAAGAGCAAAAGCGAAAAAGCAGAGACGGCGCCTAGCCCCAATCAATGAGCCCTAACTCAGCATTTGGCAACTGGGACAGCGAACATGAGATACTATTTTGTCAGACATGGCATCGCCGAAGACATGGCAGAAAGCGATTTCTCCCGCCAATTGACCGCGCGCGGCCGGCGGCGCGTGGTCCAATCCGCCGCGGTGATGAAACGCCTGAACCTGAAACCGGCGCGAGTCTATAGCAGTCCGCGGATACGGGCGCGTCAAACCGCCGAGATCATCAGCGAGGCGCTTGGTTTGCCAGTCAGCCTGGTTGAGGAGGTCAATTTTGGTTTCGACCTCAACGACATTAACAAGCTAACCAGTGATATGCACATCGACGACGAGGTCATGTTTGTCGGGCACAATCCGGACATGAGCCTGCTGGTGCATCAACTTACCGGGGTTGATGTGTCGATGAAGAAAGGCGGCTTGGCGCGGGTCGATCTGCTGGGCCGGAATGCGCGGCACGGCGAACTGGTTTGGCTCATCGCGCCAAAAGTGTTTGACGCCTTGGGCAAGAGCGACGCGCAAGGAACTGCTCAAGACGCCGTCACGCTGACCCCGCCACAGAAACTTCCGCAAACTGAGTCTCCCCTGCACACCTTGATCCGCCATCGCTGGAGCCCAGTCGGCTTCGATCGGCGGCGCGGCATCGACCGTGGAACACTGCTCAGCATATTGGAGGCGGCGCGCTGGGCGGCCTCATCCAGCAATTTACAACCTTGGCGCTTCATTGTTGCGCCCAAGGAGAATCAGGCTGAATTCCAGAAGGTATTCTCCGTTTTGCGAGAGGGCAATCAGTCCTGGGCACAGCATGCCGCTGTCTTGATGATCGCAGTCGCCCACAAGTATCGCGAGCCGGATGTCATCAATCGCCATGCCGGGCACGATCTCGGTCAAGCGATCGCGCAGATGGTCCTGCAGGCGCTGGATCACGGCATCTACGCGCACCAGATGGGCGGTTTCTTCCCGGACAAGGCGCGCGCGCTTTATCGAATCCCGGATGAGTTTGAACCCTATACCGCCATTGCCCTGGGCTATCGTAGCCCAGACCTCGAGTACCTCAGCGATGGTCATCGGCAGCGAGAATCCTCCGGACGCCTGCGGCAAAGCTTAAGTGAGATGATATTCAGCGGCGCCTGGGAGGAGGCTGCGGATTTCCTGCGCTGAACAATCCTCGTCACGCGCCCTGATTTTATTGTTCCAGCGAGAATGCCGACATCTGCTGTGGCTTTCGGGCGAAATAATCTGAGATGGAAGATCTAAAACGGGGTGGCATCGCAGTTATCGACTTCGGCTCGCAGTATACGCAACTGATCGCGCGCCGCATCCGCGAGCTCGGCGTTTACTCCGAAGTGTATGCTCACGATGGCAGCGTTAAGCATATCAATCAACATGAACCGGCTGGCTATATCCTCTCCGGCGGACCAGCCAGTGTCTATGAAACGGATGCGCCTCAACTGCCAGCGTTTATCAGGGACAGTGAAATACCTGTGCTTGGGATCTGTTATGGCATGCAGCTGTTGACTGAAGCTATCGGTGGGGTGGTCGGTCCTGCCAGAACAAGAGAATACGGACCGGCGATAATCACACATAGAGCGCGCAGCCCGTTGTTTGATGGGCTGGCGGCAGATTTACGCGTATGGATGTCGCACGGCGATCGCATCGAGACTCTGCCACCAGGCTTCAGCGCGCTGGCGGAATCGGACAATTGTCCCTATGCCGCTATTGGCGACCTGAGGCGAAACCGCTACGGCTTGCAATTCCACCCGGAAGTACAGCATAGCCCGCAGGGGCAAGCGATCTTGAACAACTTCCTCTTTAGGATTTGCCGTTGTCAAAGCAATTGGTCGGCTGAGAACTTCATCCAAGACGCGGTCGATAAGATTCGCGCTCAAGTCAAGGGTGAGCGGGTCTTGCTGGCATTAAGCGGCGGCGTTGATTCAGCGGTGGCCGGCGCTTTGATCCACCGCGCCATCGGCGAGCGGCTCACCTGCATCTTCGTGGACCATGGTCTGCTTCGACAGGGCGAGGCGAAGCAGGTCGTACAGGTTTTCCGCCGTGAGCAGGGCATGGATCTCATCGCGGTGAATGCCGTCGAGACCTTCTTGAACGCGCTCGACGGCTTGACCGAGCCAGAAGCGAAGCGCAAGATCATCGGCAAACTCTTCGTCGATGTCTTCAGCGAACAAGCGCGACGCCTGCGTGGCTTCCGCTTTCTGGCACAGGGCACGATTTATCCCGACATCATCGAAAGCGCCGCCGACAGCAAGAGCGCGAAGACAATCAAATCGCATCATAACGTCGGCGGCTTGCCAAGAGATCTTCACTTTGAACTGGTCGAGCCACTGCGAGACTGTTTCAAAGACGAGGTCCGCAAGATCGGCGCGGCGCTGGGACTGCCCGAAGCGATCGTATGGCGACAGCCCTTCCCCGGTCCTGGCTTGGCGATACGCTGTCTGGGCGCGCTCACTTGGGAGCGGCTGGAAAAGTTGCGCGCGGCCGATGCCATCTTCACTGACGAACTGGAAACCGCTGGCATGCTGCGCAAAGGCACAGCGCAAAGCTTTGCGGTTCTGCTGCCGGTGAAGAGTGTCGGCGTCATGGGCGACAAGCGCAGCTATGAAGAAGTCCTGGTCTTGCGTTCGGTGACCACTGAGGATTTTATGACGGCCGATTGGGCGCGCCTGCCCTATGACTTGCTGGCGCGGGTCAGCGCGCGCATCGTAAACGAAGTCGCTGGCATTAACCGCGTCACCTATGATATAACCAGCAAACCGCCCGGTACAATCGAATGGGAATGAGATTCCGCGATTGCCGAGGGCATACGGGGCGCAATTGAGGACGAAAAGCGACGCTTGAAGGAGCACTTATGCCGGCAGCCTATGTATTAATCCATCTGAATATGGCCGTCGATTTTGCCGATTCCCTGCGGGATATTCGCGCTGTTGAAGGCGTCGAGCGCGCTGATCTTGTCGTCGGACCCGATGACTGTATCGCCTTTGTGCAAGCGGATGACATCACACAACTGATGAATACGATCCGCGCCATCCGCAGCGTCAACGGCGTCAGCAAGACCGACACCCGTTCAATCGCCGAGATGTAAACGCTTGGTCCCCTCCTGGCTTCTCGATGTCGCCGCCCGCCTCATGCTTTTGGGCGCAGTTGCGTTGGCTGCCTGTACTCCACATGCGCCTGCATCTATGCCGCCTCAGTTAAAGCATAATCTCGGCGCTTACATCGTCGTCTCGTCCGGACATGTTGATACCGGCCGATACCGATTCGATTATCCTCAGAGCTGGCAATTGGTCAAGCAGAGCGCGGCGAATGCCAAACAACTTCATTTGATCCTGATCGCCGCAAATGGTAGCAAGGTGTCCCTTCTGGACGTAGATTCAGACGGAGCCGAAACCGATCGTATCATTCCATTGGCGGCGGGCAGCTTCGTCCAAGTCACCATCGACCCAACTGATGACAACGACGCTGTCTTTGCCGAGCAAGTCGAGCAACTTGTCGATTCTATCCGGAGTTGAGTTAGGAACTCTCTGCTAGGCATGAAGCGCCGTTGTCATACTCCACAATTTTCGAGGCGGCAAATATCACTGTTTAACTGGCAAAGACGGGGTGCAACCAGCATTACAAGAGAGAATTACAAAGTTAGATTCAAGCTTGCAATGTATGAATATTCGAGCTAAGCTACGCGGCATTTAGGTATGTTGCCAACTTAATCTGTAAGTTCGGCGGCATGTCGGCAAGCTCAACCGGGCGCAAAGAGATTAAGCCTCATTGAAGCAAAACCTGTCGAAATGTAGACACGAGTACTCTTAAATGGTCCTTAAAACGAATACATGAGGCTCGCCTATAAGTAAATAATTGCGATTCATAGTTGTTGCATTTTTGGTGATTCTTGTTATAAATTGTCTTGCAATTATGTCACAGCGATAAGAACGTCATACTTGTCACATATCTTAAATCCACTGTTGCGCTGTGCTGTGCCCAAGCAATTTTGAGATCATGTTTAAGCAGGAGCGAGATTAAATGGCGGAAAAAGTTCTGGTGATAGATGATGATAAAACAACCGTAGAAAACGTTTCGTCACTGCTTAAGAGGCGCGGTTTCGAGGTTTTCGAAGCATATTGCGCCCAGGGCGGCCTGCGCCAGGCTTATAGCAACCAGCCGGATCTGGTCTTACTGGATGTGATCCTACCTGATAAGGATGGCTGGGAGATCTGCCGGCAACTGCGGGAAATGTCAGATATGCCGATTATATTTCTGAGCGCGCGCAACGATAAAAGCGATATTATCAAAGGCTTGGACTTGGGGGCGGATGACTACGTCACCAAACCCTACGATGACGGCGAACTGGTAGCGCGGATTAACGCGCGGCTACGGCGGTCGCCACGTACAAGTTTGAGTGAAGAATTGGTATTTAATCAAGGTGATTTCCGCATCAACTTTATGAACCGCGAGGTTTGGATCAGAAAGAGCCTTAAGCATTTGACGCCGAAGGAATTTAACCTGCTGGCAGTCCTCGTGCGGAACGCCGGACGGGTGGTGACCCGGACAGAATTAGTAACAGAAGCTTGGGGGGAAGAATATAGCGACGCCATCGACAGCCTCAAACTCTATATCCACTATTTGCGGCAGAAGCTCGAAATCAATCCTCAGCAGCCGGAATACATTCTTACATCGCGCGGGGTCGGCTATCGCTTCGTCAAGCGCTGACTTCGCCTATGGCAGCAGCGAACGCAACAACACATCGGTATCACCCGCCATCTTCTCAATACTGAACTGCGCCAGCCCCGCCTTGCAGTTGGCGGCGAATTGGTCGCGCCGTCCAATAAGCTGCTCGATGCTCCAGCGCAACATCCCAATATCGACATGCGGCACCAATAGGCCATTGACTTGGTGCCGCACGATCTCGGCATTGCCTCCGATATCGCTGGCGAGAACGGGCGTGCCCAGATGCAGGCTTTCCAAAAGCGTGTGCGAAAGCCCTTCGTAACCGCTGTAAAGCGCTACGCCGTCCGCAGCCGTCATATAGCGCTGTACGTCCGCTGATTCCAGTTGTCCGGTGAATTGGACGCGCTCGCCGAGCGGACCAGCTAGAGTCTCCAGGCGCCCCCGGTCCGGTCCAGCGCCAACAATGACCAGCCGCACATCGGGGATTCCAGCGATGGCTTTGATCAAGTGGTCGATGCCTTTCCAGGGCTGCAAGCGCGCGACGGTTAAAAGCGTGGGCTGTTCCTTCCAATTGAGTTCCGCGCGGAGCACGGCAGGAGCGCGGTCGGGCGGGGGCGGAAGCGGAAGCGCATTGTAGATGACATGGATCTTGGCCTCGTCGATGCCCCAAGACGTCACCATTCGCTTGAGATATTGGCTCGGCACAATCACCGCGTCCATGTTCGCGACCTGGCGGGATCTCGACCACTTCTGCCAGCGTGCGCGAAGATCGCCACGGTAACGCTGAAAGTCATCCAGGGTCATGTCGGGCGGGATCCAGTGCTTGCGGATGCAGCGCTCCCAGGCTTGATCGCCCACGATCTTGATGACGCGCGGCAAATAGCGCCCGCCCCAGAGCGGCAGGTCGATTGTTTGGGCGTAGACCAAGTCCGCCCAGGCCAGATGCCTTCTGGCGGCTAGCCCGTATTTTGACCGACGCAAAGGATAGAGTTCGCGGGCGATGCGCGTCACTGGATAGGGATGCGTATGCGGCTGAGGATCGCCGTAGGTCAGAACACGCAGCTGCCAGCCCAAGTCCTGCAGAGCCGGTAGAATAGCTCGGAGGTAGGTGGCCGGTCCGCCTGGCTCGGGATGAAAGATCCCGCTCGCCACAAGAAGCTTCGGCAAAAGAGTCTCCCGCTATATGAGCCGACCGCGGATAAGAATATGCCTGTTGACGAAGGTCGCCGAATCCGTATCCCAATCGCGGGGCTCCATCCACTCGCGGGCGATGGTCGGCGCCTCATGCAGCAGCCGAATTAGCCGCGCGATCGTCGCCTCATCGTTGCCCTGGCGCCGCGCCCAAGGCAGGAAGTCGTGCCGCTTAATGTACTGCTCGCTGTATTCGACCGTGATGCCAGCCGTTTGACACATCGCCTCCCATTCGCTGGCCTTGAAGGCGCGGTTGTGGCTGGGATCGCGCAGGCGCTCGAAGGCATCGACAAAGCGCGCCGCCTCTTCGTCTGAGGGCAGAACGTGGTCTTGCAGCATCAACATGCCGCCCGCTTTCAAGACCCGAGCGCATTCGTACAGGAAACGTTGCGCGTCCGGGAAATGATGCGGCGCGATTCGACAGGTTGCCAAATCGAATCGGTCGTCCTCAAAAGGCAGATTCTCCGCATCGGCTTCTTCGAAGCTGACATTTGCCAGGCCTTGCCGCTCGACGATGAATTGCCTTGCTTTTTCCAGCATGCGCGGAGTCAAGTCGCTGGCGATTACGTGAGCGACATGCGGGGCGAATTTGAGCGCGGTGTGCCCGCCGCCGGTAGCGATATCAAGGACCTGCCAGTGGCGCTGCGGCTGGGCAATAGCCAGCAGCCGGTCAAGGTCGGAACCCTTGGCGTGTGTCTCGCTGGTGACATAGCCATCGGCGAACTGTGTGTAGCGCGCTTGTGACAGCGACTTGGAATCGGGCGGATTAGGCATGGATCATCCTAGTTCTAAATGCGGGACACGACGCCACTATCTTACCTGACAATAGACAAGGCGACAGGTTGCGCCAACCAAAATAACTGAAGCGCGCGATTCATGCGGCAAAGGCTGATCAGCGAACTGAGCGATGCTAAAATAGCTATCATAATTTCCGTTGTTTCCAAAGCCAATTAGAGAGGTCCCGATGACCAAAAGACGACCGATGCAAAAAGAAGACTTGTTCAACTTTAACTTCCTCAACGGTGGCGCTTTATCACCCGACGGCGCCAAAGCGCTTTACGCCGTCAACAAAATAGATGCCGATGAGGACAAGGAGTTCAGCACCTTATATCTGCAAGATCTGGCCGCGGGCGAGACACGGCAGATGACAAATGGCAAGGCGGTAGACGCCAGCGCCTGCTGGTCGCCTGATGGCAAGTCCATCGCTTTCCTTTCCGACCGCGATGGGCTGGCGCAATTGTACCTGCTGCCAGTTGATGGCGGCGAGGCGCGCCAACTGACAAACTTCAGGCGCGGAATCGGCGACAGCCTTGCCTGGTCGCCCGATGGCAGCAAGATCGCTTTCAGCGCCAAGGCCGACAGAGAAGCCGCCGATCTCTCGACCAAGCCCTATCGCGTCAACCGCATGGTTTACCGTTTCGACGCCATTGGCTATCTCGATGACGAAGTGCAAGATGTTTACCTCTTGCAGCTAGCCAGCGGCGAGATTCGGCAGCTCACCAAGGATCGTTCCAATAACAGCAATCTGCGCTGGTCGCCGGATGGCGAGCGCATCCTGTATGACGCCAATATGCGCGCCGACGGCGCCCGACCGTTGACGCCGGATCTGATGTCGGTCGATCTCAGTGGCAACATAAGCACAGTATTGGCGGGCTGGGCTAGAATCGCGAAAGCCAGTTACACACCGGACGGGGAGCGTATCGCCTTCATCGGACGCCCTGACGACGGCAAGCCCATTGGCACGAAGTCAGATCTGTATGTGCTTCACCTGGCCAGCGGCGCCATTGACTGCCGCAGCGCCGGACTGGATGTCGGCATCGGCGGACGTTTGACGCTGGACATGCCGGTCAGCGGCTTGAGCCTGCCCAATGTCCTTATCAGCGACGATGGCGCTTATGCGTTCACCACGGTTCAGCGAGGCGGCACTGACCACATCTACCGCATTGCATTAAATGGCGAAGAACGGTGCGAGGTGGTCACGAGCGGCGAGTGCGCCGTCTTCCTTTTGGACCGGCGCGGCGACCGGTTGCTTTACGCCCGCACGAGCTTGAATGCGCCGCCCGATCTCGTCTTGGCGGATCTCGGCGATGGTGAAGCGCATCAACTGACAGAACTCAATGCCGATCACCTGAGCAAAATTGAATTGCCCGAAACCGAGCGCCTTCAGTGGCAAAGCGTTGATGGCGTTTTGGTCGAAGGCTGGTTCATGAAACCGCCGATTGGCGAAGCACCCTACCCTACGATTCTTTACATCCACGGCGGACCCCATGCCGCATTCGGATACGGCTTCCATTTCGACTTTCAGATGTTGGCCGGCGCCGGCTATGGTCTGCTCTTCCTCAATCACCGCGCCTCAACAGGCTACGGCGACGGCTTCTCGACCGCGATAAAAGGCGATTGGGGCAACCTCGACTATCAGGATCTGATGACCGGAGTCGATCATGCGATCGCGCTAGGACTGGCGGATGGCGACCGTCTCGGTGTCTGCGGCTTGTCCGGCGGCGGCAACCTTTCCTGCTGGATCATCGGGCAGACGCAGCGCTTCAAGGCGGCGATTCCCCAGAATCCGGTGACAAACTGGCGCAGCTTCTACGGCGCCAGCGATATCGGCGTCTACTTCGGCGTTGAGCAGATGGGCGGGCATCCGCACGAGATTCCCGAGGTATATGATAAGTGCTCGCCGATTACCTATGCGCATCGTTGCAGGACCCCAACCCTACTGGTGCAAAGCGAATTGGACTGGCGCTGCCCGGCCGAGCAGTCGGAACAATTCTATACCGTGCTCAAGGCGAATGGCTGTACGGTAGAGATGCTGCGCCAGCCCGGCGGTTCGCATGTCGCTTCGATCAACGGTGCGATAAACCTGCGGCGGGCGCATAATGACGCCATGCTGGATTGGTTCGCGACTTATGTGCTGGAGGACTGAGGCGCCTGCCAAGCGATTTTCTTGATGAGATTATGGTCGAGCTCATCAAGACGATCGGGACCAAGGCGCTGCAATTCGCTGCGGACGGCGTAAGAATCCCGCCGCAACTTCGCCACATCTATGCCCTGGCAGGAATCGGGCAGCAGATAGAGCCACTGCACACTGCGCTGCAACATCTTGAGCGCGCCGCGATAATTCCCGCGCTCGATCTGATAGTAGGCGACGCCGACCTGAAGTACCGCGCGGTACAAGTCGCGCACCGGTCCAGTTGTCGCCATCCATTGTTCTTCGAACAAATCATGCTGCCGATAGTATTCGCCACGATTGAAAAGCGCTAGGCCCTCGACCGCCAGCGGCGGAAGCGCGCCCTCACACTCACAGGCAAGCTGCGCTGTGGTCGCTTCGTCAGGCAGACGCGCCAACTCCATAACGAGCGCGTCTAATTGAATATCGAGCTCAGCCCAGCTCAAGGCCAGGTCGGCGCCATTGGTGATGGCATCCGCGCGGATCTCAACATCGTCGCTTACGAGGCAGATCGGGATTCGGCGGGTGGCGGCGCTGGTTTTGCATGCGAGAGCCAACTCCCGCCAATCCAGGCGCAGCGCATCAATGAAGAAGAGGGCGGCACGCCGTTCAATTAAGATATTGAAGAAGTGTTGCGTCCCGTTCAGCATTATGGTATCGTAATCCGGGAGCCGGCGACTATGTGTGGCGAAGGCATTATGTAGGCTGAGGAATACGATAGCGACAGATCTCATTTAGGTTGACCAGTTTTTGTTGGCGCTAAACGGATAGTACGTCAGAGTGCCGTATGACAAGTAGGTGCAATTTAAGTGGAAGGCTGCCCTAAGCGTCTGCCAAAGCTGGCGTAATTGAACTTGCTATTAGTTTGCCTCCCAATTTGCTTGACAGCCCAGCTGTTAGACTTATATAATGCGATAGATATAGATTATCGGTATATCATACATCACATCTTGGCAAATGAACGAACGCCAAAGGGGAGTAGCGTGAGCGCTGCGCCTGGTAGCTATCTCAACAAGCGACTCCTCCGTATAAATGTGGGGTTTCTGTTGTCGGAGGGTCCCGGCAATGCAAGAGAAATCCCGATTGAGTTTGCGCAGCGGGTAGAGGTCGGCGAAGATCTCTTCTTGCGCGCTCTTACGGGCCAACTGGTTCTTACACGCACAAAAGAAGGTATCCTCGTACAGGGTATGTTGAATGTAGTTCATGAGCGGGAATGCGATCGCTGTTTGGACGCTTTTGAGCACAGGTTTGGTCTGGATGTTGCGGAGCTTTTCGCCTCGCCGCCGGAGGCCAACAAGAGTGTATTCAGTGTAGATAGCAACGGCGAGATTGATATTGCCCCGCTGCTCCGCGAAGAAGTGTTGATTGAAGCGAGTTATCGCGCGGTTTGTCGCGAAGATTGCCTAGGACTAAGCGCTGAGACTGGCGACAAGTTGCGTGATGAAATGGAAGTCCGGCAAGATGCGGATTATGAGTTGGACGGTGGTACAGAGATTGACCCGAGACTGGCGGTATTGAAGCAATTGTTGCAGTAGCCAGGGCTCATCGGATGCGCGGATACATGGGGTGTAGGCGCATCTTGTTATGTTAGGGGTGTTGCAGTGGATGCGTATGATGACAGGTATGAGACCGATATCGACCTGATGACATATCTTGAAGAAGACAAGGGTGAATCGACCAGCTTCGAGTTCTTCCTCGATGAAGGTGACCTGGACCTTTTGGATGAGAACTTTGAAGATGATATCGGGCTGGATGAAGACGATGACGATCACGATCTCGGCGAGATAGCATCGAGCGATACAGTCGGTTTGTATCTCAAGGAAATGGCGCGCGTCCCTCTGTTGACCACAGAGGAAGAGGTGCAGTTGGCGATGCGCCAGGAAGCGGGAGAGCTTGCCGCAGAGCAATTGGCGGGGGCGCCGGATCACGAGCGCCGGGCTGAATGGCAGTTTCTGATCCAGGATGGGATGAACGCCCGCGATCATCTCATCAAGGCGAATACGCGGCTCGTCGTTTCTATCGCCAAGAAATATATGTCGCGTGGCGTACCCTTCCTCGATCTCATCCAAGAAGGCAACCTGGGTTTGATGAAGGCAGTGGAAAAGTTCGATTACCACCGCGGCTATCGCTTCAGCACCTATGCGACCTGGTGGATCCGCCAGACGATCACCCGCGCCATTGCCGATCAGGGCCGCACCATACGCGTGCCTGTCCACATGACTGACCGCATTCGCCAACTCTATCGGGTCGCGCGTGACCTGGAGCAGGAGACCGGCTGCAAGCCTTCAATCGAAGAAATTGCCGAAGTGATGGAGTGCGAGCCGCGCAAAGTGCAGTGGATGCTGAAGGTATCCTGGCGTCCGCTGAGCCTCGAACATCCGGTCGGCAAAGACGACGACAGCGAATTGGGCAGTTTCATCGAGAGCGAGCGCGAGCCCAATCCTTCCGATAGCGCCTTCAGCAAACTGCTCAAGGAGCAGATTGAAGAACTTCTTAGCACTTTGACGCCGCGTGAGGCCCGCATCCTGCGCTTGCGCTTTGGGCTGCAAAATGGGCACTGCTACACCTTGGAAGAAGTCGGGCAGAAATTCGGCTTGACGCGCGAACGCATCCGCCAGATCGAAGGAAGGGCGCTGCGCCGCTTGCGCCATCCCCGCCGCAGCCGCAAATTGCGCGATTATCTCGATTAACGTTTTTGAACTGCAACCTGTTTATTGCTACGCTCGCGCAACCCGCGGGTGTTTTTTCGCCGTTTGTACTAGCCGTGGTTAAGGCAAGCGTGCCGCGAGCAATGCGGCTTCTTTCTCCGGCGGCAAATCAGCCGGTTTAGGAGCATCGGGCGGCTGTGTGCGCGCCCATTCCCAAGTATCGCGAATCGTCTGCGCCGGCTCGCGAAAAGTCAAGCCATCGCGCAGCGCGCTGTCGATATTAAAGGTCATAAAGCTCTCAGCCAGCTCTCGGTTGACCCAAAGTGGCAATTCCATAAACTCGCCTACGTCATTTTCCCGCAGGAAATCATCGCCGCAGTGGTGAAAGCGCACATCGCTATCCAACGCTTTTTTTGCCAGGGGCAGCAATTCCCCGAAGGTCATGCGGCGAGCGAGACCAGTGACATTATAAGTGCCAGCAGCGCGCGCTTCCACGCGCCGCAAGGTGAAGGCAGCGAGATCTCGCGCATCGATGAACTGAATCGGCTGTTCAGCCGGCGGGGCGATGGCTTGCCCGCCTTTCGCAGTTCGCGTCACCCAATAGGTAAAGCGGTTGGTTGGGTCGCGCGGGCCGACGATCAAACCGGAGCGAATGATCAGCGTCTTGGCGGGAAAATTAGCCTGCACCGCCGCTTCGCAAAGGACTTTCAGAGGTCCGTAGGTTTCGCCGGTGACTTCCTCGACCGATTCATCCTCCAGCGTCAAAACGTCGGCCGATTCATCACGGTTCGCCCCGCCAAGCAGCGGATAGACCGACAGCGTCGAGAGGAAAGTGTAGTGCCCAACCTGCCCGTACAGAGCCTTCGCCGACAGCCCCACCAGCCGCGGCAGGTAGCCGCAGGTGTCGATGACCGCGTCCCACTTCCGCCCCGCGAGTCGCTGGAGATCGGTTTCGCGGTCGCCGATGATCGTCTCGGCATCGGCTTTGAAATTTGATCGGCTCTGGCCGCGATTAAAAAGAGTCAAACGATGTCCGCTGGCCAGCGCTTCGGCGACGAGGGCCGGTCCCAGAAAATTCGTCCCGCCAATGATCAGTAGGTCCATGTGATGTCCTCGACGCTTTATTGTTCCGCTGATATCACCCAGAAAACGGCGCGCTAGTGAAGAATCCTGTCTTTTCAACGATAACGCCGTTTGCCATGCGGCTATCATACCCTATCGTCTGCGAAGCCTGTCGGCTTTTCGTTCTATGCTAAAATCGCCAATATGGACAGGAAAAGCATGCACTTGAGAACCGCCGCCATCTTGTCAGGCTTTATGTTGCTTTTGCTTGCCTGCAACCTGGGGATCAGCGACAACGCCCCGCCGACTTTGGCGCCCTTGCCCACTTTCACGCCACAGGCGACTCTGGGATACGTCGCCGCCCGGCCCGTTGTCATCTCGGAAATCGATGTGACAGCGGCGGTGGCGAGCGAAAGTATCGTATCGTCTCTGCTGGAACAGGTCGAGTCCGATCGATTAATGTCCCATATCCGGAGCCTGCAAGGCTTTCGCACGCGGCATATCGGCTCGACCCAGGTATCACCGCAAGAAGGCATCGGCGCGGCGCGGAAGTATATCAAGGACCAACTGGAAATCTTCAGCGCAGCCTCCGGTGGCAATCTTTACACCTTTGAGCAACGCTTTGAAGCCTTCGTGACCTCTGACGAAAAATCGACGGGTTATAATATCGTCAGCGCTATTAGCGGCGCCGAGCTCAACGCCGGCACCATCATCATCGGCGCGCATTATGACAGCGTCGGTACCCCGCTCGCCGATGGCGAGGCTTATGCGCCAGGCGCCAATGACAACGGCTCGGGCGTGGCGGCGCTGCTTGAGCTCGCGCGTATTATGAGTACAGCGCAATACAGAGCGACGATCATGTTCGTCTTCTTCTCCGCCGAGGAATTCAACCGGCAAGGCAGCATCAACTTCGCCGCCTGGGTGCGTGACAAGAATATCGATATGCTCGGCATGATCAACGTTGACACGATCGGCAATGTGCACGACCAGAACGGCAACCGCAATGATCGGCAGATACGCGTTTTTTCAGCGGGTCCCAACGATACATCCGTTTCCCGCAAGATGGCGCGCGAAGCTAATTTTCTAGGCTACAATTATAATCTGGCTTTGGACTTGCGCGTACAGGACGAGATCGACCGGGAAAATCGCTACGGCGATCACTTCTCCTTCAGCGAGCTCGGCTATCCCGCTATCCGGCTCATCAATGCCTACGAGGAGAAACGCAACGCCGACCCGACTGATACCATTGAATTCATCGAGCCGGAATACCTGCGGCAGGCAACACAGGTTATTTTAGCGATCATAAAATCCCTCGGGGACGGTCCCCGCCCGCCTGCTAATATCGTCCTGCGCAACCGCGATGACGGCAAACGGGAATTGGTTTGGGAGCCGGTGGCGGATGCGACAAGCTACATCATCGCGCTGCGCCCGCGTAATTCGCTGATCTATCAACAGTTTTCATTTGAAGAGACCAAGCTGGCTTGGGACGGCTTCACCGATTATGCCGGCATCGCCATCGCCGCCAAAGACGAGCGCGGGTTGATCGGTCCCTTATCCCGCGAGATCATTCCACGTTAGGCAACCATCGGGCTCGAGGCGATAAACTGTGACCCAAGCTGACAGGGAACCTATGCGCGTCGCCCATATCATCAAGGTCACCCGCATCAGCGGCGCCGAAGGTCACCTTCTGATTCTTCTGGCTGGTCTGCGCAATCGCGGGATTGACGCTCGCCTGATCATCCTGGTCGAGCCTGGCAAGCCGATGGAAGACATGGTTGAAGCAGCGGCCGAGCGCGGCATTCCCACGTCAAGCCTGGTCATCCGCCGCGATTATGATTTGCCGTTGCTTTTCAAGCTCCGTAGCGCTCTGCGGGAGATGCAGCCAGACATCGTACATACGCATCTGATTCACGCTGACGTCTATGGCTATTTCGCAGCCAAGGCGGTAGGCGTCCGGTACATCATCAGCAGCCGGCACAACGACGATCAGTTTCGCTTTTCTACGCGTTGGCGCCGGCTCAATCGCTGGCTATGGCGCCGGATTGATGCTGGCATCGCCATTTCGCAAGCCATTAAGCGATTCGCGATCGAGGTCGAAGGCGCGCCGGCCGACAAGGTCCGAGTCATCCACTATGGCATGGATTACAACTGGCTGAGCGATGCTGACATTGATGCGGCTCGCTTGAAACTGCGCGCGGAATTGAATCTGGATGAAGATAGGCTGCTCTTGGGCATGGTCTGCCGCCTGGTGGAGCAGAAGGGCATACCCTACGCCATGGAAGCCCTTCGCCGCCTCCGGGCGGATTATCCTCAGGCGCATCTCGTCATCGCTGGCGACGGGGAGAAAGCAGCCGAGTTGAGGCGCCTGGCTTCCGCGCTTGGCATCGCCGATCGTGTGCATTGGCTCGGCTGGCGAACTGACGCCGCCGATCTAATGGCAGCCTTCGATGTGCTGCTTGTCCCGAGCTTGTGGGAGGGCTTTGGCTTGGTCTTGCTGGAAGCGATGTCGCGCCGTGTCCCGGTGATCGCCAGCCGCGTCAGCGCGATACCCGAAGTGCTGCGGAATGGCGAGACCGGCATCCTGATTGAACCGCGCGATGTCGATGGCCTGGCAAAGGCGGTCGCGCGGCTGCTCAGTGATAGAGCGCTGCGCAAGTACATGGGGCTGCTAGGCGCGGCTCGCTTGGAAGAGGATTTCAACGTCCGGCGCATGGTGGACGAGACCATCGCTGTATATGAACAGGTCTTGCGGTGAAGCGGGCTAGCTGATGAAGAACGTCTATCTCGCCTATGCGCCAGAGGACGAAGAGCGAGCCGAAGAAGTACGGCGCATTTTGCTGGCTCAGGGTCATCGCCCCTGGATAGATCCGCAGCCGGTCGGGGAGGCCGAATGGCATGTCAGCATGGAAGCAGCGATTCAAGCGGCGGAGGCCTTGGTCGTCTTGCTGACCCCAGCCGCCGCCACATCGACCACTGTGACTTATGCTTGGGCATTTGCCCTCGGCGCAGGCAAACCCGTGTTCGCTCTCATCACCGAAACGGCGCCAGAGCATCCGCGTTTGCAACTGGTGCACCGCTATGACCTGCGCGCCTTCAGCGATGAGAACCACTTCTGGGATCATTTTGTGGGCGACTTCAAGCGGGAAATGGATCGCCAGGACGTTGAACGGAAGTCCGTCGCCCGACCCATCGAAGACACCGCCGAAATCGATAAGAGCGTCATGCCGACAGAACCGGGTTACTGGCTGGTCATGCGGCGGGGTCCCTTGCTGAATCAACTGTTCCGCCTTGAACGCGAAGTCGTCAACCTCGGTCGGGACCTCGCCAACGACATCGTCATCCGCGATACGCAGGTGAGCCGCTATCATCTGCGGCTGACGCTGCGGGTACAGGATTACCAGCTCGAAGACTTGGGCAGCAGCAATGGCACGCGCGTCAATGGGGCGCAGATCGGCGGACCCACCGGCTTAAACGATGGCGACTTCATCGCAATTGGCGATACTGTCTTGCTGACCTACGACCTGGTGTATCAGGATTAGCCGCTCAGTTCGCCGATGACCCGCGCGGGATTGCCGGCGACGAGGACGCCCGGCGGCACATCGCGAACGACGACGCTGCCAGCGCCGACGACCGCCCCAGCCCCAACAGTAACGCCTTTCAGGATCAGCGCGTTCATGCCTATGAAGACATCATCGGCGATGTTTATGGGCGCGGTCTTTGCCGCAAGCGGGCTTTCCCGGCGGCGCCCAGGATCGAGAGGATGAAAATCCGTATCGGCAATGACGGTGTTGGCGCCCACCCAGACACGATCGCCGATGGTTACGCGCTCATCGCAGACCAGCGAGCCGCCGGTCATGCCGAAGTCATCGCCGATGGTCAACTGGGCGCCCGGTCGGCGGGTGCTGATGATGACCGGATGGTTGGGTCCCAGCGGGTTGCTGCGCGCTGTCGAGCGCAGGTTCATGCGCGCACCGATGCGGATGCGGCTGCGGCGGTGACGCTGGATAACCGGCAGGCCATAACAGCGCCAGCCCGCGCCGACCTCCAGACCGCGTAGCGACCAATAGACAAGCGGCAGAATCAGCAAGCGGCGGATTTCGTTGTTGGCTTTCCAGGGCATAGCCTGAGCCTGCCACAGCGATTCTCTCGAAAGCATTGACTCGGGTACGTCGACCGGTTGGGCTGTCTTTTCCGTCATGTTGGCGCCCTAGAGTGCTGATATATCAATAGTACACGAGTACACGCGAAGTCTCGCGAGCGAGCAGCAATTGGCGGAACGATTGTTAGCTTTTCGTTTGTGTATTGTCCGACATTGTCCGTTTTCGGCCAAGGAAAAATGTTTTTCGGACAATAGGCATAGTTTTCTGGCCGAAACGGCCATTACGCCGAAAGCCGTTGGTATGATTTTCGTTTGCATGCGAGCCGGCGCGATAGAGTCCTGAAAGTATCCCAGATGGCACGGTAAATCGGCAAGTGTATAGACACAGTATAGATACGGGGAGGGGGGTACCCCCTCGGTCGGGCGGCGAAGGCGGAAATTCGAGGACGGAATCCACTGAGAGCCGAGATTGAGCGCATGAGACAGTTTATCCATAGGGAAAGTGTATCATCATTTTGAGC
>WTGB01000065.1 GCA_011523735.1 Chloroflexota bacterium
CTACGCGACCCTCGCTGTACTCGATGCTAAGAAATAATTTGAAGCGGTTGCCCTGATTCCCTCACAACACAGGTGATTTTCCTTCTGTTAGATTGTAGTATAAGCAGCAATATCCAGTAATTCTGGGAGTTCGCATGCTTGCCATTGTGAATACCTGCGCCGTGATCGGCTTGGACGGGCACATCGTCGAAGTGCAGACCGATTTCAATCCGCGCGCGCACTTGCCCAGCTTCAACCTTGTGGGCTTGCCCGGCGTCGCCGTCCGCGAGAGCAAGGACAGAGCGCGCTCCGCCATTCGCAATAGTGGCTTGCGTTTCCCCAACAAAGCCTACGTCGTCAATCTCTCGCCGGCCGACATCCACAAACACGGTCCCTCTTATGACCTTGCTATCGCCATCGGCGTGCTGGCCGCAACCGACCAGATTCCACTGCACACGCTGGATAACACCATGTTTATCGGCGAACTCTCGCTGGACGGCAGCATCCGCCATGTGAAGGGTGTGCTGCCAATGGCTTACACTGCCATGCAGCAAGGATTCGATACAGTGTACGTGCCCGATGAAGACGCCGCCGAAGCCGCTCTGATCCAGGACATTGCGATAATACCGGTCCGCTCAATCGGTCAACTGGTCGAGCACCTTTATCAACTCAATCCCATAAGCCCGTTTCAAGCTGATCCTCAGGCCGCCAGGCAAGAGCCTTTACTTGAAGACACTCACATCGACTTCGCCGACATTCGCGGGCAGGAGCACGTCAAACGCGCTTTGGAAGTGGCGGCGGCCGGCAATCACAATATCCTGATGTCAGGTCCGCCAGGCGCCGGAAAGAGCTTGCAAGCGCGCGCCCTCGCCGGCATATTGCCGTTCCTGACGCCGCAAGAAGCGCTGGAAGTGACGCGCACCTATTCGATCGTCGATATGCTCTCACAGGATGAACCGCTGATCCGGCAGCGTCCCTTCCGCGCTCCGCATCATACCATCTCACAGGTCGGGCTTGTTGGCGGAGGCTCGATTCCCAAACCGGGCGAAATCAGCCTGGCGCGCACCGAGGCGTATTGTTCCTTGATGAGATCAACGAGCATCCCAGCAAAGTGCTTGAGGTGCTGCGTCAGCCGATCGAAGACAAGATCGTAACCATAAGTCGAGCAAAGGGCAGCATCACTTTCCCGGCGAATTTTCTGCTCGTGGGCGCGCGCAATCCCTGCCCCTGCGGCTTCTATGGCGACCCGCAGCATTCCTGCAATTGCACGCCAAATCAGATCCAGCGCTATCAGGCGCGAATATCAGGACCCATACTCGACCGCATCGACATTCACGTCGATGTGCCCATGGTTGATTTCGACAAGCTGCTATCGGACAGACGGGCGGAGAGTTCGCTGGATATTCGCCGACGGGTCGAGCTAGCCCGTGAGCGGCAGATCAAGCGTTTCGAAGAACATCCCGGTCTATTCGCCAATGCTGATATGACTGTCGGGGAGATAGACGACTTCTGCGTGTTAAGCGAAGAAGCCAGGCAGATTCTCACCTTGTCTGTGCGCCGGCTGCAACTGAGCGCGCGCAGTTACCACCGTGTCCTGAAGCTCAGCCGCACCATTGCCGATCTCGAAGGCGCAGAGGAGATCCAGGTTCCGCATATCGCCGAGGCTTTGCAGTATCGTCCGCAGGCGGAATAAGCGCTCTTGTGCTATTGGTCATCCGGCTGGACGTAGCCATTGCGCAAGTCATATTCGATCAGAGTCGGGTCACGCTCGCTTGGATCACCCCAGCCTCCACCGCCGGCCGAACTCTGCGTGATGATATCGCCCTTGTTGAATGGTCCATAGAAGTAAACACGCCCGCGGATAGTCCGCTCGCGATCGCTACCCGTCCAGACTGTCAGCTCGCTGACGCCGGCCTCCTCACCGCCGTAGAGTCCCCAGGGCGTCTCGATGGTATTCTCGTTCATGGTCTGGATCAGGATATTGTCTTCCAGCATCTGATATTCGCGCGTTACGCCGAATCCACCACGGTATTTGCCCTTGCCTGCCCCGTTGAGGTTGAAGGTGTGGCGCAGCACCCGCAGTGGGTATCGTCCCTCAATGACTTCAGTCGGTGTATTTGGCGCATTGCCATCGCCAACGAAGATCAGTCCGCTCGGTCCATCAGCATGGGGAAAGGCGCCGCTGCCGCCCGCGAGCGGATCAATGTAGATGAAAGGTTCGCCATGGCGAGGATCCATCCGATAAATGGCGCCGCCGAACATCTGGTATGAGCAAGCCGGGCAGCGCATGGGAATCGCCTGCGAAAGCGCTTTGACAATCAGATGGATGACCATTTCGCCGACATAACCGTAGGAATCGGTCGCGGCCGGATATTGCGGACTTACAGCTGTGTTATCCGGCGCGGTGACCGTCAGCGGGCGCAGATGTCCATGATTCATCGGATCAAAGGGCATGGTCAAGGACTTGAGCACAGTCTGCGCCATGGCAACGGTGCCGACGAAGGGATGGTTGGTCGGTCCCTTCACCGTGTCAGCCGTGCCTGTCCAATCAATGTTCATCTCAGCGCCGCTGACATTTACTGTCACCCAAACTTTGTATGGCTTGTCAAGTTCGACGCCGTCGTGATCCATCATAATACTCGCCGAATAAGCCCCATCGGGAATCTCGCTGATCTTGGCGCGCATCATCGCCTCGGATTGATCGAAGACCTGCTCCATCGCCTCCCGAATAATATCCGCGCCATAACGCTCGCATAGCGCGATATAACGCTTGCTGCCGGTGCGGCAGGCGGCGATCATGGCGTTCAGATCGCCGTGCACCAATTCGGGAAAGCGGACATTCTTCAAGATGAAACGCAGAAAAGTTTGGTTTAGCTTGCCGGCTTCATAGAGCTTGTCATGGAAGAAGATGAGCCCTTCCTGATGAATATCGGTTGTATCCGGACACCAGCCGCCGGGCGTTTTGCCGCCGATATCCGCCCAATGCGCCATTAGCGCGGAAAACGCGACCAGTTCCCCTTCAAAGAAGATGGGCATGTAAACCGCAGTGTCGCTGATATGCGTTCCAGTCTCGTAGGGCTCGTTCGCCAGCAAGATGTCGCCCTCGGCGAATCCAGCGCTTCCCAGGGCGCGGAGGCCGCTTTGTACTGTCGGACCGAGGCAGCCCATGAAGCCGGGCAAACCTGATCCTTCCGCCAGCATTTCGCCGCGGTGGTTGGTGATCGCCAAGCCGAAATCCTGAACTTCGTAAATCAGCGGGTTGTGCGCTGTCTTGATCAAACTGATCATCATCTCATCAGCGGCTGCCTTCAACGCGTTGCGGATGACTTGTGTGGTGATCGGGTCGACTTTGCTCATTTTTCCACTCGCTTGATGATCAGATTGCCAATGTCATCTACTTTGGCCGCTTGATCAGGCAGCACAAGTATGGTCGAAGTCCACTCTTCAATGATTGCGGGACCCTGAACTTCGCTGCCCGCCGCCAGATTGTCCCGGTTAAAAACCGCCGCATCTATGTCAATGCCGTAATCCCGTATCGTGACTAAGCGCTTACCTTTCAATAATTCACCATCGAGCAGCGGCGACATTCGCTTCAGTTCTGGCTTCCTAGTAATACCTAATACCGACGCCTGCAAGTTGACGATCTCGGCGGCGGAATCTGGAAGCGATAATGCATAGGCTCGTTCATGAAGCGCATCCAGGCGCTGCCGCAAGGACAGCAGGTCGTCGGCGAAGTCCGAAGACAAAATAGGCACTTTGACAGTATGCTCCTGCCCGTGGTAGCGCATCGCGGCATGAAACTGCGTCGCTGTCTGCGACGGTGCGACGCCATAATCTGTAAAGCGACTGCGAACATCGTTTTCCAGCGCATCCAGTTCACATTTGAGCTGTTCAGCCCCAACATCGGCGAAGCGTCTCAGATAGGTGCGCACATAATCTTCGCGATAGTCGGCATTGAGCAGGCCCCAGGCGGAAAATGTCGCCGGGTTCAGCGGCACGATGGCCGAAGCAGCCTCCAATTCCATGAGCAGGAAACCGGCAAACAAGCCGCCGCCCCCACCGTAACAAACCAGCGAGAATTCGCGGGGATCATGCCCGCGTTCGATCGTGATGTTGCGAATGGCGTATGCCATGTTCATATTTGCCAGGTGCACGATGCCGGCCGCGGCATCGATTAAACTCATACCGAACGGCTTGGCGATACGTTCGCGGATGACCGTCTCAGCTTTCTCGCGGTCCAGCCGCATGCGCTCGCCAAGATAATATTCGGGATCGAGATAACCCAGGACGAGCTGCGCATCTGTCACGGTCGCCAGCGTTCCGCCCAAGCCATAGCAGGCTGGTCCAGGATCGGCTTCCACACTCTGCGGACCGATATGCAAGCCCCGCGCATCGTCTATCCAGGCGATGCTGCCGCCGCCCGCGCCGATGGACACGATATCGATGGTCGGCTGCAAGACCGGCCGCCGGTTGATGCTATGTTCTGATTGCTCAAGGGGCTGCCCGTTGCTGACCAGCGCCACATCAAATGTCGTACCGCCGACATCCGCGGCAACCAAGTTGCCCTCGCCCAAGTAACTTCCGAGCGCGGCAACCCCGATAACACCGCCGGCTGGTCCCGAGACAGTCGTGCGAATCGGACCTTCTTGCGCCGCACGTATTGATGTGATGCCGCCAGATGACTGCATGATATTCAAAGTACCGCCAAACTGGCGCCGCTTTAGTTCGCCTTCCAAAGCCGATAGATATCGCATTAATTTTGGCTTGGTGTAGACATTGAGAACTGTCGTTGATGTACGCTCGAATTCGCGCCACTCACGGCAAATCTCGGAAGAAATCGTCACTGCCGCTTTGGGAAACTCTTCTTCGACCAACGCGCGCATTCTCTCTTCATGCGTAGGATCAATGTAAGAATGCAAAAATATGATTGCGATGCCGTCGACATCTTCAGCCTTTAGTTGCCGAATGGCCGCGCGCGCCCCGTCTTCATCCAGCGGCGTGACAACCTCACCCCGGGCGTCCAGGCGCTCGCTGACCTCCAATCTAAGGTAGCGTTCAACTAGCGACGGCGGAGGCCTATAGAATAAGTTGTATATTTCTTCACGGTTGCCCCGACCCAACTCGAGCACATCGCGAAATCCTTTGGTTGTGATCAAGCCGATGCGGGCGCCTTTCTCCTGCACGATAGTGTTGATCACCAGGGTCGAGCCGTGGATGATCGTTCGTAGCGCTTTCAAGTCTAGCGCCAAGCTGTCAATACCCTCGAAGAATCGTTGTTCCAGCAAACCAGATGAGGGCGCCTTCTCAATCCTAATATCGCCCGTTTCTTCATCGAGCGAGACGAAGTCAACAAAGGTTCCACCAACATCTATTGCCAGTCTCTTCTGCATCATTCGAGTTCTTCCCCGTCCATTGATTCAACAGTGAGTTATCCGTATACCGGGCGTCGTCAAGCGCTCTCTTCATATAGATGGCAACTTACGCGGTGGTTTCTGGCGACCAGCCGCGACGCCGGATATCGCATCCGGCAAATGTCCATCACCTGAGGGCAACGCGTATGAAAAGCGCAGCCGGCTGGTGGATTAGTGGCGCTGGGCACGGAGCCGGGCAGGATGATGCGTTGCCGTTTGGCCGCTGGATCCGGCACGGGCGTTGACGATAACAATGCCTGCGTGTATGGGTGCTGCGGGTTCGCGAAGATGGCTTCGCTGCTCGTCTCTTCCACGATCTTGCCCAGGTACATCACGGCGATGCGATCGCTGATATGTTGCACAACGCTCAGATCATGCGTTATAAAAAGATAAGTCAAACCGCGCTGTCGCTGCAGACCTAATAACAAGTTGATTATCTGCGCTTGCACCGAAACATCCAGCGCCGATGTCGGTTCGTCAAGGACGATGAAGTCCGGATTGAGCGCAAGCGCCCGCGCCAGGGCGATTCGCTGCGCCTGTCCGCCGCTGAGCTGATGTGGATGCCGCGACATAAACTCAGCGCTCAAGCCGACCTCAGCGAGCAGCGTAACCACGCGATCCACCATCTCCTTGCGCGACATCATGGTGTGAGTTCTTAAGGGTTCTGCTACCAGTTCAAAGCCGTTTAAGCGCGGGTTAAGCGAGGAGAACGGATTCTGCAAGACCATCTGCATCCGCTGCCGCATCATCCGCATGTCTTCGTTCTTAAGCGCGAGCAGATCTTCGCCATCGAATTGTATGCCGCCCCCGCTTGGGCGCAGCAGACGCAATAGGCAACGCGCGAGGGTGCTTTTGCCACAGCCGGATTCGCCAACGATGCCCAGTGTTTCTCCGGCGCCAACGGTAAAGTTCACACCGTTCAAGGCGCGGATTGGCTGCGCGCGGCGGCCGAACAAACCCGCTCTCCGCAGGTAGACCATCGACAGGTCATGCACGCTGAGTAAAGGCTCAGTCATCTTTTGGCATCTCATGCAAATAGCAGGCGGATACATGCGCCGAGTTAATAAAGCTTAACGCGGGCTGTTGTCGGCGGCAGATATCCATCACGTAGTCGCAACGCGGCGCAAAGGCGCAACCCGCAATACGCTCCAATCCACTTGGCACGGTTCCGGCGATAACCTGCAAATCGCTGCCGCGGCTGCCTGGACGAGGCAGAGCCGCGAGCAAGCCGCGCGTATACGGGTGTTGCGGACTGGCAAATATTGCCTCGACCGCGCCTTTCTCCACCACTCGCCCGGCATAAAGCACCACCACCTGCTGACAGGTTTCGGCGACGATGCCGAGGTCATGCGTGATGAGGAGGACGCTGATCGCGCGTTCGCGTTGCAGTTTCCGCAATAGATCGAGAATCTGCGCCTGAATAGTCACATCGAGCGCGGTAGTCGGCTCGTCGGCGATGATGACATCGGGATCGGCAGCCAGGCTGAGGGCGATCATCGCGCGCTGCTGCTGCCCGCCGGAGAGCTGATGGGGATAGACATTCATCATCTGCGCCGGATCGGGCAATCCGACATCCGCAAGCAATCTCATAGCGCGAACCTTCAAACCGCCATGCCCATTAGATTGGTGCGCGCGCAAGACATCCATGATCTGCTCGCCAATGGTGAACAGCGGATTTAGCGCCGTGGCCGGATCTTGAAAGATCATGGCGATGCGATTCCCGCGGATGTCGTGCATGTCCGCGTCAGTCAGGCGCAGCAAATCCACATCTTCAAAGACGATGCGCCCGCCGGTGATCCTTGCATTGTCGTCCAGCAAGCGCATGATGCTGCGTCCGGTCACCGATTTGCCACAGCCCGTTTCGCCCACCAGACCGAGAATATCACCCTTAGCCAATGTGAAGTCGATGCCGCGAATCGCGTAGACCGCGCCAAAGGGCGTGCTGAACTCCACGTGCAAGTTCTCGATCGCAAGAATCGTCATCAGAGCGTTCTGCGCAGGCGAGGATCAGCAGCCACGCGGACGCCATCGCCGAGGAAGTTAAAAGCCATCGCCGTCAGAAAGATAGCCAAGCCTGGAAATGTCGAAAGCCACCATCGGCCGGACAAGAAATAGAGTCTGCCATCGCTTATCATCACCCCCCAATCAGCGTAGGGCGCCTGCGTACCCAGCCCGATAAAACTCAACCCAGCGGCGACCAGAATCGCCGTGCCCACATCAAGCGTGCCCTGCACGACAATCGGCGTCAGTATATTGGGCAAGACGTGACGACGCATAATGACGCGATGGCGAACGCCAATGCCGCGAGCCGCCTCAATATAGGCGCGCTCCCGTACACTGAGCGTTTGCGCCCGAGCCAGGCGGGCATACCAAGGCCACCAGGTGACCGCGATCGCCGCCACCGCGTTGACATAGCTCGCGCCCAAGGCCGCCGCAATGGCGATGGCGAGCAGCAATGGCGGGAAAGCCAGGAAGACATCCGTGACCCGCATCAGCGCTTCATCGACCCAGCCGCCCAGATACCCAGCGATTAATCCCAGCGGCGTGCCAATGGCGATGGCAGCCAGGACCACAAGCAGCCCCATCGATAGCGAGCGCCGCGCCCCGAACATCAAACGCGCCACCTGATCCCGCCCCAGTCCATCGGTGCCAAAGGGGTGCTCAATGCCCGGCGCTACAAACTTGCTGCGCAAATCCGGTTCGCCCATGCCTTGCGCAGCGTAGGGACTGAGCAATGGCGCGAAAACTGCCGATAGCGCAACCAGCACGAGAAAAACAGCGCTGAGGACCGCGGCTCGATCCCGCAGAAGAAACCAGAGCGTCGAGCCGACTTCAAGTTTCACGAGCGCTCAACTCCCTAGCCAAGCCGCACCCGCGGATCCAATAGCGCTTGCAGCAAATCCACGACTAAGTTGACCAAGATATAGACGATGGTGACGACCAAAGTGACGGCGATAATGACAGGAAAGTCCACATTCAGCACCGCCTCAGTGACATATTTTCCGACGCCGGGCCAGGAAAATATCGTCTCCACCAAGAAGGCCCCCGTGATTGAATAAGCAAAGGACAATCCGACAACCGTCAGCGCCGGCATAATGGCGTTCTTCAAGGCGAGCTTGAACAGGATCACACGCTGCGATAAGCCCGCCGCCCGTGCCGCAGTGATATAAGTTTCAGAAAGCACCTCCAGCATTGAGGCTTGCGTCATGCGAATAGTGATGCCCAAGGGATACGCCGACAGCACAAGCGCCGGCAAAATCAAGTGATGCAGCGCGTCAAAGAAAGCCTTCCAATTGCTGCTGAGCGCCGCATCGACGACATAAAAGCCAGTCTGCGCGGCGATGGGATAGAAAAGCGAAACATCGCGACTGATACGGCCTCCCAGCGGCAACCAGCCCAAGGAACTGAAAAAGACGAATTGCGCGATCAAAGCCAACCAAAACGATGGTACCGACACACCGGCAATCGCGATGATTCTAGTCGCGTAATCAAATACGCTCCCAGGATAGGCTCCCGCCAGCACACCCACCGGAATCCCGACAACCAGCGCAATGACGACAGCCGCTATGACCAACTCCAGCGTCGCTGGCAGAAATATACGCAAATCCGTGTTGATCGACCGGCGCGAATGATAGGACTCGCCGAGGTCGCCATCCAGAAGATCGCCGACGTAAACAAGGAATTGCTCGTGCAGCGGCTTGTCCAATCCGAGCTTGACTTCAATAGCAGCGACTTGCTCCGGGCGCGGACGGGCGCCGGCATATAGCGCGGCCGGATTGCCTGGGATGACGCGGGATACAAAGAATGTCAGAATCAGAACGCCGATGAACACAAAGACCGAAAGGCTCAAGCGGCGCAGCAGAAAGGTCAATGCGATCATTTGTACGGCTCGGTTGAAACGAGGTCCGGCACAGCCGAAACTGCGCCGAACCACATTGGAAATTTTACCGTGTCAAATCGTGGAAGAAGACCACATGCGGATAGGCCGGGTTGTTGACATAGCCGCCGACATCTGAGCGAATCACATGGATATCCGGAAGATCGACAACGAAGATTGCGGCGGCGTCATCCAGCAGCATCTCCTGCGCCTGGATGAACATCGCTTCCGCGGACGCGCGGTCCGTGCCGCTGATCACCTCCGCTTCATCAATTAGGTTGTCGAAATCCGCGTTGGCGTAATAACCAAGATTGAAGAAGGGTTCTTCCTCGGAACGGAACATGCCGTAGAGCCAGGAATTCGGCGTGATGTAATCGGGCCACCAGTAGAAGCCGAACGCGTCCTGCGCGGTAGCCGGGTCGTTGATCGCCAGGTCCCACTGCGCCTCCCAAGCCAAGCCGCGAATCTCCAGGTCAACGCCGATCTCCGCCAAGCTGGCGCGCCACAATTCACCGACCTGCTGCTCATCGAGGTCGCTGGCGACATGGGTATAGACAACGCTGATGCCGTCATCCGCATGGCCAGCTTCAGCCAGCAACTCGCGCGCTCTGTCAAGGTCCTGGCTGTATTGGTACAGGTCCCCGCCGTGCCCCCACATATTGGCTGGTATCGCGCCGCGTGACTGCGTCCCCATACCGGCATAGAGGCTCGCGACCACATCATCGTAGGGGAAGGCATAGGACAGCGCCTGGCGAACCAGCGGGTCATTCGTCGGCTCTTTGACGTTGTTTAGCAGGATCAGCAGATTCTGGAAGGAAGGTGTGACATCAACAACGACGCCCTCCGCCTCCGCCAGCGGACCGTAATTGTCGAAGGGCAAGCTGTAAGTAAAGTCGGCATTGCCGGAGCGGATCATCTGCTCAAGCACAGTAGGGTCTTCGCTGATGTCAAATACGACCGTGTCGAACTGGCCCTCTTCCCAACCGCCCCAGTAATTCGGATTCGCTTCCAGGATCATGCGCTGGCCCGGCTCGTTGCTTGCGATCATGTAAGGTCCAGTGCCAGCGGCGTTTCCGTCATTGAACCAGGCGCTGTCTTGCTCGGCGGCGTTGGGACTCATAATCCAGGCGGCGTAACCTGCGGAAAGAACCAGGTCCAGCGGCGCCGGATATAGCAAATTGAATTGCACAACCAGATCATCGACAATCTCGATTGATTCAATCATGCCGAAGATCCAGGCTGACCCCTCCCCCATCTCAATCGTACGGTCGAGCGCTTTCTTGACTGCCCCAGCGTTGAACTCAGCGCCATCGTGGAAGGTCACGCCCTCGCGCAGGTTGAAGGTCCAGGTCATGGAGTCGTCCGAGGCTTCCCAGGAGATCGCTAATTTGGGGCTCAAAATCTCATCGCTGCCCGGCGCGTTATAGAAAGTCAGCGTTTCGTATACATTCCCCATGACGACATTCTCATTCGAATTGCCCGCGCTGGGATCCAAATTGGGGAAAGCCACCGGATGCGCGTAGACAAACACATTGCGCTCTTGCGCCACAGTTACAATGAACGGCGTCAAGAGCAAAGACAACACGAGTAAAACTTGCAGTAAGCGTTTCATTGCTTTTGTCCTTTGTTAGTTCACAAACACGATGACTTCGCCCTCATCTGGAAGAAGCGCGAAGATTATACCGCACCGCCTGCCTTGCAACAATTTCGCCCAAGTCTTCAGACTCATGTCAGGTTGGCAAGCTGGTGTTCCAGTACGCGGGATTGATCGAAATTCTCTATCTGCAAATACGCTACATCGACTTCGGACAAGGCATCTTGCGGCAGCAAGCCAATGATTTCAGAAGCCGCCATTTTGACGCCGAGTCGTCTCGCTTCAATGCGGATCGCCGCCACCACGCAGCGCATGGAGGTCATCTTGTAGTTCGTCAGATTCATCGAGACTTGCGCCCTGCCTTTTACAAACAGCCCCAGAGCCTTCACATGCGGCAACCCGCCAGACGACTGCCGGATCGCGCGGGCAATCGCGCGCGCTATCGCCACGTCAGGGCTATCCAGGAAGACGTTAAAAGCAATCAACAAGTTGCGAGCGCCGATGACGCAGCCGCCGGCACTGCTCAAGCGGCCTGGACCGAAATCCGGGATCGGCGGCTCGCCAACTGCGATCCTCCCCTTCAGTCTCTCATAACCGCCTCGTCTTATGTCAGCCAGATTTCGGTTCCCTTCTTGCAAGGCAGCTTGTTCGTACAGGAACACTGGCAGATTCAGCGTCTCCCCCACTCGCTTGCCTAGCTTGCGCGCCAGAGCCACAGTTTCAGCCATGCCCACTTCTCGCAGCGGAACAAAGGGGATAACATCCGCCGCGCCGATCCGCGGATGCTGCCCACGGTGCCGCTCCAAATCGATCAACTCGCCAGCGCGTTGAATGCCAGCATAGGCGGCGTCGCTGACTCTATCAGGCGGACCGACGAAAGTTACAACAGCACGGTTATGATCGGGATCGCTCTCCGCGCCCAGCACGATAACACCATTCGCGCTGTCAATAGTGCCGACAATGCTATCGATGACCGTTTGCTGGCGCCCTTCAGAGAAATTCGCCACGCATTCTACCAGCGCGCCCATACAGCGACCTTGACTGCCTGAAGCCATCTAATACTGGATTAGAGCTTCATGATGGACTATAGTGCCTTACGACATACTAACAGGAGTATGACATGAGCGGTGGACGGAAAACAAGCAGCTCCCCTCTTAGTCAGGATATCCGCACCCTCGGCAATTGGTTGGGCGCCATCATTCAAGAACAAAATGGCATGGAGGCTTATGAGTTGGTGGAAGAGATCCGCGCTATGTCTAAGGCGCGCCGCAATGGCGATGCCGAAGCGGCCTTTCAACTGGCTGAACGGCTGGAAAACCTTCCGCTCGATTCGAAAAATGTACTGATTAAAGCTTTCTCAAACTATTTCCAACTCATCAATATTGCGGAAGATCTCCAGCGCATCCGTGTGATTCGTCAACGCGAAGCCAACGGGACGTTGAAAGAATCCATCGTCAACGCCATCCGCGCCTTGAAAAACAGCGGCAAAACAGCGAGTGAAATTCGCGCCCTGCTCGAAAAGACACGGCTCCGCCTCGTACTCACCGCGCACCCCTCGGAGGCGAAACGGCAGGAAATCCTGGTCAAGCTGCGGCACATCGCGCAGATGATGGAAAAGCGTGATCGGCAAAATCTGCTTCCGCGCGAATTGACAAAGCTGGAGCATGCCCTCGCAGAAGAAATAGAAGAACTGTGGCAGACGCGGCTGGTGCGCGCCTCGAAGAAGCAAGTCGCGGACGAAGTCGACTTCGGCATCTACTTCATCCGCTCTGTCATCGTCGATGTCGTCATCGACATCTATGAAGACTTGCAACTGGCGCTGGAGAAATTCTATCCGGATGAAGACTGGTCGGAGCTGCCGCCCGTGCTGCGCTATGCCTCCTGGATTGGCGGCGACCGCGACGGCAACCCAAACGTGACGACCGATGTCACCCTGCAAACCCTCAGCACTCTGCGGGCGACCGCGCGAGATATGTATTTGCAGGAAATAGATTTCCTCGAAAAGCATCTCACGCAAGACACCGACCATTTCGGCGCGACTGACGCCCTCAAGTCTGTGGTGTACGCCCAAGGTAGTGAGATGACACCGCATCAGGGCGAGCTCTATCGACAGAAGATGGCGATTATTTACAGCAAGCTGGAGGCAGACGAATATCAGTCGAGTCGCGAGTTTTTGCGCGACCTTCTGCAAGTGCAAAACAGCCTGAAGCAGCACCGCGGCAAACGAGCGGCTATGGGCGTCGTACAGCGCTTGATCCGTAAGGTACGTCTGTTCGGCCTGCATCTCGTTCCGCTGGAAGTCCGCGAGGACGCGAACTTGCACCGTGCCGCTCTGGATGAAATCCTAGCTTATTATGATATTGTCGCGGACTATAGCGCGCTGCCAGAAGACAAAAAGCAAGCTCTGCTGACGGCGGAGATCCGCAGCAGACGACCACTCTTCCCCAAAGAAATCAGTGTATTCACCGAAACTACCCAGAGCGTCATCCGCACCTGGCAAATGATTGCCACAGCCCACGCCAGGTACGACAACATTGTCATTGACACAGTCATCGCAAGCATGTCCAAACAGCCGAGTGATGTCTTGACGATGCTCCTCTTTGCGCGCGAAGTGGGAATCGCGAATGATGTCTACATCGTCCCGCTATTCGAAACCATCGACGATCTGTATCGCGCGCCAACTGTGATGGAAGCGCTGTTCGATAATCGGGAATACCGTAAACACCTGGTCGCCCGCGCTGGCAAGCGCGGCTTGCGACAGCAGGTGATGATTGGCTACTCCGATAGCGGCAAAGACGGCGGTTACCTGGCGTCCAACTGGAATCTCTACAATGCTCAACGGATCCTCACGGAGAAATGCGTCGCAAAGGGCGTTTCCCTCGAGCTTTTTCACGGGCGTGGCGGCAGCATCGGCCGCGGTGGCGGACCGACGAACCGGGCGATCCTGTCAAACCCGCCCGAGTCTCTGCATGGCGGCGTCAAGATTACCGAGCAGGGCGAAGTCATCGCCTACCGTTACAGCAACCGGGGTATCGCGCATCGTCATCTCAACCAGGTCATGAACGCTGTCTTGATTGGCATGGGCATGCAGGAAGCGCATCACATACCATCGCATTACTTCGAGGTGATGGCGACCCTGTCCGAACTCAGCCGCCAATGCTACCGCAAGTTCGTCTACGAAAGCGACGGCTTTCTGGATTATTGGCAGCAAGCGACGCCGATCAATGAACTGAGCCAACTGCAGATAAGCTCCCGCCCGGCCAAGAGGCAGGCGAAAGACGGTTTCTCCGCTATGCGCGCCATACCGTGGATGTTCAGTTGGATGCAAAGCCGCGCGATCGTGCCCAGTTGGTTTGGCTTGGGCAGCGCCTTCAAGCATTACGCCGATGATGATGCACGCGGTATGCCGCTGCTGCAAGAAATGTATCGCAATTGGTCTTTTTTCCAAGCGGTCATCGACAACGCGCAGTTGGATGTCGCCAAAGCCGATATGGGCATTGCTGCGCTATATGCATCGCTGGTGGAGCCGCCCGATCTGCGCGACAAATTCTTCAACTGGATCAAAGCGGAGCATGTGTTGAGCAGCGAGATGATAACTTGCGTCACGGGCCAAGAAGATTTGCTTACCAACATGGCGGCAATCAAGACATCGATTCAGCGGCGGAACCCCTATGTCGACCCGCTGAATTTCATGCAAGTGGCGCTACTGCGGGAGTTGCGCCAGCTTGACGATGATGACGAGAACCGCCGGCCGGTGCTTGACGCTACGCTCTCAACCATAAATGGCATTGCCGCTGGCATGAAGACTACCGGCTAAGCCCCTGGTCCGATTGGTCCCAATCCACACTTGCGAATCGCTGAATTTCAATGCGATATCCGGCCGGATCCCGCAGGAAAAAGTGAGTGATGTCGTAGGTCTCGTTGCGGCGCGGCGGATGTTCGCACTCCCAGCCAGTCGCTATGATCTTGTCATACCAGCCGTCGACATCCGTCGTGACCAGCGTAAGAATGATACCCGCGCCATCGGCCCGCGCGCCGGGTCCCTTGCAGATGCCAATGTAGGCCTTCCCGCCGATCACATGGTATATGCGGCAACTGCCCTGATCGAGCGCCAATGCAAAGCCAAGCACCTCCTCATAGAAGCGGGCGGATCGCTCCAGATCGTCGGTATATACGAAAGTAATCTGCGCATCTACGTTCATGGCGAATTCCCTTCCGGCTCGGCTTGTTCAGGCTGCGAGGCTGGCGCTACAAAGGCATTAACTGCGGGATCACTCAGAAATTCACGTCTGGTCGCTTCGGTCAATGGCTGTTGCTCCGGCGCCAGTTGACGCCAAAACAAAGACGGATCGGCAATCCGGGCATCGCCCGCCGCATAGTATGCACGCAGCAATGCAAAAAACGCCTCATCGCCGATATCCGCCCGCAGGTTCTGCAGCATCTGCGCGCCTCGCAGATAGATGGCGTTGATATACTCGCGCGGCGTATTGAACTCGTACACCGGATAATCCACCAGCCCCCGCGGAAAGTATGCAGCCACACGGAATGTCCACCACCAATTCTTGTCCGCCGGATAATGCGCCTCGATGAAGAGGTACTCGCTGTATGTCGCCAGCGCCTCATCCAGCCAGGGATTCAAAGCGGCGTCATTGCCCACGCGCGCATACCACCATTGATGCGCAATCTCATGAACAGAAATCAAGGTGAGATAATTCCGCGGACTTCCATCGAAACCATAGAACCAGGCGCTGCCAACGAATACCAGACCCGTGAATTCCATCCCATCGGGGAAATCCCCTTGGACTATCACTAGCCGATCCCAAGGATATTCTCCAAACAGCCGCGCGAAGGTCTCCAGCGATTTGGCCGCCTCCTGCAAGACATGAGCCGCCCCATCCATTTCCAGTCCCCGGTCGTTCACGACCGCGTCAGCAAAGGCATAGACCGCCAAGGTGACACCATTGGGGAGCTCCTGCTCCAGCACGACGAAAGCCTCGCTCAAGCTCAATGCGAAATCTCGCGACTCCCTCAACTGAACAGTCCACCTGCCATCGTCAACTCGCTTGACCGTTCCCGGCGCCGCCACTTGCAGGGATTCCGACGCGCCACTAACGGTTATATCGACATCCCAGTCCGCCACCTCATAGACGATTTGCTCACCGATACCCACTGGCTCATGAATCCGCCAGACACCGTCCAAGCGAGCGGCCACAGTCGGCAGGAAATGTCCCAGATTGAGTTGCCGCGGACTGTATCCGAAGAAACCTCGGTAAGAGCGCAAGCCGTCGCTTATCGCCGCTGGCAGGAGCCGGAAGCCCAAAGCGATCTCAAGCCAGCAGCCAGCTCGCAATGGCTCCGCCAAATCTACTTCAAGTCGATTTCGATCCAGCCGGTAGCTGGCTTCCTGACCATCAACTTTTAACTCCGCCAGAAAAAAGGTGTCCGCCCACTGATTGGTCTGCACATCCAGGATAACTTCTTCTATTGGGGTTCGCTCACGATTGAAAAACTCTAAACGTTGGGACACTTGTATTGATTTGTTCTCGAAGTCGATATCGACCGCGGCTCTGATGCGGCGCGTCGGACGTCCTGCTTCCGAAAGGCAGCGATTAGGCGGCGCTTGTGTCGCAGCGGGCAAGGCAGTCGGCAAAGGTCTCTGCTCGGCTTTCGCAGGCGATGCGGTAATGTCAGCGCTCGTCACGGGCGGGCTGTCGCTATCGGCTGATACTGCGTTGGACGGCGGGTCCGTCTTGCTCAGATTGCATGCGGATATAAGTAATACACAGAGCAATGGAACTGCGAGGATTCGAATCATGGGCGAAATCATACAAGCCGATGTACCGCGATACAATGCAACCATAATCAGCCAAGTATACAAATTAGAATCGCTCCTGTGATATGCTAATTCAACGAGTTGCGGTTTCGCGATAGCCGAACCGCTTTGTGATTTTTCCTGCACGCGGCCGCCATTATCGCCGGTTCCGCGCCGAACGGCTTTGCAACGCTAATCTTGGACTGAGATATGGTCAGCGAATCCAATTCAATGCAAGACGACATCAGCGAACACAACGAGAGCAAAATCGCCGCGGTTATTCGCCTTACTCGCTGGCGTGAACACTTTCCCTTTACCATTCCGCTGACCATATTTGGCGCTCTGCTGGCGGTCGAGCCGCTGTCAATGCCAGCAGACTGGCGCCTGGTTGCTGTGCTGACGGCGAATCTGCTTGCGATGTCATTCGCCTTCATGCTCAATGATATCGAGGACGCGCCGGACGATGCGCTGGATCCAGACAAGAAACTGCACAACGTCGTCAGCAGCGGCCTGCTCCGTCGGCGGGAAGGTTTAATCATCACCTGGGCAATCTTCATTGTCTCCTTTCTTCTTTACGCCGCGAGTGGAACGCTGGCGCTGCTTTTGGGCTTGATTACCTTGGCGCTCTGCTATCTGTATTCGGCGCATCCATTTCGCTTCAAGGCTCGCCCATTCACCGACGTCATATCGCACTCGCTGATGCTCAGCGGCTTGCTCATCGCCACCGGTTACTTCACCTATGGGAATGAACCAGGCGCGGTCTGGCTTGTCATCACGGCGGCTGTTCTCTTTTCCGCCTACGGGCAATTCTATAACCAGGTAGCTGATTATACGGTCGATAAGCAAGCTGGCTTGAAGAACACTGCCGTTCTCTTGGGCAAGCGACCGACAGCCATCCTGGGTTACCTGTCCATCGCCCTGGCGCTGATTTTTATGGTCGCCGCGACGCTGCAGGGCCTCTTCCCCGTTTGGCTCGGTACGGTCCTGGTTATCGGCCTAATCTCCTGTGCTCTTTTCCCCTGGGAACTGGACATGCGCGGCAACCTGGCGGAAGATGGCGGCAATTTACAGCGGCCGGCTCTCATCGTTGCCAATTTGCTTGCGCTGGTCTGGCTGGCCTCAAACTTGGGGCTGCTAACCATCACCTGATTCCCTCTGAGGCGATATGCTAGAATGACTAAAGATACTGGAGCGCGATCGTGGCGGATATCCACCAAATTCTATTCAATATGCACATCCTCTATTCCCTGGCTTTGGGCGTCTGGGCTTGCGGAATTGCCGCGCGTAACGAAGTGATATCCGGACATTATCTGGGGGCGGTTGTCACCTATGCTTTGCTCGCCGGTGTCACTCTACTGGTGGGGATCGTCTTGTTGCTTTCAGGCTTCCAGCCGCGCTCCGAGCGGATCGTCGTCTACATCCTCTATCTGCTCTGGCTCTCCATCATCATGCCCGGCTTGTTCAGCTTAATGCACGGACGGGATGATCGCCGCGCAGCAATCGCCTTTGCTCTGCTCGCTTTCTTCAACGTTACAACATCTTTGAGCATGATCGAACGCGAACTGGTGGGTCCCTGGATCCCCATTCCCTAAGCCAAAGCTGAACCAACCATGCCCAGCAAGCCTGACACGCAACTTGTCGACAATGGAGTAATGCGACAAGTTTTGGGGGAATCCACTGCCGAGTTGATCGATACGATTGCCAGCCACGCGCAAAAGCGTGGATTCAACCTTTTTCTGGTCGGCGGCGTCGTGCGCGACATTATCCTGGGATTGCCAAATCAAGATCTCGACTTCGTGCTGGAGGCTGACGCCATTCGCTTCGCAGATGAACTCGCCGCGCAATTCGGCGGAACTGTGCTGGCGCATAAGCCCTTCGGCACAGCGATATGGACACTCGATTCCTGTGCAGCGGAAAATCTTATGCTCCCGGCGCATCAGATCCCGCAGCACATCGATTTCGCCCGCGCTCGTTCGGAGACCTACAAGCATCCCGCCGCCCTGCCAACCGTCGCGCCAGCCGACATTCAGTCCGACTTGCGCCGCCGTGATTTCACCCTGAACACACTCGCGATTCAACTTAGCCCGGCGCAGGAATCGGGCCAGCTCCTCGATGAATGTGGCGGCTTTGCTGACCTGCAAAATGGGCTGATTGCTATCTTGCACGACCGCAGTTTTATTGATGATCCGACGCGAATTCTTCGCGCCATGCGAATCAGCCTAAGGCTGGGCTTCATCATTGAAGCGAGAACCGACAAGCTAATGCGAGCGGCTCTGCCACAGCTCGGGCGCGTGACTGGTCCACGCCTGGTCAACGAAATTGATCTGATCTTGCGCGAGCCCAAAGCCGGCGAAATACTACTTCAACTGCAGGACCTGGGCGCGCTGAAGAGTATCCAACCGGCTTTTCGCGTCAGTCCGGACCTGCCCGATCAATTAACGCGCTTCCGCGAAACTACAGCGCCTTGGCAAGCCACAATTGACAAACATTGCGTTTTGTGGAGTTTGCTCCTGGCTGCCGTCCCCGAAGGCGATGCGGATGCGATCTGCCAGCGCCTGAGCCTGTCGCGAACTTTGACAAAGTCGATAGGGGCCTGCGCCCGGCTTATTGACGCAGCCGATATTTTGCGCGACGGCAAATCGCCTCCAAGCCAGGCTGCGCAGATATTGGACGGACTGCTCGAGCCTGCCCTGCACGCCGCCTGGCTGCTCCTCGCCGACAGCCCCACAGCTCAAAACAAGCTCCTTGACTATATGAACAAGTGGCGGCATCAGCGACCAAGCATCAGCGGCGCCGACCTCGAGCAGATGGGAATTCCGCCAGGACCGCGCTACAAACGGATCCTTGACGCGCTGCGTTTCGCCTGGATCGACAGCAAAATCAATTCGCCCAAACAAGAGCAGGCATACCTGCGCGAACTTATTGCGAAGGAAGACTGACTATGGTTCTGTTCCTGCAGTGTGAAAGCGAACGTTCATCGATGGGCAAGCTTCTTGTAATCAGTTTCTGTCACGCTCGTCAATAAGAGAATCTCGCAGACTTGCCGATCACAAGCAAGATTGAGCCGGAGGGTTCACAACATGGAAAACGTAACCATTGGCTTGGCACTTGTCGCCGGCCTATTGTCCTTCATTTCGCCTTGCGTATTGCCGCTAGTGCCAGCCTACATCGGATATATGGGCGGGCGCTTAACCCACAACATCAGCCGGGAGTCGGCGACAGGCGCGGTCAGGCCAGCCGGCTTGGCTTTCCGCCTGCAAATGCTCTTGCATGGCATTGCCTTCGTCTTCGGCTTCACGTTGATCTTTGTGTTGATAGGCTTGTTCACCACTGCCCTGTCAAGTGTCGCCGGGCAGCACGTCGGGACATTCACCGAGATTATCGGGCGTTTTGGCGGTTTGGTCATTATTTTCTTCGGCTTCCAATTCATGGGCTTGGCGCCGCAGTTCTTCGCCTGGCTGCGCAAGAAAGGCCAGTCGGGCTTACTGGACAATATCCTGCTCAGCATCGGCTTTGCCCTGGTCGCCGCCGGCATATTCTACTGGGGCTTTCTCGAGCAAGCGCTTATCGCCCTGCCGCTGACGGCAGCGCTGATTGTGGCGATGTTTTCAAATGGCGCCTTTACGCAACCGGCCGTCTTCTGGAATCGTCTACTCGACCGGCTGGATTCGGCGCTCTACTCTGATACCCGCGGCGAAATCGGCGGCAGCGGGCGCGAAGGCCTGCTCGGCTCGGCCTTCATGGGCATGGTCTTCTCCGCTGGTTGGTCGCCTTGCATCGGACCGCTGCTCGGTACGATTCTTACCGTGGCCGCGACCTCCGGCGCCTCCACTGGCGACATCGCTCAAGGCATGCTGCTGCTGACCGCTTATTCCATCGGCTTGGGCATTCCCTTCGTCATCACCGCCCTGCTCCTCAACAGCGCGGGTGGCTTTCTGCGCCGCCTGCAACGACAGATGAACAAGATAAAACTCTTCAGCGGTTCGCTGCTCATTGCCATTGGCTTACTGGTCGCGAGCGGCCAGTTGCAAAGCCTGAGCCAAACATTCTCGCGCGGAGAATTCGCCGATTTCACCTTCCGCGTGGAAGAGTGCGGCGTCGGCTTCTTCGAGGGTCGGCTAGCGCTCAGCCATGTCGGCGCCTGCTTGAATGGCAGCCTCGTGCCAGTTGCGATAAATCAAAGCGCCAGCGGACAATTCTCGCCTGAAGCGCCAGCCCAAGAGTTTCTATTCCATGCCGAGCCCGGCGCGATCATCGATCTGGAAGCGCGCAGCATAAACGAAGTCCTGCCAGAGTTCGAAATGATTCTGTTCGGTCCGGGCGATCGCGAACTAGCTCGCAGCAACAAGTCAGACAGCATCACGGTCAATGGCAATGTCTATCCTTTGACCGCCTTTTCCCTGGTCGACGGCGGACTGTACCGCGTCGTCATGGCCAATGCTTCTTCTTCAGCCGATTCCGCGCGCTTCCGAGTGAAAATCCGCGAATCCGAACCGATTGACTCTGCCGTCGAAGACGCGGCGTCGACATCACTCGCGGGCAACCTTCTGAACAGCCTGGCGGATATCGTCAGCGACCTGCTCCCGGCAGTCGGTTTGGCTGAGGGCAATCGCGCCCCCGACTTTGCAATAGAATCCCTCGACGATAGGCAAATCAGCCTGGCTGACCTGCGCGGCCAAGTCGTTCTGCTTAATTTCTGGGGTACCTGGTGCGGACCCTGCCGGCGGGAGATGCCCGAATTCCAGAAGGCTTATGAAGAATGGCAACCGCGCGGTTTCGAAATCGTAGCGATTGCCTACAACGACACGGAACAAGCCATGGCGGAATTCCGCGACGAGTTTGGGCTAAGCTTCCCGCTCGCGCTGGATGACAGCGGCGAAATCAACGATGCCTACGGCATACAAACACGCCCAAGCTCCTATCTCCTCGACAAAGACGGGGTAATTCTGGCGCGACATTTTGGTATCATGACCGAATCGCAGCTTGCGGAACTGCTGATGAATGCCTTGTCTGAGGAATAGCTTTCGCGCAGAGCGTCATGATCAAACTGAAGCAAGCCCTTAGCTTCCTTGCCGCGTTCATCTGTTTGGGCGCGGCATTGTATATTGTCATAGACGCCGGGTTGCCTAATCCCAACGGCAACAACCGCCGATTAGGCGCCAACACCATCGCTGCAGTCGGTTCCCCGGCGCCTCTATTCGCCCTGCGGAACCTATCCCATGAACTCATATCGCTTCAACCCTCCACCGGTACAGTGACAATCCTCAACTTCTGGTCAACAACCTGTGCTCCCTGCCGCCGGGAAATGCGTGACTTGCAGCGGCTGCACAATCACAATCCCGATTTGATTCGCATTCTGGCAATCAACCTCGGTGAAAGTAGAGAAGCCGTGACCGCCTGGCGCGACAATCTCAACCTGACCTTCGAATTGCTGCTCGATCAGTCTCTTGCTGTGGCAAAGCGATACCAGATTCGCGGCCAGCCCACTACCTACCTCCTTGATGAACGCCAAATCATTAAAGCCCTGTACTTCGGTCCTCTAACCTACGGCCAAATGCTCGGGGACATACAGCGCCTCGCGCCCCAAGCATAGTCCGCATTGGCGATGATTCAGCTTATCAAGGCAACCGACAAAAAATCGCGAGAACTGCTGCTGATAGCGGCGCGTCATTGGTTGCGCATCGTGCTGGTTCTGCTCTTCGTCTACAGCAGTTTGCCCTGGCTAGCGCCGAGCCTGGCCAAACTGGGCTTGCTGGAAGCCGCTGATCTCATCTATACGCTCTACAGTCCCTTTTGCCATCAATTTGCTTTCCGCTCGGTCTTTGTCTTTGGCGAACAGGCATTTTATCCCCGCGGCGCAGCTGACAGCGGCTATAGACCTTTTGAAGAATTCGCCGAGCAATCCGAAGCATTTCAAGCTCAATATCACCATTGGTCCGCATACTATTACGGCAACCTGGCGGCATCAGGCGCCGTAGAAGACCTGCAAGAATTCTCGGTGGCGCAGCAGATCGCCGCGCGTCATTTCATCGGTGATGAGACTTTCGGCTACAAAACCAGCCTCTGCGCCCGTGACCTCGCCATCTATACCATGCTCTTCATCGGCGCTCTGATTTACGCGCGCTATCGTTGGCGAATCCGGCCATTGCCTTTGTGGCTCTACATTTTTGTCGGGCTGGGTCCGGTCGGGGTTGACGGCTTGAGCCAGTTATTGAGTTATCCGCCATTCGAATTCTGGCATGTACGCGAAACCGCGCCGATATTCCGCATCATCACCGGCGGCCTCTTCGGACTCATGAGCGCCTGGCTCGGCTTTCCCCATATCGAGAGGTCAATGCAGGATCTGGTCGAATCATTGGAGCGTGGCGCGGGCAGGCAACCCTAAAGTCCCTGACTAACTGTCGTCCTCGGAAGGTTTGCTCAAGCGGGAAAGCCGCCGGTTCATATTTCTTTGGTCTGTCTTTCGCGGTTTCGGCTGGCGCGGGTCCGGCTCCTCATCAACGATCACGATTCTTTCCTTTGTCCCGCTGTCAACAGGCGGAGCCACTGCCGGCGCTCTGTTAAGAAGTGTTTCAATGCTATCGCGCGCTTCATTCAGCTTATCCGCCACCCCGTCAACGATTGTACTCCCAGCACCCTCCACCGGAATGCGCGTGCTTCGCGGCTGTCTGTCGCCCGCTTGACTGCGCTGTCGTCTCTCGCGGCTATCCAGCGCCGATTCCAAGGTAATCATCTCCTGCATGAGATGCCGCGTAACCATGCGGTGATCGCGCAACTCGGACTGGGCAATCGTCAGTTGCTGCTGTTTCATGTTCAACTGACCCTGCAGCCGCCGCGCGCCAAACTGATCGCCCCGCTGCAAGCATCCGTCAACCTCGGCGTCCAACTCAAGCGCCTCGCTCATCAACTGGTCGATCTTGCCTTGCAATTCGCCTTCATAATCGACCGCTTCGTCCAAGCGCTGTCGCAAGGTCTGCGCTGAACGTCGAGGATCCTTCTCCGCTTCTTCGGGATTCAATCGGATGCGCGCCAAAGGCGATCGCGGATTGCGGCCTAACAGGTCACTTACTTGGGCGTTAACCAGCGTTGAAATCTTGTCGAAAAGGCTTGACATCGCGGCATCGTTCCAATCAATTTTGCTTTCACATCCCTATTATAGTGCAGAATCCGCGCCACTTGGATTGCAACTTGACCATCCAGACACTAGCCCGGCCGACATCCACAGTTGACGATTGCAAATTAATAAGAACATTGCCGTTCATTGCCCCTGCCCGCGCAAGCGTTCCAATACAGCGCTCGCCTCTCTGCCCAGACGATCATAGTCGGAGGTCCCCCAGGCACGCACCAGATCAATGAGAGCGAAAGCGCCAATGCGCGCGTCGGCCAGTTCATGCGACGGCTTAGCCGACTCCAGCCAGCGCCGAAGCGCGCGGCAAGCTTGAAACGCAGCTTCGTCATCCAATTGGGCGCCGCATGACTTCAGCAATGCCAAGGTCGGCGCCCAACCCACTTCGGCAGCAACTTCGCATAACGTCCAGAATGCAGTCGCGCGACTTTCACTTCTGCTTGCGATTAGTAGCGACAGTTGATCAACAATTTGACGCTGGTCTTCCGCTCCCAGACGAATGCGCCGTAATTCACGCGGGAGGCTTTCATTGCCAAGTTCTGGTAGATCCTGCTTCGATCTTTCCGGGTTTGTCCGTCGGAGCACTAGCGCAAGTTGGAACAGCGCGTGTTCGCGCCTGTCGAAATCCTCCGATTGCAATCCCGCGAACAACTCATTTAATGCCCTTTCGCGATAGCGTTTTTTCACGGACCTTCACCCCCGCGGTCCCCTCCGATCAGCGTATAAATGCTTGCCACGTCATCTTGGTAAACCTGCTGCCAATTCTCATCGGCAGCGAGCCGCCAGGCCAGCGGGCCTCCTGTTTCGATCAAAGCAATGTCAATCTCATGCCGAGCGAATACTTCAGTCCAGGCCGGCGTACCGAATGCCGCCGTATACTCAGCTAAGGAGTCGCGATGCAAATCGGTGCGTCCATCGATGAAAACAGGAAAGTTTGGCGACTTGAGAATCAGATAGCCGCCCCAATTGTAGCTGTTGAACAGCTTGCCCTCAAAAGCTGTAGCCTTGAGGTATTCGACGGCCGCCACGGGATAATTCAGTGCCAAAGATTGATCGACCGTCTCCGGCCTTGACACGTAAGCGACATGAGCAACCGTGCCCAGTGCGACCAGGAAAACAAGAGCGATGTTCAGCGCTAAGCGTATGGGAGTCTCCACAGCGCGGCGTGTAATTCTCCCACCTTTCCGCTCCAGTATAGCGTCGAAATGCGTGGCGATGACCGGCGCCGCCGTGATCGCGAAGAGCGACAAATGGCGCGCTGAAAACAAGGCCATAAACATCGTGCCGCCTGCCAGCAGAAACTCCGAGAAGTCAAACCTGCGTCCGCCCGCCCAACTGGCTCCGAGCAGCGCGACCGCCAATATGACAAAAGACCAAGCCGCCGGCTGCGCGAAGTCCGGCGACTGCCACTCTTGAATGAAATCTCGCAAGCCGCTTATGCCAAGCGTCTCAAATGGCGCCGTGAAAACATCTAGTCCCAGCGGATTGATCGGCAACAGCGCCAATGACAATAATGTGACCCAGCAGAGCCGCTTGACTCGTGGCAAGGCGACGACTGACTCGCCGGCGCCAAGCAAACGATTGAGCCATTCGCCCAGTACAAATGCGCTGATGAACAGATAGCCGACCATGTATCCGCCGTGCAGATTCGCCCAGAGCCACATCAAAACCGGCAGACTCCAAACTGGCGTCCGGCCCCTTCGCTTAAGTCGCTGAAGCAGAAAAAACAATAAGGCTGCGAATAGAAACGTGAACATCTGCGGACGTGGCGACCAAAATGCCGCGGCGCAAGCGCTGCCCAGGACCAGTACGAAGCCCTGCATATAGATGCTTCCGCGGCCCCCCAGGTAAACAAAGACCATCCCTCCAACCGCCAGCGATGACACAAAAACTGTCAAGCCCAAGTGGCCGCCTTGGCGCCACAAAAGAGCCATAACAACTTGCGCCAACCAGCTGTGATTCTTGTGAATGCTCCCCATTTTTGTATGGGAGAACCTGTCAGCGTACACAATATCGCCTGTTTCAATGCTCTGCCGCCCCAGCCGAATATGCCACCACATGTCCGGGTCCACTGCGACACGGCTCGCCATGGCAAAGAGCAGCAAAAAGACGATCAAGACCGCCGCTCTCTCCGTGGTCAAGCGACGCATAAAACCCGCCATTGGACCCTCGCCTTTATTCTTTGGCTGGCATTCCCCACTGAATTCCCGCTTGCCAGTCCTATTTATCGTCCAGCATCACCAAGAAATGGATTTTCCTTGACCAGTAGTTTACATCTTGCGTTATCATTAAGGCGCTACCCTGTGACCGAGTTTCCGTGACAAGGACCAGAATTATGTCGGACGTATTGGCGCTTTATCGTGTTCAACAGCTTGAACTTGAAATCATCAATCATACAAAGCGAATCAAGGCAATCAATCAACAGATCGAAGACGATGAGGCGCTGCGCGAAGCGGAGACGGAGTTCGAAGCCGCTAAAACAGAACATGAAGACGCGGCAAAACGCGCCAGAGACATGGAACTTGAAATCGCGGCGCTTATGGAAAAACGGCAAGCCAGCGAATCACTGCTTTACAGCGGCGAAGTTAACAACCCCAAGGAATTGCAGGACTTGCAGATGGAACTCGATTCTTTGACTCGGCGCAGAGACGTTCTGGACGACGAATTGAAGCGCATTGTAACTGAGCGCGACGGCTGTCAGCAGAAACTCCAAGAATCCGAAGCAAATATGGAAGAGGCGCGAATTGCCCGCGCCGCGGAAAATCAAGAATTACTGGAAGAGAAAGCGGCATTAACCGCGACAATAAACGAGCAGCTTACCAAGCGCAAAGCCGTCGTTAAGAAGATCCCGGCCGATATCTACAAGACATACAACAGTATGCGCGCGAAGAATTCCAACCGTCCCGTATCAGTCCTGAAAGATGACGCCTGCGCCGTCTGCGGAATCGAGCAGAATAGCGTGGTCATCACCGCCATTAACCGCAGTGATGATATCGTGAATTGTCAGAGTTGCGGTCGGATCTTGATCAAACTCTAGACACTAGACCCAGTCCAAAGAACTGCTTAACCCGGCGATAACTGATCGGGCGCGCCTCTACAGCACCAGTTGCATGAGGATGCTGATGCCCAGGAAGACTACCAGCGGGCTCAGATCAATCCCGCCCATCGGCGGCAGCGCGTTGCGTATCGGCGCCAATACTGGCTCGGTCACTTGATACAGAAAGCGGACAATAGGATTGTTGGGATCGAGATTCGGTAGCCAACTCATCAAGACGCGAGCGAGCAAGATCAATTGATACGCAGTCAATACTAGGTAGAGCACCTCGAACAGTGCGAACATTGGATTGCCAACCTTTCTCTGTACTTCCTTCTAAGTTCTCTCTCCAAAAATGGCGCGCCCGACGCGGACCATTGTCGAACCCTCTTCGACCGCCAACTCAAAGTCGTCAGTCATGCCCATACTCAGTTCCGGCAACTGCGACTTTGTGGCGGATTGCAATTCTTCGCGCAACTCGTACAGATCGCCGAAAACCCGCCGAGTTGTCGACTCGTCAGCGCCAAGAGGCGCCATCGTCATTAACCCGCGCACTTTCAAATTCGGCAATTGTATGACAACCCTGTATGCATCCAGCAGACCTTCCAGTACTGCCGCATCCTGATACCAATTGTAACCCTGAAAGCCGTATTTCGATGCTTCTCCCGAAACATTGATTTCTAGCAGCGCATCAAGCTCGCGTTCCGCATCGACAGCCAGACGCGATAGGCGCTGCGCCAGGCGGACGCTGTCTATCGACTGCACCACGTCAAAAAGCTTAACCACATGTTTTGCCTTGCGGCTCTGCACATGCCCGACCATGTGCCAGGTCGCCGCCTCCGAAATTGCCTCCCTGACTTGCGGAATCTTGCTTATACCCTCTTCTACGCGGTTCTCGCCGATGTGTTTTAACCCGGCTTCAATTGCGCGAAGGATATCTGCCGCCGATTTCTGCTTGCTAATCCCTATGAGGGTTACCGCTGCCGGATCCCGCTGCCCCCGCGCGCAGGCCTCGGCGATGCGGTCCTCTACTCGCCTGATGTTCTCTGCGATGCTCATAATGAGATCACCACGCCGAAACGTCCTGTCAAGCTATTTTCCGCTCGATGCGAATAAAACTCGTCCGTGTTTTCGAAGGTGCATATCTCCAGCACCTCCACATTGAGTACACCATGCCGCGCCAAGTCCAAGCAATTGGCGCCCCACAAATCGAATCTCGATCCCCCGTCTGCCGGGTCGCGCGCAACGACGCCCGCATCGGCGCCAAAGTAAGCATTCGCCGCCGCAACGACTTCCGCCCCAACCCGATAGTTGCGGCGCGAGATTGCCGGACCAATGACGACCTGTATATCCTCCGGCGAACAGCCAAACGCGGAGCGCATCTGCCGCACCATAATGCCGGCCATGCCCTTGACCGTTCCGCGCCAGCCCGCATGACCCAAGCCAATAGCTCGCTTTGCCGGATCGTAGAATAGCAACGGCACACAATCAGCATAGCGCATCACGAGCGGCGTATCTGCTTGATCCGTGATAATGGCGTCGGCTTTCTCAAGTCCCCCCTCAGCCGGCCTCTGCCCGTTGATTACCAGCGTCTTGACGCTATGAACCAGCCAACTGCTCACTGCCCGCGCGGGATTGACCGCAGCCGCGTCGTACATCCGCCTGTGGTTCTCCTTGACGGCCGCCAGATCATCGCCGATGGATGCGCCCAAGTTTAACGACGACCAATGCGATTGGCTGACCCCGCCATGCCGCGTGAAAATGCCATGTCGGACGCCTTTCCAGCCTGCCTTGCGATAGTATGTCAAACCCGCCTGACTGATGCGCTCAAGCACTTTGACCCCATAGCGTCGCTCTCCGCGATTCGACATCACCTATTTACTATAGCACGATATGGCTCCCCGCATGAGAGCGCATCCTCTGTACCCCAGTCAGTGTCGGCGGGCTATGCCTGCGCGCCCCTTGGGTCGCCCGCAACTTAACGAATGAAACGACGAATACGCGACTATTTGGTCGCCTATTCACGGCCGATTCATGCTACCCTGCCATTATGAACGCCAGATCGCCAATCCAACACTTAATCCAAAAACATGCCCTGTCTAAGCCAAATTCCAACGTTTATCGCGCAAGATCCGCTGTTCAATCCGAAAAAAGTCGCTATATCAATACTGTATCTATAGAGGCTGGCGATTTTCCCATCCAATGTCCATAGCTATCCAGCCTTATTCAGGCATTTTCCATTCTCAGCCATAATTATCCATTCTATCTCGACCGTCTTTCATCTATACGGCAAGGACTTGACATGGCGCCGACAGATTTTGCCGAAAGTTTCACAGCTTCTCTTCCCGAATTCCGCAAACGCAACCGACGCAATTATGACCGTCAGCGGTCTGTCTCGCCGGAACTTCACCTTGTCATGTTACAATATAGTTGATGCAATCATCGCGCTTCCCCGGGGAGATCGTCACCGATGACGCAGCACCTGGCATCCGCTTCGAATACCCTTTCAAAGTTTGGTACATTTGCCGCCTCCGTATGCGATTGGCTGACAGATCTCATCTTTCCTCCCAGCTGTGGCAACTGTGGCATTGTTGACTACCGCTTCTGCGCGGATTGCCGCGACCAGCTAACATCACTTCCGCTTGAGGCCCTCTCAAAGTCTGTCGAATCTCTCGATGGCGTCTGCGCCACTGGCAAACAGGACAGCATACTCGAAGCCGCAGTGAAATCCTTCAAATACCATGATGCCTTAGAGCTTTGCGATCCTTTGGCTGCGCGCCTCGCCGCTAGTCTCAACCAACAGCAATGGCAGGTCGACACCATCGTACCCGTGCCGCTCCACGCTGACCGAGAAATTGAACGTGGCTATAATCAGTCGGACCTGCTGAGCCAATTGTTGGCGCAAGCCAGAGGGCTGCCTTGTGAACCGGCTTGGCTTGCACGGATTCGCGGCACAAGCCAGCAGGCTCAGCTCGCGGCCTCTGAACGGCGTCAAAATGTGGCGGGCGCCTTCCAGGCTAAAGCCGAAGTAGCTGGCAAATCCATCTTGCTGGTCGACGATGTGATCACGACCGGCTCAACACTAATTGAATGCGCGCTGGCGCTCCGAGCGCAAAATGCAACAGCGGTTTATGGCATAGCCATCAGCACCCCTCACATTTATCGTTAATCGCCAGGAGGTTCTCAATGGATATCAGCATTCATGGTGATGGAATCAGAATTTCCGAATCCTTGGACAGCTACACCCGTTCGCGGGTCGATAAGCTCGACCGATACCTGCCCAATATCGCTCATGTAGGCGTCGAACTAGCCATCATTCGCACCCACCGCGGCGCTGATATCGCGATCGCCCAGATTACGGTGCAGCACGCCCGTGGCGCCATCCTTCGCGCCGAAGAAAGAATGGACATCGAGAACCGCGATACCATTCGTTTTGCCATTAACAAAGCCATCGACAAGCTGCATCGACAAATCGATCGATTCAAGAGCAAACGCAAATCGAAAAACCAGAGGGTACGCGACCGCTACCGCGCAACAATAGCTGAGTTGGATATTGCCGAGGATGTACCGGAATATGACCTGCCGGAACCGGAAGAGGCTGAGCCTACCGAGATCTTCCGGCGAAAACAGGTCGAACTGATTCCGATGAACGAGGAAGAAGCGATCGAGCAACTCGAACTGCTGGATCACAATTTCTACATGTTTATGAATGCCGATACGACGCAGGTCAACGTGCTCTATCGGCGTGAAAACGGAGGTTACGGCATCCTCGTGCCCCAATAGATTCCGCCAGCGCGGCAATGCCTAATCAGGGGAATCACCGCTTCCGCCAAAGCGCGTACAGCCTTTGATACTTGCGATATTCGTACCAAGCCATCAGCAGAGACAGTCGCAAGCCATGCCAGCGGTCGCGATAACCGCGCAGCGTTATAAACCGCCAGTAAAAATGACGCAGCGGCTGCAATATGAAACTGTGCTGCCGCGGCACGACCCCCTGGGCATAAAGACTCTGCGCCTCAAAGTCAGCATAATACTCCTGCTTGTCTTTGAACTGCGCCATGTCCACATAGTTGTAGTGAATGATCGGGTTGCGCAAGATGCCTTCTTCGCCATAGAGCTTGACAACTTCGTGGACGGGTCGCTGTCGGTCATATTGGGCTTGCCCCACTCGCAGCAAGCGCGTTTGATAATCGGGATACCAGCCCGCCCCCTTGGTCAAGACACCGAAGATATAATTGTGCCGCGGCAGCCGCCAACCAGCAAAGCTCGGATGAACTATTTTCTCGCGAATCTCTGTTGCCAGGACATCCGTAATCCGCTCATCGGCATCCACGAACAAAACCCAATTCGTCATTTCGTTAACCGCATCGAGCGCCGCGTTGCGCTGCTCGGCATAATTCTCAAATTCATGCTGGAAGATATCTGCGCCAAGCGTCTGCGCGATCGACACGGTGTCGTCTGTGCTGTAAGAATCAAAGACGATGATACGGTCAGCGAAGCGCAGCGTCTTTATACAATCGGCAATTTGCCCCGCTTCGTTGTGGGTAAGTACGATGGCAGTGAGGTGGGTCATGACTGTGCCATCTCAATAATCCTGCGCCAAGCACGTGTCAACTCAACATCAGTTGCGCCCAAAGCGCGCATCTGACGCCGCATGCCCGCGATAAGCAACTGCCGCGCCGCCAGACGTTTCCAGCGCGGATAATACTTGTCGTACAATAGTAACCTACTTTTCCACAAATTTATCAGGCTCCGCGGGCGCGCCTGCGATGTGCTGCCGCCGCCAATATGCGTGACATGCGCGGCCGGCGCACACAAGATCCGCCATCCATGCATTTTGATGCGCCAAGCCCAGTCAATTTCTTCGCAATAGATAAAAAAATCCTCATCAAACCCGCGCGTTTTTATGATCACGTCCCGTTTGAGCATCATTGTCGCGCCTAAGGTGAAATCCACCTCAAACGGCTCGCCCGCCGCATACCAAGACCGCGGATAACGCCCGTTAAAGGGTCCTTCTACCAAGCGACCCGGCGTAGGGAAGAACTCAGCCCAAATCTGACGCAGATCGGGGAAACGAAAGGCGCTATGTTGAAAACTGCCATCGCCAAAGGTCAGCCGCGCGCCAACCATCCCCACATCGGCGCCCGTCATCAGCGTATCATAGAGCAGTCTGCTCGCGCCGAGGTGTGTGATAGTGTCCGGATTCAGCAGATAAACCGCCTTCGGCAACTTATCCTGCCGTGTACCATCGGCAAATCCCATCCGCCGCAGGGCCAGATTGTTGCACGCGCCGAACCCTATATTCTCTTGACAGGCAATTAGCTTGACATCGGCGAAGCCCTCGCTGACGATTTCGACCGTTCCATCTTCGGAAGCCGAGTCGACCAGCCAAATCTCATAGTCGAGGCCGCTCTCCAGCAGATCATCTACTAAGCTTTGCAAAGCATCGATAATAACATCAGCGTTGTTCCAGCTTACAATCACTACCGCCAGATCCGTCATCTATCGTCCGCCTTCACAGATTAGCTCCTGGCGTCCGCGTTTGGATCGGCGATCATGATCGAACGCATCCCGACATGATTGTTGCGCAGACTAACGGCGACATCTTCATGAATCAAGCCAGCCCAGCAATTCTGCGGATTGCGGGCCTCGGCTTGCGTAAATTGCACCCCGCCCCATACGACCGCCCGGGACTTCGGCGGCAAGTAACGATAGGTATTTCCGCTGGCTTCGTCAAACGCCTCGACCAGGTTCTCATCCGCAGCAACCGCCCAACGGTAGGGAAAGCTCGTCATTGATGTTTCACATTGAATGCCAACGCGCCAGGCGCCCGATTCATCGAATGCGCCTAAGCTGCCAGCCAGTTGATCCTGCCGGTAGACCGTGCCCGGCGGCGGGCCGCTTGTGCGAATCGGGACATCGCCATAATTGTCCACCGTCAGCCGAAACACAAGCATTTGCCCCAGCGGCACCGTGATCTGCTGTGAATCAGCTAGCGATGCCGAGTCTTCCGGCAGCGGCAATAAATCGCCCATGGCTGCCGCAGTAGAATGAAACCGCTCTTCATAAGCTTGCACCGCAAATGCAACCTCCACGCCAACCGCTTGCGGTTTAATCTCGGCGTAAGGTTTGCCACCCAGCTCAATCGTGAGCGCCCCATCCATCCGCACCCGCTGACCAACTTTGTCCTGGGCCAAGGCAATTACTTGGTAGCTGCCATCCGGCGGCGGATCCACGCCCAAGTCTATGCCGCCCTCATAATCGAAGCGATGCCGGCCCGCCTCGCCATACTGCCTTTCTTCAACCCGCGCCGATATCGGGATGCGCAGGCCACCCCGCCCCAACAGAATCACATCCAGTCGCTCGACATCCTTCTCCAGATAAACATTGATGCTGACGCGATCGGCTACACCATCCTGGTTCGGCGAAAACACATCCGGCGCAATACGAAACTCCGACATAATCGGCAGCGGCGTATCCCCCGCTTCGACCTGCAAACTACCCGTCGCGCTTGCAGCATCGCCGGATTCCGCCTCCGCTTCAAGTCGCCAGGTGTACACGTCATTCGGGATCAAACGCCGTTCCACCACGCCATAGACCATCTCTCCTTCGTGCAGAAAACCGTCGACCACCCCGCTGAACAGCAGGCTGTATTCGTCATCGTTCCGCGGTTGTTCTCGTCGAAAATAGAAAGCCCGGCCCTCTTCGCTCGTCAGCGAAAGACTAACGACTGCCGGGCGCGCCAGCACATACGTGAATACCGCAATATCATCGACGCCATCAGCATTGGGGCTAATCAGCGGGCGGTCAAAACCTGCTTCGACGATCAACGGCAAAGGCGGCTGCAAGATCAAGCCCCCCACGATGAATATCAGAATCATGCCAACCGCAGCGGCAACGAAGGTGAGCGCGTAGGGAACTCGCATTTGAACTCTATCCAGCCTGCCTTATGGCGCACCCGAATCTATCTTTGCCATTTTACACCAACTGAGCACGATTGACGTTCACTGAAACCGCCCGCTTCAATTCTCGCTCTCTTGATTAATACACCGCGTCGCTCATGCGGCAAGCGGGTCTATTATTTTGTGAGCGCAGCAAGACGATTCGCGATCGCCGAACGCTCAGCTAAGCTCGTCCCGTTCGCCAGCGGTATTTACATTTGCGCCGAAACTGGTCTACACTAATCTATCGCGATCTCGACAGCAAAACGTAATTAAGAGTGTTTCCTTGTCAAGCCATCTGACACAACGCCTGAAAAACATCGATAACGCCGAGCTTGAAGAAGACGGTCTTATTCAATTGCCCTTGCTGCCCTTGGTCAATCAGGTCGTCTTTCCCCAAGTTTTGAGCTTGATACCCCTGATTGACGATGCTCAGCTCAAAGCCGCCGCCGCTGCCAATGACCGTGGACACACGCTCATCGCCTGCAAACTCCGCGCCGAAAGCGACGACGGAGCCTTAATCGACCGCATCCATGCGGTTGGCACGGAGATCGCGCCGGGCCGATATACCGATCTCTCAGACAAAACCCGGCAGTTGCTGGCTCAAGGCCGCCGCCGCGTCCAGATTCTCGCGATCAACCATGAGACTCCCTATCCGGTTGCCACCGCCCGACCCCTGGTTGAAGAGACCCGAGAGCCAAAGTCCCTCGAATCCCTGGCGAATGCTCTGGTTGAGCTATTCAAGCATAGCAGCCAATACAACGAAGCTATGCCAGACTCCGTAATCAAGCATATCTTGTCGCTTGAGGACCCTGGCCTGCTCTGTGACTCCCTCTCGGCGATATTGCCCCTGCAGCCCGATGATTTGCAGCAATTGCTGGAGCTTGACAACATCGAGAAGCGCCTGGAACGGCTTGCTGTGCTGCTCACAACCGACTTGCACGATAACGAAATCCATGACGAGGTCCATACCCGCCTGCAAGACGAAATCGCCGCCAATCAACGCGAAATGTACTTGCGAGAACAGCTGCGCATCATTCAGCAAGAATTGGGCGATGGCGATGTCTTCTCGCAGGAGATCAAGGAACTCACAGCGAAAATCCACAGCGCCGAATTGCCCGGCGAAGTCCACGACAAAGCGATGAAAGAGCTGTCTCGCTTGGGCGCAATCCCGCCAATGTCTCCGGAATCCGGCGTCATTCACACCTACCTTGACCGCTTGCTGACCCTACCCTGGCATGCCCTCAGCGATGAAAACCTAGACCTGACGCAGGCTGAAGACATCCTTGAACGCGCTCACTACGGCTTAAAAAAAGTTAAAGCGCGCATCCTGGAACATATCGCCGTGCGCAAGCTGGCGCAGGACAAAATGAAAAGTCCGATACTCTGCTTTGTCGGTCCTCCTGGCGTCGGCAAGACCTCGCTGGGGAAAAGCATCGCCGATGCCCTGGGCTGCAAATTCCTGCGCATCAGCCTCGGCGGCGTCCGCGATGAAGCCGAAATCCGCGGCCACCGCCGTACCTATATTGGCTCAATGCCGGGCCGCATCTTGCAACAAATGGAACGGGCTGAGACGATCAACCCCGTCTTCATGCTCGACGAAATCGACAAGATGAGCTCCGACTTTCGCGGCGACCCCGCCTCCGCCATGCTCGAAGTCCTCGATCCCGAGCAAAACCGAAACTTCGTCGACCACTACCTGGAAGTACCCTACGACCTCTCAAAAGTGACCTTCATCACCACCGCCAACGACCTGTACTCAATACCCGAAGCGCTGGAAGACCGCCTGGAAGTCATCGAGTTCAAAGGCTATTCCGAAGAGCAGAAACTGCAAATCGCGCGCCGCTTCTTGATACCCAAGCAACTCGAAGCCAATGGCATCGCAGAGGCGGGACCGCGCTTCAGCACACCTGCGCTCATACACATCATCCGGCACTACACCTATGAAAGTGGCGTCCGCAACCTCGAACGCGAAATCGCCAATGTCTGCCGTAAAATCGCCCGGCAGGTGGCGGCCCAGCGCAAAACTCCGCGGCGCATTAGTCCAGCGATTGTCGAGAAGTATCTCGGTCCCCCGCAATTGCTCGGGGCGAAAGTCAATCGCGCCGATGCTGTCGGGATTGTGAGCGGCTTGGTCTGGACGCCAAATGGCGGCGAAATCCAGACCGTCGAAGTCACCCTCGTGCCCGGAAAAGGCAACCTGCTTCTCACGGGCCAACTGGGCGATGTCTTGCAGGAATCAGCCCACATCGCGCTGAGTTACCTGCGGGCTCGCGCTCATCAGTTTGAACTGCCGCCGGAGGACTTCGAAAACTACGATATCCACATTCATATGCCCGAAGGCGCCGTGCCCAAGGACGGACCCTCCGCCGGAATCACGCTTGCCACCGCTCTAATCTCCGCTTTCGCCGAATCTCCCGTGAGCGCCGATTGCGCCATGTCCGGCGAAATTACTCTTCGCGGCCAAATCTTGCCAATTGGCGGCGTGGTGGAAAAAGTGCTGGCCGCCCGCCGCCGCAACATACCGCGCATTATCCTGCCCAAGGACAATCAGAAAGACATGCGCGAATTGCCAAAGGCAGTCATGCGCGATGTCTCCGTCGCCTACGTCGAAGATATGCAGGGCGTACTCGACCTGGTCCTCCAGGAACCACCCGCCAGGCGACAACGCGATATCGACGCGGAGCAGCGCGGACAGGACAACGACGGAAACACAGATCCGCCGAATGAATCGTAGGGCGATCACCCGCTTCTGCCGGCGCCGATCCTGCCTGCGCATGGTAACATTGCGTATCATTGACAAGATGATTTGACATGTCCCGCGAGACGCCATTCCATCACTCTCAGGGCACTTGTTGCCGAGCCAAACCGCTATGGTCTCTGGTTTTGAAGTCTCTGTGCCTCAGTAAAACCAAGTTAGTCATGCGAAAAACAATCTCGCAAAGAAAGCTCCCCTCTCCCCTTGTGGGAGAGGGGCCGGGGGTGAGGGGTAGAAAAGCGGCGATTACTTTATTCTCATTACTTTATTGGTTCTACTTCTGTGCCTCTGCGGTGAAAAAATCATTTGTCATCCTGTCGCTCGCTTTGCTTTGCGCTTGCAGCGCGCTCAGCCAGCCGACGCCGACCGCCACATCCCTGCCTACAGCGACCGCCACGCCAACTCCCATCCCGACCGATACGGCCATACCGACGCCAACCGCTTCCCCTACTCCAACGGCCAGCCCCACCGCCACAAACACCCCGACCGTGACACTGACGCCTTCACCAACCTTCACGCCCTCGATTACCCCCCTGCCACAAACAAGCTATGTTTTCGACAATTGGGATGTTTCCGATATTCCGGCTCAAATCAAAGACGGCATCGCCAACCAGATGATCGCCTTCCTCAGCGCCAACCGGCAGGAAACCATCGCCAACATCGCTACCGCCCAGCCATTCACCGGCGTTCAGACTGTCTATTTCGCCTCGCCATTAAGCGCCCGCAGCCGGATACCCGTGCTGGAACTGGAGTCCACCGCCAGCCTGGATGTCTTTGTGGCGCAGCCCGGCAATGCCCTCGCTTTTATTCAGACGAATGGCGACCTGCGGACTGATGGACTCTACATCCTCGATCTGTCCACCGGCTTCAGCGCGCGTGTTCTGGCTGGCGCCAATCCGCTGGTCCAGCGAGGCCGATATATGCCGCCCGCCTGGTCGCCTGACGGGCAGCAGTTGGCGCTGGCTCTCGCAACCGGCTACGACATTGACATCTATCTCTACGCCAAAGACGGCTCTGGAAGAACGAACATCACCGATCACGGCAGTTACGACTTCTGGCCCAGTTGGTCGCCCGATGGCAAGACCATCGTCTTTGTATCCGACCGCGCCAAATGCCCAAGCTGGATCCCCGGCGAGCCAAATTTCTGCGACGCGCTCACCGAGCCGCCACCCTCCGGCGGTCTGGTCTACCTCTACGAAGTCGCAAGCGGCAGCGTCAGCCTCCTCACAGACCTGGAGGTTTCAGAACCGCCTTACTGGATAAACTCGAGTATGCTGGCTTTGGTCACTGGCGACCCATTTGACTTGCTAAATCCGCAGCGGCGAATCTGGCGAGCCGATATCCGCAGCGGCGATGTCATTGAATTGCGCCTGCCCGACAGTCCGGCAACCGCCAGTTATCTTTCCGAAAGCTGGTCGCCGCGCGGGGATGCCGCTCTTGTCCAAATCGCTGGCAGCGCCAACCGACTCGTCCTGCTCAGCGCCGCGAGCGCGCTCTTGGGGCAAGACGAGAGCTTGAACTTCCCCCGTTACAGCCTCTCATCCGCCTGGGCGCCCAATGCAGAGCGAATCGCCATCGGCGGGACGGCGGGCCACTGTCCCTATGGCGTTCGCGTAAAAGACAGCCGCCTTCGCAATGTGGCCAGTGCCGGTGTGCCGCCGACCATGTGCGATCCGCAGTATTCCTTCGACGGACAGTTCATCGCTTTTGCTGGCGTCAACCCGCGTGTGGATGGCAGAAACGATATCTACGTCGCCAGCGCCAACGGCTTCGGCGCCAGCAGCATCACGAGCGACCTGCGCGGCCAGGTCAAATTGATTGGCTGGGTCGGCGGCTCGCACTAACCATCCAATAGCGCAGACACCACATAAGGGCGGCCTACCAAGTCGCCCGCGATTCAGCCAAAATCACTCTGTGCCCTCATTGAACTCGATGGTTAAAATGGTGGTCGCTTGCTCATGCTGGAACCTCTGCGGAAAGGACATCGTATGACCTTATTCGAAGGCAATGTAGCGCTCGTCACCGGTGGCAGCCGTGGCATTGGAAGAGCGATTAGCCTGGAATTAGCAGCGCAAGGCGCGACCGTGATAGTAAATTACTTGAACAATGCGCAGGCGGCGGAAGACACCGTGGCGGCAATAACCGCCAGCGGCGGCGAAGCCACTGCGCTGCAAGCGGACGTCAGCGACGCAAACCAAGTGAACTCGCTTTTCAAAGAAGCCAAAACCATATACGGCGCCTTGGATATCCTCGTGAATAACGCCGGCATTACCCGCGACAACATCATCATGATGATGAAGCCGGGCGACTTCGATATCGTGCACACGACAAACCTCCGCAGTTGCTGGCTTTGCTGTAAAGAGGCGGCGCGAATGATGATGCGCAAACGCGCTGGCAGCATCATCAATATCACCAGCGTTGTCGGCATAGCGGGCAATGGCGGGCAGACCAATTACGCCGCCAGCAAAGCCGGCATTATCGGGCTGACCAAATCGCTGGCGAAGGAGTTGGCGCCGCGCGGTGTGCGTGTCAATGCGATCGCGCCGGGCTTCGTCGAGACGGATATGACCGCCGACCTTTCCGATGATCTCAAAGGTGCCGCGCTGGAAGCGATTCCCTTGGGCCGGATGGGCGCGCCGGAAGATATTGCCAAGGCGGTCGCCTTCCTGGCGTCATCGCATGCGTCTTACATCACCGGGCAGACCCTCGTTGTCGACGGCGGCATGGTGATGTGAACGGCGGCAAGCGATGGCGACCGAACAATTCTGGACAATATTGGTACATAGATGTACACAATCAGGACACGGGGAGTACAGGAAATGAGCACAATATTTTCCAAAATCATCGCCAAAGAGATTCCAGCCGACATCGTCTACGAAGACGATCTGGTTCTTGCCTTCCGCGATATCGCGCCGCAAGCCCCGACTCACATCCTGATCATTCCCAAGCATGAAATTGCCACCGTCAATGATGTGACTACGCAAGACGAAGCCGCGCTAGGCCGGCTCTTTACAGTCGCGGCGAAGATCGCAGTCGCTGAAGGCATCGCAGAAGACGGTTACCGGCTGATCGTGAACTGCAACGCGCACGGCGGGCAGGAAGTCTTTCACCTGCACATGCACCTTCTGGGCGGGCGGGCGCTGGGTTCCATGC
>WTGB01000102.1 GCA_011523735.1 Chloroflexota bacterium
TGGGCATGATCAAATTCAAGCTGGCCAACACCTATTTCAGCATCGCCGTGCCGGCGGCGGCCAATGCCTTTGGCGTATTCTTGATGACTCAATTCTTCCAAACCATCCCGGTCGAACTGGAGGAAGCCGGGCGATTAGACGGCTGCAGCCGCTTGGGTTTGCTCTGGCGCATCTTCATCCCTCTCAGTAAACCAGTCATCGCTACCGTCGCCATCTTCACTTTCGTCCGCAGTTGGAACGATTTCTTCTGGCCGCTCATCATCAGCAACACGGACGCGACCCGCACCGTGCCAGTCGGCTTGGCGGTCTTCGTTGGGCGCGGGCTCTCGATGCGCTTTGGCGTCATCATGGCGTCGGCGGCCGCCGCCACGATTCCGGCGGTGATCTTCTTCCTGCTGCTACAGCGTTACTTCGTGCGCGGCATCTCCACTACCGGCTTGCAAGGTTAATTTTTTCGCCACAGAGGCACAGAGAGCGGGGCCGATGCCCATGGCGGTAACTGTCGAAAAGTTGTTATTCCATGGCTGGGATGGCGTCCGTCTGAGCAACGGCATCATCGAGGCTGTCTGCGTGCCGGAGATCGGCGGGCGTCTGATGCAGTTCAGTCTGGGACCGCATGACTACCTCTTCATGAATCCGGAGCTGCTGGGGAAGCGCTTCACATACGAAGAACATGCCGGCGACGGGACGATCATCAACTGGAAGAACTACGGCGGCGCCAAGACCTGGCCCGCGCCACAAGGCTGGGATGGCGCAGGCCAGTGGCCCGGCCCGCCCGATCCCGTTCTCGATTCGGGGCGCTATGACTTCCAAACAAGTGAAGCGTCCGTTTTGATGACGAGTCCGCCCGATGCGCGCTCAGGGCTGCGCATCCGCCGCCAGGTCACGCTGAGGCCGGGAAGCTCGCGGCTGCAACTCGATTTGTCATTTGAGAACATCTCGGACAAGACGATTCGCTGGTCGATCTGGGATGTGGCGCAGGTGCTGTGCAGCACGGCGGATGGGCAGTTGAACGACGACTGCTGGCTCTATATCCCGACGGATTCCGCGCGCGAGCGACCGTACGAGATCATGTTCGGCGATGACAATCCGCAGTATCAACTCGATACGGAGAGCGGGTTGTTGGCCGTGCAGTATCAAGGGGTCGTCGGCAAGATCGGCGTACACAGCCCAGCCGGTTGGATCGCCTTCGCCGACCGGCGAGCCGACGCTGTGCTATGCATGCAATTTCCTTACGAGCCTGGCGCCGAATACCCGGACAATGGCGCCACGGTGGAATGCTGGACGGAATCGCCCGGCGCGTCCTCGCCCATACCGATTCGCTCGCCCGGCTACATTCTCGAGGCGGAAGTCCTGAGCCCGCTGCACACCTTGCGTCCGCTTGAGATAAAGATGCAGCAGGTGGTCTGGTCGGCGGCATATTGTCCGACGCCGATTGTTGCGGTGGCTGATGTCGGCTGCGTACATCAGCCGCTGTTGATCGACATCCACGACGGCTGGGCGCGCGTTCGGGGCGTTTTCGGTTGTTTCCTGGATGGCCATGCAGAAATTGAGTGGCTGGATGAAGCGGGAAGCGTGCTAAGTTCTTTGGATTTGGGGCCAGTATCGCCGCTGGTCGGACTACATGTTGATGCGCAGGCGAAAACGCCTGACGGTGCCATTCTTATACGCTTGAGAATACTGGACTCGGATGGCGCTGACGCGGGGACGCTTGCCAGCGCAGTTCCTGCCAAATCTGGTTAGACAACTAGTGGAGAAACGCAAATGACCGAACAGTGGACGCCGGAAAAAGCAAACAGTTGGTATGCGTCGATTGACCCGATTGTCGGCTGCAACTATCTGCCGCGCACGGCTGTCAATTCAACCGAGATGTGGCAAGCCGAGTCCTTCGATCCCAACACGATGGCTGAAGAGCTGGGCTGGGCGCAGGCGGCCGGGTTCAACGCCGTGCGCGTTTTCCATCAATATCTCGTCTGGCAAAGCGATCCTGCTGGTCTGAAAAGTCGCATCGACCAATTTCTCGATATCGCCAGCAGCCGGGGCATCAAGGCGATGTTCATCCTCTTCGACGATTGCGCCTTCGCCGGCAAGGAGCCTTACCTGGGTCCGCAAGACGACCCGGTGCCCTACGTGCATAACAGCGGCTGGACGCCCAGCCCCGGACTGACAAGGGTGGCTGACCGCACTGTCTGGCCCGAACTCAAGGACTATGTTCTCGACATTGTCAGTACTTTCGCGGACGACGAACGCGTGCAAGTCTGGGACTTGTACAATGAGCCCGGCAACAGCGATTTGGGCGAAACGAGCTTGCCGCTGGTGGAGGCGGCCTTCGCTTGGGCGCGCGAGGCGGGCGCGCAGCAGCCCCTGACGACTTCCATTTTTCGCTTGCATGATGAATACGAGATGGAGGAACGCATTTTGGAATTATCGGATGTGACGTCTTTTCACCATTACGGCGAAACTGGCGTCGAGGCGGTCATCCAGCGCTGCCAGACTTATGGACGCCCAGTGCTCTGCACCGAATGGCTACGGCGGGTGGTCGGGCAGACGGTCGAGTTGATCCTGCCGATTTTCGCGCGCGAGCGCATCGGCTGGTACAATTGGGGCTTGGTCGCCGGGAGGACGCAGACCTACCTCGATTGGCGCCGCGAACTCAACACGCCCGACAGCGTCACTTGGCAGCATGACATATTTTGCGATGATGGGGAGCCCTATGATGAAGAAGAGCTCCGTCTGATCCGATCCTTTTCGTTTTCAGGCTAGTTCTGAGACGCTCCGCCAAGTGCATGTTTTCGGCGGTTTATTGCATGCCCGCTCCATGCAATCTGTCTTTGAGGAGATGAGAACGCGTAAGAACGCTCCTTGGCAGCGCGAGCGGCTTCCAGAATATGATCTGGAATCTCTTGGGGCGAGGATGCCTGAATGTGCTTTCGCAGCCGGAGAATATCCTCCAAGGTGCGTACTGTCTTGGTTGCCTTGTGTGTCTGGCTAGAGTTGATCGGATTCTACGGCGCCCGTTGCCACACTGTAATGCATCTGCATCCGCAGCCGATCCACAGGTATTCGTAGTTGGCTGCTGTTCCGGCAGCATCTGGTTGGCAGTGCACAACCCTTTGTCGATGCGCGCTGAAAAGCTGCCATATCGTTTACGTATTGAAATCGTGCACATGATTATTATATTCATCTAAAGTAACTGAATATTAAAATCATTCTAATGTTGATGCCGGTATGACGCGGCAGGCATGACTAGCGCCGTAGCTCGGCCTGGATCTCAGCTAGGCTGGCGAGTCCTTTGCGAAGGACCGCTTCGCGGAATGTCGCCTTGTCAATCTTGGGCTTGCCTTTCAGCTTCACATTCAACTGGTGATAAGCTTGGTCGAGCTTGTCGACCACGGCAGGCTGCAAGAAGAAGGAGACATTCTTGCGGTAGACTTTGGCTTTGGGGCGGCCGCGTTTCTGCCCGGTGCTCGATGCCTTTCTTTCGTCGAAGCGTTGGCTCAGCAGGGACTTGCGTTGACGCTTGGCTTGATTATCGTCACTCATTTGACCACCTCGTAGCTGCGCGCCATGACGAACTCCTCTAGGGCAATGTAATCGTGCTGGCTTTCGCGCTGTGCCTTGGCGCGGTAAGTATTGCTAGGTCGGTAACTGAAGATGGAACAGCCGGATTGCCAGGCGTCTTCAATTAGGGTTTCGCGCTTGCGGATCGCGGGAGTCAGGAAGTCGGGCATGTTGTCGCGCAGCTCCTGCATCATCTGCTTCTGATCGGCATCGGGCACATAGCCAACCGGCACCACGCCAATGACATCGATAGGCACGCGGAAGGCATCTTCCAGCGTCTCGATCTGGTCCAGCAGGATGGTGATGGCGCGTGTGTTTTTCTTATTCATGCGAGCAGGAGCCAAGACGCGCCGAAAGGCCAGGAGCGCGTTATCGGTGACCGTTCCCAGATTCGGCGGGCAATCGACCAGGATGTAATCGTAGTCTGAGACGATCGGCTCCAAGAGCCGTTCAAAGCGCCGCTCACGATTATGGACTGTGAACAAGGCTTTATCGGCAAGGTACATTTGAATATTGCCCGGCACAACATCAAAAGCGTCATTGGACGCCCCGCAAATGAGCTGGCGCAGTTCGCATTCGCCATGAGTCAGCAGCGTATAGACGCTGGCGCCGTTGTCAGCGAAGAATTCATCATCGAACCCGACGCCGGTCGTCAGGTCGCCCTGGCCGTCGAGGTCGAAGACGAGCACCTTCAAGCCCAATTTCGCCAGTGCGCCTGCTAGGTAATGGTAATCGGCGTTTTGCCAGAGCCGCCTTTCTGGTTCAGAATCGCTACGGCTGTAGACATCAGCAGCAAATCTCGTGTGCATTCAGTTGCACGAAATGAATTTTAGAGGCAATTAAAGGTATAATTCAAAGATTACCACTGAAGCAAGCAAAGCATGTCGAGCGCACCGCCATCATTATATGTGTGATATGTGTGCGCCAGCGAGCGCGCGAACAGGTTTGGGCTGAATCAGTTGAATTGTAAATGGAAATGAATAGTTTATTCAATTGCTCGCGATAAGGAAGTGATTACCTAATTCATGTGAGATGAATGCTTCAGGGAAGCCCCCTTCTGTGAAGCGAACAGGGCATGATGTGAAACTGAAGCCTTACGCTGAAGTCAGCTTGCGAACGAGCTCGCTCTGCATGAATTCAGCGATGTTCTGATTGGCGCAGGCCATTGGCAGGGCCCAGATCACCATATTTGAGTAATAGTCTTCGCCCCAGACCGGCAACCCGGTATCGGCGTCAATCAGGCAATGTTGCTTCCAGGGCGTGCGAGATGTCAGCGCGACCGCCTCGTAAATCCGTCGAGCGATCTCCAGCCCAGTTTCACGCTGACCGTGATAGATGAAATTCATCGCAGCGCATAGGTTCTCGCCGACGAAAACCTGCGTTGAGTGATCGTTGTTGGGCAGGATATCGACAACCTGGTCGGCATCCGAATCCGGTTTTGAGATGTAACGCGACCCATCAGGATTGACGCCGTTCACTAGACCGTGCCTGGTGGCGCCCATGTTGAGTCGCTTGACGGCGCCAAGGGCAGACTGGACTTGATCGGCAGGCAGTATGTCGGCCATACCGGTGATCTTGACACACCATTGCGCCATGAGCTGATTGCCGAGCGAGACGTCACAGTCCGGTCCCTCGCCGCTGGTCTTGGCCGGGTCGTGCCAAAGGCGGTAGTATTCGCCATTCCAAAGCTTGTCCTGATATGCGGCTTGGCCGCGTTTCAACCAGTCGGCGCACTCGGCGGCAAAGTCATTGTCATTCATTTCTTTCGCCATGGCTTCGCCGCAGGAGAGCGTCGCCAGCCAAGTGCCCGCCACATAAGCGGACGTGC
>WTGB01000081.1 GCA_011523735.1 Chloroflexota bacterium
GCGTAGGTCGCGTAGACACAGACCGCCGACACAGCACTTCGAGAGGGGGAGCTGAGCTTAGCGTATGAATTGCAGTAGCGGATAAGCCCTTTAGAGGCGCCGGTAGCGCGTTAAATTTCGATACAGTCCTCTGATCAATATGTCTTTTTAGATGCCCATAGATTGACTTGCGGGCGGGAAGAATTATAGACTGAAAATTAGATGCAAGTCTCATGCAGACGGGACTAGCGCATTGCAGTCTACATTATTGATCCATTCCACCAGGAGGAATATCGTGCGGAAAACGTATCAACGCGCAGCAACAAGTTTGAGAATTGTGTTCGCCCTGACCGTTCTCTTGCTGATGGCAATGCCATTCACGGCTGTCGGGCAAGACGCCCTGGATGACAGCGTCTTCATCAGCATTCGCCATTACGATGGCGTCGATCCGGCCGACTTAGCCGAGCTTGAACGCATCACGGTCGAGGGTTTCGTGCCAATCATAAGCGGCAGCGAAGGCTTCATCGCTTATTATGTTGTACACCCTGTTGATGGCACGCTGACGGCCATCAACGTTTTCGAGACTCGCGAGCAAGCATTGGCGTCCAACGAGCTGGCGGGTGACTTCGTTGTCGAGAAGCTGGCGCCGCTGCTGCCCAACGCGCCGCTGATTGTCGAGGGTTCGGTCGATATCGGCTTTGTTGAGATGCTGGATGGCATGGCTGATGGCGATGTAAGCAGCCTGCACGCGAGCCTTCGCATCTATGACGGATTTGAAGCAGACGATCTTAATGAGTTCGTGGCCATCGTCGAGGATGGCTTCCTGCCGATCATGCGCGAGACCGATGGTTTCTTCGGCTATTACTTGATGCATGACAGCGCCGATCAATTGGCGGCCCTTAGCATCTTTGACAGCGAAGCATCGGCAATAGCCTCGAACAAGTCCGCGACCGACTTTGTCGCGGAGAACCTGACGCAGTATCTGCCGAATGATCCGTCGATCACGGCCGGGCGTGTGGCAATCGCGGTATTGGCCGGCGTAAACGATGGCGAAAACATCATCGACGAAGACATCTTCGCAAGCATCCGGGTATACGATGATCTGGATCCGAAAGGGTTGGAGGGGCTTTACCTTCGAAATGCCGAAGAGTTCCTGGACATAATCCGCGACGATGACGGATTCATCAGTTACTACTGGCTGGATTCGGGGGAACAGGTAGTCACAATCAGCCTATATGATACTAAAGAACAAGCTACAGCTTCGAATGCAGCGGCGAGCCAACATATCGCAGATAGCTTGGTGGATGTAAAGCCAGGTCCGCCGCGTATCGTTGAGGGCTTGGTGGATATCGGCTTCATCGAAATGCTGGACGGCATGGCTGATGGCGTTGCCGGCAGCCTGTACGCCAGCGCGCGCCTCTATGATGGCTTCGAAGCGGACGACCTGGACGAGTTCGTCGCGATCGTCGAAGACGGCTTCCTGCCCATCATGCGCGAGTCCGACGGCTTCTTCGGCTACTACCTGATGCACGATGTCGCCGGAACGCTTGTGGCAATCAGCATCTTCGATTCCGAAGAATCAGCCTTGGCGTCCAACGCGAAAGCCGCGGACTTTGTCGCCGAAAATCTGACGGCATATTTGCCGAATAACCCGGCCATCGCCAGCGGGCAAGTCGGAATCGCGGCACTAGCCGCGGTGGACGAAGGCGCCAATCTGATCGAGGACATGATGGATGACAACGTCTTCGCCAGCATCCGCGTCTACGACGGCGTCGATCCTCAGGACATGGAGACGATCATCCAGCTCACCGCCGAGGGCTTCTTGCCCATCATGCGCGGCAGCGATGGTTTCGTCGCGTATTTCCTGCTGCCAGAAGGCGATAATCTGGCCGCGATTAGCGCCTTCGAGACCGCGGAACAGGCGACGGCTTCCAACGAGCAGGCGCGCGAATTCGTCGTTGAAAACCTGGCGCCGCTGCTGCCCAATGCGCCAATGGTCGTGCAAGGACCCATGGATACTCGCAACTTCGCCCGGCTTGACGACATGACGATGGTCGATGAGGTTACTTCGCTCTATGCCAGCCTGCGCGTTTATGTCGAGGTCGATCTGACACAGCGCGCGGAAACCACCGCGCTCGTCAATAGTATTTTCCTGCCGTCACAACAGGAGACGGAAGGCTTTTGGGGCTACGTTCGCATGCACGACGGCGAAAGCCGGTCGGCTGCGCTGAGCATCTATGACAGCGAGGAAAATGCCCTGGCAGCCAACGAATTGGCGGCGGCATTTGTGGCGGAATACCTGACGGATCGCCCGGATCAGGTCCCGCTGAGGGTCAGCGGCCGCCTCGGCATCGCAGCGCTGGCAGACCTTAACGAGGGCGCAAACCTGATCGAGGACATGATGCATGACAGCGTCTTCGCCAGCATCCGCGTCTATGACGGCGTCGATCCGGGCGATCAGGCTGAGATCGCGCGCCAAATCAGCGAGCGCTTAGCCGTTATTCGCGGGAGGGATGGTTTTGCGGGCTACTATCTGCTGCCGGCCGGCGATATGCTGGCGGTGATCAGCCTGTTCCAAACGGCTGAGCAGGCTTCGACCTCAAGCGAAGCGGCGCGTGAATTTGTGGCTGAGAACCTGGCGCCGCTGCTGCCCAACCCGCCACTGGTCGTCGAGGGTACGGTTGAGGTGAGCACGCAACTTATGTTTAACGTGGTTGACCCCGGCGATCTTAGCATGCCGCTTTATGCTGCCTTGGTCAGCTACGACGGCTTCGACATGGCGCGTCTGGATGAGGCGGCCGCCTTGGTCGACTCCCACCTGGTGCCAGCCCTGATCGATCAAGCCGGTCTCTTCAGTTATCATGCCGGCGCGGACGGCGTCGACAGAACTTTCGCCCTGCGCGTTTTTGGCTCGGAAGCTCAATTGCAGCGTTCAAACGAGATCGCGGCCGAATTCGTCGCCAAACATATGGCTGACTGGTTGCCCGAAGATCCGCTAGTAGTGGAGGGACGCCTGGGCGTAGCATCGATACAGGCAATCCTGGAAGGCGTGAACCTGGCACAGTACGGCGCCGACGAGGCCCGCGTCTTCGCCAGCGTCCGCCTTTACGACGGCATCGACCCGATGGACATGGATACCATCGTCCAGCTCACGGCCGAAGGCTTCTTGCCGATCATCCGCGAGAGCGACGGTTTTGTCGGCTATTACTTCCTGCCGGCCGGCGATATGCTGGCGACGGTCAGCTTGTTCGATTCAGCCGAGCAGGCAGCAGCCTCCAACGACGCGGCGCGGGCCTTCATCGTCGAAAACCTGGCGCCGCTGCTGCCTAATGCGCCGCAGATCTTCGAAGGTCCCTTGTCGGTCAACCACGTCGCCGCGCTGAGCGATGGGGATGAGTATGCTGAAGTTGACGAGCTACACGCCAGCATACGCTTCTATGAAGGCTTCGACTTGAGGCATTTTGATGAAGCGAATGACCTGGCTATAGCGCACTTGCTGCCGGCGCTGGAAGAATTGGGTGGTTTATTCGCGCAATTCGCATTCAATGACGGCGAGGACACGGTCGTAGGCATCAGTATTTTCGAGAGCGAAGAAGCGGCATTGGCAGCCAACGACGCTGGCAAAGCCTTCACCATTGAATATCTTGCGGATTGGGCGCCGAACCCGCCGACTGGAGTTGCGGGCAGGCTTGCGATAGCGACGCAGGCGGAGATCAACATGGGGGAAAATCTGGTCGGGTAGTTGAGCGAGTCAGAAGAGAGAGCGTGCCGGGTGGCGCGCTCTTTATTTTCTTGGCGATGTCTAGTTCTATTCCGCCCTCACGTTGGCGAAAAAGCCCATCAAGATATCAGTGTTTGGCTTGTAGCCTGTTCCATCATGAATCAGCAACTCCATATCGACCAAGGCATTAAGATCTCTCTGAATCATGCGCTTGTTCCTTTCAGCATAGGCGTGATAGAGCGCTGGTGATACGTCTCTAATCTGGTTCTTATTGACCGCTTCGTCGAATCTGTGAATTGTCAAATCCAGAACCAATCGTTTCTGCCGCTGACGTGCCGCTGACAGGTTTTCCGAAAACCTTTTGCGAAACTCAGCATGAATGACATCGTGCCATATGATTCGTAACTGCATGCCGTGGACAATCTCAAATTGTTCATCCAACTCGTCCTTGAATCCTTGCAGCGCATAACCAATAAAACCGAGTATGTTGCTTGTCTCTGGATAAGATCCGTCTTGATATTCACCATGCGAAGCCTGCAGACGCGAATAATACTGATCACGGGTCTTATTGTAGAAATTGCTCAGCAAATGAGCAGCGGCATCTGGAACTCCCGCCCGCAACAATATTACAAACTCTATGAGTCTAGTCATCCGTCCATTGCCGTCGCCGTAGGGATGAATCCAGGCGAAGTAGACGTGAGCCACCATAGCTTTAATGATTTGACTAGCTATTACATATCCGTCAGGCGCTGGCATTTCTTGATTGAGCCAGTCGCAATATTTGCCAACAAGCTGCGGGCAATCTCCGGGAGGCGCAGCGAGATAGCGCCCTACCATGACCCTATGTGTACGCAGCTCGCCAATAATAACGTTATCTGCGAGGCTGTCGTCCAGATTGCTCAGTATGATCGCATGGTAACTGTTGAGCAATTCCAAAGTAAACGGCGTGCTAGACCCACCTAACTGTGTCTTACCAACAATATTGAACGCTTCAACCATATTATCGATCTGCTGCTGCTGATACTCGCGAGAGGGCGGAGCTTGCATTTTCCCTTCGATAATTCTTTCGACTTCTTCTTCAGAGAAGGAATTGCCTTCAATTGCCGTGGTACTGTGTACACCCTTTGTGAGATACATACGACGCAACAGGCTGCTTTCATCGCGCGGTATAGGCAGCCTCTTGATATGGTCAATTCTTGCCTGAATTTCGCCCAATAGAAGCCAAACGCGAGCCGGAAACTCACCAAGGTCTGGCGGAAATTTTATGAAAGGATGGGTAGTCATTCTGAGAATATCCTAAGTTTACTGTCCGGGCATTTGTCCCAAAGGATGTCCACTAGACATAGCAGTTATACTAAGAAGATAAACACCTTGTCAAGTCGTACGACAAGATAATTTTCAACAAATGACATTGATTCAGACAGAATATTCGGCTTATGTTGTCATGAAGTCTGTACAAGCATTTGTCACACAAATGCGTTCAGACCGGTCAACTCCCGCCCGACAAGGAGCAGGTTGACCTCGTTCGTGCCTTCGTAGGTGTAGATGATTTCGGCATCGAGCATGAGGCGGGCGATGTGGTTGTCGATGACGATGCCGTTGCCGCCGAGGCATTCCCGCGCCAATTGCGTGACATAGCGCGCCTTGCGGGCATTGTTGTACTTCGCCAGCGAGACTGTGCCTTCGCTGAGCAAGCCACGGCTAATGAGATGCGAGAGCTGCAGGCAGAGCGTCTGCATCAGGGTGACTTCGGTAGCCATCTCGACGAGTTTGTGCTGAATCAACTGGAAGCCGGCGATGGGCTTGCCGAATTGCTCGCGTTCCTTGGTGTATTTCAGCGCCAGTTCGAAAGCGCCAGCCGCCACGCCGGCCGCTTCCCAGGCGACGCCGTAACGCCCGACCCCGAGCACCCGCGCCATATCACGAAAGCGATTCACGTAAGCCAGGCGGTTTTCGGCGGGGACGTAGACATTGTCCAGCGTGATATCGGCATTGAGCACGGCGCGCTTGCCAACCTTGCCCCAAATGTCATTGATGGCGACGCCGTCGGTCTGGTTCGGATCCTCAATGACATAACCGCCGAATTCGCCGCTAGTTTCATCGCGCGCCCAGACGATGAGGATATCGGCTATCGAGGCATTGCCGATCCAGCGTTTGGCGCCGTTTAGGATGTAGCCGTCGCCGTCTTTGCGGACGCGGGTTTTTACTTGGGCGGCGTTCGAGCCGACATCGGGTTCGGTCAGGGCAAAAGCGCCGATCTTCTCCAGCTTGACCATCGCAGGCAGCCAGCGCGCCTTCTGCTCTTCGTCGCCAAGCAGGCCGATCGAACCCATTGCCAAGCCGGAGTGCACGCCATAGAAGGTGCTGATGCTGCCATCGCCCTTGCCCAATTCGTACATCACCAGACCCATCTCAACGAAGTCTAAGCCGGCGGCGCCATGCTCGAAGAGGGGACCGCCAATGATGGGCAGGTGGACCATTTTGCGCGCGATCTCCCAGGGGAATTCAGCGCGTTCCCAATAGGGGTTGATCTTCGGCAGCACTTCCATATCGACGAAGTCGCGGATATCAGCCCGCAGCGCTTTTTGCTTGTCGGTGAGGTGCATATCGCAGTTGTAGAAATCGAAACCGGTGTAGAGGGTTTCACGTTGGTTTTCCATGGCAGTCAGGGTCCCAGGATAATCTAATCACTATTCGATTAAGCATAGCATTGTAGCGTTGGGGAATCAATTCGCGGGCAGGCGGAGAATCGCCGTTAATCGCATGAATGCACTTCACAAGCGTTTAGGGGTTCGTCAGACAATAAGCGTCGATTTTGGGATCGTCCGGCGGCTGCTGAAGATCGTAGATGGCCACGAAGGGTCCCGGGCGCTGCAGTTGCCAGGCTTGCGCCCAAGCCTGATAGAACATATCGTCCGGCAATTCGGCGACTGGGCTATCGTGTGTCGGGCATATCGTATGGAGGAGGCGGCCATTGTCGCGGGCATAGTTGATCATTTCATCGGTTTCGGCTCGCGCGACCTGGCTGCCCACCAGCAGATAGCGAATACCTGCGCGCCCAATGAAAGCATGGCGAGCCTCAGCGCTTTCCTCCAAGCTCTGCCAGTACATCTTATTGAAGATATCGAAACGCGGAGACGGGACCCCATCCTGCTCTGCCAACCATTGCCACTGCGTGCCGATTGAAGCCGGATAATCTTTCTTTTGTCGCTGGATCGCATCCTTGGTCGGCAGCAAAGTCGTCAACTGAAAATTGAGCAAGAGCGTTTCCGCGGGTGAGATGTACTCATTGATCCATTCCACGGCGAGCGTTCGAGTATCGGGCTGTGCCGACACCCATACAAGACGAGCGGATGTCGCTGCCAATGGCAAGATGAGCAGCATAAACGCAAGTGGCTTGACAGGGCGCAGCTTGTAGCCCGTCCTGGCGTCAAGCCAAAGGATCAGGTCTTCAGCGAGGCAGGCGCTGGAAAATATCATAAATGGCAGGAGAACGGCGGTAATCCGCGGGAAGGCGCCTTCGAAGAGACTCCAAATGACCAGGTTCAGCAGCGGGAAGGGCAATGCGACAAGCAGCAGCCGCAAACGTCCGCGCAGCGCGATAACAAAGTATAGCAGCGAGACAGGCAGAAGCAGCGTGAGGATTGGTTGGTAGGTAGCCAGGCGCGAAACGAATTGCGGAATGTTCGCCAGGTCAAACATCGCCAAGGAGAAGTAGTGCGACGCGGCGCCGAGCCGAAACGCGCTGGCTGATCCGCTGATATATGCCAGAATGACGCCGCCGTATTCGCTGACAAAGCCAGGGTAGAAAGCGATGCACAGGGCGGCAAAAAGCGCAAGGCTCCCTAATGTTGAGGCGCTCAGCAATTCAGACCAATGGTATCGGTCGTCGTGAAAGGATCTTACAGCGAGCGCCAGCAGAAAGGGGACGGTGATGAGGATGCCGCTCTGCAAGGCGCCGACGGTCAAGGCGCTCGCCACAGTTGCGGCGAGAAGCATGCGCCAGCCACCGATGCGTTCCGCTGTCAGCACCAGAAGCAGCAGCGCGACAAATGCTATCGTGGCGTAGGGAACATGCGGGCGGGGCTGCTGCCCGAATTGCGTCAGCAGCAGGCTAAAGGCGGCGTATCCGGCAGCCAGCCAACCACAATGGGAGCGGTTCAGACTGCGTTGGGCGAAGAAAATAACCGGAACCAAGATAACTGAGATGAGGTTGAAAGCCAGCACAGCGATCAGATAGATGGCTTCGCGGTTGGTGAAGAGAAAATCACGAAATGCTGAAACCGACTCGAAGACGCCAATGATTTGACCCAATACATAAGTCGAGCCATAGATGCCGGTGAGGTATAGGGTAAGCGTCAAGGGATATTTGCTGCCGCCGCCAGCTTCCGCCTGTTGTTGATATCCCAACAAGTTCTGGCCGAATTCCAGCGACTGCCGGACGAGTTGGGTGTCCTGAGCATAAATCGCGGACGATCGCGCGCCAATGACGCGGAAACCATAAGCGGTGACTGTCAAGAGCAGCAAAACTGTCGCAGATATGTTTCGCAGCGGCATTGGGCATGGCTCTCCGAATCCATAATGGCATCAGTATATCAGATTGGCTGGCCGCGCTCGCCGAAAGCCCAGGTGTGAAGGTAGGATATTCGCGACACAATGCGTCTATAATAAATCGTCAGTCTGGATATTCCGCCCAGACACGAGAAGGTAGATTTATGTCAGCACTGCTTGCCCTGCGGAATCACTTCGGTTCCGCGCGCCTGGTCGCGCTGCAATTGTTCAGCACGGCGGGCTTGGGCATGGTTTACCCATATATCAATCTCTATCTCACTGAGATCGGATTCTCCGGCACCTTAATCGGCACACTGGCCAGCGTCGGCGCGATACTGACGCTGGCGCTGACGCCGCTGCTCAATCAAATCGCCGACCGCTTCATGCTCCATCGCCGTCTACTGATGTTTTATTTTGGCGGTTTTGCGCTTGCCAGCATCATCTTTGCCACAACCCAGAGTCACTTGCTTGTGATTCTTGCCGTCTTGCTGTTCCGGGTCACAACTGGACCAAGCATGACGCTCGGCGCGCAATTGACGCTCACGCAGCTGATCCGCAGCGGCAAGAAGATTTTCGGCCAGATGCGTTCGTTCTCCGCGCTGGGTTTCGCCGTTTCCAGCGCAATGGCGGGGCAGGTATTCGCGCTCGGGGGATATTCATTGATATTCACCATCGGCGCGATACTGTCCTTGATCAGCGTGCAGTTGTCGACCATTTTCCCGGCGAAGCCAAAAGAAAAAGTGAAACCGGATTCGGGACCAACGCAGCCGCGCAACCGCGGCATTTACGTTTTAGCGGCCAGCCAATTCTTCGTCAGCATGTGCACGCACAACGCCTTCGCCTTCCTGTTCATTCACCTGAGCCAGAATCTGAGCGTGAACATTTCCGATATCGGTATATGGGCGGCGATGCTCGCTGTCGTGGAGTTCCCGTTCTATTATTTGACGGATGCGCTGCTGCCGAGAGTGCGCCTCCGGGTCACCTATATTTTTGGCATCGTCGGCGTCGCGCTGACCACGCTCTGCATCGGCATTGTGCCGAATCTGGAGATGCTGGTGCTGCTCTTCATTTGCCGGGGCGTGGCTTGGCCCGCATATCAATTGTCTTCCTACCGCTTGATGAACACGATCAGCCACCCGCGCAACGTGGCGACCAATCAAGCCATCGTGCAGGTGACGATGCCGGGAATCGCGCTTCTGCTCACCGGGTCGCTTTACGGCTGGGCTTATGACCATCTCGGCGCCGGTCCATTTTACGCCTTGTGCGCGCTGGCTTGCGCGGCAGGCGTTTGCATCGTGCTCGTTGGTTATCGTCTTTTCGACCGGGCAACGGACCGGTCGGCCGGCTGAATGCCACAAGCACTTGCAAGTCAGGACTTGGGTCACGGAAAATAAAGGACTCCATTAAAATCGATTCGGGCAGGTCGCCTGTATGCGCAACCAGGGAGATACGCGCTAGCCCGCCGGCTTGCTAATTGTCCTCCACCCGCAATTCAAGCCTCGCGTCGAGGAAACTGCCCAGCGACTCGGCTTCCGCTTCCAGCAGCCTTATATCCGCAGCGCTCAAAGCTTCGTAAGGCGAGATGGCGACGCGCATACTCTTGCGCCGTTTTTCCAGTTTCCACGCTGCTCTGGCTTCGCCGTCGATGATAACGCAGGCGCGGATCAGGCCGCCGCCGGGGTGAACCTGCTTGGCCTGGGCATCCGCGACCATGAAGGCGCGGCTCTCATAACCCAGCAGATAATTGTCATAACGCGGCAAGAAGCGGGCGGTCCGTTCTCGCGCTGCGGCGTCGAGGTGATCAAGCTGCGCCTTTAGCATCTGCGCCTCGCCAGTGGGGATGGCGACCGTGACGCATTCAGCCGCGATTGCCCCCCAAGCGGCTTTGACCTGCGCTTTGCTCAAGCCCGACCAGCGGGCGAAATCAGCCGCTGTCGCCGGCGCGTAAGCTTCGAGGTAGCGGCGCGCGAAAACGGCGAGAGGCTCGGCCGGCATTGCTTCCGCTGCGTCAGCGGGCAGCCAGTCATCCAGCAGCGCGTATGTCAGGTCGCCGGCGCGTTCGGGACCGAGGCAGATGAGTCCACGCAGGGCGGCGAAGCGCAGGAGGTGATGGATGGCTTGACCTTCGACCGGGATGCCGCGCCCAGCCAGCGCTTCCGCCAGTTCCGGGCGGGTGAGAGCGCCTTCAGAGTTGAGAATGGACTCTATCGCCGGGAGCGCCTCTTCGCGGATTGTCTCGCTCAAACCGAGCTGCTCGTAACGGCGTCTGGTTCCGCGGATGGCGCCGGGTCCACAGAGCTTGAGTTGCCAGCGAATATCTTCCGCCGCGACCAAATGCAGCGTGCCGCGCAGGCTCCAGGTCAAGACGAAGCTGCGCTCCAGCTCGCGCGCCTGGATGACATCCGCCTGTGTTATGCCGCGGGCGCGCGCCTGGATCGCCAATTGCGCGGAAGCCCATTCTTGCGATTGCAGGGCGCAGAGGTGGCGCGCCGTCTCCGCGACCGATGAAGAGCGACTGCGGTTGCTCAACCGCTGGTGATGCCCCCGGATTCGGCGGAGGTCTTCGTTTGAGGCAATTGTGATCATAACTTCGGCGCTTGCTTAGTCAGGATTGAGTCGGGATTCCAGGAATGCGATAATAGAGGTCTAAGTTGGGCTTGTCAAAGGATGATCGGCGATCGTGAAATCGCTATTATGCGGATCTCGGCGCTTCCTGGTCTTTGCGCTTTTTAGCGCCTTGCTGTTGAGCGCTTGCAGTGCCGATGCGCCGCGCGTCGCCCTGGCCGATCTGGACTTCAGCCTGGCGGACCCCGGCAGCGGCGAAAAGCTCTTCAATCAGTCCAATAATGAATCGCCGGCCTGCTCTGCTTGTCACAGCCTCACGGGCGAAAGCAGCGGCATCGGCAATTCACTGGGGGACCTGGCAGCGGTGGCGGGCGCGCGCGTCAAAGGGCAGTCGGCGGAGGAATACTTGTATTGGAGCATCCTGCGGCCCGGTCAACATCTGGTGACTGGTTACGCCAATCTGATGTACAGCCGCTACGAAGACAGCCTGGAACGAGCCGACCTGGCTGATCTGATTGCCTATTTGCTGACTTTGGATTAGATTTGAAGTTCGACGAGTTGCGATAAAAATCGTTAAGCGGAGGCTGTCATGGATCTGAGTTCAGCCGGCGGCGCGTTGATCGTCACGATTCTGCGCCTGCTGCATATTGTTGGCGGCTTGGTCTGGGTTGGCGCGGCGATCGTCATGTCTTTTTACATCGAGCCGGTGCTGGCAAAAGCCGGCGCTGATGGGCGGCGCATCGCCCGGGGACTTTACAGCGAGACAAGTTTTCCCAGCCTGATTCCCCTATCGGCGCTGGTGACGACTGTCGCCGGTCTGCTCCTGTATGGCATGCTGTCTTATCATGAAGCGCTGAGCAGTGGCATGGGCTTGGTTTTGACGCTGGGCGCGCTCATCGGCTTGCTGGCTTTCGGGCATGGTTGGTTTGCGGTCTGGCGCCCGGCAAGCCAGTACGCCGCGTTCAGTGAATTGGACGCGGACGAGCAGGAAGCGCTGGAAGGCAAGCTGCGGACCAACGGTCGCATCAGCATGTGGCTGGCTTTGGTCTCGCTGGCGCTGATGGCGGGCGCGCGCTATATCGGTCCCGTATTGAGCATGTAGAGGCGAGCTGCCATCTCGCCCGCCCGTGACTGCTCCTCCCTAAACCAATAACGCTTGAGCAAGGGACGCTCCCCTGTGTATATTGAGGGGCAGCGCCACTCTCGGCGCCCTGAGCGAAAAGCAAGTGATGACCGCGGAGCAGCCAATCGCCATCAGCGACCCCGATCTCTATGATGCCTTGCCGGGCGAGCAGGAGACCACCAATGCCCGCGTCGCCGGGGCAAGCGGGATTCTGGCGCTGGGCAATATATGCAGCCGCATTCTCGGCTTGACGCGGGAAATTGTGCTCACCTTCCTCTTCGGCGCGACCGGCGCGGTCGATGCCCTGCAAGTCGCCATCATCGTGCCCAAGGCGATCTACGACCTGCTGATCGGCGGTCATATCAACGGCGCTATCGTTCCCGTCCTCAGCGATGTCATCACCCTGCGCGGCAAAGATGAATTGTGGCGGGTCCTGTCGGCTTTGGTCAGCCTGGTTATCGCCGCGCTGGCGGTGCTGGTCATACTGATCGAAGTGTTTGCGCCGCAGATCGTACCCCTGGTCGCGCCGGGGACTGACGCGGAAACGCGCCAACTGGCGATTCAGCTTTTGCGCTTGACGGCGCCTTCGCTGCTGTTCCTGAGTTTGTTCGCCGTGTTCAGCGGGGCATTGTTCGCGTTGCGATCCTTTACGCTGCCAGCCTTTGCCGGCGTCGTCTTCAACGGCTGCATCGTGCTGGTCACACTGGCGCTGGCGCCGTCGGTGGTCTGGCAGCCGCTGCTTGCTGATCGCGCCGAGATATTTCCTTTCGTCCTGGCGCGCCCGGCCGGCGGTATTATGGTGGTGGCTCTGGGCTGGCTGGCTGGCGCGGCCGCGCAAATGATCTTGCAGATGCCCGGTCTGCGTTTGAGGCGGCTGCGGCTGAGCGTCAACTGGCGGCATCCGGCGCTGAGAAGCATCGCCCTGCTGTATCTGCCGGTGATGTTTTCGCTGAGCATGGACACGCTGATCATCCGCCCCTTCAGTTATCGGCTCGCCAGCCTGACCGGCGATGGCGGCATCGCGATCATGAACTGGGCGACCACCCTGGTGCAATTCCCGCAGGGTTTGGTCGCGACCGCGATCAGCATCGCCATCTTGCCGACATTGGCGCGGCAATCGGCTGAGATGACGGCGCAGGCGCAGCGCGCCTTCAAAGACACGCTGGGGCTGGGCTTGCGCTTGGCGACCACACTGATTTTGCCCGCCGCCACCGGTCTGTTTGTGCTGGCTGTGCCTATTATTGCGCTGCTATTTGAGAACGGCGCTTTTCTGGCAGGGGACACGGAAATCACGGCGGGGGCGCTGCGGCTCTATCTGATCGGATTGCCCTTCGCCGCCATCGATCTGCTGCTGGTTTACGCCTTTTATGCGCGCAAGGATACGCTGACGCCGGCCCTGATCGGCATCGTCAGCCTGGTCTGCTATATGGGGGTCGCGCTGCTGCTCTTCGAGTCTTATGGCTTGTTCAGTTTGATGGCAGCCGATAGCGTCAAGCATTTTGTCCATGCCTCAATCAGCTGCGTGATTCTATGGCGGCGGCTGGGCGGCTTTGGCGGGCAACGGCTGCGGCGCACCATGTTCAAGTCGGCCTTGGCCTCGATCATCATGGCGGCTATCGCGCTAGTCACGCTGCCCTCGCTTATGGACTGGATTGGTGACGTGAGTATCTTAAACGAATTGCTGCTAGTCGTCCTTTGCGCGCTGCTATATGGCGCTGTCTTTGTGCTGGCGGCGCGCTGGCTTAAGCTGCCCGAATTGTCCTGGTTGCTGAATCTGCTGCGGCAGCGGCTCGCCAAACTGCCGGCGGCAGATGAATCCAAGGCTTAAGGACAGCCTGCGGCAAATCGTAGCCCTCGACCATAAACTCGGATAAACTCCCCCGAATGCGCTAAATCCTGGTGCTGCCCAGGATCGTGACCGGGCGGCGCGCGCATCCCGCTAGAGGCAAAATTGATGAAATCGAAGCGTCTGGACGACACGTTTAATCTCTGGATACTCTCTTCCCTCGTCTTCGCAGTCGGCGGTGTGGGAGCAGGTACGCTGGGTGTGGTTTGGATCTATATGCAAGCTGACTTTGGCGTGACGCTGAGCGCCTTGGGCGTGATGCTCACCGTCGCCACTGTTGGGCGCACAATAACCAGCACGGTCAGCGGGGCAATCATCGGTCGCTTCGGCATCGCCTGGGTCATGATGGGCGGCGCCATTGTCGGGGCATTCAGTCAACTCGGGCTCGCGCTGGCGCCATCCTGGCCAGTGTTCATTATTGCCGCCCTCGGCCACGGCTTCGGTTCAGGCGTCATGGGTGTTGGACTGAATGCTTTCGCCGCCGTGCATTTCAGCGCTCGGCGCATGAACTGGCTACACGGCAGCTTCGGCATCGGTTCAACAATCGGCCCCTTTTTGGTCACCATTATTGTCATCGATCTCGGCTTCGACTGGCGCTTGATATACGGTTTCTTCGCGCTGACGCGGGTCTTGATGTTCCTGATGTTCTATTTGACGCGGCATCAGTGGCGCATCAACGGCAGCAACAGGACCGGCGCCAAAGACTCACAAGCCAGCATGCGGCAAACCTTGAGCTTGCCGATCATTTGGCTGATGGTCGGCGCCTGGCTGATGGCCACCGGCAATGAATTGGTCGCCGGCCAGTTTGCCAACAGCTTCTTGATCGAAGCACGCTCGATGGAACCGAAAGTGGCGGGCGCCTGGGTCAGCGCTTATTGGGCCAGCCTCACCCTCAGCCGCTTCTTCGCCGGTTTCATCATCACGCGAATCAGCAATGGCATGTACCTGCGCATAAACACGGTCTGCGTTATGTTGGGCGCCGCGCTGCTTTGGGCGGACCTCAGCCAGTTGGCCAGCTTGCTCGGGCTGGCAATGATCGGTTTCGCAATCGCCCCGTTTGCGCCATTGATGGCCTCTGATACGCCTGGGCGGGTCGGCAACTCGCACACGGCGAACGCCATGGGAATTCAGTTCACGGGCGCCAGCCTGGGCATGGCTTTGCTCCCGTGGCTGAGCGGCGTCCTGGCTGAGACCTTTGGACTCGAGGTCATCCCACAATTCGTATTCATTATCGCGCTGATCACCTTCGCACTGCATGAAGCAATCATGTGGCGCGAGATGCGTCATCCGCTCGCCAAAATCGCCTAGCTGTTATGCCAGTTTTTTGACCGCCTCGACCAGCGCCATGATGTAGCCGGTCGAATAGGCGTGGCCCCGATGCCGCCAATCGCTGTCGTCCAGCATCTCCGGCACATGATCGTCGATGATGAAGCCATCAAAGCCTACCTCGTGCAGGGTCTGGATCGCGGCGACGACATCCACGTTTCCCTCGCCGGGGAAGCATTCCTGGAACTTGGGCACGCAGCCCTGCACATCGCGGAAGTGCACATAGAAGATTTTCCCGCGCGCGCCGAAATAGCGGATGGCATCGAGGACGCCATCGTTGTTTGAGCGACCAGCGTAGACCATCTCCGAGAAGCAGCCCATGCAGAAATCCAGGCCGTGGTTGGGGCTGGGCGCCGCTTCGAGAGCGCGCTTGAAATTCTCGGGTTTATAGAAGACGCGGCCGATACCTCCCAGCGATGGCACAGGCGGGTCATCGGGATGCAGCGCGATCTTGACGCGGGCCTCCTCCGCTGCCGGCAAGACCGCCTCCATGAAACTGACGTAATTGTCGAACATTTCTTCTTCGCTGTATTCGCGGTCTTCCGCCTCCGGCACATTGACGATGCCGGTGACGACTTCGCCGGCCAGCGCCCGTTGCATATCAAAGGCGGTGACTTTCACGCCGCCTCGGCCCGTCTGCGCGGGGGTGCGCCAGACGAGATTGGGCATCCAGTTCAAGCCCAGGATGGGGATGCCGGCTTCGCCCATATTCCGCAGGATCGTCTGATAATTGGCGATCTGTTCGGCGCGGCGCGGTCCGTTGAGCATTGCCTGGCGTATGAAAGCTGTCGGCACATTTTCGATGGCTTCCAGGTCGAGTTCATAGTCGTTGACGCGCTGCTTCAGGCGCTTGAGGTCAGCCAGTTCCCAGTAGCCTTTGTCGCCGGGCAGGTCATCCGAGGTTGGGATGAGGTCGATGCCTTTGCCGATCATGTTGAATTGCACGCCGCCCACGCCCAATTGCCTGGCGAAGGTCAAGTAGTCGTGAGTCGGCGAGGCATGCTGCCCCAGGGCGACTCGCATTTCTTTTGTCATGGCTCCGTCTCCAAGTTTCCCAAATCTGAGTAATTGTCTATAGTTTAGCATTCAGCGAGTGAAGGGAGAACAAAAGCATGGCGGGAAGATCTGTTCTGGTCAGCGGCTCGGACGGGCGCATCGGCAAGGCGACGGTCAGGGAATTGCAGGCGCATGGCTACGAGGTGACGCCGGCGGATATACGGCAGACGCAGCCTTGGATGACGCAGATTGTGGACTTTGAGGACATGGGCCAGGTGGTTGGCGTCATGCAAGGCCATGACGCGGTGGTGCATCTGGCGGCTATACCTTCGCCCAGCATGCATACCAATGAGGTCGTCTTCCGCAACAATGTCGTCTCCACCTTTAATGTGCTGGAAGCGGCCGCCATTCTCGGCATCAAAAAAGTCGTTATGGCCAGCAGCATTTCCGCGCTCGGATACGCCTTCCGTCATCTGCCCTTTAACCCGCTTCGCTTGCCCATTGATGAAACGCATCCGATGCTGTCGCAGGACTCGTATGGCTTGTCCAAGATGGTCGGCGAAGAACTCGCGGGTGGCTTCGCGCGGCGTCTGCCGGAGCTGTCGCTGGCGAGCTTGCGTTTCACGCTGGTGGTCGATGAGCAGCAGCGCGAATGGATTGGTCCCGCCCGCAAGCAGCCGCCGGATAGCGCGGCGACGCATGGCGCTTTCTGGACCTTTGTCGATGTTCGCGACGCCGCGGCCGCCTGTCGCCTGGCGCTGGAATATAACGAACCTGGACACGAGGCTTTTCTGATCTGCGCCCCGCAAATCTACCGTCCAGAAGATCTGCGGGACTTATTCGCGAAGTATTTCCCGGGAGAGTATCCGGTGGCGGAGCGGCTGCGTGGACAAGATAGTCCGGTAGATTGCAGCAAGGCGGAGCGACTGCTGGGCTGGCGCGCGCGTTACAATTGGGATGGCGAGCCCCTCTGATGATCGTTGCGCCTTGGGATGAAGGCGGCATGATTACGCGGCTGGCTTGCAATTGCAAGATCCTCTGTGCTACACTATCGTCACTGTGTTAATAGAGTTCTGAAAAATCAGTGGACGACTTAGCTGAGCCTCCCTCCCGGAGTCCCACGCACATAGCGCATATCTTGCGAGCCGATCACGGTGAATCTGTGTTCGGCTGTTTGGCTTTGCGAGGTCAGCGTCAGTGATGGAAGCTAGCACCGGTTTGCTGCTCTTGCTCTTGGCCGCGCTTGGCCTTCACGCTAGCCTGAGCCTGATTAACGCGGCCCTGCAGAATGTCTCGCGCGCCGACATGCAAAAGCGCGCCGAGGAGGGCGATGCCGCCGCCCAGCGCTTCCTCGCCATGACTGAAAACGGCTTGCGCCTGAGCATGACGGTGAGCATCACACATATACTGACCCGTTTCGTGATCGCGGTGGTCCTGTTGCTGCTGTTGATCCTGCCTTTTGTGCTGGGCGCGGATGCGCTGCAATGGGCACCGGCGGTCGCTGCGGTATTGCTCGGCGCGGGCTTGACGCTGATACTTGGCGACCTCGTGCCGGAAGCGATCGGCTCAAGCCACGCGGACAGCTTGCTGCGTCCCTCGCTGACGGCGATGAGACTGCTGCTGGCGGTCATTTCCCCGCTGACAACGTTGGTTCTGTTTCTTAGCCGCCTGATTTCGCGGCTCTTTGGCAGTGAGGCTCTGGTCAGCCTGGTTACCGAAGAAGAGATTATGTCCCTGGTCTACGCCAGCCATAGCGGCGGGATCATCGAAGACGAAGAGAAAGATATGATCGCCTCGGTGCTGCAACTGGGCGAAAGCAGCGCCCGCGAATTGATGACGCCGCGCATTGATATCGTGGCGCTGGAGATTAGCGATACGATAATGGACGCCCTCTCCGCCTTCGTTGAATCGGGCTTTTCCCGCATTCCCGTTTACGACGACAGCATCGACACCGTCATTGGCTTGCTCAATGCCAAAGACATCCTGACGGTGCTGAAGAACCGCGATGACCTGGAAAGTCAGGAGATTCGCGATCTGATCCGCCCGACATATTTCGTGCCGGAGACGAAACGCGCCGATGCGCTATTGAAGGAGTTGCAAGAGAAGAATGTGCATCTGGCGATTGTGGTCGATGAGTATGGCGGGACTTCGGGTCTTGTGACAATCGAGGATCTTATCGAAGAGATCATCGGCGAGATCCGCGATGAATATGACTTCGGCGAAGAAGAAGATTATGTCGAAGTCGGCGATGGGGCTTATATCATCGAGGCGAGCATGGACCTGGACGATCTTAACGGCCTGCTGGATTGCTCTATTGATACGGGCGCGGCCGATACCCTGGGCGGCTATATTTATCTGGCGCTCGGTCGCGTTCCGCGAGCCAACGAAACGATCGACACGGACATACTCAGCATGACCGTTTTATCCATTGATGGTCACCGGATCCGCAAAGTGAGGGTGCGCAAGCTTGCGGAAGAACCTGCGGATAGTGAGAAGCCGGCGAAGACCGGTATTATGGGAGGCGAAACAGTCTCGGCGCATGGCAAGTAGGAGGACAGTATGGACTCTATCAGCGACCAGGATTTGATCGCCGCCGCTATCGAAGGCGGCAAGCATGCGTACATCCCTTACAGCAATTACCGAGTCGGGGCAGCGCTCCTCACTGCCAGTGGCGAGGTCTACACCGGTTGCAACATCGAAAATGCCGGGTATTCGCCGACCATTTGCGCCGAGCGCACTGCCCTGGTCAAAGCGGTCAGCGAAGGGCATCTTAGCTTCACGGCGGTGGCGGTGGTGACGCGCGATGGCGGGTCGCCTTGTGGCGTCTGCCGCCAGATGATGTTTGAGTTCTCGCCGACGATGAAAGTGCTGCTTGCCGATCTGGATGGCAATCTGCGCCTGACAACCACGCTTGCCGACCTCTTGCCGCATGGCTTCGGGCGGGCCAACCTCGACTAGATTCGAAGGAGGCGCTGCCTAGCATCCATGCTCAAGATCACCATCCACGCCGACTGCGGGGACGCGCCCAAGAAGCAACTGCTGCGCGATATGAACATCGCCTTTGCCCGGTCCGATGTCGAGGCGATCCTGGACTTCTTCACCGACGATGTACACTGGCGCATCGTGGGCGAGACGGAGTTGCGCGGCAAGGCGGCTATGCGCGAGGCGCTGGAAGCGATGAAAGGGGTCGTCACACGCGAACTGATCATCCATTCCATCATCACGGGCGGGCGCGAAGGCGCTGTCCACGGCGTCATCATCAGCGAAGACGGCGCGCCGGTCGCCTTTTGCGATGTCGTCCAATTTGATAGCGCCGGGGGCAACTTGATCGGGATGATGACATCCTTTGCCATCGAACTCAATACGGAGCGTTAGCCCATGCAGAAGATCGTCACCAACCTGTGGTTTGACGGACGCGTCGAGGAAGCGCTCGAGCTCTATACCTCGCTCCTGCCGGATTCCCGCGTCACCAACATCTTGCGCTACACGGAAAGCGGCATGGGCGAAACGGGCGATATCATGACCGCCGACTTTGAGCTCGCGGGCCAATCCTTCACCATCATCAATGGCGGACCCCATTACACGCACAGCCCGGCCATGTCGCTGCTGGTCCACTGCGTCGACCAGGAAGAGGTCGATCGCCTGTGGGACGGCTTGATCGCCGGCGGTGGCGAGCCGAGCCGCTGCGGCTGGCTGGTCGATCGCTTCGGCGTATCCTGGCAGATTGTGCCGACCCGGCTGGGCGAGTTGTTGGCGAGCGATGACGCGGCTGCGGTTGAGCGCATCACACAGGCTTTCCTAAAAATGGACAAGCTGATTATCGTCGAGTTGGAGCGGGCTTATCGCGGCGAGTAGAATTGCCGCCAGGAGCCAAGCCAGGATGGCGGTTTGCGCCGGCCGCCGAAATCAAGAAAGGAGACTCGCCCATGCAAAAGATCATCCCCAACCTGTGGTTTGACGGACGCATCGAGGAAGCGCTCGAGCTCTATACCTCGCTTCTGCCGGATTCCCGCGTCCTCAACATTAGCCATTACGGCGAAGCAGGACCCGGTCCCGCCGGCGAAATCATGTTCGCCGACTTTGAACTGGCCGGGCAGCGCTTCTCCATCATTAACGGCAATTCCTTCTTCAAGCCCAACGCCGCTTTTTCGCTCTGCATCAGCTGCGATGATCAAGCCGAGGTCGACCGACTGTGGGAGGCTCTGACCACCAACGGCGGCGCTGAAAGCCAATGCGGCTGGCTGACCGATCGCTTCGGCGTCTCCTGGCAGATCACGCCGACTCGGCTGGGCGAGATGATGTCGAGCGGCGATGCGGCCGCGGTCGAGCGCGTGACACAAGCATTTCTCAAGATGAAAAAGCTGGATATCGCCGAGCTCGAAAGGGCTTTTCGCGATGAGTAAACCCAAGCCGATCCGCCACGCGCCATATCGGCTTCCACACCATGAGCAACGGCCATCCCGGTCGCTATGAAGGATGCGCTCAAGGCGGTTGGCATCTGGATCTCCGGCAGAACATTCCACATCAAGCCGGGCGCGGAACTGCCGATTAAATTATTGGAGAAAGCATTGCAGGCGCGCATCGCCGAGCTGAAAGCGGCCAAGTGAAGCTACCAGCCGCCGGCAATTCGCTGCGCCCAGGTTTTGTAGCGTTCGTAAACCGCTTCATAATGCGACTGCAAAGCGGCGTCGGGCGATACGGTCAGTTCGCCATAGTCGAAATCCGCCAGGAAAGCCCCGGCGTCAGCGCTTATGCCAGCGGCAACGGCCGCATGCGCCACAGCCCCCAAAGCTGACATATCCGAGAAGCCCCGGTATGTCACCTGACCGGGCAGAACATGGCTCAGTATTTGACGCATCAGCTTGCTCTTTGGCAGTCCGCCGGTGATCAGAATCTTCGAATCCGCCAGCTTGCTGTCTCCGACCAAGGCTTCCGCGCAGAGCCTGATGCCGAAGGCGACGCCGTCCATCACCGCGCGACTGAGAACGGATTGGTTGGCCGTCGCCGAGAGTTGGACGAAGCTGCCGTAGGGTCCATCAAGCAGGAAGGGTGTGCCGGTGCCTTGCAAGTAGGGCAGGAAAAGCGGTCCAGCAACCGCCGATGCTTGGGGTGCCGCCAGCGCTGCAAAGTCGGCATGTGTCAGGCTTGGATCAAGCAAGTCGCGCCACCAATTCAGTGAGTGCCCGGCGCTGTTGAGCGCGCCGATGGCGAAGGTCTTCCCGTCCACGCCGAGCTCAAAGAGGTAGCGCGGCGCTGACTCCGGCTGAAAGGGCGAGGGCTTGTCCTGAATTTCGATGACCTGGACAGCGGTGCCGGCATTGATCATGAGGGTATCGCGATCGGGGCTGCCTGTTCCGATCACGGCGCAGGCAGCATCGCCCCCGCCAACGGCGACAAGCGTATGCGTTGACAAGCCCAGATCGCCAGCGGCTTCGGCAGTCAGATGACCGGCAACTTCCGCCGAGCCATGTACTCGCGGCAGCAGGCTCAGCGGCAGGTCTACCTCGGCGAGCAGCCTGGCATCCCAGTCGCGCGCGGCAAAATCCCACATCAGCGAACCGGAAGCATCCGAGAAGTCCGATGCGATTTCGCCGGTCATGCGGAAGCGCAGATAATCCTTAGAGAACAGGACCTTGTCCAGTTGGCTGTAGGCAGCCGGTTCATGCTGGCGCAGCCAAAGGAGCTTGGCGAGGCTGTACGGCGCGATGGCGGGATTCCACAGCCGTCTCGTCGTCGCGGTTTCGATGAACTCCGCCTGCTTTTGGGAGCGCGTATCCGCCCAGACGATGCAGTTGCGCAGGACCGCGCCATCCGCCCGCAGGGGCACGATCGAGTGCATGTGGCCCGAAAGCCCGATGGCGGCGATCGCCTCAGGTCCTATGTCCTGTTCGCGGAGCAGAGTTCGCGTGACCTGGCAGAGGGAAGTCCACCAGGCTTCCGGTTCCTGCTCGAGGTAGCCCGGCGCCAGCGACAGATTCTCGACCGGCGCGCCCGCGCTGGCGATCACACGCGCTGTCGCTGCTTCGACCAGGATGACTTTTAAGCTCTGTGTGCCCAGGTCAACGCCGAGAATACTGTCCTTAGCAATCATGTCCGCTGCCTGTAACGCATGACCATGTTGGCTTTCGGATCTGATGCGAAACTGCGCATTGCCATGATCAGGCTTTTCTTGCGCGGAAAAAGGCGCGGCCTTCTTCGCGCCAGCCAAAGTCCCGGCGGGCGTCAAAGACCTCAGTATCCGTGAAACCGGCGCTAGCCAGTGCCTTGGTCAATTCATCAACTGAATACGCTCGCTGAGTCAACACAATGTCGTTCCGACGCCAGAGGGTGTTGTCGTCCTGGTTCTGAGAGAACGAGGTAATGTTCATTGTCGCCAGTTTCTCGTCTTCGTCATATGTCGAATCCACCACAACAACAGATGATTCCGACACAATTTGAAACGTTCCCGCCCAACGACTGCGGAAGCCTGAATCCAGATTCATGTCGAAGACAAAGAAGCCGCCAGTCTGCAAATGGTTGTAGACATTGCGAAATACCTTTGAAAGATCAGCGAGCGTGAGCAAATGGTTCAAGCTGTCGTAGGTCGAAAACACGAGAGCGAAATCCACCGGCAGATCAAAGAAGCGCGCATCTGCATTGGAGAATGTCGCTTCAGGCGCATTCCGGCGAGCATATTGCAGCATCTGCTCGGAACCTTCGACGCCGGTAACCTTGTAGCCGCGTCCAGTCAATTCTCGCGCCAGTTGACCCGTGCCGCAGCATAGATCAAGAATCGCCGTTCCCGTCGGAAAATCACTGAGCGCCAGTTGGTCGAGAACAGGCAGAATGCGGGTTGCGAAGCTGCCCCAATGGCGATTGTATGTTTGGGCAAAATCGTCGTAGTCGCTATATCTTTCCATTGGTCTGCATCACTGCTTCTGAACGTCTGTTATAGCGAACTCGCGCCGCGCTAAGCCACACCCCTGCCAAAACTACAGATAATTCTTGTTCTTGACGCCTCGCAGCCGGCGCGGGTTGATCTTGCCATCGCGATTCACCACAGTCTGATAGCGCTGCATGCGCTGCCGATTCAGCGCGGGCGCGCCAAAGCGAGCGCTGTTGACGCCGCTGACCGTGCCCGGGCGCGTCGTGGTGATCAGCCATTCCAGCAAATCCGACCGCAACTCACCTACGATGTCTTGGCAGTCGCGTTCGAAATACAGATTGCGCATCTCCCAGGGGTCGGCTTCCAGATCATAGAGTTCGCCGAAGCCGTCGGGATATTCGTCGGGGAACATGGCGCGCGGATAATGCACCAGCCGGTATTGCCCCTTGCGGACGCTCTTGCTCCAGGCGAATTCGGTCAGTCCGAGATGGTTCGGATCGCCCGGCTCCCCCGCCAGCATGCGGCTGATATCGCGGCCGTCGCTCGTTTCCATCGCGTCGATGCCTGCCACAGCGCAAAGCGTATTGGCGATATCGACCAGTTCGACGATGTCGCTCATGAGTCCCCCGGCCTCTATCCGGCCCGGCGCCCAGAAGATAAGCGGCACGCGGGTGATGGCATCGCTGCAGATGCCAGGCGCCTTTTCCATAATGCCATGTTCGGTCGCGTAGTCGCCATGATCCGAGGTGTAGACAACGATGGTGTTGTCCGCCAAGTTTGAGGCGCGCAGATGGTCCAGCAGCCGCCCGACCGCCGCGTCCACCTGGCTGACGGCGCCCAGGTAGCCATGCAGCTTGCGCAGGCGACCGGCTTCAAAGGTCTTCGGTTCGAAGAGTTGCCAGTCGCGCTCGCGCCAGCTTCTCGCCGACGCCTGCATGTGCGGCGCCTTCATTACCGCCCCCATATCATAGTCGGCGTTGGGCGGGAGGCTCAGCGTCTGCGGATCGTACAAGTCCCAGAACTCCTGGCAGGGCGTCGTGCATTGGTGCGGGCGAGGGAAGCTGACATGCAGCAAGAAGGGCTGCTCGCGATTCTGCGCTTCGTCTATCGTTTCTATCGCTGTGTCAGCCAGCCAGCCTTCCTGCGACTCCGCAAATGCCAGCGGGCTGGGACGGCCCTCGATGCTTTGCCGGCCGCGCTCGCCGAATTCCGGCAGCAGGATATGGTCTTCGAGCTGCTCCACGCCCCGTTCGCGCAAGAATTGTGTATAAGCGGCGGAGCGCCCGACCACGCTGCCGGCCCTATAAGAATTGCTCTCGTGGAAGACATCGCATTCATCTTCGACCCAGTATTCCGGGCAGTGGATTTTGCCCATGGCGGCGGTGAAATAACCGGCGGCGCGGAAATGCCCGAAGATGTTCGGCAGCCCGCCGGGGTTGCGTCCGCTCAAGCTATAATAACCGTGGTTGTGCGGATATTGTCCACTGAGGAAGGATACGCGGCTGGGACTGCAAATGGGGTTCTGCGTGATGGCATTGTCGAAGCGGCAGCCCTCCCGCGCCAGACGATCCAGATGCGGCGTCTGCGCATCGGGATGACCGCGATGACCGAGAACCTTGGCATTGTGCTGGTCGGCGACGATGAAGAGGATATTGGGAGGGCTCATGCGATTTGCAGCCAAACGTTGTCACCGCTCATCGGATACTGATACCGGTATGTTGCCATTAACGGTGCAGTTGCGCTAGCTGGAGACCGGGTTGATGACAGTTTGTGGGCGCGCCGCCGGTTCGCCCCTACATTTCCGCCTTATCAGTAATACCTGTAGGTGTCGGCCGGTGGCTGACCCGTCGCATTACTTTCTTGGAACTAGCGAGATTTCATTACTGCTCCCGCGGAGATATTATGTCCTGAGCATTCAACGCTCTCCGCGCGAATTGCCCCCTGAACCTGTCAGCGATTAGAGAGTATAATGTCTGCGCCGAGTTGTCTAATTGGCACGGCATAGGCACGGGAGCGGGAGATTGGCTCTATGCAGAACAAGCAGGACGCGAGCGCCTTCGTAATCTGCGATGATTTGTACAAGATCTTCAAGGTCGCCGATATCGAAGTGATGGCGCTGCAAGGGCTTGACCTGACGGTTGGGCGCGGCGAACTGGTCGGCATCGTCGGCGCCAGCGGCAGCGGCAAAACTACGTTAATGAATGTGCTGGGCGGCTTGACTTTGCCCTCGGCTGGTCAAGTGATCGTCGATGGCGCGAACCTGCTCAAACTCAGCACGGGCGAACTGACGACCTATCGCCAGGTTGACGTCGGCTTTGTCTGGCAGCAGGGCAGCCGCAATCTGATTCCTTATCTGTCGGCGCTGGACAATATCAAGCTGCCGATGACGCTGGCGGGCCGGACTGGACGAGAGGCCGATGCCCGCGCGCGTGAACTCATGGAAAAGGTCGATCTGCCCCATCGCTGCGAGCACAAGCCGATTCAGCTCTCCGGCGGGGAGCAGCAGCGGGTGGCGATCGCGGTGGCATTGGCGAACGCGCCCAAATTGCTGCTGGCTGATGAACCAACCGGCGAGTTGGATTCGGCCACTTCCGATCAAGTCTATGAACTCCTGAAGCGCCTGAACAGCGACGACGGTTTGACCATCTGCATCGTCAGCCATGACCCGGCTATCGCGCAGCATGTGCAGCGGGTGGTGCAGATCCGCGATGGCAAGCTGGCGAGCGAAACGGTGCGCCGGCGCCCCCGCCTTGAATCCAGCGCCCCCTCGGTCCCCCGCCTCACCGGGGATGTTTCCCAAAATGAGGGAGGTACTCCCAACGATGACAACTGGGAAGATCACTTTGAGGAACTCATCGTGCTGGATTCGGCCGGACGCCTGCAGATCCCCAAGCAATATCGCGAGGAACTGGGCTTTGAGAATCGCGTCGAGATGGAGGTCACAGAAGGGGGCATCTTGATCCGCCCGGCGCAGAACCTGGAGCAGACCTCGTCGCAGGCTGAGATTCAGATCGAGCGGGAGATCCGCGGCGAAGAGAGCGGCGCGCCTGCTGGCTTGCTGGCGCGCTTGAAGAGGCGGACTGATGACGGATAAAGCCATTGCGACACAGGATGTCGGGCGGGTCTACGCCTCGGATTCGGGGGATATCCACGCCTTGCGCGGGATCAACATCGAGGTCGGGCGCGGGCAGTTTGTGGCGCTGCGCGGGCGTTCCGGCAGCGGCAAGACGACCTTGCTGAATTGCCTGGGCGGCTTGGACAATCCGACGACCGGCAGGATCTGGATACAAGGCATCGACATCTCAACCATGGATGAGGCGGCGCGCACAGCCTGGCGGCGGGAGCGCATCGGCTTTGTCTTTCAGCAGATGGGCTTGTTGTCGAGCTTCTCAGCCTATGAAAACCTTGATGTCATGGCGCGGCTGGGCGGCCTGCCGCGTGGCGACCGGCGCAAGCGCATCCTCGACAGCTTGGAGCGGGTCGACCTGCTTGATTATTATGATCATCGCCCTTATGAAATGTCCGGCGGTCAGCAGCAGCGGATCGCCATTGCGCGGGCGCTGGTAACATCGCCGGACCTTATCCTGGCGGATGAGCCGACCAGCGAGCTGGACAGCGAGACGACGCATCAGGTCCTGGCGGTGCTGCAAGATTTCGTGCGAAAGAAAGGGACATCAATCTTGCTTTCGAGTCACGATCCGATTGCCGATGAATACGCTGATCGCATCATCACCCTCCGCGACGGGCAGATCAGCGATTAGCCTCAGGATCCGCCCATGGTAGCGACAGTCGCCGCATTCTTGCTGTTCTTTCTGCTCCAGGACAATCTGCTCTTCATGGATGTCAGCGAAAGCGCCGGCATCGACGCGACCCATCGCGCCATCTGGGACGAGAACGCCCCCGGTCCTTATGAGAATGGCTATCTGGCGGCTGGCACCGCTTGGGCGGATTATGACAACGATGGCTGGGTTGATCTTTTCGTCACCGGCAATCTCGACCCCAACGTCCTCTACCGCAACAATGGCGATGGCAGCTTCAGCGTCTCGGAATTCAGCGAGCGGCTCAGCCTGCCCGATGTGCCGAGTGGAGGCGCGGTCTGGGCGGATTATGACAACGACGGCTGGCGCGATCTTTATGTGCTGAACCTGGGCGCCAATCGACTGTATCGCAATCTCCAAGGCGCGGGTTTCGCCGATGTCACCGTGAAGGCGGGCGTGGGCGACAATGGCAAGGGCACGACAGCCGCTTTCGGCGATTACGATGAAGATGGGCACCTCGACCTCTACATCGCGAATTGGTCTTGTATTCCCGCTTGCGAAATCAGTGATTTCGCCCGCAGCCGCGATGCCCTCTATCACAATAATGGCGATGGCAGCTTCACCGATGTGTCGGGACTGCTGGGCTTCGAGAAATTGCTCGGCGCCGGTTTCTCCGTGAGTTGGGTCGATTATGATGACGACCGCGACCTTGATATCTATGTCGTGAACGACAAGGCGGTTAACGCGCTGGGCAATGTGCTCTGGCGCAACGATGGTCCCGGCTGCGTGGGCTGGTGCTTCACCGATGTCAGCGCGCGGGCTGGCGCTGATACGGTCGTTCATAGTATGGGATTGGCGACCGGCGATTATGACAACGATGGCGATTTGGATTTCTATTTTTCCAACATGGTCAGGGCTATGGCGCTGCTGGAGAACGACGGCGATGGCGCCTTCGCTGATGTGACGGAGCGAGCCGGCGTCGATTACCGCACGGGCGAGGCGGTTGGCTGGGGCACAGCCTTCTTCGATTATGACAATGACGGCTGGCTGGATCTATACTTGGCCGCGACTGGCATTTCGCCGATCTATGGCAAAGCCGGCATGCACTATGAGTATCCGGATATGCTCTACCGCAATCGGCGCGATGGCAGCTTCCTCGCCATCGAACAGGCGCGTTTCAGCGATGGCAAGTCCGCGACGATGGGTTTCAGCACTGCCGATTACAATCGGGACGGCAGCATGGACTATATCCTGACTTGGTGGGATAGCGGGCATCGGCTCTTCCAGAATGTCAGCGCCGCTGGCAGTTTGAATAACTATATTGCTTTCGAGTTGCAGGGCGGCAGCGGGATCGACCGGGACGCCCTCGGGACTCGCGTTACTGTCGTCAGCAGCGATGGCCTGTCCCAGCTTCGCGAGTTGAAATCCGGCTCCAGCCTGGGCGCCGGCAATGAAATGCTGCTGCACTTTGGTTTGGGCGACGCGGCGATCGAGCGCGTCATCGTCAGTTGGCTCAATGGCGACTATCACGAGTACACGGGCGTCGCGCTGAACCAGCGCTGCTTAATCACGCGGGAGCGGATGGATTGCGAAAGGCAGCCCTGACCTCGATCAATCCCGCTGGGAACAATATGTTGAGATCGCCCTGCCCGTCTGTGGCTTCTTGACGTATTAGCTGCCGAAGGAATGAGAACATCATGCCCGCGGACGTGGTGGTAGCTGGACACATCGCCCTGGACATCCTGCCCGATATGTCCATGTTGAAACCGGAACAGGTGATTGACGCTGGCAAGGTCTACGAGATCGGGAATATCTCATACTCGACCGGCGGCGCCGTCTCCAATACCGGTTTGGCTCTGCACCGTCTGGGAATCAATGTCGACCTGCTGGCGGCGGTCGGCGATGACTGGCTGGGGGAGGCCATCATCGACTATGTGCGTGGTTTCGGCGCTGCCTTGGGCGATAACATACAGGTTGTACCCGGCGCTGCCAGCCCCTATACCGTGGTCATCGAACCGCAGAACCATGACCGCACCCTGCTGACGAATACCGGCGTCTACAACGATTACGGCCTGGACCACATTGACCTTGAGCGCGTGGCCGCGGCCAAGCTTTTTCACTTGGGATATCCGACCCTGCTTCCGCGGCTCTACGAGGACGATGGCGCGGGATTCCTGACCTTGCTGCGCGCGGTAAAAGGCACCGGCGTCATCACCTCGATTGACCTATCGCTCCCCCCGCCGGATTCAGCCAGCGGACGCGCGGACTGGCGAACGATACTAGGTCGTTGCTTGCCTCTTGTTGACATATTCCTGCCGAGTATCGAAGAGATCATGTTCATGCTTCGCCGCCCCGATCTTGAGCGCTGGGGCGCTGACCTGTTCGATCGTCTGACGGCGGCCTACCTGGCCGACCTGGCGCAGGAACTGATTGCGCTGGGCGCTGGCGTCGCTGGCTTAAAACTGGGCGAGCGCGGCTTGTACTTGGGCGCCGCGTCGGATGCCGGGCGCCTCGCATTCTTGAACGCGCTTGATCAGGCGCCGGCTGAATGGGCGGGCGCGACAGCCTGGCAACCAGCCTTCCAGGTGGAAGTCGCTGGCACCACCGGCGCTGGTGATGCCGCTTACGCCGGTCTGCTCGCAGCTATGATCCGCGGTCACAGCCCCGCCGAATGCGCCCGGAGAGCCTGCGCAGTGGCGGCTTGTAATATCGAAGCGGCCGATGCCACCTCGGGCGTCCGCAGTTGGGAGGAGACGGAAGCGCGGCTGGCGGCTGGCTGGGGGGAGAGGCTAATTCGGTGGACATGAGCCATTCGAGAGTAAGAACAATGTAGGGGCGGCATGGTATGCCGCCCGCGTTACACAAAGAAATTCGGACGACCTACCATGTCGCTCCTAAACCATCTTCTCGGTGTATAGCCACGATGTTCGCCACTCCCGACTGGGCGACGCTTTGACGCGGGTTCGAGCGTTGTGTTGGATGATGTTGTGATGGATGAAGAGCCAACGGACGAAGAGATTCTGGAAAGTATTAGCAATGCTGAAATCAGACGGAAGTAAGCGCAACTAAGTCCTGCAAATTTCGCTAAAGCAACGGTCTGTAGGGGCGACATACCATGTCGCCCGAAACCACAAACCTGAGCGCCGGCGGGCGACCAGATTAATTGCCCCACAAGGCTCGCTTTTTCGCATGACTTGCTGGCATTTACGGATTCTGAACAGCATTGATTGAGCGCATCATCTGAAATCGCCAGTGCTTTGCGGCAAAAAAGAGAGCGCCCTGAGCTATGCCGCGATATCTATAACAAACTGTGCCCCTGAAACATTCCATCAAACTGACCTCGCCCTGCTGAGACCAGGCTGCTTTCGGCGAGTCGCGGCAACAGAAACACCAGCGCCGCAGCAAGCAGGCAGAAGGAAGCTCTCTGAATTAGCGTCAAGGTCTCGCGCGCTCTTCAGTGCGCATCAGTTTTTCCGGGGTAAAGCGGATATCAAGATGACTGCGACAATGCAGAACCCGGTCGCCATCAGCAGCGCTGGCTGATAGGATCCCGAAAGATCAAAAACGACGCCGGCGGCGAATGGCGCCACAGTGATAGCGACCGTCACAAAGATGACCATCGCGCTGTTGATCCGCCCAAAGAAAGCCGTATCGTATGAATCCGCAACCATCAGCGGACGTGTCAGTGTATGAGCGCCGATCGCCATCCCAAACAATGTGACGAAGAGAACTATAATAATCATGCTGGCGCCTAGCATCAGAATAGCCAGAGAGACCGCCGCCAGGACAAAGACCCCAATCGCCATGGTCTTGCTGGAAAAGCGACGCTCTAGCGGCGCAAAAAACAGGCGTCCAAGCACTTGCGTCACGCCGATTGCGCCACTGGCGATTGCGGCGCTGCTTGGATGAATGCCAACACTGATCATCAGCGGGATGATGTGGAACCGGATGGCGTACAGGCTAAAGGTCGAAAGCGCAAATCCCAACGTCAGTATCCAGAAATAACGTGAACGCAGTACACGGCTTAGCTCAATCGGCTTCTCTTTGGCTGGCGTCTCTATTGGAGCTGCGCCATCGGCTGACAAGCCCAAATCTGATGGCTTTCGCCGCAAGACCAGGCCATGCAGAGGGATGGAAATTGCGCCCAGGATGAGGCCAAGTATCAGCACCGCCTGTCGCCAGCCGTATGCCACCAGCAGCGCATCTGTGAGCGGCACGAAGATCGTACTGGCGAACCCGGCTACGAAAGTGACGACAGCCATGGCGCTTCCACGATTATGCCGGAACCAGGTTGCGATCACCGTAAAAGCCGGTTCGTACAGGACGCCCGCAGCGCAAACTCCCAAAAGCGCCATAACCGCGAGGAACTCCGGCAGCGTTGACACTTGCGACCACAGCAGCACCATGACCGTCGCCCCGACCGAGCACAGTGTCATGAGCAGGCGCGATCCATGTTTATCCAGCCAATAGCCAACTGGAAACGCGCAGACGCCAGCGACTAGGAAAAAGAGTGAAAAGGCGCCGGATATCTCGGACCGCGTCCAGCCCAGCTCCGCTTCCATCGGACTGATGAAAACCGTGAAGGCATAGACCATCACGCCGTAGGAGACGGTTTCCGTGATCGCCAATGTCAGAGCGATATACCAGCCGTAGTAAATCGGCTGGCGCTTCCAGATCCGTTTCATAGCAGCAGTGTAGTCCCCGCCCACGCAACATGAAAGGTGAAGAATAGCTTGTGCCCGGTCTGCGGAAATACTGCGTTCGGGCGCTGGGACGGTCTGCTATACTTCCGCCACTTTTTTATAAACCTGCCAAATCCCATCACCAGTCACGTCAAAATCTGTAGGGGCGATGCTTGGATCGCCCGCCCGTCCCAAACCCGCAATTTTCGTAGGAACGAGCCTTGGCTCGCCCGCTTTACGGATGAATTTCGGTTTGGAAGCCCCCTTGGCTCGCCTGCCTCTGTGGTGAAGCCGAATGGTTTGAATTTTCCAATACGAGAACATATGGTCGCCTTTTCCCGGCTGATTTCTGCTAGACTGGCTCCATGAACACGCGATCGCCCATCCAGCATCTAATCCGAAAACATGCCGCTTCTAACCTAAATCCCAACGGCTGCCGCCCCGAATCCGATTCTCAGCCCGAAAAACCCCGCTGTATCTACACTGTATCGATAGAGATTGACAATTATATTGTAAAATCCTTGAATTTTTGTAGCCAGGATGTACCCAGCATGTGCCAAGATGAACCAAATGAGTACCAATTTTGTCCAATTTTGTCCCGACTTTCGTTGGCATGAACTCGACATGGCGCCGACAGATATTGGCGAAGCATTTCCGGCTTGCCGATCAATTCGGTAAAGTATGTCGCAAATTTAGCATCGCTGGCGATTTCGTCAGTAAACTGGCTTGACCGCTAGCGATTAGTCAATCAGGAAACAATCACATGCCCACACTTGCCAACTACACACAATTCGAAGGGCGCTATTGGGATACCGCCTCCATCCGCAACGCGCTGGATTATCAAGGCGTCAAAGCCCCGCACACCGGCGCGCCATACACCGAGGCGATGCTGCTCGGCATAAGCGGCGGCGTCACCTTCGGCTATTTCACCTTTCACTACAAAGGCTACGATCCGCAAGTGAACCTGCTGACGCGCAATACCTTCGATCCTATGGAGCGCATTTTCGACCGGCTGAAGCTGCCGCGGGAACTGCGGCGCAGCACCAGCCCCGCCAAGGGCCGCCAGAATCTCATCGACGCGCTGGAAGAAGGTTACGCGCCCATCGCCAGCCCGGACGGCTCCTTGCTGCCCTACAATGCCTTGCCCTATGACGAAGCCAACTGGTATACCATGCCTCTGGTCATATTTGGCTACGAGCCGGATAAAGGCGAAGCTTATATTTCCGACCGCAGCCGCGTCCCGCTAACTGTCAGCGCGGACGATCTCGATAAGGCGCGAGCGCGCGTCAAAAAGGACCGGCATGGCTTGATTTTGCTCGGCGCCCCGGACGATGCGCAATTGCCCGCCGCCATCCGCCAAGGCATTGCCGACTGCATCGCCTTGATGACGGAGAAACCGCCGAAGGGCTCAGCCAAGAATTTTGGCCTGCGCGCCCTGCAACATTGGGCGGAAATGCTGGCGAAGACGAACAAAGGCAGTTGGGCGCGTGAATATGCCACTGGACGTCCGCTGCTGGCTGTCTTGATCAGTTCTTACACCTTTCTGGGTCCGGCCTTCGGCAAAACGCTCCAGGCTGAGCGGGATGTCTATGCCGATTTTCTCGCTGAAGCGGCGCAAATGCTGGGCGATGCGGCGCTCACAACTGCCGCGGAAGCCTATCGCGCTGCGGGCCTAGCCTGGCGGGACCTGCACCAGTGCTTGCTGCCCGCGGACGCGCCGATGTTGGGCGATGCCCGCGAAGCCATCGACCGCAAAACCGCGCTTTTCAGCGAGAGCGGCGCCGCGCAGTTGGATGAGATCATCGCCTGCTATCAGGTACTGCAAGCCCTGAAAGCCGAAGCGGAGACGGACTTCCCGCTCAGCGAAGCGGAAATCGCCGACCTGCGCGCCGGGGTTCGCGAGAACGTCTTGAAAGTTCATGATGCTGAAGAAGCGGCGCTTGGGGCGCTAAAGGCGGCGGTCGCTTGAAAGCGCCCGGAAGCTACGGCTCAAGCGCCCCTGGACATGTACTCGTCGATAAAGCGGTCGAGATCTCGGCGGTTATTCTTCTGCAAAGCCTCAGTGAGTTCCACCAGGTCGAAGACATCTTCGCGTATATCGGGGAAGAAGGGGTTTTGACTGCGATGCACGCCGGACCACTCCAGCGCGTAGTGGCTCACGAGGTCGCCCGTTTGCCGGCTGGCCAGGCTGCCGAAGATGAATGATTCGAGGCAAGCGGGCAAGGGCGCCCAGGTTTCCGCGCGCCAGCTCACTACAACGTTACTGAACTCGTTGAGCGCCGAAATTGTCTCTTCTTTGAAATACAAGAACAGATAGCGATTGTGTGAGTAGTCAACCAGGATGTCCAACTCCGCATCGGAACAGCGGAGCAGCGGGTTTTCGGCGGAAGCTGGCGTCTGCTTCCGCACGCCGCTGTCAATGAGCTCGACGATCCGTTCGCGCGTATTTTGCAGTGCCGCACGGCCCTCCTCTTGGAGCGCAATATAGGGAATCTCGTCGTCGGCAAGATCGTGCAAGCGCAGCGCATCCACGGTAGAAATGTCGCTCGCGATCTGGTCAATGAGGAAGCCGACCTCGAGGGCTTCTGAACAAATGAGCATACGCGCCCAGACTTTTTTGCGCCATGCCAGCTTCTGCTTGATATAGCCAAAAAAGCCCAGTCTCTCTCTGCTGCTGCCTTCATCATCGATTATCTTGACATAAGTTGGCATGTTCTCATTTAAGCTGCGCAGTTCGGCCTCCGAGCAGGGAGGCATGCGGTTCATGTAAGGCCTGATAGCTTGAACCGTGCTGTCTTCTTCGGTAGTCAACGCGGAAACGATCGCTTGCAGCAGGTCGCCGCCGTTGAGGACGGCGCCCAAGACAGGAATATTGCTGGCGATGTTTGTGGCAAGATCAAAGGCGGGCAGGTCATCCAACTCGAAGACGATGACGCAGCGCGGCAAACTGGCGACCATGTCTTGACGCCACTGGATGCGCTTGTCCACGTAATCGCGCAATCCAGCCGGGCGAGCTTTCAGGTCGGCTGCTTCGTCAAGGAGAGCTGCAAAGCCTGTCAGCGCCGCGCTGATGTTCGCTGTTTGCGCCGGCGAACAATGTTGCGTATGCGACACAATCTCCCCGGTATGCTGGCGCCGCCATTTGGGCGGCAGCTCGGCAGCGAAGATCTCGCCCAGGCGCGTATTCAGCAGCGTATCGCCAGCGATGATGTCCGCCAGCTTGTCCTCGGCGATAGCCGGGACATCAAAGACGATTCGATCACCGGCTGTGCGATAGATATGCAAGCCTATTTCGAAAGCTTCGGCGCAGTTGGGCAACTGCGGCCAGACATCGCTCCGCCATTCAATTTGCTCATCGCCAAATGCCGTCAGCGCTTCAAAGGAGTCCAGGCTTTGGCCCATGTCTAACAGAGCCAGGTAATCACCTAATATGCGAGACAACAGATCTAATTGTTCTCTGTTGCAGGAAGAAAGTTGGCCGCCGTAATCCCAAACTACTTCGTGGGGACTGCTCTCGATCGCGGTCGCGCCCAGCAGCTTGAGCAATGCGGAACCATTCTTCTGTACGGCTTCGAAGTAGGGATTGGCGTCACGCAAGTAACCGGCGTGCGTCAGCCCAAACAAGGCGATGTAGTCATCAGGGATTTGGCTTATAAGCAGGCTGATTTCGTATGATTCCTTGCAGGATGGCAGCGCCATCGGCAAGTCGTCTCGCCAGCCGAAAAGCGACTCTGCGACAACCAGAAAATTCCACATGCTGCCGAAGCCAGTCATGGACTCGCCGTACAGATGATATTGCGCCACAATGACCGCGAGCGCATCCAACTCGGCTTCGCTGCAATTACGCAGTCGCTGGGGCCTATCCCAAAACGGCGATCCGCCCAGCGTCCCATAATGCAGGCTTTCAGCAATTAAAGCCGCCGTTGTTAGCTTGTTGATGAAGGGATTGGATTCGAGTTCGAGGCCGGCGGCGCTGAAAGCCATCACTGCTGACAAGTCGCTGACAGCCTGGCTGAGCGCCAGCGCAACTTCAAGCGCTTCGGCGCAATTTGGCAAACCCTCCCAGAGCCGCTGACGCCATTCAACCTCGCTTTTGGCAAAGGCGATGTACTCTTCTATCGATGCAATGGAGCCAGGAAGGTCAAGGATCGCGCTGTATTCAGGGAGGCGTTGACGGATGGCTTCCTGCGTGTGCTCATTGCAGGAAGTCCACTTGGCAAGCGGGGCCGGCTCGACGGCAACGCTCTCGATGCGCTCAAAGATAACGCGCACACGGTCGTCATTGCGATTGAAAACTTGATAGTAGGGATGGTTTTCTTGCGTCAGGCCGGCATAGATCAGAGCTGTGCCGGTGGTCACATCGGCAACCGCGCGATTCATCAACCAGAGCAATTCCGCCGCTTCGCGACAAGGGGGGAGAAGCTGAAAACCGTCTCGGTTGGGATAATGAATAGTGCCGTCTGCCTGCGGCTCCACCGTTTGCCGCGCCCAGTTCGCGCGCCATTCAAACTGCATTTGTACCAAGCCCAGGAGTTCGTACATTGAGCCGATCGCGGTCGAGTCATCTATGATCTCCCGATAGTCGGGCAAAAGCGGCGCCAGGCTGGCGAGTTGGGCGTCTGTGCAATCGGGCAGGGCGTCTTCCTCGGGCTTCAGTTCGTAGCGCCGTTCGCCACTGTCTATCAGGGCTTGCTGTTCGTCGACCATCTGCGTGAAGCGGTCGGGATAGAAGGAATCCGTCAGGAAAGCGCGCAAGGGGTTGTAGCGGGAAAGGTCCGTCGGGTCGGCGTCGAGTTTGGCGCGCAAGCCGAATTCCATAGCCTTGTAGGCAGCTCGCAGGCTAAGCTCGCGCTGCGTCTGCCAACTGAGTTCGATGGCTTCGGCGCAGCGTTCGTTGCTGGCCCAGTCCCGATCGCGCGAAGGCAAATGCGATTCGGCGAATTCGATGAGTTCTTCCGCTGTTTCCAACTCTTCCAGCCAGGAGAAATAGGACTTGTAGAAAGGCACGGACACCAGGCTGGTAATCAGTTCCGATTCCCAGCAGGCGGGATATTCGTCTTGTGAAAGCGATGCGGGAATGAACATCAGAAGCAGGGCAAGGCCGAGGAAGGCAATCTTTCGCATGAGGGAACTCTCGTCAATTTCGCGAGCGGGTTTGGCAGGATTATGTCCGGTGTTTTTGCTGCGCGCCAGCTGCTGGCGAATAGCGCAGGCAGGGCGAATAGAAAGCGCCACAGGCTGCTGTTGTCAATTCTCGTGGACCTGCGGTATCATTGTCAAGATTCCTACAATATTCCTAAGTATCAGACTGCATCAGGAGGTACAGCTAATGAGCAAGAAACTCTCTAGACGCGATTTTTTGAAGCTCTCGGCGATGTCCAGCACAGCTACCGGCTTCGCCCTGCTCGGACTGCAACCGGTCGCGGCGCAAGCGGACGGGGCCGAGTTCTCATTGGCGATGGTGGACTGGAGCGATCCAGTACAGACCGCCTTTGAAGAGACGATCATCCCGCGCTTTATCGAGGAGAATCCCGGCGCCAGCGTGAGCATCAACTGGACCAATTGGGGGCGGTATAACGAAGAGATGACGACGGCTTTCGCCTCCGGCGTGACGCCCGATGTCTTCCAGGGCGGCGCTGTTTGGGCACCTCAGATGGCGCGGCGCAATTGGGCGGTCCCGCTCAACGATTTCATCAACGCCGACGAAGAATGGGATTGGGCTGATTTCCCGGCTGGCTTGCAAGCCGATGTCACCATCCGCGGCGATATCGTCGCCGTGCCTTACCGGCAGGATCTGCGCACCCTTTGGTACAACAAGGAGATGCTGGCGGAAGCCGGCTTTGACGAAGCGCCGACGACCTGGGAGGAATTCCTCGCTGTGGCGCAAGCGACCACCGTGCGCGACGGCGATGGCTTCGATGTCGAGGGTTACCACTTCTCTGACGCCAGCGGCAACTGGCAGCGTGATTGGCAGCCTTTCCTGATGTGGGTGCACATGGCTGATGGCAAATTCCTTAGCGACGACTTGACCGCCTGCGCCCTCGATGAGCCGGAGGCTCTGGAAGCGCTGGAATGGCTGGTAGCGCTGGTGCATGAGCATGAAGTGACGGCTTATCCGGGCTTGGACCCGCAGGGTGATCTCAATGTCTTGGCGGGTGGCAATGCCGCCATGCAACTGTCCAGCGCCGATATGGAGCGCGTCATCAATCTTTACGCGCCAGATGAGAAGGAGACGATATACCCGACCCTGCCCTTGACTGGCAATGTCCAAGCGACGCATTCCTGGGTGAACAAATTCTTCATCTCCTCGCAGACGCCCGACGCCTCCGCTTCCTGGGGTTTCCTGCGCTTCATGACGCGCAAGGATATGCTTGAGGTTTACTCGGCTTCCAATAACAATACGCCGCCGCGGCTCTCGCTGTTGGAAGCGGACTACATGTCGGAAAAGCACAGGGTGGTATTGGAGTCGGCTGTCTATGCGCGCACCTTCCCGCAGCATCACAATCTAATCGCGCTCTTCCGCCCGATCGCGGCGGAACTGGAACAGGCGCTGAGCGGCAACAAGGCGCCGGCTGACGCCCTGGTCGACGCGACCGCCGCCATCAACGAGATCATGGCGGACGACTAGTGCCCTCACCCCCAAACCCCCTCTCCCACAAGGGGTGCGCGTAGGTCGCGTAGACACTGACCGCCGACACAGCACTAC
>WTGB01000139.1 GCA_011523735.1 Chloroflexota bacterium
GGTTGAGGGCCGTGTCCTTAACGGGGTGGAGGTTCGAGTCCTCTTCAGGGCATGATTGGGGAGCTTGCCGGTATTGGTAAGCTTTTTTGTTGCGTGCATTTTCAGCCAGATGTACACTGCCGTATGAATGATTGCTTACATTGAAGCGTCGCATCAATGATTGCATGATCAAGGAGTTGCTTTTGTTCTTGGTTGACTGTTTTTGTGAAGAGGCTTCCCAAAAGGGCTGCCTATGAGCGACTCAACTAATGCGATTTTGCAAAGGGCTTACGAACTCATAGAGCGCGATGAGTTGGAGCGGGCTCGATCAATATTGACCCCCTTGCTTGAAACAGATGCCGAAAACCCGTCGCTATGGTGGGTTTATTCGCATAGCTTGCGCGATCGTTCAATAGGGCAGTTAGCCCTCGATCGCGTAATCGCGCTCGACCCATCTTATCCGGGCGCCGGTGAACTCAAAGCCGATGTTCTGGAACTGCAGGAACAGGACGATGATCTGCTCGGCGTAGAGACAGATGCTAACAGTACGGCGCAGTCGGCTTCGGATATTTCCATTGATGATTGGGAGGACCTCCAACAACCGGCTTTGGATGCCGAGAGTGAACCCGCGGGTACTCGGCGGGGGTTTGTTCTGCTGATCGTCATCTTGCTTATTGTCGCGACCGGGACTGCGTTGGTCGCGTCTGGCGCGGTGAACCTTGGGGATTTACTGTCGGGTATACTAACGACGCCTGAACCGGCTGTGATTGTTGTTGTAGAGCCGACAGATGAGCCGGCAGTGGCAGAAGTTGAAATCGAGCCGAGCATGACTTCCATTGATGAAGCGACGACATTAGCAGCTATTGCTGTTTCTAACAGCAAAACTGACACTGAGTCCACAGCAGAGACAACAGCGCTTGTCAGCACTGTAACCGGAGTTGGCGAGCCTACTTCGGCAGCCACTGAAGCGGCAACAGCAAAGGGCGAGCCAAGCCCAAGAGCGGGTGAACCGGACACGCCCTTGGCGGCTTTCGTACGTGACGTGGCGGAAAGTATCAGCGAGTTTGAGGTAATCCAGCAATCCAGCGGTCGCAAAAACACACTTCTGGGCAATTCACTGGTGCTGCAGTTATGCGCTATTCCCGGGCAAGAATTCAACGAGCGACTAGGCCGAGTGATGAACGCTGTGGTGGACTACGTTGCCGATATTCCCGAAGACATTGAAGGAGTGGTGGCGGGCTTGCGTAATTGTGATGATCCCGATGCCATCCAGCGCCGAATTGGCGTCACCGTAAGTGTCATCAAAGCCTATGCGGACGGGGACATTTCTGCTAAAGAATTCCAGCGAGCCTGGCGGCCCTTGTCTTGAAACACTAGCGAAACACTAGTATCCTCAGCTTCTTGGATCACTTGGCGGCGGACCTTCTTGCCGACACTGTGCGACGGCGGCATGAGTACCAGCAGAAAAATAATCACAAAGAATCGCAAAGCGCATCGCGACTATCTGGTCACTGATCGGTACGACGCAGGCTTAGTTTTGCTTGGATCGGAGATCAAATCGATTCGCAATCACAACATTAATATCGGCGATGGTTACGTTCGGGAAAAGGACAGCGAACTGTGGTTGATGAACATCCATATCGCGCCTTACAAAGACGCCCACAACTTTGGTCACAGCGAACCTCGTCGGCCACGCAAGTTGCTCTTGCATCGGCGTGAAATCAACCGCATCATCACCAAACTACGGGAAAATGGCATGACCGCCATACCATTGCAAGTCTATCTTGAACGTGGTCGCGCCAAAGTTGAAATCGGGGTGGCGCGCGGGAAACGCAGATATGACAAGCGCGCTGACTTGGCCAAGCGTGACCACAACCGACAAATCGAGCGCGCCTTGAAGGAGCGCTGATCTCTTAGTTTGTAGTTGAAGCGCTGGTGGCAGGATGCTAAAATCCTCGCGTGCCAAAGATTCCAATATAATCTGGAAGGAACTATGGTTGCAGAAAACGGGAACAAACCGCGGGTCCTTTCCGGCATTCAACCGTCGGGCAATTTGACGATCGGAAATTATCTCGGCGCGCTCAAGCAATGGGTTGAAGTGCAAAATGATTACGACTGCTTCTACTGCGTGGTCGATCTGCACGCCATTACAGTCGCGCAAGATCCTGCTGAACTGCGGCGAAAGACGCGCGAGAGCGCTGCCATGTACATCGCTGCTGGCATTGACCCTGAGATTTCGACAGTGTTTGTACAGTCTCATGTGCCGGCGCATTCTGAACTCGCATGGATATTGACCTGCATGGCGCCACTTGGCTGGCTGCATCGAATGACGCAGTTCAAGGATAAATCAGCCAAGCAATCTCAGGACTCCATCGGCGCCGGTCTGCTCAATTATCCCAGCTTGATGGCGGCCGATATCTTGCTTTACCATGCGGATTTGGTGCCAGTCGGCGATGATCAAAACCAGCACCTGGAATTCACCCGTGATTTGGCGCAGCGCTTCAACCATCTCTACGGCGAGACCTTTACATTGCCGTCGGTTATGAATCCGCAAGCTGGCGCCCGCATTATGGGCTTGGACAACCCGACAGCCAAAATGTCTAAGAGCGAGGCCTCAGAGAATCACGCTATATTCCTCCTTGATGATTTGTCGCGCGCGCAGAAGAAAGTCATGCGCGCGGTAACGGATTCGCATCGCGAGATACGGTTCAGCGATGATCCGGAACGCGCCGGCGTCAACAACCTGCTGACGATTTATCAGGCCATTACGAATGAGACGCAGGAAGTCATCGAGGCGGCCTTTGCCGATAAAGGATACGGCGACCTCAAACGGACTGTGGCAGATGTAGTAGTAGGAACGCTCGAACCGCTACAAGCTCGCTATTATGAGTTGATGAATGAGGCGGGTTACCTTGATTCTGTCCTGAAGATCGGGCAGGAAAAAGCCGCCGATATCGCTCAAGACACGCTCAAGCTGGCGCAGAAAAGGATGGGATTTCTGGCGCCATCTTGACCAATGGCTGCATTTTGATTAGGATCATAGAGTCGCCCCATTCGTCTAGCGGCCTAGGACGTGGCCCTCTCAAGGCCAAAACAGGAGTTCGAGTCTCCTATGGGGCACTATTTCTTGCAAGCCCGCGTTGCATCCACCCCGGACGCATAGCTAATGCTGTAGTCTGCAAGCGCTTTGGAAATTGCGTTTCCGGGCGGATATGATATAGTCTGCGTCATCCAAACTTTAAGATATATAAGGTCAAAGTTGAAGAAACTTTTCCTACTTTTGGTAGTCTTTTCCTTGTCAACGGCCATGACATTTGCATTGGATTGGGTATCGAGCGGTACGGGCGATGCGCAATACAACTGCAAAACTATCCGAGCGCTCGTTGCTGAATTCGGTGAGCTGACCTATATCCAGTTGAATGGCGCCGAATACTCAGTAGAAGAGTTTTACGCCTTGACCGTGCCCGAATGTGAAACACGATCTGAAGCCGTCGCGCTAGCCAGCGAGACCGGATTTACTATAACAGTCGGAGAGATCGTGAACCTGCGGGAATGCGCCAGCACGTCTTGCGGCAGGGTTGGTGTGGCAAGAAGCGGTGCCATTCTTGAAGTCGTTGGCGAGGCTGGCGACTGGTACGAAATCAAATATGAGGATACGACAGCTTTCATCGCCAGCTGGCTGACAACGCGGATGGTAGACCCGCCGACCGGGCTGCTGGCTGATTTCCAGTTTTCATCACTAAGCCCTGATGGCGATGGTCACGTCCTTATGATCGGTTCAACCCAGCGTACTGGCACCCATTGGCTTAGAGTAGCGCATGACGATGGAACATGGTCAATGATTGAGTTGCAAGCGATTTTCTGGGGGGCGGACCAAGACGAAGACGATTTCAAGTGGTATCAGTATCCAGTTTTCTTCGGCTGGGGCGAACATGATTGGGAAGATCTGCCTTCTCTGTTGCCCGACAGTTCCTTTTACATAGTTCTGCGAAGCGACAAGCAAGTATATGAGCTTCCTATCTCCGAAAACGTCTATTCGAGCAGCTATGAATTGGGTTTTGACATGTCCTCTCGTCCCCCCAGCATCAGGCACGGATCGCCAGTCCGTATCTTGGTGGCGGATAGCGGACAGTCTGAGGAAGTTATGAACTGGGCTGAATCGGCTTTGGAGCCGCAGGTTACCCGGTTGCCCGGGAAGCTGCCGCCGCCGACCCTGATTGACGGGGGCGGTTATGTTGTCGTATCTATCGACGTGCCCCAGGTGGATGATGCGCCTATACTGGCCTACGCGTTGCGCTATCATGATCGAGAGAGCGGCTCGAACCCGATGTATGCATTCAGCAGCGCCTCAGAGCCATTTGTCATCGAAAACTTGACGGTCGGCAAGACTTATCAAGTCTCAGTAGCGGCGGTCAATCGCGGAGGCATGGGACCTTGGTCGAGCTCAACGTCCATCACCCTAGGAGGCTGATTTGCCGCATACAGCGGATGGGGTCATAAAAAGTTCTGTCGCAGGAGGTCTCAGTCTAGTTGGCTGAGGTTTCTATCTTTATATAAAGTTACGCCCGTCAAGGTCAATTTCCGGTACAATAGTCATCATGTAAAAGCTAATGTTTGGATTGCCTAAAATGCTAAGTGAAGAACAAATTGCGAGTTTCGAGCGCGAAGGTTATCTGGCGGTTGATCGTCTGCTCGACTACGAACTTGATGTCAAACCGGTGATCGAAGAATATGAAGCACTCTTGGACGAGCTCTGCCGGCAATGGGTGAGCGAAGGACTGTTGCAGGAAACCTACGACTGGTTGCCGTTCGAAAAGCGGCTCGTCGAGGTGTATCGAGCTGGTTGCATTTACGAACAAGCAATGGATATCGCGCTGCCAAACAGTAACATCTATCCTGAAATGCCGATCCACCTGGGTCCGGCGGTCTTTAATCTCCTCCGCAGCCCGCGCCTGCTAGCAGCTGTGGAATCACTAATAGGTGGCGAGATTTATAGCAATCCAATTCAACATGTGCGTATCAAACCGCCAATGGAAATCCTCACGAATCGCGATGTAAATCGCGCCTTGGTCGGGCGGACGCACTGGCACCAGGATAATGGCGTTGCTTTGCCCGAAGCTGACGACACAGAAATGGTCACCTGCTGGGTTGCCATTACAGAGGCGACACCGGAGAATGGCTGCCTGCAAGTGGTGCCGAACAGCCACCGCGAAGGTATGGCTCTGCATTGTTCACGGATAGACCAACTGGGCATTCCTGACGCGTTGATCGAGCAGGACATTGCGATTCCGGTCCCGCTCAGTCCCGGCGGTGTCTTGTTCTTCCATCCGCTGTGCAAGCATGCGTCAATGGACAACAAAAGCGATGCCTTCCGCTGGAGCTTCGACCTGCGCTATAACCCTGTGGGCCAGCCGAGTGGCAGACCGCATTTCCCTGGATTCGTCGCTCAGAGTCGTCTCAACCCGGAGTCTACGCTTGACGATCCCGAAGAGTGGGCGCAGCTTTGGCTGGATGCGCGCGCGCGTTTGGCGAAAGTCGAAGGCATCAAATCTCATCGTTGGGATAGCAACGATCCGTTGTGTGCGTGATATTTACGACGATGTATAGTAACTACCGCCAGTCATTCCTCGGACTTCGCTTCGGGTCAATGATTGTGAAGAATAGAGTTGAATAACCCTATAGAAACTGATGTATAAAGAGTTAAATTTGCATATCCGTATTCAGGCTTTGCAGTGACTTGATAATCTTCCACACTAAGGTCCCCCAGGGACCGCAGCACACATGACTCCGCCCTATCGGATACCAGCCGCCAGTACACAGAGCGAAATCGTGATCAGGAAGTCACGATTCTTGACTATCATTCAACGTGCGTCCACAGTAGCGGCAGCGCGGGCCGCCATCGCCAAATTGCGCGCGGAAATGCCGGATGCCAATCACCATGTCTACGCTTTTCGGGTAGGATTCGGCAAGACAGTAACAGAAGGCATGAGCGACGACGGCGAACCCACTGGCACAGCCGGTCCTCCGACGCTCGCCGTCGTCCGCGGATCCGATGTTGGTGATATTGTCTTGGTGACTGCGCGCTACTTCGGCGGAACTAAACTCGGTACCGGCGGTCTGGTCCGCGCTTACACAGAAGGAGCCCAGCTAGCCCTCAGCCAATTGAAGACGGAACTCAAAGTTGAACGCCGGCTGGTCGGTATCGAACTGCCCTACTCGCTCTACAATGTCGTGAAACTGCTCATTGACGCTCACAACGGCGCTGTAGAAGAGGAAATCTTCGAGGCCGAGGTGCTAGTGACCGCGCGATTCATCGTATCGGACTTGCATCGCTTTTCCGCCGAATTGCGCGAACGAAGTTCTGGCAGCGTACAGCCGGTCCTACTCGACTAACGCGTCCCTGCCATCTTTTGCGCGACCAGCCGCCGCACCTGCCAAATAGCGCGATGCGAAGGCGCGATTGACTCCGCACGCAATATATACTGACGGGCGTCCTCCAGTTGATCGTTCGCGATGAGGAAATTCGCCATTTGAACAAGAAGATTGGCATCGCCAGGAAATGCCGCTATCCCCTTGTTCAGCTTGGAAATTGCTGGGGCTCTCTCATTACGCGCCCAGAGTATTTGCGCCAAGCCTAAATCTATCTGCGGGTGCGCACCGGCCTGGCGTTCCGCATCTTCGAGCACTTCTATAGCGCTTTCGCTGTCTTCCCAAGAGGCATAGCAACGCGAAAGAACGACATACAGATCAACCATCCTTGGCGCAATTTCTATGGCTTCTTCGAGAAGTTCGACCTGCCCTTCCGACACATTGCGGCTCCCGCTCAAATGCAGCTTGATCTCCGCAAATGCCGCTTCGAAGTTGGGCAAACGGGCGCTGAGTTCCAAGCGCTGCAGCTCTATTTCCAGTTCGTCATCGATTTCCGCAAAGCGGCGCCGGCAGGCCGCAATCGTATCCTTGGCGAGGTCCTTGTCTTCGTCCGCGAGCGCTAATTGCGCCAAAAACACATGAGCGTAGACGTTCGCATCAGTTGCGCGCTCCAGGATGTCGTAAGCGTTGTCGTGGTCTTCGAGATCTAACAAACGTTCGATAATATCGCCAGCGTATTCTCCTGCTACATCCTTCACAACCAACTGTTCAAAGTAGAGCCAGATTTCCTCATCACCGACATCGATCATGTATGCCAGTGCCAACTGCAGGGCACTGAGGCTGTTGGTCGCTCGTGACAAATGATGCTTTAGCGCGCTCGCGATTTCTGCTGCAATCTGCGCCTCGTCATCGTATTCTTCCGGGTCGATAAACAGTAGCTCCTCAACGGGCCAATCGAGAGCCTCGGCATTGATCAGCAACTGCGCGTACTCCCTATACAGCGCCGGATGTTCCAGACCGACCTCCAGCGCGCGTTGGCAGATATCAATTGCTTCCGCTATATGCCCGGCCTCGAGATGGATTTCAATCATGCTGATCCAACTGCTGGCGTCCGAATCCGGAAGCAGATATGGCTCAAGCAGTTCAACAGCGCGAACGCCGTAGCCCAACTCTGCCAGGCCTCGCGCCGCCGTGGCTACACCTGGCGCTGACTTAAGATCGCTCGAGAAAGATTGTGACACCTGCGGGACGATCACTTCACCGCAAGCCTCCAAGCCCGGTTGCATGACCTGCTTCGCCATCATTCCCAGACACCAGTATGGAAACTCATCATCAGATCGCTGTCCCTGTTCCGCGACATCGGCGAACTGCTTCTGGATTTCTTCTTCCGTCCAATCGACGCCCCAGAAGTGGAGGTAAACATCCAGATTCCACTCAAATACGTCTATTAGCAGTTTCGCCAGTTGGGCTGGACCGATATGCGTCGGCGCGAAGGAGATAATTGCTTGCTCGTCGGTCGATCCTTCTAGCCTGCCTACGAGCGTGGCCGCTACTTTCGCCAAGCCGGAGACCAAGTCCGGCAGTGTTGGAAATCGAAATGAAAACACTTGAAGTTCGTCTGTATCCAGCAGACTGATGTCCATTGTCAGGTTTAGTATGTATGCGCCAGCGTAGAGTTCCAGCGTGCCGGAGACTTGAACATTGTCTGCCAGTCCTTCGAGTTCCCAGTCCTCAATCGAAAACTGATAATCGGAGGTCCTTATTTCAGCGCCGGCATCGGCTCCGTCTATCTTGGCGAAGCATCGATAAACACGCGTGTCATCGAATTGTTCAAGCAAGTAGCTGAGGCAGGCTGCCAAACCCATCGCAACTTCTGGCTCTTCCGCGCAGATGATCGGATAAAGAGCGATGCGGTACCGCTCCTCGATGTCGATGGACCGCGCCAAGCTCGCTGCGCTGCCAAACACCGACGACGGTGCGCCGCTGTTCTGGGGCCGCTTGCCCAAGGCTTTCATCCGCTCTGCCGCGCTAATCATGATCTACTCCAAACGATACACCCTGCCATTTGCGACAGGGTGTATTGTAACGCCGTAACGTAGATTGAATAGAATCGCAACCTAGCTCACGACTGGAACCTGGCTGTAATCCCCGCGGAAAACGACATAGCGGTTCCGCAGCCAGCCGCTACCGAAACTGCCTTCGACCAAGAACCATTTTCCATCGGCGGAAACGCCCTTTACTGCCAAAGTCGTTCTCCATGGCACGTCGGTGATTACGCTGTGTCCGATTCCCGGTCCGGTTCGAATGTTCAGGCGGCCAGTGCCAATCACCGCCCTAGGCGTTGAGCCCGATAAGGCATCAGCGGGAGCAGTCGCTCTTGGTATGCCGGAGAAATTGCCTCGCCCAACCGTATAGTTCGAATTTACCCAGCCGCTGCCCGCTGAAGTGTTAACTTGGTACCACTTGCCATCCGCTGCGATGGAAAGCACTGCCAGCACCGTGCCACCGCGTACAGTCATGATAATGGCATGCCCAACCCCGGGACCCGACCTAACATTGAGGAAAGCCGTGTTGACCACCAAGTGCGGCGTACCAGCCGGGACGGTCGGTTGCGGCGACGTAATAGGCACTGAGGCGCCTGGCATGCCCGTCCGTGGAATATTCGTGAAATTGCCGCGGATAGCAGTGTAACTCGAATTGACCCAGCCGGTCCCAGCGGAAGTCTCCACTTGATACCATTTTCCGTCGCGGTCAATGGCTGTGACCAACAGCTTGGTACCGCCGGGCAATACCGTGATCACATCGTAACCTATACCTGGACCCGATCGGGCGTTTAGATAGCTGGTATTAACGACCAAGTGAGGAGCGCCAGCCGGTATTGCCAGCCCGCTGCCGAGATTCGATGGCGTACCCGCCCATGGCACACCGGACCAATCGCCCCGGTCCACCGCGTATTTCCGATGGACCCATCCAGTGCCAGCCACTGTAACGACCTCGTACCAATCACGGTCATAGGATAACATCGTGACTGGTAATACTGTGCCGCCAGGCAAGGTTGTGATTATGCTGTGACCAACGCCGGGGCCGCTTCTCACGTTGAGTCTGTATGCATTGACCACGACGTGGGGTGAAGCCGCCTGCGCGAGCGCAACTGGTTGAAACGCCACCATTACCACGACAAGAACTATGATTAACAGTATTCGCTTATTGGTCGTCCTCATTATTCAGTCCTCCGAGAAACCTTGCGTACGCCAATTCATAATTGGTATTCGTGGTCAGTATAGTGTCCTACATCAGAGCGGGCAAACGGTATAGCGGCTAATATGCAACGGATATAGCGTTATGAGCACTGTCATGTGCTTCGTCCTCACCAAGCAGACAATTGCTCTCGTCGCCGGCGGCGATTATTTGTCACCACATAATCTGCCACTGTGGCAAAATTGACACGCGGCGCCGCCTATGCTAAGATTGCGGCAGATCGCACATGATGAGAGGTATCCTCATGGTTTTGACCGAACAGCAGTTTGCTGAGGTAATGACTGACGACTCAGTTCTGAATGTCACGCCAGCGGCAGTTTCAATTATCAAGAGTTTGCTCGAACAGCGGAACATTCCCAACCATGCTCTGCGTGTCTTCGTGACCGGTGGCGGCTGCTCCGGCATGCAATATGGCATGGCTTTTCAGGAAGCGCCAGAAGCAGGCGACACTGTCGTAAACAGCGATGACATTCGCTTGCTCATCGACCCTACTAGTTTGATGTACCTGCGCGGCGCCAGCATTGATTACGTTGACAGCCTGATCGGCGGCGGCTTCCAGATTGACAATCCCAACGCCGCCTCCAGTTGCGGCTGCGGGCATTCCTTCAAATCCGATGACCAGGGAGCTGAACAGGCTCAGCAGGGTTGCGGCACCTGCGGGAGCTACTAGTTCACTAGCCCGCTATCAGCGGCGCAATGCGTTAACCAGAAAGCCAAGGAATCCCAGCCCGGCGAGTGCCGCAACTGGAACGATGGGCGGCAAGTTTGTCCACGGTGTAGACTCTGTCGTCTCAAACTCGAGTTGGTCAGCATACGATGCCGGCGTTGCTGCCGGGGGGGTAAACGTCGGCAAGGCGGTAACTTCGACCAACTCTATCGACTGATCGGAATCCGCCCGCAGGGTAGAAATCGCAATAGTACGTTGCTCTTCCCCACCTGCTTCGCCTTCTGCCAGATTCTGCAATGATCCAGATACGGCGATGTCCGCTGGATTTTCAATGATCTCAATCTGCGATCGGTCGCCCACAATTTCTACAAGATCACCATAGATCCAGCCGCGGCCGTTAGGTGAAAGGTCGTAGCGGAATTCATACCAGCGGTAGTAATTTCTAAGGACTTGGTACTCGATCCCGGCGGTGATCGTACCTAGTATTTCGCCTTCGAGACTCGGCAAAGCACGGATATTGACGTTTCCAGCTGTGTCTAATGCGCGCAGCCGAACGGCAGGTAAAGGCGTCGGACTCAATGTAGGCGTCGAGGTCGGCGTAACCAGTCGGCGCCCTTCCGGCGTTGGCGTAACCAAAACGGCAGGCACCGGCGTGGCAGTAGCCCGGGACTGCGCCCAGAGCGGAAGCAACTGCCCGGTCAAGACCAGGGACAAGGCAAACAAGTATGCTGCGCGCCGCAATTTTCACCTTGCAGGAACTGCACTAGCTTGGTCCTCACCATGATATTTCATTGATGCTTGTGAATCTACCCTGCTCCGCCACTGCGCTCCGATTGTCCAATTCGTTGACCATGAAGCCCTGGTAGAGTTGACTTTCCAAGCCCACGACTTTCCAGTTGCTCATAACAAAGGGCGGCACAGTGACATCAGCCGGGCAGCGATTGCAATCAGCCGGAAGCCACTCTCCGTTGAATCGACGAGCAATGTGGAGATGCGTCGCCGTGGTAAAGCCGCCCAAACACGACGGGTAGCCGATGATATTGCCCGCTTCGACCAACTGCCCTTCCACCAAGCTATCATGATAATCGACATGTAAATACAGTATCGTCCAGCCGGTTCCTTCATTTGAATCCTCATCTAGATCTAACACCACCACACCTTCATCTAGCCGGGCGATACTGCCGCGCGCAACAGCTGTTGCCGGATGCGACGATGTATCACAGTGGCCCCCCGGCCGCGCCTCTGCCGGTGGACTAAAGTCTACAGCGGACCATGCGCTGCCGTTGCCCCAGCCGCCATGGAAGCCACCGGTGAAACGCCAAGTTTCACCGCGCGGGAAAGGCAGCGTCAATTGGGGCTGCCTGAGATCGGCTGGCACGGCCTCGTATTCCTCGGCAAATGGCTCGCCGAAAAGTTCTGCGTACGTGCGAAATATGCCTGAATCACTGCTATCCTGCCGCCACTCAGTTGCGCGCGGCATTTGCGCCAGCGCGTACTGGACGGCAATCGTACCGGCATTCAAATTGGGAGGATAATACAGTCGGCTACCATCCAGCAACTCGAGGACGATTTCGCCGCGGTATTTCCAGCCATAATATCCCTGATTGAGCCTGTCAGCCAGCCAGCTAAGCTGTGCGTACAATCCGGCGCGGTCGATGCGGCTAGTCTCTTCAGGCGCCAGCAAGGGATATAATTCCGTCTCCTCGTCCACCGAGACCTGCGTAACAAGTCCGGCAAAATGCTCAAGAAAAGCAAGCAGAATTCTCACATCTACGCTGTATTCCTTTGATACGCGCTCGATGATTTCGCTCGCGGCAAAGCCGTCAGAACTCATGGACCCATCCGGGCGCCGGCTTGTCACAACAACTGTCATCTGGCTGAGAGTGCCGCCGCGTGATTGCAGGAAACGCTCGATATTGAAATCTGCCGCTCCGATTGAACGGACGAGTCGAGAATCTGGCAGTATGAGAAAAGATGGACTGTAATCGATTGGCGGGTCCGGCAAGGTTATGATCTGCCCTACTTCCAGCAAATCCGGATTGGGCAAGTCATTGACCCGCAGCAACGAGGCGACGGAAACGCCGTATTTTTCGGCGATGCGTGTCAGTGTATCACCCGCTACTACACGATGCGTCGCGACGAGCGCTTGAGTCGAACCGGGTGGGCTCTGCGATACTTCTTGGACCTTTGCCGGCTGAGTAGTGGTAACCATTTGGGCTGCGAGGCGCGGCGTCGCTGTTGCGAGCGCTGCAACATCAGCGTCTGCTGCATCGCCGTGATCTGTGACGGCGATCCCGGCGGATCCCGCATCGGGCTGCTGATTAGCCGTCACAGCCGGCGTCTCTATGTCACTCTGTATTCTCTCGGCTTGCGTTCCCATGTTACATCCAGCGCTCACCAGAACACACAGAAGTATTGCTGACACAGTGACCAAAAGCTTTCGCCTTGACTTGAGTTTAACCATTAGAAGAGCGATCTTCACTTGGGGCTTGCTGTGAACACCTGTATACTAAACTAGGATTGGATAATACGACATCATCTTGAGGAGCAAATCATGGCGACAGCCGACGAGGTGAAAAGCATATTTCCAGCTATGGTGGAGCGCTTTATTCCGGAGAAGGCCAGCGGGATGAACGCGACCATACTTTTCGATTTGAGCGGAGATAATGGCGGACAGTTCTGGATAAAAGTGGCCGATGGCAACGCGGAAACAGGCGAAGGCAGCATCAGCGATCCGGCTATGACTGTGAAAGCAACTGCCGATGACTGGTTCGCCGTTTCTACCGGACAGATGAATGCCATGCAAGCCTTTATGACTGGAAAGTTGAAGATCTTGGGAGATATGGGATTGGCGATGAAAATGCAGACGATGTTTGCGCAATAGGGCCGTCGCAAAGGCGCTTAATCTTCATCAAGCCTTAGATCAAGCCCAGCGAAACTTCGGCGAAAGCCAGCCGTATCCAGAGCCTCTTCTAACACTGCGGCGGTCTCCCCGTCCTCGACCACCTCATTCAGGTGGCTCAGTATCTCGAAAGCCCGACTTCCACCGATTTCGCCAAGCGCCCAAATCGCGGTCAGTTGAATTTCACGATCGTCGCTCAGAGCCAGTTCACTGATGCGCGGTACGCTGTCTTCGAGTTGAATCTGTCCACATGCGGCAATCGCTTCATACACCGCTTCGTTATCGTGGCTTTCCAGTTCTTCAAGAAGAATTTCCCGCCAGGCCTTGCTGCAAGACCGTCCCATCGCGAAGATCGCGCTGATCTTGAGGTCATGATTGCCGTCGGCGTAGGCTTTGACGATGAGATCATGCACATGTGGATGACTGGAATTGGCTAGCGCTTCCAAGGCGCGCCGCCGCATTTCCAGTGATTCGGTTTCGTCGTTATGGAGGCGTAGCGACAGTTGCTGCGCTTCCTGAGCAAGCTCTTCTGATACATTGCCATACTCGCCAAGCAATATGAAACGTCCTAATGCCTTCATAGCGGCCGTACGTACGGACGACTCCGGATCGCGCTCCGCCAGTCTAATGAACTTGCGCATCGCTTGCTCGCTCTCGTCCGTCCAGAGCAACTCTACAGCGGCCTCACGCACAATGGCATTCTCATCGTCAAGGCTGTGAAACCCCAACTCGCGATAATTAAGTTCAAACAGCGCCTCACTCGCTTCATTGAGCGCACGTATTACCCGGTGCTTGGTCGCCGCCGACAGATCCCGCCACACGGTTTCGATTCTTTGCCATTCCGTCGGCGACAGATCACTCAAACCGTAGACTAGGGTCGGAGAAACCGACTGTTTCTGCTCCGCTCCCGTCTCGGCAAGGACGGACAATACATCGTTCAGATCGGGTTTATCAAATACGAGATCGTCTGCCGGCAAGGCTAAGCCATGCCTTTCGGAGGCGGGGTCCGTCATGAGATACTCGGCGGATTTATGAGATCATAGATCATAACCACAAGACCCAATGCCAGCAGAATCATGATACCGATCTGGTGAATGCGCGCTTCCTTCTGGGGATCGACCGGCTTTCCGCGCAGCATCTCTACCAGCACAAATACAATTCGCCCCCCATCAAGCGCTGGGATCGGCAACAAGTTGCTTATGCCGAGAAAGATGCTCACAAGCGCGATGAAGTGCAGCATCACACTGGGTCCGTCCTGCAAACTGCGATGCAAAAGTTCGCCGCCAATCTTGCTGATGCCAATGATACTTATCGGACGGGCGTCTTTTCCGCTCAAGGAGCCATCCAACAGTTGCCCCGGAATCGCGGCTATTGCTCTGAACGTTTCACCAGTCCTATTCAAGCTGTAGGAAATAGCATCGGGTATGCTTTGCGGAACATACTCATTCTTGTACCCGGCATTCGCAAATCGCGTGCCCTCTCTTAAGCTGAATTGCGAACGGATCGCGATTCCCAGCCTCCCCTCGCCTTCCGGCGGGTTGATACGCGGCTTTACAATCACGACGAAAGATTCCGCGCTGCCGTCTTCATGCTCGCGCAGTATAGTCAAAGGAAGCGGCTTGCCCTCCGCGTTCCGTGTCGCCTCGCGCAAAGCCTCAGCGGGATCGCCCTCTGACGGGATCGGGGTATAACTGATCTGCGTCACAATATCGCCTGGAATTATGCCGGCATCAGCCGCCGGCGTCCCCTCGACTACTCCCAAAATCTGCACAGCGCCGGAGCGCCCGGCAAAACTTGGTTTGACTGTCACGCTGAATGTATCGCCGCTCTGCGGACGAAGAAGAGCGAACTCGATGCTTTCTTCTTTGTACATCGCCAGAATTTCATGAAAGGCAGTGAAGTCGGCAAAGCGCTGGCCGTTGATTCTTTCGATTGCATCGCCAGTTTTCACTGAGGTTCCCGCAAAAAGCGAACCTTCCGGAATAGCCACAATTTGGCTTAGACCGCCGACGGGCAGCAATAAGCCAATGAGCGCTGCAATAAAAAACAGGAAAATAGCCGTCGCGAAATTGGCAAAGGCGCCGGCCGCCATAAAGAATATCCGTCCCAGAGCCGGCGCATCGTTTACCGACATCATATCTTGGTCGCCGACACCGCGCAGCCGGAGCATCTCCCGCTCACCAACGATGCGAACCACACCAGATCGGCGCTGCTCCAATATAATTCGGTCTCGTTTCAACTTGTCTTCCGATGTCGGACCGATCATGTCCTCGCCCAAGGGACGAACAAATCCCCCAATGGGCAAGAGATTCAACGTAAACTCTGTCTCGCGCCAGGTGAAGAGCCTGCCGACGCGCGGCGGGAAACCGATACCGAACTCGAGTACATTGATGCCGACCAGCTTGGCAGCGAAGAAGTGTCCCAACTCGTGAATGATTATCGCGGGAAACAATACGAGCACAAAAGCGACGACGGCGAACAAGAGATCGTTTGCAGCAGCGGGAATCAACATTGGCGATGCCCTTTCATGGACTTATGATTCGCCCACATTATATGCCTCTTTTCAGCTCACGCGCAAGCGCGCTCTATACGACACTGGCACTGGAATCACGGTCGCCCCGCCACCAACTCGCGATTGCACTATGTCGATCTCGGGCGAGATTGCCCTCAACTTCGCCGCAACCGCCGGGGCATCGGAGGCCCTGCAAATGCAATGGACATTGGGTCCCGCGTCAAGTGTGTAACAGACCTGCAAAGCGTCAGACTCACGCCAGTGCCGCACGGATTCCATGATAGCCAGCGAGAGCGGCTGCCAGTAAAACAGTGGCGGATTACTCGTCATCATCACCGCGTGCATAAGGTTGCTGTCTTCTTCAACTGTCCGCGCAAAGCGCTCGAAATCCCGCTCACTAATCGCAATTTTGACAGCGCGAAGTCGGGTCTCCGCGCTTTCCACACGCGCAGGTTGAAGGACACTTGAATCAGCCGTCCGGTGCCCGGCGCTCGAGCCAATGCGTTTGTGCCGCCGGCTCACAATTGCGATGACATCTACGAGATCCCAGCGGTCGCGGTCTGCGAATGTTTCGGCGTAGGATGATTCATGACTGTCCCCAGCCCGCCACTCGACGAAACCTGGCGGTATCGAACGCGCTGCCGAGCCAGAGCCCAGCCGCGCCATTGTCGATAACTCGCGCTCGTCCAATGCCGTCCCGCACGCAGTGACCGCAGCCAAGGTTAACGCGGCGAAGGCGGACGCGGATGACGCGATTCCGGCGCCCATAGGGAAATTGTTCGTCGAGTCTACACGCGCTCTCAAATCGGTATTCAAACGCCGGCGAAGCGCATCCAGATGCTGCCGGACGCGGACAAGCGCAGTCTCCCCCGCTGGAGAGCCGTTGATCGCCAGCGAGTCAACTGTCAAAGCGCTCGACCATTCCACAGTCGTCGTGGTATGCAGGTCAGCGAGATTCATGCTGAGCGATGAATTGGCTGGCAATCTGAGCTTGTGGTTGCGGTTGCCCCAGTACTTGATAAACGCGATATTGGAATGCGCGCGCGCGCTTGCTATATTGTCTGGACTTGCCATCAATAGGCACTCTCTATTGTCCACTTTGGGCTCTTTCAATATGTTTGACACATTATCGCCAGTCCACTGTCTTTGTCTACCGCGAACAGTGTGGTGACCAGGTTGAACGCGATCCATGGTTTGATCCTAACAATGCGTCCAAAACAATGGACGAAGAATGTGCTCTTTGTCTTCCCCGCCATTGTCTTCAACGCGCAACTCTTTGACCAAGAGTCCTTCACCCGGGTGTTAATCTGCAGCGTGCTAATGATATTTACAGCCGGTTGCGTTTACATCATAAACGATATCGTCGATGTCGAATCTGATAGACAACATCCAAGCAAGAGCCAGCGACCGATTGCGGCTGGAAGGGTTTCACTATCTGTCGGGCGCCTTGCCGCCCTCGTTCTGGCAATAGCCGTTCTCTTGGCTGCTTTCAGCTTCGACAGACGGTTGGCAATACTCTTGCTGGTCTATCTTCTGCTACAGATTGTCTATTCCCTCTATCTCAGGAATATTGTTTTGCTGGATATCCTGGTCGTTTCGGCAGGCTTCGTGCTGCGGATCGTGGCCGGCGGTCTCGTGATCGATGTCTCGTTGTCGCCCTGGCTTACTACCTCGGGAGGACTATTGGCGCTGTTTCTAGTGATAGGCAAACGCCGCCAGGAACTCGCTCTACTAGGCGACCAGGCGACTGCCGTACGTGAGATATTTCAGCGCTATAACCTCCCATTGCTGGACGATATGCTGCGCATCGTCACAACCTGCGTCATGATCACTTATATTATCTATACGGTCGAATCGCCGACGTTGATCAAGGATGGTCAGAACCTTGGAGTGATTACTGTGCCAATCGTGATCTATGGTCTGTTTCGATATCTTTATCTGATTCACGTCGAAGAGGAAGGCAGCGCGCCAGATGAGGTCTTGCTGACTGATCGTCCCTTGCAAGCGACAATTTTCGCTGCCGCTTTGGCATACTTCGTTATCCTATATCTTTTGTGATGGCCTATGTCTGGCCAGACAAGCGCTCCGGCAAAGGTAATCCTCGTTGGCGAACACGCCGTTGTTTATGGTATGCCCGCGATCGCGCTTCCTTTGTCGCAAGTCCGGACCTATGCTGATTATCAGTTCTGTGATCATACGCTAACAGTCAGTGGCGAAAACAGCGGTCAACCTTCACTTCGCTGGTCACCCGATGACAAAAGCGTCCGTGATCCCTTGGCGGCGATGATTCACCTGACAGCGCAGTTCTTCGACGCCAGGGAAGTATGTGGCAAGATCGTCATCCGTTCCGACATTCCGATTGCGAGCGGCTTAGGCAGCGGCGCGGCCGTTTCCGCCGCCTTGGGACGTGCAGTTGCCGCCATTCTAAGCCGGGAACTTTCTGATTATGTTTTGAATGAACTCGTGTACGAAATTGAAAAACTGCATCACGGAACACCTAGCGGCATCGACAACACGGTCGTCGTCTATGAAAAGCCAGTCTACTTTGTAAAGGACAGGGCACTGGAGTTCCTGAATATCATCGACTCGCTCCATCTCGTCGTGGCTGACACGGGTATCGCCGCATTAACGCGGGAGACTGTCGCCGATGTCCGCGAGCGCTACCAGCGCCAGCCGGGGCCTACCCGAAATCTGTTGGAGAACATCGGCATGCTGACGGAGCAAGCGCGAATACACCTAGAAGCTGGAGAATCGCAGCAACTTGGCAAGCTCATGACGCAAAATCACGAACTTTTGCAGATGCTGGGTGTATCCTCGGCTCCCTTGGACTGCTTGGTCAATGCGTCAATCGCAGCCGGCGCTTACGGCGCTAAATTGTCCGGCGGTGGGCGCGGCGGCAATGTTATCGCTTTGGTCAATGACAGTATAGTTCCGACAGTCGAAGCGGCTCTGCTGGCCGCTGGCGCAAAGCGAATCATTTCATCATCTATAACTGGGAAATCAGCAAGCGCATGACCACGCTCATCAAGCTTGGGGGCTCGCTCATAACGGACAAACGGCGGGCAAAGTCCTTTCGTCGAACAACCGTTCAGGATATTGCCCGACAACTGCTTGAATTGCGCACACTACAGCCAGATAGGCTTATAGTCCTTGGCCATGGGAGTGGTTCCTTTGGTCATTACGAAGCGCGCAAATACAATACGATTAGCGGCCTGCATTCTGCCGAAGATCGCATGGGCTTCGCCCGGGTAGGCGCCGTCGCCAGCGAACTGGACGGGTTGATACTGAAGGAATTGCTGGCGGTAGGTTTGCCAGCATTGCGCTTTCAGCCATCAGCCATGCAAATTGCGCGGGATCAAGCGCTGGTGCATCTCGATGTCCGCCCACTTATTCTCGCGCTGGAAAAGCAGTTTCTCCCACTGGTCTACGGCGATGTCACCCTCGATGAGACCCTCGGCGGCACGATCATTTCGACTGAGTCGCTATTCGCTCGCTTGGTTGAACCGCTGCAAGTAAAGAACATCATACTCTTGGGCAGTGTAGACGGCGCCCTGGATCAAGACGATCAAATCATCCCGCATATAACCGCCGATAACTTCAGACGTTTCGAACACTTGCTTGGCGAATCAGATGGCTATGACGTCACTGGCGGCATGCAACAGAAAGTCAGGGAAATGCTTGACCTGGTGCAGTTCCATCAGGACTTAAACGTCTTTATCGCCAATGGCAACTATAGCAACATCCTTTACGATCTGCTGGTGGCCGGCGCCGAAGCCGGAACTCGGATCAGCGCAAAGTAAATGACTGTGGACTAGCTGTCAGCGAAGCTGACGTTGTGCAGCAGTGGATAGAAGCCATAAGCATCGAAGCGCAGGTTGGCAAGGTCTGCTCTCGCCGCTGTCAAACGCACCGCTTCGCGTATGGGTAATATTAGAACCTCATCCATGATCAATGCTTGGATAGTGTACACTTGGCTGCGGCGGAGTTCCGGATCCACGAGCTGCATAGTGCTCAGTAGCAATTCATTCAATTGTGGTTGGGCGGCACGCGACGATGCATATTCGCCGTTGTCGAGAAAGACAGGGTTGAGTACCTGCGGGTCAATTCCATAACTTTCGACTGGCAAAAGGTCGTGTTGCCCCGATCGAATCAAGCTCGCTAATCGCGTAGCGCCGGGCACCGGTTCAATCCTAAGGTCTATCCCGATAGCGCGCCATTGCCGCTGCAGAATTGATGCCACCGCTGGCATTCCACCCCAAGGCGGCAGGACGATGCTCAGCGAAAGTGGCGCATCTCCATGTTCCAATATGCCATCGCCGTCGCTGTCGGTATAACCTGCGGCCGCAAGCAACTCCTGCGCCGCGTCCAAATCGAACTCATATCGGTTGATATAGCCCGTGTGAGAATATCCGGTACTTTCTGAAAGCGGCGCCCATGCTACCGGTGAGAAGTTGAAATACACCTGGTCAATAATGGCGACGCGGTTCGTCGCCAGCAACAGCGCGAGACGCACTTCGCGTCGACTGATATGCTCTCGTCGCGTGTTGAACAGGAATTGAACCGCGGTTCCAGGAATCTCTGTCGGCAATAATTGCACTCGGCTGTTGCCCGCTAGATTCTGCGCTTCGGACGGCGAAACGTTGTCGATCACATCTAGCATTTGATCCAATTCAATGAGCGCATCCAGTTCTTCACCTCGTGTAATCAGAAATTCGATTCGCTCAATTTCAGTACCAACACGCTCAGAATAAAGCACCGGATTAACACGATATTCCTCAAATCGGCGCAAAATTACTCGCTCGCCCGGCAAATACTCTGCCAACCGGAAAGGTCCTGTTCCGGCCAGGTGAAACTGGTGTCGCAATACATTGTATGCCTCCAGTGCTGCCGGGCTGGCCATACCGAGGAAGGGCTGCGCCAAACTATCCATAAACGCGGGGAAAGGCGAGGCCAGTGTTAGGCGAATTGAATAGTCTCCCAGTACCTCATATTGTGAGAGCGGACCGAGCAATTCACGCGCATATGAAATGGGCATTTCCGAGTCATAGATTCTTTCGATATTAGCCACGACGGCCGCCGCATCAAACTTGCTGCCGTCATGGAAATTAAGACCTTGCCGAAGGTTAAATGTGTATTGCAAACTATCAGGCGACACCTGCCAATCGGTGGCCAAGCCCGGAACGATTTCATGCGTATCCGGATCGCGATACACGAGCGAATCAAAAATTTGCCGCAACACTATACCGGCTTCTTTCGACTCGGCAATGTGCGGGTCAAGTATCGGAATATCGGCCGAAATGCCGTAACGAACGCAACGCCGGTCTCTTTCGCAAGGCAAATCTCCCGGGCCTGCGCTGCAGCCCGTCCAAATCAAGGCCGCCAGCAGGCAAACCGTCAATCTACCCGCGATCGACATCTGATGCCGTTCTACTTCGAGCAAGACACAAACCAATCCGAACAATACGCCAGCCTCTCGCCAGCTACAAATAAGCCCAATTCGGTGTCGATTTACCCTAGTGGGCGGCGACGCAATCAGACACTCTTTACAATTAGGCGCCGATTTCGTAGCTTAAGATTATAGTCGGCGTGGTTCAATTCGGGTAGAAGGGCAGAATCGAGGATGGCGCAACAAACACAGAACCGGGCGGAGATTTACGCCTTCCGGCCGGTATGGCGCCGTATAAGCCTTCAGTTGGCGATTCTATCGCTGATTGCCGGGATCTTTGTGCTGGCGAACGAAGTTTTATTATTGCGTCTCGATGCCGCTGTTAGCCGTCTTGTTTCTATCGTTCTTGTATTCGTTCCCGGCCTTCTCTGGCTGCTTCTATCAGTATTGCCCGAATATCGCTTTTCACGTCCTCGCCGCCGCTTGATAGGCGTGGCCGTCGTGTCTGGCTTGACGGCGTCAGCTATTGGCCTGCCGCTCGTGGAGGCTTTCTTCATTGTTGAGCGCTGGCTGCCGCTGCAATCAGTATTTGCGCGAATCATCGGCTACACCTTCACCGTCGGCATTGTTGACGTCGGCCTGAAGTTTGTAGTCCTTCGCTATCTGATTTACCCAGGTGGCTTACGTGTCCGCAGCGATGCTATCGCCTATGCATTCGCCGGTGCGGTCGGTTACAGCTTCTATCTGAACCTTGTTCACGTTTGGCGTCTGGACCCAGTATGGGATGTCGCCGCGATATATGTGCTTGCAAATGTCACCATCCAGTTTGCGTCCAGCCTTTTTATCGCTCTAGGCCTTGTAGAGTCTTATTTTGGCGATGCCTTTCCACTGGTACTGCCAACTAATCTTTTGCTTGCCGCCGTCGCCGCAGGTCTCGTCACTGCCTTATTTCCTGGGCTTATGAGCGGGGTCCTTAGCCAGGCAGGCAATGCCGATCGTCCACTCTACGGTTTCGCGATGCTTGTGGCTTCCTGGGCTTTATCGCTTGGGATCGCGTATTTCCTCTTTACTACATCCGAGCGGCGTGAACGTGAAGCTTACGGTGGCCGGGGAGACTTCGATGGAATTTGAAACCGGGCGCTCTCCCGCAATACAGATCACACCTCGCCAACGCTGGTCAATCGCACTAAGCTATTTGGTGATCATTATTGGCTTATTATTAGGCATGAACCAGCGTGACAGTTTCTTGAATCAGACAAGCGCCTACAACAATGTTGAAGCGGGAATCACCGCCAGTTATCCGGCGCGCTGGCTGTTAGATGAATCGGACAGCAACATCTTTCGCGTGCGGGACATGTCACATCGAGGCTTCAATACCGTGATTGAGGTGAGTTCATTGCCAGTCAGCTCAGATAGCGCTGAGCGGAACTTGCTCGACCGTCTCAGCATACAGCGCGCGCAAGTCCTGATTGACTATACTATTCTTGGCTACGGCACCTATAGTCTGCCTGATGAGACACAAGCGGTCACGATGTCTTATTCCTTTGTATCACGTGATGCCAGCCCGTTCTTGGAAGGCCTGTCTTCAATCGTTAACGGACTGGACATACTGACCGTTCGGCGCGGGCAAGCGCTTGTCATTTCCTTTCGCGCTGACTCAAACATATTTCAGCGCGAGTTACAGACCCTGACCACATTCGTAGACAATCTCCAATTCTGATGACCCGCCAACTGCCGAATATCCCCCGCAAAATCTGCGCCATACTGGCAGCGCTCGCGCTCATCGTCCCAGCTACAGCACAGCGGAACGCCGACCCCAACCTGGAAGTGGCCACGCGGGGGACAGTCTTCATTTACCAAGCGAGAACCAGCGATATCGCTCTTGCGCTCACCTGCGTCAGTACCGGAACATTAATAAGCGCCGACGGTTTGATTCTTACCAACGCCGGCGGGGTCGTGCCCAGCCGCCAATGCGATGGCGATGCGCTGATCATCTCACTCAACGTCGACCTCGACGAGCCCCCTATACCCAAGTATCGTGCGGAAATCGTCAGCGCGGACCCTGGCCTGGATATCGCTCTAGTACGCATTACGCGTGAACTTGACGGCAGACTTATCGCGCGAGGAGAGCTGCCGATCCTCCCCTTCGTAGAAATCGGTAGTTCCGAAGATGTGACAATCGACGACAACCTGATCTTTGTCGGCTATCCCGACATAGGCAATGACCCCGTCGCCATCACTCGCGGCACAGTAACAGCTTTCCTTGCCGAGCCGCGCGGCGGCAGCCGCACCTGGTTCAAAACCCGTGCCGAGATTCCTGGCACTATGGCTGGCGGAGGCGCATACAATTCATCTGGCGAGTTGATTGGCATCCCTACGAATGCGCCCCTTACGGGTGTTAGTTCATCTACAAACTGCCGTTATCTGGACGATACCAACCGCGATGGCTTGGTCAATCGCAGCGATTACTGTGTACCTGTCGGTGACTTTATCAGCACCATAAGACCGATCGGCCTAGCGCAGAGTTTGATCCGCGGGGCGCGCCTGGGCTTGGAAGTTGCGGTGGTCTCCTCGGCATCATCTCCTACTTCGTCCACGCCTCCTCCAAGGATTTCCCGGCTGTTCTTCGCACCGTCAGTCCAAGGCGCAATGCCAGCGACAGTAGTCGGCTCCCTGCCTGCAAACGCCCGCAGTCTCTATCTTTTCTTTGACTACGATAATATGACATCCGAGACTGTCTACGAGTTGCGTGTCACGCGTGACGGCATACCTGACCGGGTCTTTAGTCTGCCACCGGTACGTTGGAGCGGGGACGAACAGGGGATGTGGTACATTGGCGCACGCGAGCAAGCCTGGGCAAACGGCGCCTACGAATTCACGCTCTTGATTGACGGCGCCAGCGCGGGCAGCCAGCAAATCCTCGTCGGCGGCGGTGCTGACAGTCAAGGGCTCTTCAGTGACATCGTCTTCGGCACACTCGATCACGCCGGAAACTTGATTGGAAACGGCTCTATAGTGCCAATAGGCAACATCGCCTATGCGCGCTTTCTGCATGCCAATATGCGCGCCGGTACACCCTGGTCCGCTATCTGGTACTTTAGAGGTACAGAATTCGCGCGCACTGCCGATACCTGGTCCGAGGAAAGTCACGGTTCCAAAGTGGTCAGCGTGGGTCCGGCCGGCGGCTTGCTGCCCGGGCAGTACCGGCTCGAACTTTATATTGATGGCGCGCTCTCAGCCACATCGGACTTCTTCGTCGCTGGCAGCCAGGGCAGGCCTTTACCCCGTGTATTCACCAACTTGCGATTTGTCAGTGCCGGCTCGCCAAGTGAGGCGCGCATTGCCCACGCTGCGTCCAGCTTTCCCGGATCAATTACCAATCTTTATGCCCTCTTCGACTGGCAACGGATCGAGGCAGGCACACCCTGGACGCTCCGCTGGTTAGTGGACGAGCAAGTGTTTTTCCAAGAATCATATCGCTGGTCAATGACAGATTCAGGCGCCGACTTCGTGGTCGCCGTACGTGATCCGCCCGATGGCAGCTACGAGATTCAACTGCTGGTGAACAATCTCTTGCTTGCCGACCTTCCAGCGACGATCGGCATTGGGCAGTTGCCAATTGACCGCTTTGCCCAATTTGAAGGGACTGTCCTTTCTGGCACTGTGATCGACGCGGCAACACAAAAGGGTATACCGAACATCACAATCGTTCTCATCAGCGAAGACTATGCCGCCAGCGAGTTTGAATGGAAACAGGAACAAGTTGTCGATCTTGTAAGCAGCGATCGCAATGGCGTATTTCAGTTTACCCGCCCACTGGCTTTTGATACGCCCTATAGCGTCGTCATTGAAGCTGACGGCTATATCCCCCACGCCGCTGATGGTTTCAGTTTCAAACCGAGCCAGCCAAACGCGAATATCACGATCGAAATGGTGCGAGGATAGTTTTGGCTCGCAAACGCCGTCTGGATCGGCTGCTGGTCGATCGGCAGCTCGCCCCTACTCGCAGCAAGGCAGCCGCGATGATTATGGCGGGAGAAGTCAAAGTGAATGATCGCCTGGTCGATAAGCCTGGCGCCATGATCCAGTTTGACGCCACTATCAAATTGAAACCCAAACCCCGCTATGTCGGACGCGGAGGGCTGAAGCTGGAAGCCGCGCTGCAGGCATTTGATATTGACCCTGTCGGCAAAGTTTGCGCCGATGTCGGCGCCAGCACCGGCGGCTTCACCGATTGCCTTCTGCAGCACGGCGCGGCGAAAGTGTACGCGATCGATGTCGGCAGCGGCATTATCGATTATCGCTTGCGCATTGATGATCGCATTATCCTGCTGGAGAACACCAATGCGCGGCATCTTGATCGACTGCCAGAACAGCCTGACTTGGTTGTGATTGATGTCTCTTTCATCTCTCTGCGTTTAATATTCCCCGCGATCAAGCGATGGATCGAAACCGGTGCTGACATTGTCGCTCTGGTCAAACCGCAGTTTGAAGCGGGCAAAAGCGATGTCGGCAAAGGCGGGATTGTGCGCGATTTAGCCGTACATCGGCGGGTGCTGACCGCCATCGTAGACTTTGCAGCGACGCTTGGACTTATTCCCGTCGATACTACGCGATCGCCCATCACCGGCGCCAAAGGCAACATTGAGTATCTGCTGTGGCTGCGGCATGATTCAGAAGCGGTATCACCGATGGACTTCCAAGGCCAAATTGATTCGCTCTTCACATCAACCGAATAGCTTCCCCTATCCCAGCGCCATATCATGATTCATAATGGCTAGCCGAGTTTGGGGAGCATCGCTACTCAATGGATATCGAGCACATCCGGAATTTCTGCATAATCGCGCATGTCGATCACGGCAAGAGCACATTGGCGGATCGGCTGCTGGAACTCACGCACACAGTCAGCGCGCGCGATATGCAAGAGCAGTTGCTGGATAGCATGGCGCTGGAGCGGGAACGTGGCGTCACAATCAAAGCCTCGGCTGTTCGTATGCGCTACACAGGTCCTGATGGCGTCGAATACATTATCAACCTGATTGATACGCCGGGACATGTCGATTTTACTTACGAGGTGAGTCGGGCTCTGCAAGCTTGCGAAGGCGCCATCCTTGTCGTTGACGCCAGCCAGGGGATCGAAGCTCAGACTCTATCCAATGTCTATCTGGCGCTGGAGCAAGATCTCGAGATCATCCCTGTGATTAACAAAATCGACCTCCCAGCGGCGCAACCTGAGGAAATCGCTCGTGATGTTGAAGAATTGCTGGGAACGCCTGTCGAGGACATGCCGCGCATATCAGCCAAAAATGGAATCGGCATCGTCGAAGTACTTGAAAAAGTCATTGCCGAAGTGCCGTCCCCAGCCACTAACGCCGCTGAAAGCCTTCGCGCGCTAGTCTTCGACTCTCACTACGATGCTTACAAAGGTGTGATCGCTTACGTGCGTATTGTCGATGGCATGGTCAACAAGCGCGATCTGCTGCGCCTGTACGCCACTGGCGCCCGATTCGAACCGGTAGAAATGGGCGTCTTTGATCCCTTAATGCGGGCGGTCGATTCTCTGAAGGCCGGCGAAGTGGGTTATATCGCCACCGGCTTAAAGACCGTGCAGGAATGCCGCGTCGGCGATACCATCACCCTTGCCAAACGCGGGACCGAACATCCCCTGCCCGGCTACAAGCAAATCAAACCGATGGTATTCGCCGGCATCTACCCGACCAACAACGAAGATTATGCCGATCTGCGCGACGCGCTCGAAAAACTGCAACTCAACGATGCCTCGCTCGTATATCAGCCGGAAACATCGCAGGCGCTGAACTTCGGGTTTCGCGCCGGCTTCCTGGGCTTATTCCACATGGATATCATCCAGGAGCGCCTGGAACGCGAATACGACCTCGACATTTTAGCGACCGCCCCAAGCGTGGAATATCGCGTACTGCTAAAGGACAGCCAGACCATCCTCATTGACAGCCCTGCCCTATTGCCGGATGAGAATATCATCGAGGAGATCCAAGAACCTTGGATGAAGATTCAAATTTATGTGCCGCAGACCTACATCGGCGCTGTGATGGATCTCACGATCAAAAAACGCGGCAGCTATGAGACCACAGAATACCTTGATGCCAGCCGCGTCATCTTGCACTTTGATATTCCACTTTCAGAAATCATCATCGACTTCTACGACAAGCTCAAGAGCGTGACACAGGGTTACGCCAGCCTCGATTATCAGTTTCACGAATACCGCGCCGGCGATCTGGTAAAGGTGGATGTGCTGGTTAATGAAGATCGAGTTGATGCCTTGGCCATGATCTGCCATCGTGATGACGCCTACCATCGAGGCCAGCGCCTCGTCAGCCGCCTCAAGCAGCTCATTCCTCGTCAGATGTTTACCGTGCCGGTGCAGGCGGGGGTCGGCAAGCGTGTCATCTCGCGCGCGAATGTACGCGCCTTGAGAAAAGATGTCCTGGCGAAGTGTTACGGCGGTGACGTAACCCGGAAGAAGAAGCTGCTTGAGAAGCAGAAAAAGGGCAAGAAGCGGATGAAAATGATTGGCTCTGTCGAAGTTCCGCAAGAAGCCTTCATGGCGCTTTTGAGTTTGGATGAGTGAGACGCTTTCCCGCGCGGCCTCCCTTAGTCGCGGTAGCGTTCCCTCAGCATACGCCACAGATTCGCCAAGCCCCAGCGAGACAACCATTCTCGCGCTAGATGTGAACCCGTCCCGAAGCCATACACGCGGTAGCGCAAGTTCCACTCCGTGCAAATAGCGATGGCGCTGCCCTGCTCGATATCGGCATTTTCATCCAGATCGGGATAGCTCAATACGACAATGCTCGCATCTGTCCCGCGCGTCTGGCGGTCTCGCTTCGCTATATCAATAGCAAATTCCCTCAGCGACACTTCCGCTGCATCGACCGAGTAGTGATTGTAGAGTTGATAAGGATCCTCATACTGCGTCGAAGACAACGACTCCGAGTCATCACCCCAACTAGCGCTAATGACGCCTGGCAGCCCCGCTTCAATAACGTGAACTCTTAGTCTGTGCTTTTCGACTTGCTGCCAAACGATATCTTCCAAAGTCGCGTGATCTGTCCCGTAGATGTGTTCGCCGATCCGCGCTTCCAATCTCGCTTGCATCTGGTCCAGCATATGAGCGGCTTCCTCACTGCTCTCGGCTTTTGCCGTCACTCGAATATCGACGCTGCCATGGTGTGCCGCAAGCCCAACGCTTGGGTTAGTTTCGCTTAGAATCTCTTTGCCGATGTGGTCATCAAGCGAGCTTTCGCCGATGCCCGCTGTGCGGAGGATACGCGCAACGATTATTCCCAGTTGATATTTCCGCAGAAGATACGGCAGGACCGCTTCCGTCATCAGGAATTTCATCTCTCGTGGAACGCCGGGCAAGCTGATGACTACCCCACGGTTCGATTCCACAATGAAGGCAGGCGCCGTGCCAACCGGATTTTCGACCAAAATCGCGGCCTCTGGCAAGTAGGCTTGCTGGCGATTATTTTCGGTCATCTTGCTGCCGAATCCACGAAAACGCTCGGCGATGCCGTCATACAAGGACTGGTGAAACACAAGCGGCCTGTCCACGGCATCAGCTACCGCCTGTCGGGTCATGTCATCAACTGTGGGTCCCAAGCCGCCAGTTGTGATAACGATTTCGGCACGGTCCAAAGCGGCGGACATCGCGTCAGTAATGCGCCCTAAGTTGTCGCCGACTGTCGTCATAAAGTAGATGTTCACGCCGATATCGCGCAACTGCCGCGCCATGAAAACAGAATTTGTGTCCGTAATCTCACCCAGCAGCAATTCCGTTCCGATGGCGATGATTTCTGCATTGGGGTTGTCTGGCATGTTTCCCTCGTCTATGCTTGATTTCCAGGCAATTTTACTTCGTCGCGACCAATTCTTTGCAAAACTCGAAAAAATGGCTATAATTGCCGCTATAAAAGTATCTTGCTGTCAAGTAAGGTATTTGTGCAGATTCACCAATCTTTTCGTCCAGCTACTTATTCCAACGGAGGTTCTTGTGGCTAGCGTCACTTTCAATCATGTTTCGAAGGATTTCGGTGATCAACGTGTTGTTTCGGACTTAAATATTGAAGTCCTTGACAAGGAATTCCTGGTCTTCGTTGGTCCGTCAGGCTGTGGCAAATCCACCAGCCTGCGCATGCTTGCGGGCTTGGAAGAAATAACCGAAGGCGAAATCCTCATCGGAGATCGCGTCGTGAACAACGTCGCGCCCAAAGACCGCGATGTCGCGATGGTTTTCCAGAGCTACGCTTTGTATCCGCATATGACCGTCTATGATAACATGGCATTCGGTCTCAAGCTGCGCAAAACACCGAAGAAGATCATTGATGAGCGCGTCAACGAAGCCGCCAATGAATTGGGTATCGGCCATTTGCTTGATCGCCGCCCAAGACAACTCTCCGGTGGACAACGTCAGCGCGTGGCCGTAGGCCGAGCCATCGTTCGTGAGCCGGCCGTCTTCCTTATGGATGAGCCGCTTTCTAATCTTGATGCGAAACTGCGCGTGGAGGCGCGGTCATTCATCAGCCGGCTGCACCAAAGGCTGGAGACCACCTTCATCTACGTGACCCACGATCAAGTAGAGGCGATGACCATGGGAACGCGCATTTGCGTGCTAAACGAGGGTGAACTACAGCAGATCGATTCACCCTTCAATCTGTATCACAATCCTCACAACGTGTTTGTTGCCGGCTTCATCGGCAGCCCGTCTATGAATTTCTTCGATGCGGTGCTGAAGCAAGACGGAGACTCGCTTATCGTAGATACTGGCGCTTTCTCCCTGCCAGTACCCGCCAGCAAGGTAGATTCCTTCCGCAGTCATGCGGGCATGGAAGTGATCTGCGGTATCCGCCCAGAAGATATCCACGACACGAACTACCTGCCCCAGGGCATCATCCCCGCGAATCTTTCCTCGAGTGTCGAGGTTGTGGAGCAGATGGGCAACGAGGTGATCATCTACCTCGAAAGCGGCGGGAAGAATTTCATCGCACGGACCGATCCACGCACCGGCGCTACTGTCGGCCAGGAAATGGGGGTTACCTTCAATCTCGATAACATGCACATCTTCGACACCAATACTGAGGCCTCGCTCGCCTATGAATCGAAGATGAAAGAAGCCATGTAGTTCGCGTCAAGGACAGCGGCAACACAAAAGAGCCACTACACAGTGGCTCTTTTCTTGTAAAGACAAACTCTCAGTTATCTCAGCTACTTGATCAAAGGGCGAAACTTGTATCCATAGACGATCATGCCGCGTTCGCCGTCAGTCGTGAGCTTACGTGTAACCATCTCTACTTTGTCACCGATCTCGATATCGGCGTCAACATCGGTGAGTTGCGCGGTGATCAAGCTGCCGTCCTCCAATCTGATTAAGGCCAAGCGATATGGCGCCTGCCCGACAAACCCTTCCGGCGCCTCCTGCACCAAGGTGCTGCTGTACACCCTGCCAAACATTCCATGCGCCTCCTTCCGAAGCGAATTCAGATTGGCCAGCGAGGCCTCTTGAAAGCTCGTCATTTGGGCATTCCAACGGTCTCGCGCTTCACATAGACTTTTGCGGCAACCCCATTAGCGCGCTCAATGTCCCCAGATGCTGCGCCTTGCTGGCAGGTCCGCTTGTCCCGAAGCAAACGATAGCGAAGCTTCTTATTGCGCCAGTATTTCGCAACCTGCATCCGAATGCTCCTCGCCCCTAACCATCATTGCGATTCAGTCTGAAGCAGCAAGTCTATCAAAAGCTATCTTGATAGACTTTGTCACTTGCAGAGCCTATCACATCATTCCGGACTCACGCTCAGAATATGTGTGACGGCTGTCGCGCCCAAACCGCCTATATTTTGCGCCAAGGCTTGTTTCGCCCCGCGAACCTGATTGTCGCCCGCTTCGCCCCTCAACTGCAGCGCCGCTTCGGCCGCCTGATAGACGCCAGTCGCCCCGCTCGGATTCCCCCGGCTCTTCAGCCCGCCAAATGTACTGATTGGCAGATCGCCATCTAGTGCGATTCCTAGGCCGCCATCCCGCGCCCATTGCCAGCCCTCGCCAGCCTGACTAACTCCCATCGCCTCTAACGATAGCGCCGTCAAAACTGTAAATGCATCATGCAGTTCAAGCACATGAATATCGGATAGGGATAACCCAGCCTGCTCAAGCGCGCGGTCAGTCGATGTCTTTACCGCCCGCAGTTGCAGCGGATTATGACGATCTTGCAATGTAAGGCTATCCGTAGCTGTGGCGCTGCCCAGGATTGCTACCGGCCGCGGCACAAGATCGGCCGCCACGTCAGTCGCCGCCAACACAACCGCTGCCGCCCCATCAGCATCCGGCGCGCTATCAAACAAACTGACCGGGGCGGCGATCATCGGCGCCTTTGCGAAAGCCCCGGCCCGCAGTCGATTACGGTACATTGCCTGCGGATTCCGAGCGCCATTGCGATGCGCATTGATGCTGAAGCCTTCGAAGTGAGACAGCTCCAGACCATATTCATACATATAACGGCGCATAAGCAAACCAGCCATTGCGGCCAAAGTGGCGCCGTTCACCGACTCAAAATCCGCATCTAAGCTGACCCCGCGCGACGCCACCCGAGCCGGACCCACCATGTCCGTGGCCTTCTCAACGCCTAGGACCAAAGCCGTTTTGACCGCGCCCGAAGCCACAGCAAGATAGCCCGTGCGCAACGCTACCCCGCCAGAAGCATCCCCCGCTTCACAGGTGTAAGCTTCAATCCCGTCGAGATTGAGTTGATTCGCGATCAACGAGCCGAGTTGCGTCTGTCCGTTGAAAGTCCCGCCATAAGCGTTGCCGATGTACAAGGCATCGACTTGCCCTAATCCGGCATCTTCCAGAGCCAGCTGGCCCGCTTCCTCCGCCAGTTCACCGATTCCACGCGACCAGTGCTCCCCCACCGCGGTCATGCCGTAGCCGACAATCGATACATCCATTAGCTGTCAATCCTTGAGCTTTTCACGATAACGGACATAAGTGGCATAATCGATCGACCTTCGCCGGTGCACATAATCCGCCGTGCGATACAGGTTTCGCGGTCTCCGCTTTATGCGTTCCGTCACGCGCAAATCAAAGGCATCTGAGCCAGCGCCGCTTCCGTAGCTGACCATCAAGATGCGCGCGCCTGCAGCCGCCTCATCCAGAATCGCCGTCAAACCGATCATGCACGAGCCAGAGTAAACATTGCCAATCTCATTTGCCAGCAAACCCGCCTCAATCTGCTTCGGCGAAAAACCGAGAATCTTGGCAGCGCGCGCTGGGAATTTCACATTGGGCTGATGAAAGACCGCATAATCATAATCCGCCGCCGTCGTATTCATCATCTCCATTAGCGATGATGCTGCCTTGATCGTGTGAGCAAAATAGGCCGGCTCGCCGGTAAAGCGGTCTCCATGGCTGGGAAATTCTTCGCCCGCGCGCCGCCAGAAATCCGGCGTGTCAGTGACGTAGCTGTAGCTGCCTTGGAAGACAGCGTAGCTCTCCTCCGCTGGACCCAGCAGGAAAGCCGCCCCGCCCGAAGCCGCCGTGTATTCCAACGCGTCGCCCGGTCGCCCTTGCGCGGTATCCATTCCTATGCTGAGGATATACTGCGCCATGCCACTGCCAACCAGCCCGATCGCTGCCTGCACCGCCTCTGACCCTGCCTTGCACGCAAACTCCCAATCGGCCGCCTGGATATTCGGCGATGTGCCTATGCTTTCCGCCACTATCGTGCTTGTTGGCTTCACCGCGTAGGGATGACTCTCGCTGCCTACCCATATCGCTCGGATATCTCGCACGTCAATCTCGGCGCAGGCGATAGCATTGCGCGCCGCCTCAATCGCCATCGTGACGACATCTTCATCCAAGCCCGCGACCGCTTTTTCTTTTACTGGCGCTCCGCCACTGCCACCGGTCCATATCCGCGCAATTTCCGCGCCGGGCAATCGATAACGCGGTATGTATGCTCCATAGCCGACAATTCCCACCGCGCGATCGGGCTGCATTAACCACCTTGATTCCGCCGTCATGATCCCTGCTTTCGCTCCTTTACGATCTCTTTTGCATAGGCCAGCCGGATACTGCCCGCGTCAATCATCCGTTGCACGATCCCAGGCACATCTTCCGCCGCGGCGCCAGCCGCCAACGCCAGTTGCCGCGCGTGCATCCGCATGTGTCCGCGCTGGATGCCGTCAGTTGCCAATGCTCGTATCGCGGCGAAATTCTGCGCCAAGCCGACCGCAGCGGCAACTGACGCCAATTCTCGCGCTGACCGCGGGCTCAGAATCCTCACGGCAGCTTGCGCTCCGCGGTGCGCTCGTGTTGCTCCGCCCACGATACCCGCCGCCAGCGGAAGTTCAATTCGACCATGCAAATTGCCGTCTTCATCCTTCCACCATCTTGTCAAACTCGTATATTGCCCGTCGCGCGAGGCATAAGCATGAGCGCCTGCTTCCACCGCCCGCCAGTCATTTCCCGTCGCCATAATCATGGCATCAATGCCATTCATGATGCCCTTGTTATGCGTCGCCGCCCGGTATGGATCAATTTCCGCCAGGACCGCCGCCTCGATTATCGCATCCACGACCTTCACACCGGGCGCGCCCTCCGTTACCAGGGTCTCCGCTTCGATCATACCGCTCGCCCACGCGAGTCGCCGGTCGCTCAGATTGCTCAAGATCCGCAGATTAGCTCGCCCCCCGCTGATGCGCTCAATGCTGGGCGTGATACCTTCTAGCGCGCTGTTTATCGCGTTCGCGCCCATGGCGTCACGCGTATCAAAGTGCAAGTGGATCACCAGCATGTTACCGATTCGCGAGCCTTCAAACTTGCGTATCTTAAGATCGCGCGCCCCGCCGCCTCGCTCGACGATGCTGCCTGCCCCAGCATTGATCTCCGCCAGGATGTCCGCCCTGTGTGAAAGAATTGCTTCAGTCGCTTTCGCCAAGTCTCGCAAGTCCAGCAGTTGAATCTGACCGATCATCACCGGCTCATCGCTGCTCGCCGAGAACCCGCCGGTTTTGCGAAACAACTTCGCCGCATAGCTGCATGCCGCCACGACGGACGGCTCCTCGATCACCATCGGGATCAAATAATCACGCTCGTTGATTCGAAAGTTTGTCGCCAGCGCGAAGGGCAAGCTGTAACGCCCGATGACATTCTCAATCATCAAGTCAGCTTGCGCCTCAGACAGGCCCGAATCCCGAAGTGCCAGAACATCTTCCGTGCCTAAGTCAGCCCACGCTCTCGCTATGGCTTGTCGTTCAGCCATTGGCTTGCGATAAAACTGATGTATCGCCGAAGTCTTTTCGCTCATGCCATAAAACTAGCAGCTAGCAGCTTGCAATTTCTATCAGCGAGGTATCCATTGCTCTCATATGCTTGCGCGCTGGAGCAATGGCAAACCAAGTTCTACCCTACGCAAAAAATCCACCCTGAGGTGGATTCCTGGATTTCGAACCGCACAGTTGATTCTAGTCAGGCAGAATGCGCGTATCCATGAAGGCGTCGAGCCAGATCACAAAAACCAGCCCAATCGGGATGGCGGTGAACAGATAATAAAGAATACCGTACTCTTCTATCGAGACACCCTGAGGCGTCTGCACCGCGCTGAAGAGCGGCAACATATCGAAGCCAACGGTAATGATGCCGTAGCCGACGATCAAGCCTAAGACCATCGATACAATCCAGACGATTATCCTGCGTATTGTCAAGCTAGACATTCCGCGCTCCGCATTCGTATCCAACACAACAAAACTATTTTACACCTCGGCACGCAAGAAGCGCAAGTCAGTTTTCTTGTCACAAAAGTCATTCCAGCTTAGTCATGTGAATCTGGAAACAAGAAATCCGGTAAGGGCGGCCTGTCAGGTCACCCGAAACCTATTCTCTGAGGTATTCTCCCGATGTTCACTAATTTCTCAGAACTAACGTGTGTCCAGATTTCAAATGCGCATTGTAGAAGGTTGTGCCTGCTGATAGACTTTGCACGGAGAAATGTCTGACATCATTGCAATGGGCTTTTGCGGGATCAGTCGCCATACTAGCCTGACCCCAGTGCCGAGAACGCTTTGCAGGAGACAAACGTGGCTGATCTATACGACAAGCTTTCCGGCTTCACCCTCGCCAGAGAAGCAATGGAGATGGGCGTCTACCCCTTCTTCCGCGCCCTCAGCGACTCCGAAGGCACCACCGCTACCTTTGAAGACAAAGAAGTGGTGATGCTTGGCTCCAACAACTACCTCGGCTTAACCACCGATGAGCGCGTTCAACATGCCGCCATCGAAGCCACGCGTCAATTCGGCACCAGTGTGACCGGCTCTCGCTTCCTCAATGGAACGCTGGAATTGCATCTTGAAGCCGATCGTCGTCTCGCCGAGTTCGTGGGCAAGGAAGCCGCTCTGGTCTTTTCCACCGGTTATCAAACCAATCTCGGTACGGTATCCGCGCTTCTGGGAAAAAACGATTTCGCCATTTTGGATAAAGACGCGCACGCCAGCCTAGTCGACGGCGTCTTCATGTCCCGCGGCACCTTAAAACGCTTCAAGCATAATGACATGGACGACCTGGAACGCGTCCTCAGCCGAGTGCCGGATGAAGCCGGCAAGCTGGTCATCGTGGATGGCGTATACAGTATGGGCGGCGACTTCGCCTTGCTGCCGCAAATCGTCGAGATCTGCAAAGCGTATGGCGCCCGCCTGCTGGTTGATGACGCGCATGGCATCGGTGTCGCAGGCGGCGGAAGAGGCACCTCGGCGCACTTCGGCTTGACCGAACAGGTCGATTTGATCATGGGCACATTCAGCAAGAGCTTCGCTTCGATCGGCGGATTCATCGCCGGTTCCGCCGACGTCATCCACTACATCCAGCACCATGCGCGTTCACTAATCTTCTCCGCGGCTTTGCCAGCGCCGAATCTCGCTGCGGTCATGGCCGCCCTCGACATCATTGAAACCGAACCCAAGCATGTCCAGCAAGTTTGGAAAAACGCCGAGTATATGCGCAATGGTCTCAAAGGCTTAGGCTACGATACTTTCAATAGCCAGACGCCAATCATCCCCGTCAAGATCGGCGAGAAATACCGCACAAGCCTCACCTGGATGGCGCTTATCGAAGAAGGCGTTTACACAAATCCTGTGGTCCCTCCAGCCACTCCCCCCAACCAAGGCCTGCTGCGGACCAGCTACATCGCCACTCACCGGCAGCATCATCTGGACCGCGCATTAGCCGCCTTTGAAACCGTAGGCAAAAATCTCGATTTGATCCCGCAGACGGCGCGCGTCCCGTCCTAGCTCGCAGCAACCCGCAGCTTGCCCGGCCCGGCGACAACCTCGCCCAACGTGAAAGCGGCCTCGCCGGCCGCGCGCAGATCAGCCAGCAGCGCATCGGCCTGCTCACTCGCGATGGCCATCAAGAGTCCGCCGGATGTCTGCGGATCGTACAGCAATCCCTGAGCGTGTTCCGGCAACGACTCATTCATATCAACCCATTGCGCGAAGTATTCCAGGTTGCGGTCCATGCCGCCCGGAAATACGCCCTGTTTCGCATACGCTTCGGCGCCCGGCAACAGTCGGATCAGATTGAAGTCAAGCGCGAAATCGACGCCGCTCAGTCGCGCCATTTCCAAGGCATGCCCGACCAAGCCAAAGCCGGTGATATCGGTCATCGCGCGCACATCGTAGGCTTGCGCCAACTCAGATGCCGCTCGATTCAGGCGCGACATGGATTGCACCGCGGTCCGTACGATGTCACTTGACGCAATCCCGCGTTTCAGCGCTGTCGTGACCACGCCGGTACCAAGAGCTTTGGTCAAGACGAGCCGGTCACCTGTACGAGCGCCGGACTTGCGGATGATCTTTGCCGCGTCCACCTCGCCTGTTACGGACAATCCGTACTTGGGTTCCGCATCGCTGATCGAATGTCCACCGGCGATGACCACGCCAGCTTCTTGCGCCTTTTCCGCCCCGCCGCGCAGAATCTCGGCCAAAATGCCCTTGTCGAGGTCATCGGGGTAAGCCACCAGGTTGATGGCCATCAGCGGCCGCCCGCCCATGGCATACACATCACTCAAGGCGTTAGCGGCTGCGATCGCGCCAAAATCATAGGGATCATCGACAACCGGCGGGAAAAAGTCGGCTGTGGAGATGATGGCGCGTTCGTCATCAACTTGATAGACAGCCGCATCGTCCGGCTCGGACAAGCCAACCAAGACCTGCGGATAACTTGCCTGGGGAAAGATTTCACTCAAGGGGCGCAAAACTTGCGCCAGTTCGCTCGGACTGAGCTTGGACGCTCAACCAGCGCAGCTTGCCAGCGCCGTGAGCTTGATGGCCACTTCTTGCATGTGCCTGCCCTTTCTAAAGAAAAGACTCACCATTGGTGAGTCCGTCTCACTCCTGTCGGGGTACCCGGATTCGAACCGGGGACCTCTTACACCCCATGCAAGCGCGC
>WTGB01000100.1:0-37044 GCA_011523735.1 Chloroflexota bacterium
CCTTCTCGCCCTCCTTTCCCCCGCGCACGCGCAGACTCTCCCCCCGCCAACGAATATCAGACTAAACCCCATCACTGGCGTCGCCACTTGGAATGCCGTCTCCGGCGCGACTCTCTATCGCGTGCACGTTGAACTACCCGGCCCGTTAAATACCTATAGGCTCGCTTTTACCAACAGTCTGGATCTAAACGAAGCTGCTTTCTGCTGTATAGTCGGCGTATCCTATCGCTTTCGAGTCCAGACTAGAAACAACAGTGGTGACGGCTCCTTTTCATCTTGGATTTCCTTCACCTATGGCGTTGGGCCTCCTGTCGTCGAGTCTGCACCGCGCGAGCGAACGCCCACCCCGGTCCCACTGCCCATCCCCACCCAAGACCACTCGCAATTGCCCGCCGGCGCGGAGGTGGACAGCGACAGCATTTGGATCTCCATGCGCGAAGTCTCAGGCGCTGCCATCGGCGATCCTTCCGTCCGGGCGGCCGCCATGTCCGCTATCGACATCTGGGCGCCCTTGGAACTGCAAGCGGAAGTCTGCTTTGCTGGCGACGGCTCCCTGCTTTTGCTGGACGCCGCCTACAGCCCGCGCGCTCTCGTTTGGATGGACAGCTACCGGCGAGCCGATGGCAAAGCCTGCGCCCAGCTTGACCGCAACGGAACGGTCGTGCTTATGCCCAGCCAGCCGCCAGCCACACCTGCGCCCCAAGCGACCGCCACACCCAACCCGCACCTTATCGCCGAAAATCCCGATGAGGCAACGACACTCGCTGATTGCACGGTCAGCGCCCGCTATGTCCTCAATTTCCGCGAGCGGCCCGCCGGACGCATCATGAGCGTCTATCTTGGCGCAACGCCAGCCATCGCCCGCACGGACAACTGGTTTCAGGTCGAGTACCTGGGCGAGACAGGCTGGATCAGCGCGCACTATGTCACCACCGAAGGCGACTGCGACTAGCGACTCCGGGTTTTGCTGGCGGGCCGGTAGCGGGCAAATCTTGTAGGGCGGCTTATCGGGTCGCCCGCTTGGCCTCCTGCCCATGTTCGCCGCCGCGATGGCGTTATTGAGCGTTTTCGTGGTGACGAATTCGCTGAGGTTGCGAGGGAGGCGGGCAGTTGTCAAGTAGTAACTCCTGCCTGGATTCTGCAGTGTAAAAACTCTGTTTGAATTCTATTAGTTAATGTACGGCGTTCAGATTCTATAGTATAATCCGTAGGCGTCACAGAACATTTGTAACACACTTGCATTGGTCTCAGCGAGGACGGGGTAATCTGATAGATGAGGAAAAGGCAATCCGTCTCTCTTAATTTCTTTCCGCTAGACTGCCAAGAATTTGAGTTCACAGTATATCGTCGCCGTTACGAAGAGCATGAGAGGTCTGCATCGAATCCTGGTCTCTCGCGGTATCGTCTTCCCGATGGGAGTCTAGATGACCACGGCAAACTCTTGTATTTTGACTACTGGGTTAGTTTCAATGAGCAAGCCGGATTGGAGCGCTATACGTGCTCACAATACACGAATAACTCGTTGACGTGTTCATATTTGTTCGAGCTTCTCAAGTCCAAGTGTGAAGCCACTCTTCACGAACCGAGAGATTACAGCGTAAGTACTAGGAAATTCAGATCTAGGAGAATCGAGTTTACTATTGAAATCACTCCAGGTGTGGGGAGACAGATCGTTTGGTTAGAGCCGTATTTCTTAAAGACGAGACAATTGTACGGATTCTTGGTTGATTTCTCTTTTAACGAATTCAAGGAAAACACCGATACTCTTGCAGCGAAAAAATTATCCTTGAGCTTGAACAAAAGTGGAGGTAGCAACCGGGATTACTACTCAGACAGGTACGACAAAATCCGAGAATTTGTACGCAAATACCAGAGCAGAGTATTCGCTCTCACGGACAACATGTCCTTGGCTACGTTGTTTTCCAAAGTGGACGCGGACACTCTCGAAACGAAAAGGTATATCTTCTCAGGCGGTTCGAGCAAGGCTTCGCAATTCACCGGAATCCGAGATATTGGTCCGTTGCGGTCAGCAGAATCTGCTCACAAGATCTATTTTCTTTTCCAAGAAGCCGATCGACCGTTCTCATATGACTTGTATCGGGCATTGAGGGGAGATACATTTCCGCGGCGCTTCCCTGGGATGGGAAAGATGTTTGACTTCGCCTTCGATGGGACAAATGTAGGCGGCAAATCATTAGTCAATTTTAGCTATGAGAACGTTGCTACGGCGGTATCAGAGATTCTAGAAGATGCAAATGGCCGTATACCAATGCTTTTGATTGTGTCTCCGTTTGACAAGTTTAGCAACAGTCGAACGGATCGAGTGACGTATATGCAAATAAAGCACCACTGTCTATCGCAAGAGATTCCCTGTCAATTTGTTAGCATTCCCTTGATGCGAAAGAAGCGTCAATTTGAGTGGGCTATCTCCAGCATAGGCCTACAAGTATTTGCAAAAATGGGCGGTTGGCCGTGGCAAGTTCATCACAAGACGTCCAAGTGCCTAATTGTCGGAATAAGCCAGGCGCATGAACGCGTTGCCGGCGAAGTGAAAAAGTACTTCGCGTATTCTACGTTTACAGATTCCTCGGGAATCTATAAGGAGCTTAAGATTCTGAGTGACACGGACAATCACCAAGAATATATATACAATTTGAAGAGGAATTTGGCAGATGCCATAACTTACTACTATGCAGACTTTGATACGTTTGTGATTCATACTACGTTTGCAATTAGACGTTCTGAGTTGACAGCAATTACAGAAGTCATTTCGTCACTCGAAACCGACCAGGTAGCGCAAAAGACCTTTACAGTAATCAAGTTTAACGATGACACTAGATTTTTCGGTTATTCTGCTGACAACAACAGCATGGTTCCTTACGAAAGTACATATATACAGTTGTCCGGAACTGAGTACCTAATCTGGTTTGAAGGACTCCAGTACCAGAGTGAACGTGTTCCTGCAAACTTGGAAAGACCTGTTCACGTGAAATTCATCTATCCAGACAGCGCCGTACCAAACGACGCATGTAAGGCCTATTTGCAAGATGCTCTAAATATATCCGGAGCGAACTGGCGAGGGTTCAATGCAAAATCGCTGCCAGTCTCCATATTCTATGCGTCGCTGGTAGCGCAGTTCTATAGAGACTGCAAGAAATACGGTCTGGAAGCGATTGACTTGGAAGCCATAACTCCTTGGTTTCTGTGAGAGATCAAGGATGTCTGACTTCAAACATAATGATGTTATAGTTCTACTAGGTGCAGGTGCAAGCGTAGAGGCTGGCATTCCCCACTCTACCGAAATGATTCGTGAGATAGAAGAGAGTATTCGAAAAGGTGACCGCGGATGGTCGAAATTTGAATCACTTTACCACTATGTTCGGAGCGCGATTTACTATGCGGAAGGCATACATGGTATTTTCAACGAAGACGTAAGCTATAACATTGAGAAGCTCGTCAATATCCTAAATGAAATCAGTAAACGAAATCAGCACGCGCTCTATCCCTTTGTAGGTGCCTGGAATCCGGCTCTGGTCGAAGTAGCTGGAACCGAATTCTCTCTCGTAGAACAGTTCCGCCAAGCAATTTTGGAAATCCTCATCAAAGAATGGCTGACTGTAACGAACTACGAGATGAAGGCCAGTTACTTTGAAGGGTTGCTAGATCTGCAAAAGTCATTAAAGCATCCATTGCGTGTGTTTACGTTGAATTATGACCTTTGTCTTGAAAAGTGTGCAAAACGAAGCCAGCGGATTCTAGAGTTAGGCTTTGATGAATGTCGAAAATGGGACTGGAGGCTATTTGACCATAATCCGGAGGATCCTAAGGACATTTATCTCTATAAGCTGCACGGATCGACGGACTGGACTTACGAAAATGACCATCTGACCTATTACGATGATATAGGCTTAATCAATCAACACGCAATAATTTTTGGAACGTACCAAAAACTTGAATATCGCGATCCATTTCTCTTTCTTACGTACGAATTTCGAAGGTGGACCTTAGAATCGCGGATAATTGTTGTCATAGGATACGGTTTCGCTGATGAGCACATAAACATGATTATCCGACAGGCATTAGCAGATAAACCGGATCGAACTCTTGTGGCAGTCGGACCTTCATCTGGAATATCTGAAACCAGCGACAGAGTTAAGGAAATCGCAACTGCGGTTGACTATTCGAATACCGATCAGATCAAGGTATCTCTTTCAAACGCGTCAAAATTTATGTCGGACTATAATCACAAAGATAAGCTGAAGTCCTTCTTGCCACCTGAAGATCTCTCTCTATTTGAGGATATCGATTAGCCGCAGCTTTACGTTTCCCTGCTCCTGAACCCGCTGCTTAACAACCCCATATCCCAGCCCGTTTCCGTAACTTCCAATACCTTATTGGACAAAAAATATTTCCCTTTACAATAGAATCCTCCAACAAAACGCGGGCAACCCCCCGACCACATCGCCGCCGCGAAATCAATCACGGGCGCTTTTGCTGGAGTATCGGACAAGCCTGATTAAGGAGCATGCATGCCTGACCGACCGAACATCGTATTATTCCTCACTGACGACCACGGCGCCTGGGCGAATGGCTGCTACGGCAATCAGGAAGTGCATACGCCGACGCTGGATGCCCTGGCTGCGACTGGCGTCCGCTTCCGCCATGCCTATACCCCAACCCCCGTCTGTTCGCCCGCGCGCGCCTGCTTGCTCACCGGCAAGACCGCTTCCCAGGTGGGCATACACGATTGGTTGCAGGAAGCCATCCCCGAAGTCGGACAGCGCGATTGGCTGGGCGCTACGCAGACAGTATTCGACTACCTCTCCGAAGCCGGCTATCACACCGGCTTGAGCGGCAAGTGGCATTTGGGACAATCTCATCGGCCGCCGCGCGGCGCTGATTACTATTTTGGCTTGCCCGGCTGGCAGGGCGCGCACAACGGTCCTTATACCTATGTCCGCAACGGCGACATGATCGAGCTGGACGGCAACAAGTCGCGCCTCATAACTGACCACGCGATTGAATTTCTGGATGCCGTCCCGGCCGATACGCCCTTCTTCCTCAACATCGGCTATATCGCCACCCACTCGCCCTATGTCCAGAGCGCGCACGATCCGCGGCAGACCGCCCGCTATCAAGATTGCGCCTTCGCCGAGATTCCGCCTTATGAGCCGCATCCCTGGGTCAAGAACGAAGGCGGCGCCAATGCCCTGAGCCAGAGTGACCTGCGCGATCGCTACATCGGCTACTACGCCGCCGCGACCGAGATCGACGACAACATCGCCCGCGTCATCGGCGCGCTAAAGGTCCGCAACCTGCTCGAGGACACGATCATCATCTATACCTCCGATCACGGCTGCGCCATCGGGCATCAGGGGTTTTTTGGCAAGGGCAACAGTACGCGCCCCTTGAATATGTACGAGGTTTCGCTGGCTGTCCCGCTGATCGTTTCCGGCGCCGGCATCGAGACGCGGACGCTCGACCAGTTCGTCGACCATTGCGATACATTTCATACGATTTGCCAACTGGCCCGTGCGGATTTACCGCCCGCTGCCTACGCCGGCGCCTCCTATGCCGACCTGTTGCGGGGCGGAGACATACCCTGGGACAATACGCGTTTCGGCGAATATGGCGACCTGCGCATGATCCGCGACGAGCGCTGGAAGCTGATTCTGCGCTACCCTGATGGACCTCACGAGTTATTTGATTTGCGCGAAGACCCGTCCGAGTCCATCAACTGTTACGCGCAGCGCCCCGAAGTTGTCACAAGATACAAGGCGCGGCTGGACGCCTTTTATGCCAAGCATGAGGTGGAGGCGCTGTCCGGCTTGCGGGTCAAGCAGCAGCCACTGCACAATGACGGCAACGAAGCCTGGCGCGACGGCCGGCGCGAAGCTCGCGGCTTGCAAGTCTATTGAGGACGTTCCAGGGATACCCCCAGCGAGATCGCGTCATCAAAGCCGAACTTCTCCAAAGTGACGACGACCCGCCCGCTCATCGGCATGACGAAAGCCAGCGGCAACTCATCCGGCACGCCCATGGTGCTGTAAGCCATCACCTCCATGCCTTCCACCGTCGCCGTGACATAGAGATCTTCGACATCGCCGCTCAGCTTATCCAGATTGAGAATGAGGTATTCGTCTTCTTCCGCCTCAAAGATGACCAGGTCGCGAATGGCTTTGTCGTTCAGGGTGATCACGGTTTCCCCGTCTTCCAGCGCGTGAACTGGATTGCGCTGGATGCTAAGCGTGCCTTGCCCGTTCACGCCGCTATCGAAGCTGGATACCGCCAGAACATAGGTCGCCGCCTGGTCAAAGATCAGGTTGCTAAGCTCAGCATCGAAGCCCGCGCCGCTATCATCATCGAAAGCGAATTCACCGCCATCGGGTCTGACCACTTGCAGCACGGTGTCGAGCCTGCCGCCGCTGTCCAGCGTCACGGTGAGGCTGTCGCCAGTCTCCACCGGGAGCGAGAAGTACTGTGCTGGCGAATCGGCATCCAGCGAGAAGGGCAGGGCGGCATCAAAGGCGATTGGCGCCAAGCTCACTTCGGCGATCGTAATGACAAAATCCCCATCGATCGCGCCCTGCGCCATCATGAGCGGCTTGGCCGAAATCACGAGCGTGTACCGCCCCGAATAGGGCAAAGCCAGCGGACCGATAATCGCGTCTTTCTGGCCCCGGCTGTCATCGTTGAATGCGATCTCGAAGTCATCGCGATCGATCAAAGCCAGCGCCGGATCAAAGTCCGCCGAGGCAGCGCTAATCAGCACGGTCTTGCCCGCCTCGCCCTCGAAATCAAATTCGGCGCCGCCATCGACCAGGCGGCTCTCGATGACATCCGTATCGTCAATGGTCGTCGCGGCAAATTCGACCGCCGCCGCCGCTGCGGCGGTCAAGACGACCGAAGGCTGGTTGCCCGCCTCGCGCAAAATAGTGATGATATAATCGCCGGTTCTGTCTTCCGCGTCGGTCACTAATTCAATGCTGACAGCGCCGTTTGCGTCAGCCGTCTTCTCTGTGCGATAGACAGATTCGCCGGCGAACATGACATCAATTGTGATTGTCTCACGCGCGCTCAAGCCGCTGACTCTGACGAGGTGGCTTGAGCCGATTGGCGCCGCCTGGGGCTCAATGGAAGCGCTGGCTTCGCTCACGGCGTCGATGCTGTCGGCTGGCTCGGGTTCTTCCATCGGCGCGTCGATAGTCGCCTGCGTCTCGTCTTCAATTTTGTCAACTGCAAGTGTGGCGCTGGCAAGTTTTTCCGCATCGACGAAGATATCGATGGTGTATGCGCCTTCGACCAGGTCTTCGGTCCTGCTGAAGGTCAAGGTCACATCGCCCTCGCTTGACGCCCGCGCCAAGGTCGTATCGATCAATACACCCTCTGCCGAAGTGATCTGGGCGGTGACGCTGTCGAAGGCGGCCAAACCGCTCACGACGATGTCAACGGATTGTCCGGCTTGAATTGTCGCCGGCTGCAGCTCGACTTGGGCAGCGCGCTCCGCCGGCGCCTCAATGATGAATTCACCCCCAGCGATCAACAGGCCTTCTTCATCGTAGACCGCAATCACATGGTGCCCGGGCGCATCGCCCTCTTCCGCGAAGATGTCGATCTCGATCAAGCCCGCATTATCGCTCGTATGAACGCGGCGATAAACGACCTGCGAAGTTTCCCTCGCCGTGATCTCCAGCCTGTACTTGGTCTGCGCTTCCAGGTCGCTAATGCGTATCGTTTGCGCTTGGCCGAAGGGGACTGTTTCCGGCGTCACCTTCACATCGCCGCGGAAGTCGCGTCCTGCTTGCGAATTGCCCTCTTCCGCTGCGGTCAACTCGAAATCGGCGCTGGCGAGAATCGCGCCTTCGCTGAGGACCTGCAAGGTATAGATGCCCGGCGCATCGCCTTCCGTACTGCCAATGGGATAGTCGATCCGCCCGTCAGCATCGCTGGTTTCGTCGCTGCCGAAAACGATATCGTCCTCGAACAGGATCTCGATGGTGTAGGGGCTTTCGGGCGGCAATCCGCTGATCGTAATATCGAAGATCGCCTGCTCCACGACGCCGGCTTCAGGCTTTATAGTCACCGTGGGCGCGTCCTGCGCCTGGACGGGGAGGGCGAGCAGAAGCAGAAAGCAGCCGGGGAGAATGAGTCGCGCAAATGGAAAACGCATACCGCCATCCTTTGCTTGATAGCTGAACTACCAAATCAACGCCGCTGCCATTCTAACCAGCGGCTCATCACAAGTATAGGGCAAGGGCGGCAGCGCCACGCTGCGCCATGTGGGGATTTTACAAAGCCTTTACCGGTTTTGCTCCAATCGCGGTCGCCCGTTCCCGAACGGCAACTGGACGCAGTATAATGCGCGCATGAATGATGTCGCGCCACCGGCTGATAATTGGCGAATTATCGGGCACGAATGGGCGGTCGATTTTCTGCGCCGCGCCCTGTTGCATGGCCGCAACCGCCAAGCTTACTTGATCACGGGCAGCCCGGCGCTGGGCAAAATGCGCCTCGGCCTGGCTTTTGCGATGGCGCTCAACTGCGAGGCTGAGGCGGGGAGGCAGCGCCCCTGTTTCGCCTGTCGCGCTTGCGCTGCTATCAGCCGCCGCAGTCATCCCGACCTGATCTTGGCCGGCGCGGACGCTCCCCTGAAGATTGATGACATCCGCAATGTCTTGCGTTTGCTGGCGCTGAAGCCCTACAGCGCGCGCTATCGCATCGCCATTTTTGCGGATTTTCATTTGGTGGCGCCTTTGGCGCAGGATGCGCTGCTGAAGACCCTGGAAGAACCTGCGCCTCATGCTATTGTGATCCTGCTGGCAACTTCCGCCGAACGCGTTCTGCCCACCATACGCAGCCGCGCCCAGCAAATCCCCTTGCGCCCGATACCGCAGCAGTTGATTAAGACGCAGCTAGTCCTCAGCGGCTGTGAAGAGGAGCGCGCCGAACTCATCGCGCGCTTGAGTGGCGGGCGAATGGGCTGGGCGCTCAAGGCGGTCGAAGATGAAGCCCTGCTCGTTTTTCGCCAGGAGATACTTGATATGCTGCGCGATGTCCTGGCGGGGACGCGGCTGCCCCGCATGAAAATCTCGGATCAACTGAGCCGCCGCGCCGGGCGGGATAAGGCGCTGCTGCGAAACGTGCTCGAGATCTGGCAAAGTTATTGGCGCGATGTGCTGCTTCAATGCTACGACAGCCCGGTCAAACCCTGCAATGTTGACCGCCGCGACGAGATCCGCGCTTTAGCCAGGCGCATCACTACTGCAAAAGCCCACGCTGCTCTGGCAGCGACCGGCAGCACCTTGCGCGCCCTCGATACCAACGCCAATCCGCGCCTGGCTCTTGACGCACTGTTCTTAACGTATCCGGGGCTCGACGCCTAAGCCGGCCTAGTCGATGGGGATCCAGTTCTCGGATTTCTTCGCCGCTTCCAGGACCGAATCCGGCACGAGCAGGATCTTGCCGAAGCCGGGGCTTTTCTCCAGTTTTTGATGCGCTTTGCGCGCTTGGCTCAGGGGCATGACCTCGTCGACCAGCGCGCGATACTTTCCTCTCGCCAAACTGCTCAGCAGGGACTCAAAGTCCTTGGGTTTGACCGAGCCGTAGGAACCCAGGACGCTGAGATTCCTGAGATATAGATCCATGGCATTCAGCTTGGCGTCGGGCTTGCTGAGCGCGCTGGCGATGACCAGCCGACCGCCGTATCCCAGCATATCGAGGGACTGCTGCAGATCCAGTTTGTCGCTGCAATGCAGGACGAGGCTGGCGCCGTTTTCGTCAGTCGCCACTTTCACCTGTCGCACCAGATCGCCACCGGCGTCTTCCAGCGCGATATCAGCGCCGATTTCATGTAAATTGCTGGCAAATTCGCCTTGGCAGATCGCTATAACTTTGGCGCCGCGGGCAGCAGCAATTTGTACCGCTGAGGCGCCAACGCTGCCGGCCGCGCCACGAATCGCGACGGTATCCGCCTTCTTCAGTTTGCCATGTATAACTAGCGCCAGAAAAGCAGTCGCGAATGAGGCGCCGGCCGCGGTAGCCGATTGGAAATCCAGATCATCCGGCAATCTGATCAGCTTGTCAGCGGGCAGCGCGCAATACTCAGCATAACCGCCGTCGATCTCACTGCCGAGCTGCTCGAATGTGGCGCAGACGCGCTCGCCGATTTCCCAGCCTTCCACGTCTTCCCCCAGCTCTGCAATCTCGCCAGCCAGGTCCGCGCCCAGAATATGCGGCAGGGGTTTGCGTATGACCAGGCGGCCGCTGCGGAGTTGCAAGTCCGACAGATTGACCGATGCCGCGTGAATCTTCACCAGGACTTCGCCCGCTGCGGGCTGCGGACGCGGCAGCCGCGTCGGCTTGAGGACGCGCGCTTTGCCAATTCGCTCCATGATGACGGCGCGCATGCTGCCACCGGTTGCCGCCATGTTGTCTCCTCGCCGTCTCCATTCAGAATCGAGCGTAGTCTAATGCAGAGAGATGAGACTGTAAACGCCTTAGACGCGCCCGAAACGTTTGGCGTTGCGCGCCCGGGCTTTGGCGATTTCCGCTTCACGATTTCGCGGTGACGCCACCGTCTGCAAGGAAGCGAGAAGAGCAGCCGTCGCCTGCGCCACATCGGCGACGGCGCGGTCAAAAGCGGCTTCGTTCAGCGCCGACGGCTTCTTGTAACCGCTGACCTTGCGCACATATTGCAAGGCGGCCGCTTCAATGTCGGCGGCTGTGCTTGGCGGATCGTAGTTGTAGAGTGTGCGGATATTGCGGCACATGGTCCTGCTCTCATGTCGCTGGGGTTCCTAAGCGGATTATATCATTGTTAGCCGCTTCAGTCTCGGTACAGGGCACTCCTGAGATCCCGATAGACTGGCGGCAGGTAGCGCTCGATATCGTCCAGCGCGCAAAACTCTTGCAAAAGCTCGAAGCTGTCGTCTCGGTCGGCATAGTTGTCTTGCTTCCAAACGAGGTAGGGCGCCAACTGCAAGCGGGCGCTGCGAAATTCTTCGACGACCAGATAACCCGTGACACCACACTGAGCGACAATGTCCTGCCGCTGGAACTCGGCGAATAGCGGCGCGCTGTTGAATGGGACGCGGCGATGGGCTGCCAGTTCCCAGCCTTGGTTATGTCCCTCAAGAATCATGTAACTCGCGCTGTGTTCGCCGTCAAGCGGCACGCCGACCGAGCCCGGATTGAAGATCTGCCGACCGGCCACATAGCGCTCCATGGCAATATGGCTGTGGGCGCCGATGACCGTACGTTCCGCGATATCTTCCAGCCACTTGTCGATTTCCGCCGCTGAAGAAGCTGGAACCATCGCGGTCCAGGGATCCCCCGGTATGCCGTGGAAGACGCGAATCGGCGGGGCGTCGCGAAAGCGAAGCTGAAGTGTATCGGGCAGGCAGGCGATGACCTGGATCCATTGATCGCCAAGCTGGTCGTGCAGGTGGGGTGGCATGGTGAAGCTGGACCAGTGCGCCGGCGCCCGCTCGGTGTCGTAATCCAAAATGTAGAATTCGTTGTTTCCGCGTATGACCGCCCAGTTGCGCGCCGTAATGATCTCCAGCGCTTCCCGTGAGAAGGGACCCCAATTGATGCTATCGCCAGCGACCACAACCTGATCGATGTTGAATTGCGCCATGTCGTCGATGACAGCTTGCAGCGCTGGCAGATTGCCGTGAATATCGGCGATGACGGCTAAACATGTCATATCAGCTCCTCCTTGGGTTGAAGCTGATACAACGCGAATTGGAATTTTCCGCACTCAGGAGTCGTAGCCTTGGGGATGCCAGCGATGCCAATTCCAAGCTGTCTCGATGATTCGGCGCAGGCTGTTGTACTCGGTTTCCCAGCCTAGTTCTCTTCCGATCTTGTCGCTGTCGGCTACCAGGACCGGCAAATCGCCCGGGCGCCGCGGCGCCGCCACCATCGGGATGGTCTGCCCCGTGACCTCCCGCGCTGTCTCGATCACTTCGAGCACGGAGAAGCCGCTGCCGCTGCCCAGGTTGTAGACGCGGCTTTCGCCATCAGCCAGCGCCTCCAAGGCCAGGATATGCGCCCGCGCCAAGTCCTGCACATGCACATAATCGCGAATACAGGTGCCATCGGGCGTGTCGTAGTCTGCCCCGTAAATTTCAATCGCCTTGCGCTGCCCCAAGGCGACTTGCAGCACCAGCGGAATCAGATGGGATTCGGGTTCGTGCGCCTCGCCGATATGCCCATCCGGATGCGCGCCACAAGCGTTGAAATAGCGCAAACAGCAGTATTTGACATCATAGAGCCGGTCCATCCAAGTCAGCAGCCGCTCCGCCATATACTTCGTCTCGCCATAGATGCTGCCCGGGTTCAATGTCTCGCTCTCATCAATGGGGACGCGCTCCGGCTCGTCGAAGAGGTTGGCGGTGGATGACAGGATGAAACGCTTGACGCCATGCAGACTGGCTTGCTCCAGCACATTGATAACGGTATAGAGATTGTCGCGCAGGTACATAAAAGGCTGCTGCATGCTTTCGCCGACCAGGATCTGCGAGGCGAAGTGCATGATGCCGTCGAATTGATGCGCTTCAAAAGCGGCCGCCAGAGCCGGGCGGTCATGCAGGTCGCCGACGATCAGCGCCGCATCGGAGTGCACCGCGCCGCGATGCCCCTTGCTCAAGTTGTCATAGACGACGACCGTATGGCCGCGCTCAATCAGCATCTGCACGACATGGCTGCCGATGTAACCGGCGCCGCCTGTCACCAATATATTCATGTCGCGGCTCTCCCTTCCGCCAGCCGATTATAGCCTGTCCGCCGCAAGCTTGAAAATTACCTATTTGGGGTTGGGGCGCGGGGCAGTCATTCGCGCAGTTTGCGTCGCCGGGCGGTTTCGCAACGTATTGTTACTGGCGGGCGAAAATGGTTTAATCGAGAATGAGCGGGAATCTGGGCGGGAAAGCGATGACAGACGAGCCGCAGCGCAAGAAAGAATGGACCGCGGCCGAGCGGGCGGCACTGCGCAAGCTGCTTCGCATGGGGCTGATCATGCTGCTGGCGCTTATCGTGGCTGGCACGATCGCGGCTCTGCTCAGCTCGGCGCTGGGGACGCTGTAATCCGCCTTGGGTGATTCGCGGGGGGATTCGGGGTATAATGCAGCAAGGGCAAAGGAGATAGATCATGATAAAAGAGCGCGAGCGCAATGTATTTGCGGTCATCATCGAATTTCTAGTGTCCCTTCCGAGCGATGATGAATTACTGGCTTATCATTTGCCCGATGACTTGCAAGAGCGTCTAAGCGACCTGCTGAAGCGAAACAAGGAAGCTCATTTGACCAGCGAAGAGCGTGAAGAATTGGATGATTTCATACACGCTGACAACATGATTAGTCTTCTTAAGACCAAAATAAGACTGCGGCAGAGGGGCTTGGGCTAATGGCGCCGAGCGCCAGACAGCGCCGGGAAGTTTATGAGCGGGCTGGAGGATGCTGTGAGTATTGTCGCAGGTCCGCAGATGTGCGTTTAGCCAAATTTGAAATCGACCATATCGTCTCGCTCAAATACGGCGGCGAAGAATCCAGCGACAATCTTTGCCTGGCATGCGCCCCCTGCAATCGGCACAAGGGGCCTGAAATCGCCGCGACTGATCCCCTAACTGACGAAGCGACCAAACTCTTCAATCCACGCCAGCAGAACTGGCCCGAACATTTTCAAATCAATCCAGATGCATCGCTTTCGGGAATGACTCCGGAAGGCAGGGCGACGGTTCTTGTGCTGCGAATGAACGAAGCGCCGCGCATTGAGCAGCGCTTTGGCGAAGTGCTGCTGGGCAATTACCCGTGCCAGAGAAATCCCTAACCCTCATCGCAAATCACCCCAAGCAGCGGCTCGACAAGTTCCTGCTGGCGCATCTGCCCGGCTACTCGCGGGCGCAGGCGCAGACCCTGATCCGCGACGGTCATGCGCTTGTCGATGGCGCGCCCCAGAAGACCGGCTACAAATTCAAAGGCGGCGAGCGCGTGACTGTGCAGTTCCCGCCACGCGCAGAAACCTCGGTCGAGCCGGAAGAGATCGCCCTGGACATCGTCTACGAAGATGAGCATCTCGCCGTCATCGACAAAGCGGCTGGCATGGTCGTGCATCCGGGACCGGGCAACGAGACGGGCACGCTGGTCAATGCCCTGCTGGCGCGCTACCCGGAACTGGCGGATATGATGGACGACTCGGAGACGGGAGACCGTCTCGGCATCGTCCACCGCCTCGATCGCGGCACGAGCGGCTTGCTTGTCGCCGCCCGGAACAGGTCCGCCCTGCTGGCGCTGATGCGGCAGTTTCAAGCGCGCACGGTCGACAAGGTTTATCTGGCGCTGCTGGAGAAACGCCCCGACTCCAACACCGGCCTCATCGACGCGCCCATCGCCCGCGATCCACGACAGCGCAAACGCATGGCGGTCAATCGGGCGGGCAGGTCCGCGCAGACCGAGTTTGAGGTATTAGATGATGATTTTCAGGGCGACCGCGCGCTGGTCAAGCTGAAGCTGCTAACCGGACGCACGCATCAGATTCGCGTGCACCTGGCTTTCATCGGCTGCCCGGTCGTTGGGGATGCGGTCTATGGCAGGCGCAAGCAGCGGGTGAAAATGAAGCGGCAGTTTTTACATGCGCATGAACTGGCTTTCGATCATCCGGTGAGTGGGGAGCGGATGGCTTTTGTGAGCGAGTTGCCGGTGGGGTTGCGGGCTGTGATGGAGAAGTTGCGGTAGGAGTTTGGTTGAACTACAGAGGACGCAGAGGGCACAGAGACGGTTATGATTCGGCGTGACTGAGTACACGGCGCAAGAACTCCTCGTCAAATCGCAAATCATTAATGGGGCGTAATTCTCCTGATGCGGGATCACGCAATTGCCAGTAGTTCATGCCGTTTACGTAATAGGTGGCCTTTGGATCGATAGACATTCGAGACCGCTTGCCCGCTTGCAAAGGCGTCAACCATTCCTCGTCAAATCGGATTATGGATGCGGCGCTGTGCAGCATGCCAAATAGAGACAACCTTGCTTCAAAGCTATGTTCCTGAAAAGTTGCAAAAACAGGAACTTCTACGCTTCCATCAAGCGAGTATTTTGCCAAGAAGCTAGTTTTCTCAAGAAATGTCGAATCGTCGGGATTCGACGAAATCGGCGTTTCTTGCGGCTCTTCGTGAGGTTGAGAATCTGTTCGTTCACTTTGCACACGAATAAACTCTTGCCACTCTTGGTTGACCAGACGCATCAATCCCGCACGTCGAGCTTCGTCCATTTCGTTAGGCTGAATAATGCCAACGAGATGGTCGATTATCCCGTGTGAGAGAGGGTCAAATTCGGCACTTATAACCTGGCGAACCCGTTGTCTATCCTTCGCCGTCCGCGCAGCCTGAATGGCTTTGATCTTTTCAAAGCTCGTTCTAGTAAACTGTTCCAATACATCTATCAATGTCTCATCGAGACACTGTAGATCAAGTGTAAGGAATGGCTCGTCGTCCATTACATTCTGATTCTCGAGATCTGAGAAAAAGCGGAACTCTAGACCGTTGGATAGTATGCCGAATTTGACATCCAACTTCGTGCTGAAGTAACGTCTTAGCTGCGCGGCATGTTGGTTATCCAAGTTTATGTCGGCATATTTCACTTCTACCAAGATTACCGGTTTCCCATCTTGTTTGAGCGCGAAATCGACTTTTTCGCGCTGGATGCCGACATCGGCTGTGAATTCTGGCTCGACGTGATTGGGATTGTGTACGCTGTAGCCGAGTGCTTCAAAGAATGGCATCACCAGAAATTGACTCGTGTTCGCCTCGCTCCGTTTAGCGGCGGGCAGTCTCCACTTGACTCGGGTCGAAAGATCACGCAGATTCTCTAGCAAATCCATCATTTCACCTTTATTTGACGGCTTAGCCACGTTAGCGACAGTGTAACACGGCGGCGCTAGTTTCGCCGATTCACGTGCGGCGAGCGGATGGGGTTTGTGAGTGAGTTGCCTGTGGGGTTGAGGGTGTGGTGGAGAAGTTGTGCTGATTTTGCCACAGAGGCGCAAAGGGTACGAAGGACTCTCCGTCATCCCTTACTGTGCAATCTACGTACTAGCTCAGGGTCATTGAACAAATCATTAATGTAGCGGTCTTGGTTTGTTTCCGCATCCCTAAACATCCAGAATGTCCAGCCGTTCAATGATTTTTTCGAGGGCAGTATGGTACGCTGAGCCATGAGGCCAGCTCTAGAAGGAGATAATACTTCTCCCTCGTAACGCACAATTTTTCGAAGTGTCTTAACTTCTTCGTACAGCAAAAACGTCGCCTCAAATCTCCTTCCCTTATAGACGGCGAAAATGGGAATTTCCACTGCATCGCCTGGAGACTTGGATGCGGCTGGCTTTTCAATTTCAGGCTCTGTCTGAAGTTCGGGCAGACTATCTTCCAGTTCCTCATATCTGCGCAAGCGCCGCGCAATTTCTTGATCTACCAGGTCGTCCCATGCTCGCTTGACCAAAGGTCTGAACTCCTGGATGACGGACTGGAATAAAGACCCCGAGTGAACTTGTCTAGCGAAATGCTTGACAAAGTCGTCCGATGGTTGATTAAGTTCCTGTTCCAGCAGGTTGCTGATCTTGATCTTTCGGACGGTTTGATCGGGTGCATAACGAGATTTGCTAAATCCTTCAAGTGCGTTTATCTGTGAGGGGTCGAGATTGCGCATATCAATGGCTAAGAAAGGTTCTTCATCCATGACATTGCGTTTCTTGAGGTCAGTATAAAATCGATATTCAATGCCATTTGTTAGTACGCCAAATTCAACATCAAGAGCAACAAAATAATTGTGTAGCTGTTTCCAGTGGTATTTGTTCAGCACGGTTTCTGCCGACTTTACCTCAATTAAGATGATGGGCTTGCTGTCACGCTTTATCACATAATCGACTCGTTCAGTCCCGCTCGAATGCGCGTCCGCCGTGTACTCCGGCTGAACCTCCGCCAGATTCTGCGTATCGTAGCCTAGGGCGCGGATGAATGGCTGGATGGAGACAAGTATCGTCGCCTGCTCTGATGTAATCAGGTGACGCTGACTCTGTATCTGTTCCGAAATCTTGCTCAATGAATCAAACAGGCTCATCTTGTGTTCTCTTGATTTTGCTCGGCCGATCCCTCAGTTTAGCACATCCACCTCCGTATCGCTTTCCTCTGCGACCTCTGCGTCCTCTGTAGTTCAGCCAAAACGTGCTATACTCCCAAACATGCAAGCCACCACGCAACAACCCACCGCCTTCCACCTGATGACGAAGCCGCGAGGCGCCATCTGCAACCTCGACTGCAAATACTGCTACTTCCTCTCCAAAGAAGCGCTCTACCCCGGCAGCAAGTTCCGCATGTCGGAAACCTTGCTCGAAGAATACATCCGCCAGTACATTGAGGCGCAGCAGGTCAATGACATCAACTTCGCCTGGCAGGGCGGCGAACCCACCTTGATGGGGCTGGACTTCTTCCGTCAAGCCGTCCGTTACCAGCAGAAGCACCGGCGCCCCAACATGCGCATCACCAACGCCCTGCAAACCAACGCCGTCACCCTGGATGACGACTGGTGCGCATTCTTCGCCGCCAACGACTTCCTGCTGGGCGTCAGCCTGGATGGACCGGCCGATGTGCACGACTATTACCGCGTCGACAAAGGCGGCAATCCCACCTTTCACAAGGTCATGGCCGGTATCCGCCTCTTGCAGAAGCACAATGCCGAATACAACATCCTGACCACCGTGCACGCCGCCAACGAGGGGCAGGGCGCGCGCGTCTACAAATTCCTGCGCGATGAAGTCGGCACGGCCTTCATGCAGTTCATCCCCATCGTCGAGCGCGACAACGACACCGGTTATCAAGAGGGGGACCAGGTTACTGACCGCTCCATCACGGCGACCGGTTACGGGCAGTTCCTCATCGATATGTACGAGGAGTGGGTGCGGCATGACGTGGGGCGAGTCTTCGTGCAGATCTTCGATATCGCTTTGGCCGCCTGGACCGGCGCGCCGCCCGGGCTCTGCATCTTCGATGAAACCTGCGGTTTAGCGCTGGCCATGGAGCACAACGGCGATGTTTTCTCCTGCGATCATTATGTCGAGCCGGATTACAAGCTGGGCAATATCATGGATGTGCCGCTCAGCGAGATCGTGGTGATGGATGAGCAGGTCGCCTTCGGTCAAGCCAAGCGCGACACCCTGCCCCAATACTGCCTGGATTGCGAAGTCAAGTTCGTCTGCAACGGCGGCTGCCCCAAGAACCGCTTCATTGAGACGCCGACTGGCGAACCCGGTTTGAATTACCTCTGCGCCGGGTATCGCGCCTTCTTCAATCACATCCGCCCGACCATGAACTTCATGGCGTCTGAACTGGCGGGGCGCCGTCCCCCGGCCAATGTCATGCTGCAAGTGGCGCGTTACGACGCCGAGTTGGAGCGGGCTTTCGCCGCGGCGGGCCGCAACGATCCCTGCCCCTGCGGCAGCGGGAAGAAGTTCAAGCGCTGCCATGGACGGCGGGGGAAATAGCCGATGACTTCGCCAGCGAGTTTCCGTTACAATGAAGGAGACGGGGCGAGGGTGGAATGCACATGGAACAGCCAACAAAAGAACTGAAAGTGCCCGCTGCGATTTATGAGCGCGCTGAAGAAATCGCTAGCAAGAGGGCATGTTCGGCGGAATCTGTTATATTGGATGCGCTGTCTCTGCTGTTTGGGGAGTTGACTGATATGGAGCTAGAGCCGGAGGCGCTTAAAGATTTCGCCGACGAGCAATTATTAGCTGTCGTGCATCAGCGCTTGTCTTGGCCCCACGACACGCGTCTGCGCGAACTTATGCAGCTTGGTCAATTGGGACAGGTCACTGAGAAAGAGATCGTCGAAATGGAGGACTTGGTCGCTAAGTTTGATCATCAGGTGCTTCTGCGCTCAGAGGCTTTGCTGCAGTTGAAAAGGCGCGGGCACGATATCGATAAACTGCTCAAACTTGGGGCATAGCGCGTGGCATGGATCCCTGCCCGCCTGCGACAACGGGTAAATGAACGGGCGCGAGGACAATGCGAGTATTGCCAGACTCAAGAATCTATCACAATAGAGATGGTAATCGACCATATTATTCCATTGACGCGCAAGGGCGAAACTTCACTGAGCAATTTGAGCTTTTCCTGCGTGGGATGCAACATGTTCAAGCGAGACTTTGTGGCTGCCATTGATCCTAAAACCGGGGCTGAAACCCCTTTGTTTAACCCTAGAATCCAAAATTGGAGTGATCACTTTCGCTGGGACGATGAGAAGACGCGACTGGTCGGGCTGTCCGCGGTGGGCAGGACAACTGTGTCGCGTTTGCGAATGAACCGCCGCAGTGCAGTTCGTGCGAGACGGCGTTGGGTGGACGCGGGATTGCATCCGCCATCAGACTAAAATACAGGCTTTGCCAACTCCGGCAACCAGGTATACGGATACGAACATGCCAAAACAAGTCATCTCCACCGATAACGCGCCCGCAGCGGTCGGCGCCTATTCCCAAGGCATCATCGCGGGCGGCTTCGTCTTCACCGCCGGCCAGATCCCGCTCATCCCCGGCACGTCAAACCTGCGCGAAGGCGGCATTGAAGCGCAGACGCGTCAGGTGATGAATAACATCAGAGGCCTGCTGGAAGCGGCCGGCAGCAGCATGGACCAAGTCGTCAAGACAACTGTCTTCCTTGCCGATATCAACGACTTCGCGGCTTTCAACGCTGTCTATAGCGGATATTTCCCGCAGTCTCCGCCAGCGCGCACGACGGTGCAGGCGGGCGCTTTGCCCATTGGCGCCTTAATCGAGGTGGAAGCGGTGGCGCTGCTGGAATCATAGGCTAGGGCTGTCCCGCCCGCTTTGATATACTGGCGCCCATGAGTTTGGGAGAGTGGAGATTTACGGATAAACCTCAATGATTGATGTCAACCAACTGCGCAAAGGCGCGACCTTCACCGATAGCGATAACCTTTATCGCGTTCTCGAATATCGCCATCACAAACCCGGGCGCGGCAAAGCCACTATCCGCGTCACCGTGCGCGACCTGCGCAGCGGCTCCACCACCGAGATGACCTTCAACTCGGGCGAGCGGGTGGAGGACATCCGCGTCGAAGCCAGCCGGGTCGAATTCCTTTACGCCGACGATGATTTTGTCACCTTCATGGACACTGAAACCTACGAACAGCCGCAGCTCAATCGCGCCATCTTCGGCGACGATCTCAAGTACATCAAAGACAGCATGGAGATAAAACTGCTCAGCTACGAAGGCGAAATCATCGACTACGAATTGCCCAAGACGATGGAATACCAGGTCATCGAGGTGGAAGCGGCGGTCGCTGGCGATACCGCCAACAGCCCGACCAAGAAGATCAAACTGGAAAGCGGCTTCGAGGTCAACGCGCCCATGTTCATTAACGTCGGCGATATGGTCAAAATCAATCTCGAGGAAGTGGCTTACGTCACCCGCGTCAGCAAATAGCTCATAAGAACTTCGCGTAGGGGCGACCCGGTGGGTCGCCCAATGCTTCGCACCTGAAGCTGCCTAATCACCCTGGCGACAAGCCCGGCACGATCACCCGAAACAGCAAATAGATATCCAGCGCGAACAAGCCCATCATCACAAGCGGCGCCAGCCAGCGCCTCCATGAATATCGCGTCAGCAGCCGCTCGAACCAATGGTCAAAGCCATAGACCAGCAGGAAAGCGAGCGGTATCAGCGCCGGGAAAAGATAGCGCCCCTGCCACTGCCGAAACTCGATGTTGTAATAGCCGAATTGCAGCAGCGCAATCAAGATTGTGACCAGCAGAAGGACCCAGGACGTTAGGGCTATCTCACCGCGGCGGCTCGCCAGCAGCGCGCCAGACAATCCCCCGAGCAACAGCAATCCGAATCCTCGATAGATCCAACCCCCGAGCACGCTGTCCAGTGGCAGCGCCATCCAACCAAATTGTCCCCAGAAACTCCCGTACGTCGTGCTTGCCAAATCAATTAAGAATGTCTGTATGCCATGCTCGGCAATGTAATCCGCCGTGCGCGGCTGATCGGCGACAGCGTGGTCATGCGCCGCCAAGCCGAGAAAATCAGGAAAACCGTAGGCGCTGATATTGCGCAGCCACCAGACCCCGCCGATGATGCCAGCCACCAGCGCGAAAGTCCCTAGCGAGCGCAGCAGTTCACTTGTTGGCTCGCCGCTGCGGCGCCACTTCAGCCAGATCGCTAGCGGGACGATTAGCGCCAGAAAATAAATCGTGAGCTTGGTCAAGAAAGCCAGCCCGATGAGCAATCCCAGTTGCCAGATTGGCAGCGCGTCCGATTCCATGTAGCGCAAAAGCCAGAGCAGCACTAGTCCGACAAGCAACTCCGCCAGCGCATCGTTGTTGACCGCGCTCATCATGTGCAAGTGCTGCGGCAGGAAGGCGACCAGCGCCATAGCAGCCAGCGCGATCTGCGGCTGGTTCGGCAATACCCGGCGGCAGACCAGGTAGCTCAGGACCGCCACGCCGGCGCCCAGCAATACGCTGAACAGACGTAGCGTAATAAGCTCGCCCTCGCTGAATCTGTAGACGAGCGACGCCAGCAAATAATACAGCGGAGGATGATGATCTTCGTATTGTACGCTGTCAAGTTCTCCGAGCAGTTCCGGCGCGAATCGGCTGCTTGTCAGCCGCCCCAGATATTCGCTCGACCAATCGCCCGCCTCGATGCGCGGGCAGCAGCCAGTCTCGACTACCTGTCGAATATAGTTGTAATGCGCCGGCTCGTCAGGCGTTTGCCAGGCGGGAGTGTACCGCGCATATAGAGCGCCAGCGACCAGATAGCCGAGCAAGATCGTAAGGAATAGGCGCTTCACATTTGCCATCGACTAAGGATCCGAAATTGCAGTCAGACACAGTACCATCATGGCATAGTTCGCGCGATATGTCAGTTGCAGCGTCTCAATTACCCGCGAATGCTGGCTCTGCAATTCCGGCAGCCGGCTGCTTTTGCAAGTTTTCCAGTCGAGTTCGGGGAGGGGGGCGCAGCAAGCAACTCCCTCGGTATAGTCAGGCGGGTCTAAGGCGCAACTGGTATACTGACGCGGAGAATACTTCGGACCCGCTATGGGAACCTGCTATGAGCGGAAGAATCCGCCAGCATCTGCCTTTCATTATTGTCACTGCCGTTCTTACCGCGGTGATGACCTTTCCGACGATTGTGTATGTCTTCAGGACAGATGTCTTTTGGCTGCCGGCGAAACATTGCTGTGATGCCTTTATTGAGTTTTGGGATGTCTGGTACGGAAAACTGATCCTCACCGGACAGGCGGATCTTCTGTACACCAACATGATTTTTTATCCTGAAGGCGTGTCGCTGGCCTACCACCCGCTGTTTTTGCTGCACAGCATAGTAGTCAATGCTCTGCAGTTGTTTGTGCCACTGTCTAATGCCTATAGCCTTACCTATCTCTTAATCATATTTTCATCGGCTTTTGCTGCCTATGTCTACTTGCATTGGCTGTTCAAAGATCGCTGGATCGCGCTTTTTGGCGCGGTCATTTTCGGCTTTTGTCCACAAGCTGTCCTATTAAGAAGTTTTCCCGCAATCGCTTGGCTGGCGCCTGTGCCACTGATTTTCTATGGCGTTCACCGCGGCATTAGTGAAAAACGTGCGAACCTGATCATCCTCGCTGGACTCATTGCCGGTTTGACAAGCGAGGTTGTACCGTACACTTTTGTGTGCATCCTTATCATGTTAGCGTTGTTCCTTTGCGGTTTGGCAGTTTCACGCTGGCGAGACAGAGGATTTTGGCGTCACGTTTTTCTTCTGCTGGCGGTAATTGCGCTGTCATGCGCGTGGCGCGTGATCCCCATGCTGCAGGCTAATGATCAGCTTGACCGGGCAAGCAGTTATACTGATGGGCGGGTCGACTTGTATTCTTTTTTTGTGCATATCAAGAATCCTGTTCTGGGACCCCTGGCTGAAGATCTTCTTCATATTCCTGAAAAGCCAAAAATCAGCGATTCCAGTTATATTGGCATCGTGCCGATCGCACTGATATGTTTCGGACTGTTCAACAAAGGCAAGCGGCGAAAGATCTTGCCTTGGCTGGGCTTGTTGCTGGTGTTTCTAATCTTGAGCCTCGGTTCAACACTTGGTATCAACGGGACCGAATATGAAAGCATCAAGCTTCCCAAGCACTTGCTTAACCAATTACTGCCTCCTGTTTTCGCAGCGTTCCATCGCCCAGACTTTTTTATGACAGGCGCCTGGCTGCCACTCGCGGTCTTGGCCTGCCTAGGGCTAGCCACACTGCTGGATCGGGTTCCCATTGCATTGCGGCCGAAGATTGCACTGGCCTTTATTCTGATCGTCGCGTTTGAATACTACAGTCCTATACCAGAATCTGTTAATCCAGGTTTGGCAGCCGCCGTTACCAAAGAGCGCCTCGCTTTTCTCGATTGGCTTGACAAGGAAGAGCAGAGCGAGATTAATCTGATCAATCTGCCCTTTGGCAAACACAATTCCTGGCGCTATTCCTGGTTCCAGTCTCTCAGCGGATACCCTCAAGTCGAAGGCTACTTGAGCCGGACACCGAGCGGCGCTTATGACTACATCGTAACGAATTTCCTGCTGAATGCTTGGCACAATCGACGGCCGGTCCACTGTGAAATGACAGAAAAAGAGTCCTTTCTCTCAGGGCTGGCACAGCTTGAGGAGGACGGATTCAGCCACGTCGTATATCATCGTGACCTTCACGCTGCGCAAACGGTAAGCGAGAGTTTCCGCAATATATCGCCAGCCTACCATGACCAGTACGTGTCGATTTACAGACTCAGCGACTTGAGAGAGGGTTGTCCGGATGAATTAAGCGCTCGGCATTTCTTCACATCAGCTTACGCCGAGGCTTTGGGCAAGGGCGACATCTTCGATGAACGGCATGGGGTGGCGGTTATCTTGCCCCCGACATACGAGATCGCCGACCATTTCATGCGCTTTCTTCGCTACAACAAGCTGACCGAGAAGACCGTCGCGGTCGTCTCAAGCGATGAGCCGGGAACGATCCGGATACTGAGCTCGGACTTGGTCGATTTGGAAACAGAGAATGCAGTTTGGCTGCTTGACGATCGGCGCTACTCCACGGTTGACACGCCCGAAGCAAGTCAGGCCTGGTTCCTGGCGCGATTCAAATTCTGCAAGCACGTTTATGAGGACGAAAGCACGACCATCGATCTATATCTGAAACTGGATATTTCCTGCGCTGCTATGAATGAAAGCAGCGCGCTTGAGGTCCTCTACGACGGCGGGCTGCGTCTGCATAATGCTTACTATGAAGTCGCTTCGAATGAGGTCCGCTTCTACTTGGCGTGGTCCAATGATACTGAAAAGCGTTATGCGTTCTCTCTTCAGCTCTTCGACTCGGAAAACCAAAAAGTCCTTCAGTACGATCATCCTATCTGGGACGATTTATTGGAAGTTCATAAGATTGACACGACATCGTTGTCGGAAGGCGCCTACTCAGTAAGGTTGATCGCCTACGATTTCGATACGCAAGTCAGCCAGGGCGGTACGCGAATTGATACAACAGAGCGCTTTGAACGTGAACTGGAACTAGCTGCGATTGAGTTGGAAACTTAGTTGAAGCTCTCTTCCGCTGCCGAAGCCGGCTGGCTCCGGAGGTCGTTCTGTCATCGGTTTTCGCTCGCCAATGATGTCGAGAGCAGCCATCGTCAGACGCAGTTCATATCATGGCACAGTTCGCGTGATATGTCAGTTGCGGCATATCACGCGAATGCTGGCTCTGCAATCGCGGCAGCCGGGCGTCTGTGAAAATTATCCAGTCTAGGTTAGGCGACCGCAGCAAGCAACTCGCTCGGCACGGAGTCGCAAGCGCGCGGCGCAAAATGTATACTGGCTCGGAGAATGTTTGGGAGCAGACATGGGCGCAAGAATCCGCCAACACCTGCATTTGATTATCGTCATCGCCGTACTAACGGTGGTGATGACCTGGCCGACGACTGTGTATGTATTTAGGCCAGAGGCCCGCTGGGTGCCAAAAACAAACTATTACGATGTCTTAAAAGAACTTTGGGGTATCTGGTACGGAAAACAGGTGCTCGCAGGTCAAGCCGATCGCTTCCAAACCAACCTGCTCTTTTATCCTGAGGGCGTGTCACTGACCCACCTTCCGCTGTTTTTCCCCTTCATTATTGCGGTAAGCGCTTTTCAAATCGCGATGCCAGTTTTCAATGCCTATAGTCTTTTCTTTCTGCTTTGTATCTACACGTCGGCGCTCGCCGCGTATATTTATCTTCTGTACCTGTTCAAAAACAAGTGGCTTGCGCTCTTTGGCGCTGTAATCTTTGCTTTTTCTCCGCAGGTGCTCGGGAGTCCAAGCTGGCCCGCAGTCGCTTGGATCGCGCCCATGCCGGTCATCTTGTATTGCGCGCATCGCGGCATTAAGGAAAAACGTCTAGGCCTCATCCTCCTCGGGGGCCTCTTTGCCGGATTAACGACCGCCGTCTCAATGTACTTCTTTGTGTGCGTATTAATTACGTTGGGATTGTTCGTATGTGGCTTGGGGGCTTCAAGATGGCGAGACATAATCTTTTGGCGTCACGCTGTCCTGCTATGCACTGTACTCGCGCTGTCATCCGCCTGGCGCGTGATCCCGATGATGCAAAATCGAGACATGATAGAGCGGAGCTATGATCATGCCAGCAAAGTGCGACACATGGGCGATCTCGTATCTTTCATCACCAATCGGCAGAATCCGTTAACGAGTCATATTGCCAGCGCGCTCCTGCAAACGCCCAGCCACACAACGATCTTGAAAGGGGTTTATCTCGGCTTCCTGCCGCTGGCCCTCATAGGCATAGGACTTTTGAACAAGGGCGCCCGCCGAAAGATGTTGCCCTGGTTGGGGCTATTGCTGGTATTCCTCGTGTTGTGCCTGGGCCCAACGCTCAGTATTAATGGCACTATGCTTGAAGGCGTCAAACTGCCGAAGTATTATCTTGATCGGTTGCTGCCCTTCATCTTTGCCGCATTTTATCAAACTCAGTTCTTAATGGCCGGCGCCTTGCTGCCTCTCGCTGTGCTTGCCTGTTTTGGACTGATGGCATTGCGCGAGCGCTTTCCCATCGTGGCGCGACCCAGATTCATCCTGCTGCTCATCTTGATTATCGCTGTTGAACAATTCGATCCTGTAAGCGATGCGCTTGGCTCAGCCTGGATTGAACTCGTCAGCGATGAGCGCGTCGCCTATCTCAATTGGCTGGCGCAGGAAGAGGAAAACGAGATCGCGCTCGTCAATGTGCCTTTTGGCTGGAACAATGCCCATTTTTATATCTACGCGCAGACGCTCAGCGGTTATCCCCAAACGGAAGGGGCGATCAGCCGTAGGCCAGGCAACAGATACGATTTCATCAGATCTAATCACATTCTCAATGCCTGGCACAGTCTGCGCCCGATCCACTGCGAAACGACAGAACCTGATGCCTATATGGCGGCTGTGGAAACGCTCGATACTGTCGGATTCAGTCATATCGTTTTCCATCGCGTTCATTATGGCGCGGCGCATATCGAGGAGAGCTTCGACGGCATTCCCGTAGCCTACAGCGACGGCTATGTATCCATTTACCGGCTTAAGGACCTGCTCGAAAGCTGCCCGGCGGAATTGGGCGCCCGGCATTTCTTCGCATCGGCCTATGCGGAGGCTTTGGGCAAGAGCGACATCTTCGATGAACGGCGTGGGGTCGCGGTTATCTTGTCCCCGACATACGAGATCGCCGACCACTTCATGCGCTATCTGCGCCACAACAAGCTGACCGAGAAGACCGTCGCGGTCGTCTCAAGCGATGAGCCGGGAACAATCTGGGTAGAGAGCTCGGACTCGGTCAATCTGGAAACAGAGGATGCGGTTTGGCTGCTTGATGATCGGCGCTACTCCGCGACTGACGCGCCCGATGCAAGTCAGGCTTGGTTTCTAGCCCGATTCAAGTTTTGCAACCGAGTCTATCAGGACGAATACAGGACCATCGATCTGTATGTGAAGTCAGCCATACCATGTGCAGCCGTCAACGAAAGCAGCGCGCTTGAGGTCCTCTACGATGGCGGGGCGCGTCTGCATAATGCTTACTATGAAGTCGCTTCGAATGAGGTCCGCTTCTATTTGGCCTGGACCAATGATACGGAAAAGCGTTATGCGTTTTCTCTTCAGTTCTTCGACTTGGGAAACCAAAAAGTCCTTCAGTACGACCACCCGATCTGGGACGATTTATTGGGAGTTCATAAGATTGACACGACATCGTTGTCGGAAGGCGCCTACTCGATCAAGCTGATAATATACGAATTCGAGACGCAAATCAGCCAGGGCGGCACGCTAATTGATACAACAGAGCACTTTGAACGTGAACTGGAATTAGCTACGATTGAGTTGGAAACTTAGTTGAAGCTCTCTTCCCGCTGCCGAAACCGGCCGCCTAAGGGCGCGTTTCGTCGGGGATTCTGACTTGCTATTACCATCGACAGCAGTCAGCGTCAGACCATTTCTGCGCTATACTAAAACAATATCTTGACCAGTAATCGAGAGGATGATGCGGGATGAAAGTGGTTTCCATCGGCGGTGGCTTGGGCGCCGTGCAAGTCATGCAAGGCATGCAGCGCCATACCAGCAGCCTCACCGGCATCATCGCCGTTACCGATACCGGCCGCAGCACCGGTATCGTCCGGGAATTCGCCCAAATCCCCGCCCCAGGCGATATCCGCAACGCCTTGGCCACCCTCGCTCTCGATGACGACTCCTTGCTGACCCGCGTCATGCAGCATCGCATCGCCGCGCCGGACGACCCCAAGCTCGATGGTATGGCTTTCGGCAATCTCTTCATCGCCGCCTTGACGCAAATGTCCGACAGCTTCGTCACAGCGATCGAACAGATCAGCGAGTTCCTTGATGTCCAGGCGAATATCTATCCTGTCACCGAAGAGAACACCCACATCTGCGCCGAACTTGTGGATGGCAGCATTGTCGAGCAAGAATTTAACGTGCGGCAATTGGACAAAGCCGCGATCAAACGCATCTTCGTGCAGAATCCCGATGCCACCGCCTACGCTCCCTGCCTCGACGCCCTGCGCGAAGCCGACCTCATCACTATCGGTCCGGGTAGCCTCTTTACTACCGTGATCGCTTGTCTCGCTTTCAGGGAGGTCGCCCAAGCCATCCGCGATTCGGGCGCCGTGAAAGTTTATATCTGCAACACAACCACCCAGCCGGGCCAGACCGACGGCTATACGCTGTCCGATCATGTCCAGCAGGTCATCTCCTATCTCGGCATCGGCGTTCTCGATTATGTTGTGCTCAACTCGTCGAAACCGAGCCCGGAACTGATGGAACTGTACGCCCGAGAACGGGTCGATGTGCTGCTGCCCACAGCGCATGAGGTGCACAATATCTTGACGATGAATGTGACGCCGGTTAAGGCCGATGTCGCCGATACCAGGTCGGGCAAGCGGGCGCTCTGGCAAAAGCAGGACACCATCCGCCACAAGCCGGAGTTGATCGCGAATATCTTGATGGAGTTGATGTCTGAGCGGCAGGCGGTCGTGAAGTAGGTGGATTAGGTCGTCTCTTCGGGGAGGTTGGGTACTTCCGCCTCGTTGCCGTTGCTCAGTTCGTTGCTTTCTAGCAGACCTTCAATCTTGTCAAATCTTCTGTCTAGCGCGCGGGTTCTGGTGACGGTCAGACGTTGCAAGTTGTTATAGACACGTTGAAAATGGTTGGACAAGGTTTGCATTTCGCCTGTGTATTTGTCCCATTCTTGGCGGATTTCGTTGACAATTGCGACGATTTCGCGGGACTTTTGCTCAATGTTGAAATTCTGTGATGCTTGGCGAATGACCGCCAACACAATATAGAGCGTGAGAGGCGAGCAAAGGATCACCTTCTGCCGCAAAGCGCTGTCAATGATGGAATGATCTTGTTCGTGGATGAAGCGGTAAACCTGCTCATTGGGGATGAAAATCAAGACGCAATCAAGCGTTTCCGCGCCGATATAATCGCGCTTTTGTATCTCTGATACCCGTGAATTGACATCGCTCAGAAACCTTTTACTGTAGGCGCGTCGGTCTTGGTCGGAGTTCGCCTCGTGATAAAGTAAGTAATTGTCCAAGGGAAATTTGGCGTCCATATTGAGCGAGAGTTGATTGGGCAGACGGAAAGTGAAATCCGGCCGCTTGCCATCGTCAGTCGTCGTCTGCTTGACATAATTGACACCCTCGACAAAACCTAGCAGGCGCAAGATATCTTCTGCGATTCGTTCTCCCCACTGGCCGCGGGCGCGATTGTCGGCCAGCGCCTTTTCCAGTGAGGACGCGGTATTCGTCAAGCTTTGCAATTGCTGCCCCAGCGCGCCAAACTGCGCCTTGCGATCCGTTTGTAAATCCTGCACCAACCGCTCGACCTTGCCCAGCTTGTTATCCATTTCCTTCAGGCGCTCGTCGATGAGTTCCTTCTTGCCTTCCAGTTCCTTGCTATGAGCCTTCGTCTGGATCTCGGCTTTTTCCGTCAATTGGTCCAGGTAGCTCTTATTCGATTTCTCGATTTTCTCCGCCGATTTATCGAGGACTTCTGTGACTTTATTCTGATTCTTTTCCAATTCCGTCGGCACGGTATTCAACGTTTTCGTCATCGATTCTAGACTCAGGTCAATAAGATCTTTCTTCGATTGAAGTTCGGTCGAGTGTTGCTCTGTCTTTTTGCCCAGTTCACGGTCGGCCAGAGAGATTAACTCTTGTTGACTGCTGGCCAAGGCTTCCGCAGAAAGACCCTTGAAGGACGATTTCATTTCGTCCGTCACTCCGTCAAAAGTCTTCTTCATCTCATCCGATAGCCGCTCAAAGGTGTTGCGGAAGTTCTTCCCGTAAAAACGGTAAGTAAGCATGGCGAAGACAAATCCGCCGACCAAGCCAAGGATCAAGCCTAACGCGATACTGAACCCATGCAGTCCATCTATCAAGGTAGCGAAATCATTCATCGATAACCTCCCATGCAGTCACATCCAGCTTACCCAGAATCGCCAACCTGTCAACGGGCGCATGCCTAGCTTGCCCTTTCGCGGAAATCCGCCCGTGCTATAATGTGCGAACTTCTGCGACCCGTAACTGAGTAGCACGCGCTGAATAGCGTAAGAAAGGCTGGCAGTGACGTCTCTGGTCTTAACCGTGCGAGAAACATTGCGCTACCGCGGCGCCATCGGGCAGTGGAGTTGGGTCTTGCATCGCCTCACCGGCGTCGGCGTCGTGCTCTTCCTCGCCCTCCACGTCATTGATACCTCATGGGCGGTTTTCTATCCCGGTCTCTACGTCAAAGCCATCGCTGCTTACCAGTCCCCCATCTTTACCATCGGTGAGTTTGGCTTGGTCTTCGCCGTCGTCTACCACGCTTTCAACGGCATCCGCATCGTCATCTTCGATTACAAACCCGAGCTCTGGCGCCATCAAGCGCAGGCGGCTGTCGCTGTGCTGGTGCTGACCTTGCTTGTCCTTGCGCCGGTCTTCCTCGGCATGGCTTCCCACGTCATCGACTTCTACGTTACGGAGCAGGCTATCGCTGGCAGCAAGATCATGGACGTGGTGGTCTTCTCGATCATCGAGCAGTTGCCCTTCATCGCCGGTTTTGTCGGAGTTCTGGCCGCGGCTATTGTCCTGGCCGCCGCCTTCAGCTTGGTCCGAGGCGGGGCGACAGAGCGCAGCCGATACCCGCAAGCCAGCCCGGTCGAACGCTTCTGGTGGGCTTTCATGCGCCTGAGCGGGATCTTGATCCTGCCGCTCGTCTTCGGCCATCTGGCGCTGATGCATGTCGTGCAGGGCGTCTTTGATATCACCGCCGCCCAGGAAGTGGCGGGCACGCTGGCGACCAACGGGACGATCGGCGCTGTGCCCAGCGCGGTCGAGTTTGTCTTTCATCGCTGGTCCTATGCGGCCGGCGGCGTCTTCGTCTGGCGCGTCTACGATCTCTTCCTGCTCGTGCTGGTGACTCTGCACGGCTTCAACGGCCTGCGCTACGTCCTGACCGATTACACCAGCTTCAATGATTTTGCCCGCCGCACATCCGTCGCGCTCTGCACGGTGATTGCGGCGGTCTTGCTAGCGGTCGGCGCGGCCGCTCTTTTTGTGCCGCTGGAGAAGGACATCATCAGCGAAGCGATGGCGGCCACCGCTGAGATCTATGAATTGCGCGGCGAAGAAGTACCGGCGGAATTGGAAGCGTTTCTGAGCGAGCACCGGTAGGGCGATACTGGTATCGTCCGCCTAGTGGAGGCTGAATGCAAGTTCATAAGCACGATGCGATTATCATTGGCGCTGGCGGCGCTGGCTTGATGGCGGCGCTCTATGCCAGCAAAGGCGGCGCGGATGTCGCTGTCGTCAGCAAGCTCTACCCGACCCGCAGCCACACCGGCACCGCGCAGGGCGGCATCGGCGCGGCTCTCGGCAACCTCGATGAGGACAAGCCGATCTATCACACCTATGACACGGTCAAAGGCGGCGACTATCTGACTGACCAACATGCCGCGAAAATCCTGGCGGAGAATGCCGTCGATGCCGTGATCGAGCTCGAACACATGGGCTTGCCCTTTGACCGCACCTCGGAAAAACGCATCAGCCAGCGCCGCTTCGGCGGGCATACGCGCAACTTCGGCGAGCAGTTGGTCCGCCGCGCCTGCCACGCCGCCGACCGCACCGGGCACATGATCCTGCAAACTCTCTACCAGCAGTGCATCAAAAATGAAGTATCTTTTTTCGATGAATTTCAAGTGGTCGATATGATCGTTGTAGATGGCGTCTGCGCCGGTGTCGTCGCCATCGAACTGGGCACGGGCGAGTTTCACATCTTCCACGGCAAAGCCAGCTTTTTCGCGACTGGCGGCTGGGGGCGCTGCTGGTCCGTGACGAGCAACGCCCATTCCCTGACCGGCGATGGGGCGGCGATTGCGTTGCGCCGCGGCCTGCCCCTGGAGGATATGGAGTTCTTCCAATTCCATCCCACCGGCATCTACCGTATGGGCATCCTCATCACCGAAGGCGTGCGCGGCGAAGGCGGCGTGCTCATCAACAGTCAAGGCGAGCGCTTCATGGAGCGTTATGCGCCCAACGCCAAAGACCTGGCCAGCCGCGATGTCGTCAGCCGCGCCATCTATCTTGAGACCCGCGCCGGGCGCAGCATCAAAAACCGCGGCTATGTGCATCTCGATGTCCGCCCGGGTACGGTCAACCGCTACTTCGCCGAAGAGGGACGCGACCGGGGCGACTTCATTGACGACGCCACTGTCGAGCGGAAACTGCCCGATATCCTCGATTTCTGCCGCACCTACCTCGGCGTCGACCCGGTCAAAGAACCGATGCCGGTGCAGCCGACCGCGCATTACGCCATGGGCGGCATCCCGACCAACGTGGACGCCGAAGTGATTATCGACGCCGCCGGCAACGTGATGCCCGGAGCCTATGCCGCTGGCGAAACCGCTTGCGTCAGCGTGCACGGCGCCAATCGCCTGGGCACCAACTCGCTCGTCGATCTCGTTGTCTTCGGACGGCGCGGCGGCATGAAAGTGGCGGAATTTGTCAAGGGCGCCGATTGGGTCCCCTTGCCGAGCGATGCCGGCGCCGAGATCCGCGCTGAGTTCGATCGTATTCGGGGCGGCTCAGGCTCGTCCCGCCCGGGTGAACTGCGCGCCAAAATGCAGGCTACGATGATGGACAACATCGGCGTCTTCCGCACCGAAGAAACCTTGCAGCAGGGCATCAGCGATCTGGCGGAGTTGCGCGAGCGCTTTCATAAGGACCTGCAAATTGACGACAAATCCCGCGTTTTTAACACCGACTTGATGGAAGCCTGGGAACTGGGCTGCCTGCTTGACCTGGCCGATGTCACCGCGCGGGCCGCCTTCGAACGCAAAGAGAGTCGCGGCGCGCACAGCCGCGAAGACTTCAAGCGGCGCGATGACGAAAATTGGCTGGCGCACTCATTGGTCTCCCATGATGGAAACCTCGCCAGCCCATCCTATGCCGTCAATTTTGACAAGAAAGTCGACCTTTCGCTTTGGGAAGAAGAAATCCGGCAAGGCCTGCCGGAAGACCAGCAGAAGTTCCGCCCGAAAGAACGCGTCTACTAAGATCCATACGCGAAATTTTGTAGGGGCGACTCTGTGAGTCGCCCGCCGAGAGAAAACCGATAGGGCTAAACATGGAAGTAACCTTCGGAATCAAACGGCAGAATCCGGATGCGCCGGACAAGCGGAAATCATCTTCATGGCTGGTCCGTTGCGCTGGCGAATGTTAAGTAGACCGATATGATGGATAGACCGGCCGCGAGAATCATCATTGAGCAAGTTCGCTTCTTTCGCTTGCTTGTTCGTTACATCTATTTGCATGTTGTATACATTTATTTGCATATTAAATATTATCTCCTCAAAGCAGCGGGAGCGGCGCTCATTGAAGCCGTGAAAATGGAATGCTGCATCAAATCCTTGTCAAAAGAAGACCGCGTCATTTTTGCGACATGTATCGCAGTCTCCATCTATATCCTGATCCTAATCACCCTTATCCGCATGTAGTCTGGACGTGAACGAATGGACGTAACTTTCAAAATCAGACGGCAGAACCCGGATCTGCCCGGCAAAGAGAAACCTTACTGGCAGGAATTTGTCCTGGGTGATGTCGAGCCCACCGACCGCGTCCTGGAGATGCTGCATCGCATCAAGTGGGAGCAGGACGGCTCGCTCTCGCTGCGGCGTTCCTGCGCCCACGGCATCTGCGGCTCGGACGCCATGCGCATCAACGGCGTCAATCGCCTCGCTTGTAAGATCCTCGTCCGCGATGTCGGCGAGCGGATTCAAATCGAGCCCATCCTGGGCTTGCCCGTTATCAAAGATCTTATCGTCGATATGGAGCCCTTCTTCGATCATTACCGACAGGTCATGCCCTTCTTCGTCAACGATGATCCGCTTCCGGCTGATGGGCGCGAACGCTTGCAGACACAAGCAGACCGGGAGCTCTTCGACGATACGACCAAGTGCATTCTCTGCGCTTGCTGCACCACATCCTGCCCGAGCTTCTGGGCGAACGGGCACTATGTGGGACCAGCCGCCATCGTGCAAGCCCACCGTTTCATCTTTGATACGCGCGATCAAGCTGGCAAAGAGCGGCTTGATATCCTCAGCGAACCGAATGGCGTCTGGCGTTGCCGCACGATTTTCAACTGTACGCCCGCCTGCCCACGCGAAATCGAAGTGACCAAAGCCATCGGCGAAGTTAAATTGGCAATCCGAAAAGGAAAAACTATTGGCATTATTCAACCAGATGTGTCACACTAGTGTAGAGAGCGTTATACTGCGGTGAACGCCCCACGATCCATACGTCGAGTAAGTTAATTTCTTTGGAGGTCGTTATGAAGCAAACAGGAAGAGTCGGGAGAAGGTCGCTATTTTGGTCGCGCCTTCTTGGCACGTTGATCGCCTTTGCCATCATCGCCGTGCTCGTGTTTGGCGGTGTACGGAACTTGATGGGCGAACTGTCGGCAGTGTATCAGGCTTTGGCTGAAAGCCAGTCTGAGCTTGCCATCACGCAGCATGAGCTTGGCGATGCGCAGCGCGAGCTTGCCAGCGCGGAGAACGTGCTGGACACGACAAGGCAGCAACTGGAAGTTGCTGAGAACAAGCTCGAGCTCCAAGCCCGCCTCATGCAGGAAAGCGCGCGCGCCCTCGATGTAGCTAGCGCGCATATTCAAAAGCTGCGGGCTGACCGGGAAGACCTGAAGCGCGGTCTGTATGAAGCAGCCAGAGAACTGGCGCACCGGAATCGACTGCTCAAAACGCGGGATGTCGCTTTGAGCGCCGCCAGAGCCGAGTTGCAGCGGATTCGTCAACAGCCCAAGCTGAGCCTGGTGGTCACGAGCGAGCGTATGCTCCAGACACACTACCGCGAACGCTTCGCTGCCTCCCACGTGCGCTTCCTCGCCAGTGGCGATGACGGCGCGCTGTTCTTCGAAGGGAAGACGGTTGAGCACGAAGTTGAGAAAAGCGCGGTATACGGCGAACGGACGCAGATCGTCATCACGCAGACTGCGCCGGGCCACGATGTGCTGGAGTGCCTCAACGACGCCAGCAAAGGTTGCGCGCGTATCATTGAAGCGCGGGTCAGCCAACATCAGCTAGCCTATGCTTACCAGTCACAGTTCAGCGGCGTGGAAATGCGTTGGCTGGCAGCGAGCGGCTAGGTCCATCCGTCAAACGTGGCGGCGCCAGCAATAGGTGTCGCCATTTGACGTACATACAGAATTAGGCATATACTGTGCGGCAGTTGCCCTATGTGGTCGCTGCCGCATTGTTTTATTGTCTCACTCCATCTATTCTCGCAACATCGCAATTGCCGCAGCCATCAACCTCATTCGCGTCAGCAAACGACAAGGAAAATTGCAGTCCTCATCCAGCCGCCATTAGGTTCGATGAAGTCAGCTTGTGGTACAGGAGCGGGAGAATTTCAGATGAAACTTAAGCGCCTTGACGATTTTCAATCCGGTTTCTGGTTCAAACTCATCGGGACGCTGACCTCAGTTGGAATAGTCGTCGTGCTCATTTTTGGCGGCATCCAGAATGTTGTGGAACAAATCAGCGACCTGCAGAATAAGTTGGATTTGACGAGCGATGCGCTTGATAAGAAGGCGCGTCAATTGGAACAAGCCAATAACGATCTGCTTGAAACATCCGCGACCTTGCAAGACACACAAAGCGCGCTGTCAGCGACGAGCGCCAAGTTGGATGTAGCATACCGTGACCTGACCGATGCCAAGGCTGAACTGGATAGCAGCCAGTTGCAATTGGCGCAGGCAACGCGAGAACGCGATGAGACAGCCGCCGCTTTGGACAAAACTCAAAGTGACATGGCGGATACGTTGGAGGAACTGGAACACCTGCAAGCCGAACTTGACCTGAAAACCGGAACGATAGACGACTTGGAATCGGATGTAGCCACTGCTCGACTTGAGCTGGCGCAGAAAACTGACGAACTAATCGCCGCGGAAATCGAAATCGAGGATCAGCGTCTTAAGCTTGAGCAGGTGACGGCTGAACTAGCCGAGTTCCAACTCAAGGAATACCGGGTGCGCTCGGCATTGCGCAAAGCCGAAGCGCAGTTGGATGCTGCGATCAGAGAAGGGACCGTAGCCAAGATCTACGCGGCCCAATACCAACTTGAGGCGCTGACTCATATAGGCACTCAAGCTTACGCCAGTTGCATCGTCGAAGAGTATGTGAGCCTGGCAAATTATTATTACGATCAGGGTCAAACTTTTTCTGCCGATCAGATCGCGCGCTTCGAACGCTATCTCGAGGAACTCGCGCCGGACGGCAGTTACAACCCGGTTTCGCTATATTGTGGCGCCCTACGCGATTTCTACGGCGGGTATCTCAATGAAGACTTCTTGGAGGAAGCTGCCCGAGTGCAATTAGTGCATGAAGCTGGCATGACCGCCGCGAAAGCAAGGGTAGAACTAGGAAAGTTCATACGGCAAACCAAAGCCGACAACGAAGCTGCGCATCAGTCGGATCGCCCTGCATTGATCTGGCAGGAGATTTTGCCGCGCGTATCGGAACGCATTATCCAGCTTCTTGGCGCGGATCTCGCCGAAAGATCCGTGAAATTGGAGGGCGATGTGCTTTACCTCCTGATCGGCTCTCAATAGCGCGAAGCTCATTTGGATCGGCGCCCCGCCACTTTAGCCAGGCTATGTCTGACTGCCTTTGAACTCTTGACATCAACACCTCCGCCGTCGTACAATGGCGCGACTTGTCCGCCATGGGAAACATCCTTGAGCATGCTCTGCCCGCGTGGTAAACTGCTTCGGCTATGCCACCATAGCTCAATTGGCAGAGCACTTGTTTTGTAAACAAGTTGTTCTGGGTTCGAGTCCCAGTGGTGGCTCTGGCTTAACAGCCGAATACAGACGGGTCGGTGCCCGAGTGGCTAAAGGGGGCGGACTGTAAATTCGCTGGCGAGAG
>WTGB01000100.1:37054-37480 GCA_011523735.1 Chloroflexota bacterium
CGCTCCCTTGGTAAGGGCGAGGTCATGAGTTCAAATCTCATCGGAGGCTCTTGCAAGGGATCGCTTTGATATCTGGAAGAAAAGCGAGTTTGGTTTGCTCCTTTCCCTCTTTATGGGATGCTCCTCATAGAGATGAGGAGAGGGGGCAGGGATGGGGGTAACATGGCAAAAAAAGGACAGCGCATCGTCGTCAAAATGCGCAGCACGGAAAGCGGTCATATCTACATCACGGAGAAGAGCCGCCGCAATACACAGGGGCGCCTCGCACTGCGGAAGTATGACCCCTACCTGCGGCGCCATGTGCTCTATCGCGAAACCAAGTAGATTTGCGCCGCGTATTGGTGTATAGTATTTACAGGACGCGGGCATAGCATAGGGGTATAGCTCAGTTGGTAGAGCGACGGTCTCCAAAACCGTAGGTCGAGA
>WTGB01000124.1 GCA_011523735.1 Chloroflexota bacterium
GTGGCTGGCCCTCGGCGCTGATGGCGTCCATGTTTATGTACAGCAGCGCCGGCTCCGAGTACATTGACGTGCTGAGCGGGACGCAGCCCTGGACGGACTGCGACAATTGCCTCGACGGAATGAATGCCTTCTACGGCATGGTCGAAAACGGATACGCCAATCCGGAGCCGCTGGGCATTGACTACGATCAGTCGCTTGACCTGTTCTATCAGCAGATCACCGTCATGGTGCTCAACGGTCCCTGGTTCATCGATGCATCGGTATCCGCCGAGCCCGATTTCGAGATTGGCTTCTTCTATCTGCCGGCGGTCAATCCCGCTACCGATATCAAGACGCTGGGCGGGATCGGCGGCTCGATAATCGTTGCCGAGTACGCGGATGTGGATGCGGCGTTCAAGGTTGTGGATTGGCTGACTACGGAAGAAGTAGCGGTGCAGGCGCTGCGCGAAGTCTCCGTGCTGCCGGCTTTCTCCATCGAAGTGCCCGAGGATATTGATCCGCTCACCTATCAGATCGCATCAGAAACAGCCGCCAATGTCGACAAGATCGGCTTCTGGCCCGTGACTTATCTGCCGCCCAAGGTCTTCGGCGACATGAACCAGATCGTACAGGGCATGATCGGCGGTATGCTAACGCCCGAAGAGCTCCTGGACGAAATGCAGGAAACGCACAGCACCTACCTGGCGGAGAACTAAGCCAGTCGGGTAGCCAGACAATAACAGGCGTGACGGTCGGCAGTCGTCACGCCTCTTTCCTTGCTTACGTCAAACTCGACGCGGGCGCAAAGCGTGACGCGAAAGGACAGCAGTTAATGGCGCATTCGCTCAGCGGTCCTGGAAAACGAGCGTCCGGTCCCCGCTTCCGCCTCGACCTGATGCCCTATCTATTCATCCTGCCCGCCGTCATCGTCTATGTGGTGTTCAACCTGGGACCAGTGCTGGCCTCCTTCTTTTTGAGCTTCTTCCGCTGGGACCTGCTGTCGCCGACCACCGAGTTCACCGGCTTTGATCATTACAGCTTCATCCTTAATGACGACCGCTTCTGGAACGCGCTGGGTCACAACTTTATCTTTCTGGGGCTGGCAGTGATCATTCCCGTATCGATGGGATTGTTTCTCGCCGTATTCATCTACGAAATACGCCGGGGTCGCGTTTTCTTCCGCGCCGCGCTTTTCTTGCCCGCGATCTTCTCGGGCGTGGTCATCGCCTACGTCTGGAAGTGGATCTACCATCCCTTCGCCGGTGTGCTGAACCCGACCTTGGAACTGGTCGGTCTTGGCGCCTTCACGCAGTCCTGGCTGGGCAATCCCAAGATCGCGCTCTACTCGACCTTCATCGCCTATACCTGGGCCAGCTTCGGTTATTCGATGGTCATTTTTCTCGCCGGATTGCAGGATATCTCTACCGATATTTTTGACGCGGCGCGGGTTGACGGCGCCAACTTCTGGCAGAAGTTCTTCTACATCACGATTCCCTGCCTCTATGACGTTTTCACGTTTGTCATCACGCTGCGGATTTTCACGGCGATGGGCGTCTTTGGCGTTATCTACATTCTTACCGGCGGCGGACCCTTCTTCGCTTCCGATGTCATAGATATCTACGTATTCCGCATGATCGGCAACTTCGAGATGGGCTGGGCGACCGCGGCGGCGACAGTCAACACGGTCATTGTCGTCTTTCTCTCGACTGGATTCATCAAGTATCGGGAATGGCGCTCATGGAGTTCCTAAGCGGAAATGTTCAGCGCCGGCTGCGGAGCCTGCCCTTCTACCTCGTGCTCATATTCGCGACGGCAATCACGCTGGTTCCCATCATCTGGGTCTTCGCCAGCGCGCTCAAATCGAACAAGGAAATCCGCGAGAATCCCTTGGCGCTACCCGGCGAATGGCGCTTTCAGAATTACATCGACGCCTGGTTCGGCGCCAGCTTCGATCAATATTTCTTCAACAGCATCTTTATCACGGTGACGAGCGTCGCCATTGTGCTGTTTCTGAGTTCGCTGGCCGCCTATGCCTTTGCCAAGATGCGTTTTCGCGGCAACCAGATGATCTTCTTTGTCTTTCTCTTCGGGATGGCATTCCCGCTGTCGGCAAAGCTGGGTCCGCTGCTCTCGCTCATGTACGAACTGAACCTGGCTAATAGCCGCTTCGGCTTGATCTTGGTGTACGTGGCCGGCAGCCTGCCCTTCGCCATTCTCATGCTGCGCGCTTTTTTCCAGGGCTTCCCGCAAGAGTTGGAAGATTCCGCCGCGCTGGACGGCTGCAACCGTTTTCAATTCTATTGGCGCATTCTGCTGCCGCTCTCCAAGCCTTCGCTGATGGCGCTGGGAATCTTCGTCTTCATGGGTACCTGGAACGAATTCTTTCAGGCGCTGCTGCTGATCAACGAAGACGCCAAGCGCACCCTGCCGCTGGGCTTGACCGCCTTCCAGGACGAGTACTTCACCGACTTCGCGCTGTCCTTCGCCGGCATCAATATCACGGCGGTACCGGTGATCATCGTCTATATCATGTTTCAGAGAAACCTGATTGAAGGCATCACCGTTGGCTCACTAAAATGAGGCATTTATTTCGCATCCGCATTTGGATTAGGGACAAAGCATGGCAAATTCACAGCCCAATATCGTCTTCATCATCGCCGATCATCAAGCTTTCTATGGGCACGATCGCGAAGGCGAATATGACTACAAGTGGGAGAATTACGAACGTTTCGCTGCCGAAGGCGCCCGCTTCGACCGCGCCTATTCGGTCTGCCCGCTCTGTTCGCCAGCGCGCAGCAGCATGATGACGGGCGTTTATCCCAGCTCGCATGGCATCATCATGAACACTGAAGCGCCGCTTTTCGGGAACCAGGCCGATCTTGATTCGGGTCAACCGCTCTACAGCCATTATCTGTCGCAAGCCGGCTATCGCAACGGCTACGTCGGCAAATGGCATTGCGGCCGCGAGCGCCTGCCGATCGACTACGGCATAGAAGGCTGGAGCCTGCCGGATTATGGCAAGATTTATATGTCCGACGAATACAAGGCTTATGCCGAAGAACGCGGATTCGGCGATGCCCGCGCCCTGATCGAGTACAACATCAATTATCCTGAGTGGCAGGGGCAGGAAATCGTCTTGCACGATCCATCGCCCTGGAAGTTCATGAATGGTTCGGGGGTACTCGCCGGTCCGCCGGAAGCGCATGAAGAGCAATTCGTCGCCCATCTCGCCTGTGAAAAGCTGCGTGAATTCGCCGAGAGCGATCAGCCATTCAGCCTGGTCGTCAGCCTTTGGGGACCGCACCAGCCTTATTACCCGTCAGCCGAATACGCCGATATGGTTGACCCGGCCGCGATCCCGGAATACCCCAGCTTCCGCGACGACCTTGCCGGGCGCCCCTTGCGCCACATCTTCCACCGGGAAATCTCCCATCGCAGCTCGCAGTCCTTTACCGAATGGTCCACCTGGCAAGAGATCCTCGCCCGCTGCTACGCGCAGGGTCATCAGACGGACGCGGCGGTCGGCGATGTGCTGGATACGCTGGACGAACTGTCGCTGGCGGAGAACACGATTGTGATCTGGTTGGCAGATCATGGCGATGCGGTGGCCAGTCACGGCGGTTTGTGGGACAAGTCCTCGACGTTTATCGAGGAGGTGGCGCGGGTGCCGCTGGCGATTCGCTGGCCCGCAGCAATTGAAGGGGGTCAACGAGTCGATCAACTTGTCTCCAACATGGATGCGACCGCCACGATGCTGGAGGCCGCCGGCGTCGCCGTGCCCGACTATATGCACAGTCGCAGTATGCTGCCATTATGCCAGACGCCGGATGATGCCGACTGGTCCGACGAGCTCATCTGTGAGCACATGGGGCATAGCTACCTGTTTCCTCAACGCATGATTCTGCAGGATCGCTACAAGTATGTCTTTTCGATTCACGATATGAATGAGCTGTACGACCTGCAGGACGACCCCTATGAGATGAACAATCTGGTTCAGGATCCGCAGTACGCCGAGCTCATTGCTGATATGAAGCAGCGCCTGGTGCAGCACTTTGAGGGATCCAGCATGCGCAATCAGAGACTGAAGCGACTTTTCTTGCTCGCCTTGGAATACGACATGTGAGGGATGTCGGCGCAATTCTGACAGACGCGACTGATTCTCAGTCAGCCACCTCGACAAACTGCCGCTCATAGAGTTCGGAATAAAGCCCGCCCTGCGCGAGCAGATCGGCGTGCCTGCCCATCTCACAGATGCATCCGTCGTCGACAACGCAGATGAGGTCGGCGCTGACGATGGTGCTGAGGCGATGGGCGATGACGATGGCGCTTCGCTCGGAGAGCAGCTTGGCGAGAGCGTCTTGAATGAGGGCTTCGGTGACCATGTCGACGCTGGAGGTGGCTTCGTCCATGATCAGGATGCGCGGATCGGCCAAGATGGCACGGGCGATGGAGATAAGCTGGCGCTGCCCGACTGAGAGATTGGCGCCGTCTTCGTAGATTTCGGTCTCGTAACCGAGGGGCAAGTCACGCACGAATTCGGCGACATTTGCCAATTCGCCGGCCGCTCTCACCTCCGCCATGCTGGCTTCCGGCACCCCGAAGCGGATGTTATCGGCGATGGAGCCGGCGAAGATGAAGGGATCCTGCGAGACAAGCGCCATCTGCTGGCGCATCGACCGCTGTTTCACTTCGCGGATATCAATGCCATCGATAAGCAGAGCGCCGTCGCTGACATCGTAGAAGCGGGCGATCAGATTGGCGATGGAGGTCTTGCCAGCGCCGGTAGGTCCGACGAGAGCCACCATCGTGCCAGCCGGAATATCCAGGTTGATATCGCGCAGGACGGGCAGGTTCTCGCTGTAGCCGAATTGCACATCGCAGAATTCGATGCGCCCTTGTATCGGAGGCATGTTGGTCGCATCGGGGCGGTCTTTGATTTCGGGCTCGGTATTGAGCAGGTTGATGACGCGCTCGCCGCCCGCCATGGCTGTTTGCATGGTGGCGTAGAGCTGGCTGAGCTCCTGCACTGGCAGGAAGAAGCGATTGACGTAGGCGAGGAAAGCGATGACCGTGCCCAGCGTGAGGTTGCCCTGGGCGACGCTCAAGCCGCCAAAGAGCAGGACGATGCCGGTAGCGACGATGCTGAGGAACTCGACCGTCGGCAGGAATATGAAGGACAGGGACATGGCCTCGACGTGGGCATCACGATTGGCTTGGTTGACCTCGTCGAATTTCTCCGAGGTGCTGTCTTCATTGGCGAAGGCTTGAATGACGCGGATGCCGCTGAGGTTTTCCGCCAGGTCGCCGATCATGTGGGCGTTACGGGCGCGTGTGTTGCGGAAAGCCACTTTGGCGCGCCGCGCGAAGATCATCGTCGCCAGCACGATTACAGGAATGATGGAGAAGGTTACGAGGGCAAGCTGGGCGTTAAGGGAGAGCATGACGATGATGATGCCGCCGAGCAGGAGAGAATCGCCGAGCAAGGTGATCAAACCCTGGGACAGCAGTTGATTGATGACGCCGACATCGCTGATCACGCGCGAGATCGTGACGCCGATGATGTGCTGGTCGTGGTAGGCGAGGGGCAACTCTTGCAAGTGGCGGAATAGAGCCGAGCGCAGATCCGCCAGCACTTTTTGCCCGACCCAGCTGAGCAGATAGCGCTGCGCCATCGAGGCCAGGTACAAGCCGATGAAAGCGAGCAGCATGAGGAGGGCAATCTCGTTCAGCGCCGGGATGTCGCCGCTGGTGATCGGTCCATCAATCGCCTCTTTGACCAGGTATGGCGTGTAGAGGGTCAAGCCGGTGACAGCGAGCATCGCCAGGAAGGCGCCGATCATGCGCAGGGTATAAGGGCGCACGAAGACCAGCAAGTACCAGAGCACGCGCAGGTTGAAAGAATGCCCGTCGACTTTTTCGGCGAAGCCTTCCAAAGTGCTGCGCGGTCCGCCCGATCGCAGTCCCGCTGTGCCTATTGAGAAGCCGATACGTCCCTCCTTTTGAGTGTCGCGCTGCGCACGGGCGCGGCGCGCATACGCCGCATCGGAGGCCGACTAATCGTCGGACAATTCTCGTCTAGGCTTGTTCTTGGGCGGCAACTTAGGAGCGCGTCTCTTGAGCGGCTTCATGCCACTATCGTCGGAATGCGACTTTACCGGAGGGCGCTCAAAGATAAAATTCTTCGCGTCACAACTGATCTTGACAACTGCCTCTGACATAACCGATTAGCTCCTAATCGCTTAATTCAGTATAACGCAAGCTCGTCCCCACTCGCCAAGTGCGGAAACCTCATCCAAAACTACGTGAAACTCATAAGTTCCAAAGCCCACAAACTTCACGTCCGGCACTCGGTGAATCAATCGGAAGACTCGCGTGTTTCGAAGGTCAAACTCCAGTATGTCCTCGCGCAAGACGCGATCGCCACCTGGCGCTAGAAACTGTAGTACTCCAGTGTGCACTTTAGTGTCAACTTCAAACTCGGCTGTCCACTGTGATACTAGCCAAACCGGCAAATCATCAAGCGAAAGGACGATTTCTGATTCTATATTTCGGAATCGTTCAGCGACTGTCATGGCGGAGATAATGTTTGTCAATGTAATGCTGCCATAAGGCGGAAACGTCACTTCGGCGCACAATAGTGTCCAGTCATGTCGCATCTGTATACAACCATTCGACTCTGTCTCTATCAGAATTCAGTCTACATAATCGAAAACGCATGACAAGGCAGACTCACAAATTTCGCGACAGGCGATCACTCCCGCAAGTTCCGATAGTAGATTTCGGCGTAGAGCCCGGAGGAATGCAGCAGTTCTCCATGCGTGCCGGCAGCGGCGATGCGGCCGCCTTGCAGGACGAGCACTTTATCAGCCATCCGCACCGTACTCAGCCGCTGGGCGATGATGAAGGAGGTGCGTCCGACCATCAGCCGTTCCAGCGCCAGTTGAATCAGGCGCTCGGTTTCGGTATCCACGCTCGAGGTGGCATCATCCAGCAGCAGGATGCGCGGGTCTTTCAGCAAGGCGCGGGCAATGGCTATGCGCTGCTTCTGCCCACCGGAAAGGGTGACGCCGCGTTCGCCGACTTCGGTGTCGTAAGCATCGGGCATGGCCATGATGAAGTCGTGGGCCTGCGCCGCTTTCGCCGCTTCGATGACCTCGGCATCGCCGACGCCGTTCAAGCCGAAAGCGATATTCTCGCGGATACTGGCGGCGAAGAGCACGGTCTCCTGGAGGACGATGCCGATCTGGTCGCGCAGGGAATTCAGCGTCACGTCCCGCAAGTTATAGCCGTCGACGAGGATGCGCCCGCCGCTGACATCGTAAAAGCGCGGGATCAGGTTGATGATGGTGGATTTGCCGGAGCCGGTCGCGCCAAGCAGGGCGACCACTTCGCCGACTTCCGCCTCAAAATCGAGTCGATTCAGGACCTGGCGCTGGCCGAAATAGGAGAAGGAGACATCTTCAAAGCGGACGCGGCCCTGTATCGGCGGCAGTTCGATGGCACCCGGCGCGTCCGTCACTTCCGATTGGGCATCGAGGATGGTATAGATGCGCTCGCCGGCGGCCGAGGCCATGGCCACCGCCGGGATGATGACGCCCAGGCGGCGCACGGGCGAAATCAATTGGCCCAGGTAAGTAGTAAAGGCGACAAGTTCGCCGATGGTCAGGCTGTTTTCGATCACGAAGCGTCCGCCCAGCCAGATGATGACGACGGTGCTCAAGCTGGCGATGAAGTCGAGCAGCGGAATATGCTGTGTCGTCACTTTGACTTGCTTTTCCGCGAGGTGGAACCACTTGCTGTTTTGCGCGTCAAAGCGCTCGATCTCAGCATCTTCCTGGGCGAAGGCTTTTACGATCTTCGCGCCACGCAGATTTTGTTCCAGCACCGTGGTCATCTCGGCCAGTTGGTGCTGCAGGTCCAACGAGAGTGGGCGATAGATGCTCCCGAGACGAAAGGCGATGTAGCCCATAAGCGGCATAAACAGCATAGAAAGCAGGGCGAGGCGCGGGTTCATCAGAAAGAGGGCGAGGAAGGTCAGCAGCATTAGGGTGGAATGCTGGAAGAGGCGCAGGAAAGCGCGGCCCGTCAAGAAACGAATGCGTTCCACATCGGAGATTGAGCGAGCCAGCAACTGACCGGTCTGGGCGCGGTCGTGGTAGGAGAAGGAAAGGGAGCTTAGTTTGTCGTAGATGGCGTTGCGGATATCGTAGGCGACCCCCTGCGAAGCGACCTCGGACCAGCGGCCCAGCAAGAAGTCGATGGGACCTTTGATCAGGCTCAGCAGCAGCAAGCTAAGCAGGGAGGCCAGCAAGATTTGCATGTCCCCCTGGACGATGCCAGCGTCGACGATCCAGCGGATGGTCTGAGGGATGAGTACCGCCAAGCTGTTGGTGAGCAAGGCAAGCAGGTAGGCGCTGAGGGCGATATGCCGATATTTATAGAGGAAGGTAAAACTGCGCAGTATGGAGCTTTTTGGCGTAGCATTCTTGAAATGAGAACTATTTAGCGCGATTTTTGCCATAAGCGGGACGGATGAAGCGGCGTTCTCCTCTGCTAATTGCGAAACTGCTTATTTACCATACTGACTTTGTCGATGGCAATAAAGCCCCAGTTGGACTGGATTATCCAATGTGTGGAAGCAGAAGCGGGCATATATCTGAAAATGAATACGGGCAGCCCAAGGGTCGCGTGGACACCAACTAGGCCGCCGGTCGCCCCTACAATTGTCAGATAGCGGGATTAGAAGCGGCGGGGGAGCCAGACGGTCATCTCATTGACGCCGCGGTTGTTCCAAGCGTAATAGGGGATCAGCGTGATATCGAGCGGCTCTTCCCTCTCGTCCCCCGCTTCCAGGTAAAGAGCAGGCGAGTCGTTCTCCTCATAGAGACGGCAGGCGGCGCCCGTAATTGTCATCGCGCCGCCGAGCAGATCGCTTTCCATGCTGGCTTGCAGGCGCATGTCATCCGGCGCGTAGACCTCGAGGATGGAGACGTCTTCCGGCAGGTCGACGCCTTCCAGGCAATAGACGATGGGTCCGCGCATGATGGCGACATGGTTGCGGATTTCTTCCGCTTTGGGGTGCGCCTTGATAACCCGCGGGCTCAGCGGCATGCGGAGGTCAAGCACATCGCCTGTCTGCCAGCGTCGTTTCACTTCGACATAGCTCTGCGGAATCAGTGGCAAGTCGCTCGCTTCGCCGTTAATGCTCAAGGTCGCCTCTTTTGCCCAGCCGGGGATGCGCAGCATAAGGGAGACTTCATGCGCCGGCGCTGCGTCGATGGTGATGCGAATGGACTCGTTCCAGGGGTAATCGGTCTGCTGGGTCAGCGAGAATGTCGACCCATCAGGCAGAGTTGTATTCACGCGGTTGCTCCCGTAGAGATGAAGCCACAGCCCGTCGTCAGAGGCGCTATAGAACCAGTTGTGCATGAGGGCGATAGTGCGGGCGGTATTAGTCGGGCAGCAGTAGCAGCGGGAGATGAACCAGCGTTCGTAGGCGTCCTGGCTTAGCAGCGGATGCTCGTTGCCGTACCAACGCAGGGGATTGGTGTAACAGAAGGTGATGCCATCCAGGCTCATGGACGAGAGCATGCTGTTATAGATGACGAGTTCGACGACGTCAGTGTATTTGGCATCGCCAGACAGATTGAGCATGCGCCAATTCCACATGGCGTGGGCGATGTTGGCGCAGGTCTCGTTGTAGGCGGTGGCGTTGGGCAGGGAATACTCATAGCCAAAAGCCTCGTGCACATCGCTTGCGCTGCCGCCGAATTCGGGACGCTGGGAGGCGCCATGATGCTGGGCGGAGGTGCCGCCGGTGATATACATCTTGCTGTGTACGGCATTATCCCAGATGCGCTGCAAGCCGCTCAGCAATTCCATGTCACCCTTCTCCGCCACGACATCGGCCGCGCCGCAATAGAGATAGCCGGCCGTCACCGCATGGCCGACCGCGCGCGTCTCTTCGCGCAGCGGCACCATAGCCTGATTTTGATCGCCGCCGCCAGGCTGCGAGCCACGCATATCGACGAAGCATTGCGCCAACTCCAGATAGCGATCGTCGCCAGTGACGCGATAGAGATCGACAGCGCCCATCGTATTGGACGGATTGAAGCCGAAATGCGCCAGTTCCGGCGGACGCGGCATGAAGAGATCGTAGAGATAATCGGCCAGCTTAATGGCGATCGCCAAGAAGTTGTCTTTGCCGGTAGTGCGGAAATGTACGGAAGCGGCAGTCAGCAAGTGACCCATATTGTATAACTCATGATCGCGCAGGTTGCTCCAGTACGCTTTGTCCTGGCTAAGCTGCATGGGGGTGCTGATATAACCGTCCTCCTCTTGCGCCGCAGCGATAACCTCGATGAGCGGATCCAAATGGTCGAGGATTGACGGGTCCTTGGTCAGGCCGTACATGTGCGCCCAGGCTTCCATGTACTTGTAGCAGTCGCCATCGCTCCACATCGTGCCTTTGCGCTCGCCTTCTTGCAAGCCGGCGGCGATGTAGAAATTGCTGAAGACAGCGCCGTTTTCGGGTTCATCAAGGGCGCGGCGCATGCTCGGCAGCACGGTTTCGCGGCAGAGTTGGTGCAGCCTGCCCCAGAAGCCGTCGGTCCAACTCAGGGCGTCGTGTTCCAGCGAATGCAGTTTCTGATACTTTGACATAGTCTGCATGATTTCCGTACATCCTTTTCAATCTACTGACTTCTAACCGAGTAAGACTTCTATTTAATTATGACTTGTCGATATGGTATGATTTAGTTCTGTTTTCCATAATTGGGAAACTGCAATGCAAAGGATGCTGAATGAGGCTCGGTTGGTCGGTACTTTGTAGATACTTTGAAGCGCACGATGATGGTTCGCTTAGTCTTGAGCGGGTGTTTGCAGATTCCGTTCTTGGCGTTGCGATGGCAGAGCCGCCGCCTGTCCAAGTCGATTTGCGCCCATCGGTCATACTCATATCACATTGGTTCTCAGAATCGGACTTGGACAAACAAAGATACCCCGCTGTATTGCGTGTGCTGGCGCCCGAAGATAATCAGATTCTGGACGAATGGAATTTCGCGATTGATCTTTTCCAATCCGACAGCAGTCTGGCGGTATTCCATGTCCGCGAGTTGATGTTTGTGGGCGACGGGCTGTATGAGTTTCATATCGAAGTTCTGGAATATGGCGAGTGGAACATTATGTCGCGCAACAGTTTATATGTAAGCAATACGATATAATGAATCGGTAGAGAAACGAGTACAAACCATGAAGCAAAACAATTGGGTGTATTCCGATACGCCCATCACAGAGTATGAGGTCGACTCAAAAGGCATTCGGCGCATACCTTCCAAGAAACGCCGCAAGAGCCCGCCGGACTGGTACAAGCGGGCGCGCAAAAAACGCAACAAATCGGAATAACGCTCCTGCAACCCGCGTGACGCATTCCTTCCGCAAAATGCTCCCTGCTTTCCGTTCGGACGCTGGCAGCGCCGCAGCGTCTGCGTCAGACACAGTTTTACTTCCCTCCCCAGACCTTCGCTCAGCGCTCACACACGACTGAAGCCGGTTTATTTGTATCCCGTAAAGACCACACCTTGAATAAAATGCTTCTGCGCGAAGAAGAAGACGATGATCAGCGGCAGCATCACGACCAGCGACACCGCCATCAGAGAATTCCATTCGGTGCCATAGGTGCCCTGGAAGAAGCGCAAGCCCAGCGCCAGCGTATATTTGTCCTGATCAAGCAGGAAGATGAGTGGGCGGAAAAAATCGTTCCAATGGAACTGAAATGAGAAGATCGCCACTGCGCCGAGTACCGGCTTGGACATGGGCAGCGTGATGCGCCAGAAGACGCCGAAGCGCGAGCAGCCGTCGATCACGGCCGCCTGATCTAATTCCCGCGAATGGGTCAAGAAGTATTGCCGCAGCAAGAAAATGTAAAATGGGTTGCCGAACCAGGAGGGCAGAATCAGAGGCCAGAAGGTGTCGATCATCCCTAAATGCCTGAAGACGATAAATTCGGGTATCAGCGTCACTTGACGGGGCAGCATCATGGTCGCGAGCACCACGATGAAGAGCGCGTTCCGTCCGCGCCAGCGCAAACGCGAGAAAGCATAGGCGACGACGGATGAGACGATCAACTCGCCGAGCAGACACATCACAACGATGAAAGCCGTATTCACAAAATAGAGATCAAAGGGCAGTTGGTTCAACGCGTCCGGATAATTCTGCCAGACGACTGTCTGCGGCCAGAACTCGGGTGGGAAGCGAAAGACATGCGAGAGCGGCTTAAGCGAGGTCGAGATCATCCACTGCAGTGGCAGCAAGACCACGATGGAGCCGAGAGCCAGAATCACATAGACGAAAATCTTGCTGATGATCTGTCGCGCGCTCAAGCCGACGCCCTTGCTGCTCATCAGCTGTCCCCCTCCGATTCCGCTTCGTAATAGACCCAGAACTTGGCGGTCGCGAAGAGAATCAGCGTCAGCAACAGAATGGCGATGAAGAAGACCCAAGCCAGCGCCGAAGCATAACCCATTTTGAAGTTCTGGAAGGCTTGACGATAGAGATAGAGCAGATAAAAGAGGGAGGCGTTGGCGGGTCCCCCATCAGTCATGATGAAGGTCTCGGTGAAAATCTGCATGGTGAAGATGACGCCGGTGATGAGCTGGAAGAAGATGGTCGGGCTCAACATGGGCAGGGTGATGCGGAAGATGCGCTGATACCAGTTCGCGCCATCGATCTCGGCCGCCTCATACAGGTCGGTCGGTATGGCCTGCAAACCCGCCAGGTAAATGATCATCCCGCCGCCGACGCTCCATAGCCGCATGATGACGAAGGCGGGCAGTACCCAGATCTTGCTGCCCAGCCAGGCCGGTCCTTCAATGCCGAAGATCCGCAGCGCCGTATTGAGCAAGCCAAAATCGCTGGAGAAGATCCATTGCCAGAGGATGGCCACCGCCACGCCCGATAGGATGGCCGGCAAATAATAGATGGTGCGGAAGACGGCGAGGCCCCGGATATTGGTGTTCAGCAGCATGGCGATCACGAGACCGAAGACGATATTCAGCGGGATGGAAGCCAGGGAGAAAATCACCGTGATCTTCAGCGAATGCATCGGCAGCGGGTCGGTGAAGAAGAGCTTGTGGTAATTGGCCAAGCCGATGAATACCGGCGCGGAAATGATATTCCACTTGTAGAAGGAAAGCACCAGCGAGGCAATCATGGGGAAGGCGGTCAGTAAGAGAAAGCCGGCTACCCATGGCGAAACCATCGCCCAGGCCAACACGGTTTCGCCGCGCTTGTAGCCGATATTGACGTTGACGAATCCGCTTTGGTTCTTGACGAATTGGGCGAGGCTCATATTTCCAGACGTGCTAGTAAGGGCGGGCGACCCACCGAGGCGCCCCTACATATCTTAAACGATTGTAGTGCCTATAGGGGCCAGCCGGTGGCTGACCCGTCGCGATTGTCCCAGTGAGTTCAAACGTGCCTCTGCCCTAGAATTTGCTCTGGCAGAGGACCCAGACATTAGCCGCTCCGCCATTGCCCTTCCTTGATCAGCGGGTTAACTTGCCGCACGATCTCGTCGCAGACGACTTTGGCATCGCGCTCCTCGCCGATTAGCAGGAGGTCAATCTGCGCCTGCATAATCTGGGAGATTTCGCCAAAGTTGGTCAATAGGGGATCGGGGGCCACAAAATGTCTGGCCGCATCGAGCATGACATGCTTGTTCGCTGGCGGCAGCGGATCGGTGATGAACCACTTCTCCTGCTCCGCGAACGAGGTGCCCTGCAAGCCGCCTTCCTTGATAATCGTTTCCATCGCCGGTCCATTGAAGAACTTCAGCAGGTTCCAGGCGCATTCCGGCACTTGCGTCGTCTTCGGCACGACCAGCGGATAGTAGTAGGTGTAATTGGCGCGTCCGCCCGGACCGGCCGGGTAGTGGCCTAGGGCGACGGTGAAGTCCGTCTCGCGATAGTTGGGGAAGGCCCAACTGCCGCTGTAGAACATCGCCAAGCGGCCCGTCTGCATCAGGGCGTTGGTGCCCATTTCCGCCATAGCTTCCGGGCGCGGCGCGAAGCCGTACTCCCAGCGTAAATCAGAGTAGAACTGGAGACCTTCGACGGCGCCGGGCTCGTTCAAGGTGCATTCGGTGGGGAAGAAGGGATCATCCACCAACTGCCCGCCGAAGATGCGCACCCAGGTCTGCCAGACTTTGTCCCAGCCAGTAACATCACAAGCCCACTGCGTGGTATTGCCGTTGGCATCGGTCTTGGTCAGCGCCTCGCAGGAGTTGAAAAAGTCATCAACCGTCCAACTCTCGTCGTCCCACTGGGCGGTCGGCACCATAGCGCCCGCTTCTTCGAACATATCCTGGTTGTAGAAGATAGCGATGGAGGCGACGTTGTCAGGCATGCCATAGATGCCGCCTTCGTGCGTGTAGGCTTCGATAGCGAGGTCGGGGAATTGCGTGAGGTCATAGGCATCGGCATCGACGTAGGGCTTGAGATCCAGCAGCAGATCGTCTTTCAAGAATTGGGGCAGCAGACCGATCTCGATAATGAAGACATCAGGCGGTATGCCGGCGGCCAAACTGGTAAAGAGCTTGTCGTTGTAGCCCGAATTGGGACCACCGGGCACCGAGGTGAAATTGAGCTTGCAACCCGGATAGGCGTCGTCAAAGGGCGCCAGCGCTTTCTCGCGGATGCCGATCAAAGGCGGACCATCCCAGAAAAAGATGGTGACTTCCTGGTCGTCCTGGGCGAGGACGCCACCTACACCCGGAATCGTGTAGACGCCGGCCGCCAGCGAACTCATGCCGGCCATGCGGAGGAAATCGCGCCGGCTCATGCTAATCTTGTTGTTCATTTTTCCTTCTCCATAGATACTTGTCGGACAAAAGCGATATACCTTGATTACCTGAGCGAGCAGATAATCCACACATACGTGTCTTGCTCTATAATTCCCCCTCTCGCCTTTTAGTCGGAGACAAGCGTCTTTTGCCCCCATGCGTCCAATGTGCGCTGCATAGTGCTGCGCAAATGCTTGCGCAAAGCCGATTGAGTCTTCAATACATCACGCTCGATCAAGACATCCAATATCTCCAGATGCTCGGGCAAGGCATGGAGATTAGCATCCGGCTGCAGTTTGGCGACGATATGGTGCGCCCAACCGATCAGATCCTGCAACTGCCCCATGATGCTTATCAGCAGCGGATTCTCCGAGTGACTGACGATCAAATCATGTATGAGGGTATCGCATTCGGCGAGCATCGACAAATCGCCAGCCTCAGCGTAATACTCGCCGCCTCGCTGATACCGCGCCCGCGCGGCTGCTATCTTTTCCGCTGGGATGCGCGGAGCCGCCAACTCCACCGCCAAGCACTCGAGCGAAATGCGCACTTCCATCGTGTCTTTGAAGCGAGTCTGGTCAAAGTCCTCCACGTAGACGCCACGGCGAGGCGCCACCTTCAAGAAGCCCAAGCCATCCAGGCGCCTCACGGCATCGCGAACTGGCATGGCGCTGACTTGCAGACGGTCGGCGATATCGTCGATCGTGAGACGCTGCCCGGGCGCTAAATAACCAGACATTATCTCTCGCTTGAGCTGCGTCTCAATTTTTTCGCTCAGTGACGTAGTATCCAACATCGTTTTGCATCTTCAAAAAGACCAAGAAACACAAGTAAACGACCAGTAATATCTAAAATATCAGATTTCTGAGCGCGCTGCAAGCAGTATTCTCGCGAGCGCTTGACAAGGCGCCCGTAACAAACCTTGCTCGAACTGTGCTACAATGCGGCAGTATTCAGGGAGGAATCCCGATGCCCGATATCATCGTCATCGGCAGCGGCGTCATCGGATTGAGCGCCGCCCTCACGTTGCAGCAGGCTGGCTACAGCGTCCGTATTTTGACGCGGGACCGGCCGCAGTCCACCACCTCAATGGCGGCGGGCGCGCTTTGGTCAGCCACGGATATGGAAGGCGAGCTGCGCCGTTGGGCGGCGGTTTCGCTGAAGCGCTTCCTGCCACTGACGGAAGTTCCAGGCAGCGGCGTCACCTTGCAGCGATTTCGCGAGGTCTATGCCGAACCAACACCCACCCCCTGGTATCACAATCAGATCCCCTTCTGCGAGCGCATCCCAAAACAAGACCTGCCAAGGGGCATGCGCGACGGCTACCTGATTGATGTGCCAATCGTCGCGCCGCCGTTATATCTTGATTATCTGCAAAACCAGTTTGAGAGCGCCAGCGGGGTGATCGAAACGCGGATGGCGCGTTCGCTCCCCGAAGTCGCGGACGAAGCGCCGGTGATTGTGAATTGCAGCGGGGTCGGCGCGCGGCAGTTGGCGGCGGACGAATCGGTCTACCCGATCCGCGGACAAACCATGCTGGTCGCTGCGCCGCAGATTCGGGAAGGCTTTATGTACAGCGGCGATATCATCCACATCTTTCCGCGGGCCGATGGCGTCCTGCTGGGCGGCATCAAAAAGGCGCATGACTGGGATCAGACGATTGATCCAGCCATCGCCGCTGCCTTCCTGGAGAAATGCGCGAGGGTCGAGCCATCGCTTGCCGAACCGGAGATCTTGCGCCAATTCAGCGGCTTGCGCCCGGGCCGGCATGAGGTGCGCCTCGAGGTCGAAGCGCTTTCGTCGGGGGGGCATGTGATACATAACTATGGACATGCCGCTATCGGCTACACCTTGTCCTGGGGCTGCGCGGAGGACGTATTGGCGCTGGCGCGGGATCTGCTCTAGGAGCGAAGGGCAGCGGTGCGGGAGATGGAGGGGATATGACCAGACAAAACATTTCATCAGGCACGGTTTACGAGAAAATCGCCGGGTATTCGCGGGCGGTGCGGCTGGGGGATGTGGTGCATGTCTCCGGCACGACGGCCACCGAAGGCGCGGACAAGATCATCGGCATCGGCGACAGCGCGGCGCAGACCGATTTCATCATCCGCAAGATTGAAGCGGCGCTGCGGGAAGCGGGCGCCTCGCTGAAAGATGTTGTGCGGACGCGGATATATCTGGCGCCGGGTGCGGATTGGGAAGCCGTGTGCCGCGTCCATGGCAAGCACTTCGGCGAAATTCAGCCCGCGAATACGCTGCTGTACATCCAGGCGCTGGTGGGCGAGGACTACCTGGTTGAGATGGAAGCGGAAGCCATCATCGCCGCGGACAATCGCTGAAATTCAACCCGCGCTTCGACAATGATCCGGTTTTGTCCTATTAAACTGGACCGAAAAGTGCTGAATCCGGACGAGGGTTTTGGGCTGGGCCAAAAGACATGATCGACATCCACAACTTGACCGCCGGTTACGGCAAGCTGGAAATCTTGCAGGATCTCAGCCTGAGCTTCGGCGGCCAGCAATTCAGCGCGGTGCTCGGTCCCAACGGTTCCGGCAAGAGCACGCTGATGAAAGCGATCATGGGCATCAACACCATCTTCGGCGGCTCCGTGAAGCTGGCTAAACGCGAGCTTGTCGGCATGCCCACCGAAGCAATCTCCCGCCTGGGCATCGCCTATGTGCCGCAGCGCGAGAATATCTTCGATGAATTAACCGTGCGCGAAAACTTGCAACTGGGGGGGCGCAGCCTTCCGCGCGAAAACCGCGACAACGCCCTCGCCGAACTGTTTGAGCTTTTTCCCATTCTCGGCGGGCGCCCGGGACAGCGGGCTGGCTCGCTCAGCGGCGGCGAGCATCAGATGCTGGCCATCGCCATCGCCTGGTTGAGCCGACCGAGACTCATGCTGCTCGATGAGCCGAGCGCGGGTTTGGCGCCAGCGGTGGCGCTTGAGGTCTTCGGCGTCTTAAAAGCGCTGGGGCAGCAGGGCATCACGCTGATCGTGGTCGAGCAGAACGCGCGGCGCATCTTGCAATACTGTGACCAGGCTTTTGTCTTGCGCGAAGGCCGGCTGGCGTTTCAGGGCACAGCGGCGGAGTGCCTGCGCGATGAAGAGACGATCAAGGGTTATCTGGGCGTTCACTAGGGCAGCAGCGCCTCCATCGCCTCGCGCAGCCGCCCATCAATCCGCGCCGGCTGCCGCGTCAAGCGATCGACGAAGACATGCACGAAGTACCCGATCGCGGCCGGCTCAACCTCGTCCGCTTTGAAGATGCCGATCTCATAGCGCACGCTGGAATTGCCCAGCACCCCCACCCGCAGGCAGGCATCGACTTCTTCCGGGAAGCTAATCGGCTTGAGGAACTGGCAGTGCGTCTCGACTGCGAAGCCGACCGAGTCGCCGCCGCTGAAATCAAGTCCGCCGGCGTCCATCAGATAGCCGTTGATGACGGTATCGAAGAATTCATAATAGATGACGTTGTTGATGTGGTGGTAGACATCGTTATCGCGCCAGCGCGTGGGGATGCGCCGCGAGACTTTGTAATGTTCGCGGCGTTCAAGTTTCGGGTCCATATTGCCCCCCACCCTAAATCCCTCCCCGGCCGCCAGTGTCTACGCGGCGCATGAAGAGGGAGGGACTTTCGTCGCAAAGATTGCCTTGCTAACTCTTAGCTCCCCTTCCCTCGTTCTGGGGATGCTCCTCATAGAGATGAGGAGAGGGGCCGGGGGATGGGGGCGCTTTTTTCAAGTCCAGCGCGCAAGAATTGATGCAGTAGCGCAAGCCGGTTTTGTCCCGCGGACCATCATCGAAGACGTGCCCGAGGTGGGAATCGCAGCGCTTGCAGACGACCTCCACCCGGCGCATGCCGTGGCTGTTGTCCGCGCGCAGGCTGACGTTGCCTTCGTCGACCACATCCCAGAAGCTGGGCCAGCCGCTGAAGGAATTGTATTTGGTTGTCGAGGAGAAGAGGTCTTGCCCGCAGGCGGCGCAGGCATAGACGCCGCTGGCTTTAGAATTGACGTATTTGCCGGTGAAGGGCCGCTCGGTGGCTTGCCCGCGCAGGACGGCGTATTGCTCCGGGCTGAGCTGGCGGCGCCACTCGGCCTCCGACTTGATGATTTTCTCGCTCATGGTGGGTCACCCTTTCGCTTCTGTTCTCGCCTTTAGCGTATCCGGCAAATGTGAAGGGAGTCTTGCGGCGGCGTCAATATTATAATAGAAGGGTTATCACTGTTTGCAAGGCGTTCGACTTTGTACAATAGTCCAGAATCCCTTGTTTGATGTCTTAAGGCGAGCATACGTGGCGACTACGGAACATACCATCAATGACGCGATTGCGGAATTGCTTCGCGGGACGCGTTTCGCTTGGCGCGATTCCAATGTCGTAAGGTCTGAAAGTACGCGACTGCTTGCTGGCTCTCCTGGAAGACAACCCGACATTCTGATTGCCGAACCTCATACGGCGCCCGTTGTTATTGAAACCGAGGTACTTCCCGCCATTACAGTGGAAGCCGAGGCATTAGCGAGGCTGGGAGAAGATTTAAGCGGTTCTGGTCGGACGATACTGTCATCCATTGCCGTACGACTTCCCCAACGATTTAGAGGTGCGCAGGGACGCGCACTTACGAAAGCAATTGAGTCCGCAAATGACTTGGATTTTGCCCTATTTACAGTCAAGAACGACAAAGAACATTCGCGTCTCCCGGAAAGTGGTTGGCTGTCAGGAAGTATTACCGACCTTTCGTTACTGGTTCAAGCAGCAACCATCCCGCCATTTCTCATTGATGAAGCGGCGAATCTATTAGAAATCGGTGTCAACCAGGCTGCAGGATTGCTGGAGGAATACGCTACAACTCATCCGGGCGCTATCCAGAGAATCGCGGACCAACTACAGCAGCAGGACAGTATACAAACTCGCAGGATGGCGACAGCTATCTTGGCCAATGCCTTCATGTTTCATGAAAACTTAGCCGGAGGACCGGGCGCATTGGCTGAGGTGCGCCGTCTTGATGAACTGCGCAATCCACTTATAGGCTTCTCAAAGCCCGAAGTATTAGATGAGTGGGAAAAAATTCTCGAGGTAAATTATTGGCCGATTTTCGACATTGCACGGCGAATTCTGGCAATTATACCAACTCTGGGCAGCGCCGAATTGATAGGCCAGTTGGCTCGAACGGCGCAAGCACTGGTCGCACGCAACCTGATGCGTTCACATGACCTGACGGGTACGGTATTTCAAAGGCTGATCGCCGATAGAAAATTCTTGGCAGCCTTTTATACAACGCCCGCTTCGGCGGCGCTCTTGGTGGGACTAGCGGTAAGTGGAGAATCGTTGCTCAGCGATGGCGATTGGTCAAATCCGGAGGATGTTAAATCCTTGCGCGTTGCCGACTTCGCCTGCGGCACGGGAACGCTCTTATCCACCGCCTATCAAAGAATCAGCCAGATTCATGAATTCCACGGTGGAGATACAGCGTCTGTACATCCTCACATGATGGAAAGAGCCTTGGTTGGCTGCGATATCTTGCCAGCGGCAACACATCTCACCGCATCAATGCTATCCGGCGCTCATCCACAGATTACCTACGACGGCAGCGCGATATTCACACAGCCCTACGGACTTCAAGACGACGACACAATCGCGTTGGGATCGATAGATCTTCTGAGAGATATGGCATTGCTGGAAGGTTCGCAGATTACCGCTAAGGCGCTAGAAAGCAGGGGAGAGGCAGAAAAAGATACCTGGCGTTTTGTTCCGCATGTTTCATTCGATCTTATCATTATGAATCCGCCATTTACGCGAGCGACCAATCATGAGCGGAGGATTCCCGATACGCCAAATCCTAATTTTGCAGCGTTTGGCGCGAGCGCTATAGAACAGAAAGCTATGGCAGACGCGGCAAAGAAACTGACAACAGGCACAATAGCCCATGGAAATGCGGGCGAAGCTTCTGTATTTCTTGCGCTGGCCGACCGCAAGTTGGCGAAAGATGGCATGCTGGCAATGGTCATGCCCTTGACGCTCTTGACCGGCGCTTCGTGGGAAAAATGCCGTATCCGACTGGTGGAGTCCTATGAAAATCTTATGCTGATTTCGATTGCTGGCAGCGACAGCAATTCCTTGTCTTTCTCCGCCGACACCGACATGGGAGAATGTCTGGTCATTGGCAAACGCAATGGAAAAAGACAAACGAGAGCGACGTTTGTCATCCTTAACGAGGCGCCTAAACACCCAATTCATAGTGTGACTATTGCCGAACAAATTCGACATTTGGCGCGAGACAAGTCGCTAAGGCGACTGGAAGATAGTCCCAGTGGCGGCAGTCCTATCTACTTTGGCAACGAAATCGCAGGGCAAGCAATAAACGCTCCTTTGCCGCGTTCGGGGAGTTGGAAACTCGTACGGATTGTCGATCTCTCACTTGCTCAAACTGCTTACCAGTTGACAAACCGAAAAAAGATTTGGTTGCCCACGCAGCAGTCTTCCGACGCGATAGATATTCAGATGACAACAGTTGCGGATATTGGCAAGACTGGTCCATACCATCTGGATGTGAGCAAGCGTTATAGTAATGGCAAGATTCGAGGACCATTTGAAATAAGAGATCTACAAGGGAATATGGTCCCGACATATCCCGTTCTTTGGGCGCATGATGCCGATAGAGAACGGACTATGCAATTTGAGGCAGATAGAGAGGGCATTCCTTTTCGCGCTGATTCTGTGGAAGAACAAAGCATCGTTGAAAGCAAAGTGGCGCAAGTGTTTCGAACCGCCTCGCACTGCCATTCCAATCTGGATTTCCAATTTGATGCACAGTCAACATCAATGCAATTCACTGAGCGCAAAACTATCGGCGGACGCGCGTGGATTTCTGTTCAATTACAGTCCGAAGCCCATGAAAAGGCCTTGTGTATGTGGGGAAACTCGACGCTGGGCTTGTTGATGTTTTGGTGGCATTCTTCAAAACAGCAACGAAGAAGGGGGATTCTCACGAAAACAACTCTGCAAACACTCCCCATCCTCGACGTCACCGCCCTCTCCGCCGCCCAACTCGCCCAAGCCGCCCAAATCTTCGACGACACCTGCCAGCTACCGCTCAAGCCTGTCCACGAACTCGACATCGACGAAAACCGCAAGACCCTCGACCGCCGCTTCTACGGCGAAGTCCTCGGCTTGCCCGCTGCCATCCTCGCTGACGGCGGACCGCTGGACATTCTGCGCCAGAAGCTCTGCCGTGAGCCTTCCATTCGAGGCAGCAAGAAATAAACGAAGACAAGTCCCTCCCTCATTTTGGGGGAGGGATTTAGGGTGGGGGTAAATTCCATGTCCAATCAAATCGCCATCACGGAAGTCGCCACTGGCTTCCGCTTCCTGCTGATCGAGACCTTCGAGAGCGTACAGGGTCCCGCCTTCCTCGATCGAGGCACATCCCTCTTCGAGACTCTCGCCCAGATTTCCGCCGCCGATGCCTCCCAGCCCATGGGAAACTGCGCCACCATCGCCGCACACATCGCCCACACAGCCTATTACCTGAATGTCCTGGAAGACCACATGTTCCGGCGCGACCTCAGCGGCGTCGACTGGAAACGCATTTGGAACGAGGTGGGCGCCGTTGATGAAACAGAATGGGCAGACCTGGTCGCCGACCTGCGCGTGACCTATCAGCGCATCATGAGCCACCTCGATGGCGCGGGGGAATGGGAAGGCAGTCATGAACTGTCTTGCTATCTCGGCATCATCGCCCACAGCGCCTATCACCTGGGCGAAATCCGCCAAATGATGTGTCACTTGAAAGGCTGAGCCATGTACCAAGTCACTGTATACCGCGAGCCGGGGCGCTTCGCCGGCTGGCCCGCCAATTATGGCATCTGGTCCTGGGGCGCTGAGATCGTCGTCGGCTTCACGGTCGGGGCGCACAAGACAGTCGAGCGGGGCCATGCGCGGGACAGGCGCCAGCCCTTCATCAATATGCAGGCCCGCAGCCTCGACGGCGGTTTAAGCTGGCGCATCGAAGACTTCAACGGGCAACGTCCGGGCGGACGCGGGCTCTCCTCTGACGAACACATGGACGCCGGCTTGCGCCTGGACGAGGTCATGACTGCGACGACCGCCGCGGTCCCAGCCGAGCCGCTGAGCTTCCAGGAGCCCGGTTTCGCCTTGATGGTGGCGCGCACTGGGCTGAGGCCCGGCGTCTTCTCCTTCTATTACCTCTCCGCCGATCGCTGCCGCAGCTGGGATGGACCGTACCGGCTGCCGATGTTTGGCACGGCGGGCATCGCCGCTCGCACCGATTATCTGATTCAAGGCGCGCATTCGGCGCTGTTTTTCCTTTCCGCCAACAAAGGCGATGGCGAAGAGGGCAAGACCATCTGCGTACGCACCGATGACGGCGGCATGACCTTTGGCTTGCTGTCCGAGGTTGGCGCCGAGCCCCTGGCCAAAGGCGATTTCGCCACCATGCCTGGATCGATCCAATTGGCGGGCGGGCGTCTTTTGAGCGCGCTCCGCTGCCGTAAAGGCGCGGGAGGCATGAGCTGGATCAATCTCTACGCCTCTGACGACGGCGGGCGCTCTTGGCGCTTTATGAATCGGCCCGTCCAGTTTCGGCGACCCGGGCACAGCGGCAACCCGCCCTGCTTGAAATCTTTGCCCGATGGCCGCATCCTGCTGATGTACGGGGACCGCGATGGTCCTTACAACATCTGCGCGCGCATCAGCGCCGATGAGGGCGAGAGCTGGAGCGACGAGATCGTCTTGCGTGGCGGCGGCGCCAATAGCGACATGGGCTATGTGCGCGCGGTTGTGCTGGATGATGGGACGGTGGTCGCTGTCTACTACATCAACGACCGGCCCGATGGCGATGGCGAGCGCTTTATCGAGGCGACTATCTGGCAGCCATGACACCGGAAAATCGCACGCTCTGCCACGGCGACAACCTGCCCTTCCTGCGGCAACTGCCGGCCGAATCCGTGCATCTCATCGCGACTGACCCGCCCTTCAACAAAAACCGCGACTTCTACACCGCTGACGGCAGCGCCGGTTTCCGCGACAAATGGTCCTGGGAGGGCGATGTGCAGCCCGAGTGGATCGACTGTCTCCGCACCGACTGGTCCCCGCTCTGGGCGGTGATCGAAGCCGCCCGCCTCAGCCACAGCGACGGCATGAGCGCCTGGCTCTGCTGGCTGGGCATTCGCCTGTTGGAAATGCGCCGCGTCTTGCGCGCTGACGGCAGCCTCTACCTGCACATCGACAGCACAACCCACGCTTACGTCAAACTGCTGCTTGATGCCCTCTTCGGCGCCCGCAACTGCCGCAATGAGATCGTCTGGCTCTACAAAACCGGCGGGACGAGCAAGCGCTGGTTCAGCCGCAAGCATGATACCATCCTCTTCTACAGCAAATCGGACCGTTACACCTTCCATCCCCAGCAAGAAAAGTCTTATCTGACGCACAAATATGGCTTCGCCAATATCGACATTCAGCAGGACGCGCGCGGTTATTATCGGCTGGCGGCGATGCGCGATGTCTGGGACATTCCCGCCCTGCGCGGCAATCAGCCGGAAGCGGTCGGTTATCCCACGCAGAAGCCCCTGGCGCTATATGAGCGGATCATCCGCGCTTCGAGCAATCCGGGCGATATCGCACTCGATCCCTTCTGCGGCAGCGGAACGACGGCAGTGGCGGCCGAGCGGCTGGGCAGACAGTGGATCGCGATGGATATCTGGGATGGAGCCTATGACATACTCTGCGGACGGCTGGAGGCGGAGAGGCTTGGCGGCGATGTAATTGTTATCGCTCTGTAATGTTGCTATACTATATCTGTAATATTCTCTTTATAGTCTGTAGACTTAAGGGAAAGTAGCAAACCTTTTCAGGAAAAGGAGAATTCTCATGCGTAAAGCACTTTGTCTTATCACCCTGCTGCTGCTGATGTGTAGCGGCGCCGTCTTCGCCGACAGTCATGGAGCAAACGCCGGCGTGGCGGACGAGCAAGCGCTGGTTCAGCCGCAAGCATGATACCATCCTCTTCTACAGCAAATCGGACCGTTACACCTTCCATCCCCAGCAAGAAAAGTCTTATCTGACGCACAAATATGGCTTCGCCAATATCGACATTCAGCAGGACGCGCGCGGTTATTATCGGCTGGCGGCGATGCGCGATGTCTGGGACATTCCCGCCCTGCGCGGCAATCAGCCGGAAGCGGTCGGTTATCCCACGCAGAAGCCCCTGGCGCTATATGAGCGGATCATCCGCGCTTCGAGCAATCCGGGCGATATCGCACTCGATCCCTTCTGCGGCAGCGGAACGACGGCAGTGGCGGCCGAGCGGCTGGGCAGACAGTGGATCGCGATGGATATCTGGGATGGAGCCTATGACATACTCTGCGGACGGCTGGAGGCGGAGAGGCTTGGCGGCGATGTAATTGTTATCGCTCTGTAATGTTGCTATACTATATCTGTAATATTCTCTTTATAGTCTGTAGACTTAAGGGAAAGTAGCAAACCTTTTCAGGAAAAGGAGAATTCTCATGCGTAAAGCACTTTGTCTTATCACCCTGCTGCTGCTGATGTGTAGCGGCGCCGTCTTCGCCGACAGTCATGGAGCAAACGCCGGCGTGGCGGCTGTGCCAGATGGCGCTGAGGGACCGGGAATCGTCCTGCCCGGCGGCGCTTACGAATTTGTCATCCATGCCCACGACGGCGACAGCCTGAGCTTCGCCACCATGCTCGCCCAATCCAACGATGGCTTCCTCGCGCCCAATGAATACGGCATCGCCCTCTATGACATGGGCGCGCCGGTCAGCGGCGATGTCACCGACCAGGTCTATTATTGGGATCTGGGCAGCGAGCGCAATGAGCCGATCGGGCAAGGCATGTACCAAGCGCCGCGTCAATCCGCGCCCAATACCGGACCCGCGGGCGATGGCATCGTCCGACTCGCCAGCGACCTCGACGACAACTATAGCTATCCCACCGCCGCTGAGCTTGTCGTCGTTACGCTGACCGCCGGCGACATGGGCGAATTCACTGTGCGCATCGAAAACGTCTCCGATATGTCCATGTACCCCTCGCCGATCACGCCCGTCTTCTGGATCGTCCATGCGAGCGACATGATGATGATGGACGACGATATGATGATGGACAAAGAGATGTCGGATGATGACATGATGGACGAAGAGATGTCGGACGACGACATGATGGACGAAGAGATGTCGGACGACGACATGATGGACGAGGAAATGTCGGATGACGACATGGACGAAGAGATGTCGGACGATGACATGGGCGAAGAAATGTCGGACGATGACATGGGCGAAGAAATGTCGGACGACGACATGATGGACGAAGAAATGTCAGATGACGACATGATGGATGACGACATGGATAAAGACATGTCAGACGACATGATGATGGATGACGACATGATGATGAAGCACGGCATCCTCTTCACTTCGGGCCAACCCGATTACGGCCATGGCTTGGAAGCGCTGGCGGAAGATGGCGATCCCTCAGCCTTGGCTGCCCACCACGGCGTCATGATCGACGACATGATGATGGGCGATATGATGATGATGATGGATGACGAGATGATGGACGACGATATGTAGTCGCTCCATCCAAACCGGGGCGGCTTGTTAAGTCGCCCACGCGCAAATTCGCATTCTGTAGGGGCGGCCGACTTGGTCGCCCGTTTTTTCGTCCCGGCGCAGCCTAATCCAACGGCAGATCCACCCAGCGCCGCTCCCGATGCGAAATCTCCACCGCGTTGATGATTTCCTGCACCTGCGCGCTCTGGGCGAAATTGCCTTGATTCTCGCCCGTATCATTGACGATCTCCTCCATGAAGTTATGCACCAGGTTGGCGTAGAACATCGAGGGCCAAGGCTCGCCCGGCTGATAACCCGGCGGATAATAGCTATCCGGAATCGCCATCTCGACATACTCGACCTCATGCGCCTCCGGGCTGGTCGATTGAAGCAGCGTTTCTTGCGTCTCCAGTTCGGCGCCCAGGCGGCAGAGCAGCGCGCCCTGTGAGCCATACATGCGCGCCTCCAGCCCGGGATAGCTGTTGACTGTCACATAACTCGACTGGATCGTGCAGAAGCCGCCGCGGCTGTATTCGCCGATATAGACATCGCCGTCATCAATGTTGGTGCGGATGCGCTGACCGCCGGGCATGGTGCGATAGGGTACGAAGTTATAAAGCAGACCGACAAGGCTCTTCAGCGAGCTGTCCATGAACCACAAGCTGATATCGATGATAGGCGCGCCGTAGCCCTCAATGGACGATACCTTGATCTCATCGACTTCCGTCTCCGGGATGAGGTCGACTTTAGTGACCGGCTCGGTCGGGCTGATGAATTGCGAGTTCTGTTCGTAGCCGTTGAAGATAAAAGGCTGGCCCACGAAGCCTTCGGCGATCAGGTCGCGCATATACTGCATGGACGGGGCGTAGCGGAAAGTCAAGCCGACTTTGGTCTTCAGCCCTTTGGACTGGGCAATTTCATGAGCGCGCCAGGTATTGCGATACTCATGCGCCACCGGCTTTTCGCAGAGGCAATGTTTGCCCGCCTCCACCGCCGCGAATGCCAGCGGCTCGTGATTGTTTTTCTCGCCGATGCCGCCGCGAGTGCAGACATCGATCACATCAATATCGGCTCGCGCCAGCATTTTTTCGTAATCGGTGAAGACCGTCTCGATGTTGAAGCGGGCGGCGGCATCGCGCGCCAGGTCCTCGTTCAGGTCGCAAATCGCCACCACATCGCAATGCGGCGAGCGAGCGAAACCGGGCAGGTGGGCGCTCTTCGACCAGCGTCCCGCGCCGATGACGCCGACGCGCAATTTGTCAGGCATAACTGACTCTCCTTCTTCTAAGCCTTTCCGGCGGGTTCCGCAAGGACATAGGTCATCGCGCCGGCTTCCAATTGCGCCATGAAGGGACGCAGCAGCAACATAGCCGTCTGGTCATAAGGCGCGCGGAACTCTTCCAGCAGCGCGTAGGTCGCCGGATGCAGCATCTGACCGAGCAGCCGGTCCTTCTCGACGACCGTGCCGATTTGCCCGGCGCGGACAGCCGGGACGAAGATGCCGCCTTGATTCGGGCGCAGGACTACGCTGTTGACAACGGGCAGCGGCGGCTCGACAGGCGGCGGCGCCAATCTCGCATCAACAACGCCGACCTGGCACAAGGCGCGCAGCAGGCCAGCGGCGATCTTCTCCGCCCACTCCTCCTCGAACTGACCCCGCCCGCCCATCTCGACCGCGGCGACCGTCATCCCCAGGGAATGCGCGTAGCCGGTCAGGCTAACATCCCGCGCCGGCGCCTCCACGATAAAGGGCGCGGGAAAGCAGAGCGAAAGCTCCCGCCCGCCAGCCATCTCGAAGACGAAGGCATTGACGCACCAACTTCCGCCGCCGTGCAAGTCAATCACATAGTCGATATTCTCCAGCGCCGCAGTCGCCAGGATATGCGCCAGACGCTCTGTGTAGGAGCCTGTTGGATCGCCGGGGAAAGCCCGGTTGAGGTCAAGCTGGTCAATCGGCGCGTTGCGTTTATCGGCTTGCAGCGCCAGCGGATTCGCCAGCGGCAGGACCCGAATGAAACCGCGCAGGTCATTTTCGTCAAGACGCTCGAGCAGCTTGTGAATCGCCCAGCCGCCCCAGGGACCTTCATCGCCGTGGATGCCAGCCGTGATCAAAACGCCCGGACCGTCCGCGCCGGCTTCGCCCAGCAGCAGCTCTGTCCCGCCCCAGGCGGATGTCGTGCCGAGCGGAATGCCGCGCCATATCATGCTTTGTCTGAGCGCCGCCATAGTCTCCCTCAATCCCGATTTTCTTGACACGCTTGGCTAGAAATTCTATACTCGCGCTACCATATAGATTGTTGGCAATCGCTCGGTTTGGCGCAGATTCTAGTGTTTCCTAAGGGCGACTGTCAAATTCTCGCCTCGCCGCGGCAGGTCTCTTGCCGGGCTCCACCCCCGAAAGTATCGTATTTCGAACAGGAGTTTATTATGAAAGGCCTCTCCCGTATTGCAACATTTGTACTAGCTCTGCTTCTGCTCTTGACACTAGTCGCGGCGCCGCTTTCCGCCCAAGACGAGGTCACGCTCACCTTCGGCATCAGCAGCGGCGTGGACACGCTCGACAACACCGCCACCACTTTCTCCAGCGTCGAGATCATCGTCGGTCACGTCTTTGATACGCTGGTCAAGCAGCAGCCCCTCGGCGTCTATCATCCCGGGCTGGCGACTAGCTGGTCGGTAAGCGAGGACGCCACCGAATATATCTTCGAGCTGCGCGATGATGTCAGCTTCCATGACGGCACTCCCTTCAATGCCGAAGCGGTCAAGTATACCTTCGACCGCATCGTCGACCCCGATACCAAGTCACAGATGGCTTTCAGCTTCATCGGTCCCTACGCCGAATCCGAAGTGCTGAGCGAGCATAGCATCGCCGTGCGCTTCTCGTCGCCGAATGCCGCCTTCCTGGATGGCGTCTCCCATCCGCAACTGGGTCCAGTCTCGCCAGCGGCGGTTGAGGCTCTGGGCGCGGATTGGGGCTTCTCCGGCATTGTCGGGACGGGTCCCTTCGTCTTCGAATCCTATGTGCCCGATTCCGAAGTTGTCATGGTCAAGAATCCGGATTACGCCTGGGGCAATGAAGCAGTCTTCGGGCGCAGCGGGCCGCCGGATATCGACCGTCTGATCTTCAAGATCCTGACCGATCCGGGCACGCGGCTGGCGGCGCTGGAAAGCGGCGAAGTCGATATGATCAACGGCGTGCCAGGCTTGGATGTGGCGCGGCTCGACGAAAGCGAAGACTTCATCGTCACCCAATACGACCAGGCGGGCCACGGCTATTCCTTCATGTTCAACCAGATCAAATCGCCCACCGATGAACTCGCTGTCCGCAAGGCAATCGCCCAGGCGATCGATATCGAGATCATGCAGGACATCGTTTATGACGGCTTGGGCAGCCGGGCTTGCAGCGCCTTGACCAAGTCCATGTTCGGCTGGACCGATGTCTTCTGCCAAGCCAACCCTTACGATCCGGAGGCGGCCGGGGCGATCCTGGATGAAGCCGGCTGGGTCATGAACGAAGAGACCGGCATCCGCGAACGGGATGGCGTCGCGCTGACTATCGAGCACTGGTCGCCTGACCGTCCCTTGAGCGCCGCTACCGCCCAATTCCTGGCGGAAGATATGGCGGCGCTGGGCGTCGACTTCCAGATTAACCTGGCGGATATCGCCGCTTATCTGACGGTCGTCCGCGCGGGCGAGCACAATACGCAGCAATGGTGGGATACGCAGACCGATCCCGATGGCGTCTTCCGCACGCTCTACCATTCGTCCAACGCTGGCGGCGGCACCAACCGCAACAATTATCGCAACGCTGACATGGACGCGATGATTGACGCGGCTGTCGGCATTGGCGATCTGGAAGCGCGAGCCACCGCTTACGCTGAGATTCAGCAGAAGCTGGCGGAGGAAGTCGTCATGGTCTACTTCAACGATCCGGTGGTCTTGTATGCCAGCACGCCGGATGTGCACAACGTGACCATTCTCGGCGGCGGCTTCGTGCCCAACTTCTATTCCGCGAGCGTGGGCATGTAATCAAGCCATCCGCCAATACAGTTTGAGGGCAGGGCTGATATTGCCGCCCTGCCCTCTTCATCGACAGCTTCGGTTATACTGAAAGCGCAAGTTCAATTGAGGAGAAATCACGATAGACGCGCCGACACGCTCCGTCTTTGATGTCGTCACCGACTTCCTCGCCAACCAGCCAACGGACGAGGAAATCTTGAACTATCAGATCCCGCCCGAGCAAAAGGCGCGTGTGCATTTCCTTCTAGATCTCAATGGCGAAGATGAGTTGACATATGAAGAAGCGCAGGAACTCGATGAAATACTGCGAGCGAACGGCGTCGTATCACTCTTGAAAGCTAAGATAAAGCGGCGGCAACGGCTTGGTACGCTGTGACCATCTCACGCTCGCAATTGCGCGAGATTCGACTGCGTACCGCCCGCTGCTGCGAATATTGCTTGCTACGTGAGAACATACAATCGATCACAATTCACGTCGATCATATCGTTCCTGTCACGCACGGCGGTGACGACTCTTCTGACAATCTTTGTCTCGCTTGTCCCGACTGCAATCGCGCCAAAGGACCCAATGTCGCCGAGCTGGATCCACTGACTGAAGAACCGACCCGCCTATACAATCCGCGCGAGCAAGACTGGGACGACCACTTTGAAATGAACGCCGATATGTCCATCGCGGGCCTCACACCAGAAAGGCGCGCCACAATTGCCTTGCTGCGCATGAACATGGAACGACGTGTCATCGAGCGCTTTGAAGCCTGGATGCGCGGCGAGTATCCCGGTGAAAAGACTTGATTCGACTCTTGCCGACTCTCCAAATGCTCGCTTATACCCGTCTCTGAAATGAGCAAATACCTCGCCAGCCGCCTGCTGCAAACCATCCCGACTGTCCTTCTCGTGACTGTCGCCGTCTTCCTCATGCTGCACCTCACCCCGGGCGACCCGGCCGAAGTCTTTCTGGGCGACAAGCGCAGCAGCCCCGAACTCCTGGAAAAAGTGCGCGAAGACATGGGTTTGAACCGCCCGCTGCACATCCAGTACCTCAGCTATATGGGCGCGGCTCTGCGCGGTGACCTGGGGCGCTCGCTGCAGACCAATGTACCGGTCATGGATCAGATCCTGACGCGCCTGCCCTGGACGATAGAACTAGCGGCGGCCGCCCTGCTCATCGCCGCTTGCCTCGGCGTCACCATCGGCATCATCGCCGCGCTGAAGCACAATACCATCGTCGATACGCTGGCGATGGCGCTGGCATTGGTCGGCATCTCCATGCCGGTTTACTGGTCTTCGCTGCTGCTGATCCTGCTCTTCGCCGTGCAGTTGCGCGTCCTGCCCGCTATCGGTCAAGGCGGGCTCGAGCGGCTGATCCTGCCGGCCGCCGCGCTGGCATTGGTCTCGGCCGGTTCGCTGGCGCGGATCGTGCGCTCCAGCATGCTTGAAGTGCTCAATCAAGACTTCGTCCTCACAGCGCGGGCCAAGGGCATCAACGAGCGGCTGGTCGTCATCCGCCACGTCCTGCGCAACGCCCTCATCCCAGTGGTGACCATCCTGGGACTGATGCTGGGCAACATGCTCAGCGGCGCCGTCATCACCGAGACCATCTTCGCCCGCCTCGGCATCGGCCAGAAATACGTCGAGGCGGTGCTGCAAAAGGATTTCACCATGGTGCAGGGCACGACTCTCTTCATCGCCCTGATGTATGTTTTCGTGAATATCGTCGTCGACATCATCTACGCCTTCATAGACCCGCGCATCCGTTATGACTGATTTCCAGGTCCCGCCCGCCGAACTCGACCTGAGGCGCTCGTCGCAATGGCTGCGTTTCGTCAAGCGTTTCCTGCGCTCGCGCAATGTCATGGCTGGCTCGCTTGTCCTGATTACGGTGATCGCGCTCGTGGCGCTGGCGCCGGCGATCAGTCCCTACGAGCCCACTCAGCAATTCCGCCGCCACCGCTTGCAACCGCCCAACGCCGAATTCCTGCTGGGCACCGACAATCTAGGGCGCGACATCCTCACCCGCATCCTCTATGGCGGGCAGGTCTCGCTGCAAGTCGGCATCGTTTCGGTGGCCATCGGCGCGACGCTGGGCACGCTGCTCGGGCTGGTCGCCGGCTATTCAGGTCGCTGGGCTGATGTGCTCATCATGCGCTTCATCGACATGATGCTGGCTTTCCCGGGCATTCTGCTGGCGCTGGTCATCATCGCCGTGCTGGGGCGCAACCTGCAGAATGTGATGATAGCGGTTGGCTTGTCCTCGATCCCGGTCTACACGCGGGTGGTGCGCGGCAGCACGCTCGCGCTGAAGCAGGTGGATTTCATCGCCGCGGCTCAGGCTCTCGGCGGTTCATCCTGGCGCATCATGTCGCGGCACATCCTGCCGAATGTGTTGGCGCCGATCATCGTGGTAGCCACCAACGGCGTCGCCGGCGCCATCATCTCGGGCGCGGCGCTGAGCTTCCTGGGCTTGGGGCAGCAGCCGCCCGACCCCGAATGGGGCTTGATGCTCAACGAAGGCCGCGAGTTCATCCGCGTCGCCGCCTGGGTCACGACCTATCCCGGGCTGGCGATCATGGTGACCGTGCTGGCGATCAACCTGCTGGGCGATGGCTTGCGCGATATCCTCGACCCGCGCCTGAAGCTCTAACATCCGCGCTAGGCGTCTAATCCGGCGGTTCGAACGTCAGAGAGTGCAGCGTGAAATCGCTTGTCGTGATGCCGCGCGGCAGGGTCACGACCGCATGCGCCATCTCGGCGATCGTCTCTGGCTGCACCAGCACCGCCTTGTCGATGCCCGGGGAGGCCGCTTCACGCATAGGGGTATCGGCCGGTCCGGGCGAGATCATCACCACGCGGATTCTCTCCGGGCGCAATTCAGCCGCCAGCGAGCCAGTCAAGCCCTTCAAGCCGACCTTGGCCGCGGTGTAAGCCGTCACCGTCGGCACCGATATTGATGTGACGATGGAGCCGATATTGATGATGCTGGCGTTATCGCTGCGCCGCAAATTGGGCAGCAGAACGCGCGAGAGGATGTAGGGCGCCCGCAGATTGACGCGCAGGATGTGATCAAGCTGCTCGTTGGATGTGTCTTGCAAGTGAGCGATCAGCCAGTCGCCGGCGCAGTTGACGAGGATATCGACCGTCTCGTCCGCGAGCCTTTCCCCTAGGGCCGCCACCGCCGCGTCATCGGTGACATCCAGGGCGCGGAAGCTCGCCTCGCCGCCAAGCGCCGCGATCTCATCAGCGGCCGCCCGCAGTTTGCTTTCGGTCCGGCCGACCAGCATTGTCTTGATGCCAGCCGCCGCGAATCTCAAAGCGATGGCGCGGCCCGTGCCCTGCCCCGCCCCGGTGATGACTGCAGTTCGCTCCGTCATAATGTCTCCTGCTCGCGGGCTTGCTCAAGCGCCGCTGTCAATCAACTTCCGCAGGCGCGCAATATGCGCCGGTCCAATCTCGCAGCAGCCGCCGACGATGGACGCGCCCGCCTCGATCCAGCGCGCCGCTTCAGCCGCATAGATCTCCGGCGGCAAGTCCGCCCGGCTCGATAGCTGCACGACGCCGCCCTCTTCCTCCCAGTTTCCGGGAATCTCGACGAAACCATTGGCATAAGCGCCGTAAGGCAAGCCGCTCTCCCGCAGAATCGGCATGGCGCTGTGAATGCTATCGGGCGTGCAGCAGTTGATCAGCAGCGCAGCGGGCCGGACCTCGCCCAAAGACGCGATGACTTGCGACAAGCTTTCCCCGCCCCGCAAATCGGTCGCGCCGTGGTCGTCCAGCGTCAACGCAAGCCAGGCGGTCTTGTCCCGCGAAGCCGCCGCCTGCATGAAAGCTCGCGCTTCGAAGCTTGTCGAGAGTGTCTCGCCCAAGTAGATATCGACATAGGGATCGAGCAGGTCCATCATCTCGCCGAATTGGGCGGCCGTTTCGTCGAAGGACAGGGCGAATTCGTTGACATAGCTGGCTTCCAGCGGCGGCAGGCTGGTCGCTATGCGGGTAGCGCCATTGCCAGCATCATCGCGCGCGCGGGCCGCCAGTTCGCCGGCGATGCGCACCAGCTCCTCGAAACGCTCTTCAAGCCCGACATGACGCAGGCGCACCCGCGTCGTCCCATAGGTATTGGTCGTGATGACATCGGCGCCAGCTTGAATGTAGTCGCGATGAATCTGGTAGACGAGCTCGGGATCCTCGTGCAGGGCGGCGACCGCCCACTCGCCGTAGCCGCCTTTGCCGCCGCGATTCACGATCTCTTGCCCCATGCCGCCGTCGAGCAGGATGGGCTTTGACTCAGGTGTCATGTGCGATTCTCCCTTGGGTTTCGCCCCGCGATTCTAGCATTTCTGCAAGCGGCTCACAATAAATTCAGCCCGGCAGAAATTGGCGCATTTGTTCTAATCTGCTATAACATACGCAGGCAAGCCGGAGGAACGCTATGCAGCAGATTGATACCACCGCAACGTGGCAACCATCGACCGATACCGCCAAGCTCATCATCGGCAACTGCGTCGATGTGATGCGGCGCTGGCCAGACAACATCATTCAGCTCACAGTCACATCGCCCCCCTACGACAGCCTGCGGGATTACCGGGGCTACGATTTCCCTTTTGAAGCGATCGCCACTGAGTTGTATCGCGTGACCGCTCAAGGCGGCGTCTTGGTCTGGGTCGTCGGTGATCGCATCAAGAACGGTCGCAGCCTGACCTCATTTCGCCAAGCACTCTATTTCCAGAAGATCGGATTCTTCGCTCACGATATCATGATTTATCAGAAGAAAAACACGCCCTTCATGCGCAGCAATGCCTACACCAACGCCTACGAATTCATGTTCATCATGTCGAAGGGCAAGCCCTCCACTTTCAATCCGCTCAAAGAACCGACCCAGCGGCATGGCTATGAGATGCTGCCGCACAATAAGCTTCCCGACGGCATCAATAAGAAGACCCTCAAGCAACTGAAAAAGGAAAAGACCCGCACCAATATCTGGTCTTACGCCGTGGGTCTGGGCGGCACGACCAAGGACAAGATCGCCTTCCGACACCCGGCTGTATTCCCGGAAAAACTGGCGCTCGAACACATCCTGTCCTGGAGCAATCCGGGCGATCTGGTGCTTGACCCCATGTGCGGCTCCGGCACCACCGGCAAGATGGCGTTATTAAACGGACGCCGCTTCATCGGCATTGACATCTCCGCCGAATACATCGACATTGCCCGCCAGCGCCTCGCAGACTGCGGCTTGTCAGTTGCGATCGAAAGTGAAAGCTGACACAAAATTGACAAAGCCCCTCTACCCTTGTGGGAGAGGGGTTTGGGGTGAGGGGCCTATACGAGAACATATAGTCGCCTATTCCGCGCAAAAACCTGCTAGGCTTAATTCATGACTATCTCAACCCAAATCCGGCGCCGATCAGCCCCGAGCCCAATCAATCACTCCAGATGGCCAGATTGCCAAAAAAACTTTTTCCGCGATCACAAAACCGACAGGATCGCGCCCAAAATCACCCATATATCTGTACTGTATCAATAGAGTATCGTTGTTTCATGTCCTTTTGCCTGCAAATCATGTTCCTTCTCTATCCCACCTATGTCCCATTTACGTCCTTTTTTGTCCATTTTTGTCCATTTTTGTCCACCCCATCATATTACGCCATTTTCGCAAGCGCCATCGCCCCCCGCCCTCCCCTTTGCCAGCGTCCGCGAAACCGTTACAATATCGGCAAAAGAAAGTCTGCAAGTGAAATGAGCCTGTCATGGAAGACGTGACCATCCCGACCCTCTACCCGATTAAGCAGTCCCTGCCCAAAGGCGATCCCGTCGATATTGACCGGACGCTCGAGGATGAGTGGGCGCGGCTGGGCTTGGCGACGCAAGTCCAGGGCAAACGCATCGCCCTCGGCTTCGGCAGCCGCGGCATCGCCCAAATCGATCGCATCGCCGGCAAATTGGTGTCGCTGGTCAAGGCATCGGGCGGCAAGCCTTTCATTGTCCCAGCCATGGGCAGCCACGGCGGCAGCACGCCGGAAGGTCAGATCGAGGTCCTCTCCGGCTTGGGCATCAGCGAAGCGACGATGGGCTGCTCCATCCAAGCCACGATGGAAGTTGTGGACACGGGCATGACCAGCACGGGCTTGCCCGCCTACCTGGACAAGAATGTCGCCGAGGCGGATGGACTGATCATCAGCAACCGCACAAAAGTCCACACCGATTTTCACGGACCGCATGAAAGCGGCTTGCTCAAGATGCTGGCGATTGGGCTGGGCAAGGAGACCGGCGCCCGCACGATTCATCAGCAAGGCTTGGCGGGCTTGCGCGACTACATGCCCATCATCGCTGAGCATCTGCTGAAGCCAAGCAAGTTCGTCGCCGGCTTCGGCGTGGTCGAGGACGGCTACCACGAGGTGGCGCAACTGGAAGGCTTCGGCGCCGATACGGTCGTCGAAGGCGACCAGCGCCTCTTGCAGCGTTCGCGCGAGTTGATGCCGCAGCTGCCCGTCGACGATATTGATGTGCTCATCATCGACGAGATGGGGAAAAATATCAGCGGCGCCGGCATGGATACCAATATCATCGGCCGCTGGATGGTCGAAGGC
>WTGB01000098.1 GCA_011523735.1 Chloroflexota bacterium
CAACGGACACTCCGACTGATACACCAGTCCCAAGCGATACGCCAACGCCGACTGATACGCCAACGGACACACCAGTCCCAACCAACACGCCAACGCCGACTGATACGCCAACGGACACGCCAGTCCCAAGCGACACGCCAACGCCGACCGATACGCCAACGGACACGCCGACACCGACGCCGACCGTGAGCTTTACAGAGACAGCCGAAGCGGAAGCGAGCTTGACTGCGGTGATAGAGAGTACGCGGTCAGCCGAGGCTACAGCGGAAGCGCAAGCGAGCGAGTCGCCTACAGAGCAGCCGACGGAGTTGACGCCCACCGATACGGACGTGCCAACCCAAGAAGTAGTGGTTGAGCCGACGGCGCAGCCAACCTTGACGCCGGTGACGATTACTGAGATTGAAGCGCCGAGCGCGGACGAGCCGGAAACACGCGACACCGCCCTGGCTATCGGCGCCGTAATCATCGGACTGTTGCTCCTGCTGATCCTCTTCCTAATCTCGCGGCGGCGTTAGCGCAACCGGAGAGCTATGGCTGGCGTATCTGAGATAGAAGGTCAGCGTCAGAGAAACGGTGAGGGCTAAATGCGCGAGTTTGTGATTCGAATCTTGATCAACGCGGTGGCTATCGCGGTCACCGCTATGTTGATACCGAACATCCATGTTGCCAATAACGATATCGGCACCCTGCTCACCATCGGCTTGATATTCGGCGTGGTCAATTCTCTGCTGAAGCCGCTGCTCCTATTGTTGACCTGTCCGGCCGTCGTCTTGTCGCTGGGCTTGTTTATCTTCGTCATCAACGGCCTCATGCTGCTGATCACCGATTCCCTGGCTGGGGAGCGGCTGGTCATTGACGGCGGCATCTTCACCGCGATTGTCGGCGGTATGGTGATGGCCGGAGTCACGATCTTTCTGGAAACGGTTTTGAAGCTGGATGAGACGGGGAAGAGCAAGGCGAAAGTGACGGTCATTACGTCCGACGCGCCGAAACGCAAATGAGCGCGCCCTACTGAAACTCTCGAAGACTGGTATATTCGTGTTCTCTAATTTCGATAAACCGCGTCGCTTGTTCGGCGAGCCGATCTAATGTTTTCCGAGAGCGCGGCAGGACGATTCGCCGATTACGCGCCGAGCGGCTGTTCAGCGGTGAAAACGAGAACAGTACTTGAGCGGAAGCAAAACTACGGTTTGCTGGGTTAGCAGCGCGCGTTACAGCAAGCCACTGGATGCGGTCAGCGCCCGAAAATGGCAGCTTTTGGCGGAACTGCGCGGCTACGAGATCCGGGTCATCGGCTTTTCAACCTCGCTCCGCCCCAGGCGGCTCCATGAAAGCGCGCACTTTTATCTGCTGCCGCAACCGCCGACATCTCCCCTGCGCTATTTGAGCATGTTCACGCTTGCGCCACTTCTGTTGGCTTATCTCGCGCTGCGTTATCGCGGCCGGATCATCGTGGCGCAGAGTCCCTTCGAAGGGGCGATCGGCGCGGCGGTTAAGCGTTTCGTCCGCATTTTCGGTTTGCGCCCGCGGCTGATCATCGAGAATCACAACAATTTTGAAGAAGACTTGTTTCTGCAGCGGCGGGTCCCGTTTGAAGGCTTGTATCGTCGGTTGATGTTAGCGGCAGCGCGTTATGCATTTGGTCGTGCCGATATACTGCGCGTCATTTCGACGTCAACCGCAGAGAGAGCGCGACACTATGCGCCTTCGTTGCCGCAGGTGCGTTTCATGACCTTCAGCGATACAGATATCTTCCGGCGGACGGCGCGGCGCATACCGGTCGAGGAAGCGGTCGATATCGTTTATGCCGGCGTGTTGATACCGCGCAAGGGTGTGCATCATCTGCTGAATGCCTTCGCGCAGTTGGATGAGCCGAGCGCTCAGTTGCGCTTGGTCGGCAAGGCGGAGAATAGTGACTATGCCGCGGCTTTGCAGAAGCAGGCAGCGGAACTCGGCATAGAAAAGCGGCTGCGCTTTCATGGCGGAGTGTCGCAGGCGGAGTTGGCGCAGGTCTTCGCTGGCGCCCGTGTCATGGTGCTGCCATCGCTGTCTGAGGGTTTGGGTCGTGTGGCGGTCGAGGCGATGCTGCTTGGCACGCCGGTCATTGGCAGTCGCGTAGGCGGCATCCCGGATCTGATTCGGCCCGGGGAAAACGGCATATTGGTGGAAGCCGGCAACGAAGCCGACTTGGCAAGGGCGCTGCAGCAGATGTATCGGGCGGATGTCAAAGCCATGGGCGAAAGCGCGCGCGAGTTTGCCATGGAGTTCTTTTCGCCGGAGAAGTATGTGGACGGGTATCGTCAGTTGTTTGAATTGGCCACAGAAGACGCGATGACAAATCGAGCGCAAGCGTGAATAACGGCAATCCGCTCATCAGTGGCAGCGTTCCGAAACTCATCCGCAAAATCGGTCTGCCAGTGGCTATCGGAGTTTTGTTCAGCAATCTGTATCAATTGGTGGATACATTTTATGCCGGCTTGTTATCGAAAGAAGCTCTGGCGGCGCTGGCATTGTCCTTCCCGCTTTATTTCATCATCATCGGCTTGGCCAGCGGCCTGGGCACGGGCGCTTCCGCCTTGATTGGCAACGCTCTGGGCGCTGGAGAAGCGGAAGAAGCTGCGCATGTCGCCGCGCAAGGAATCACGCTGACCAGCCTGCTCAGCCTGTTCACCGCGAGCATCGGCATCGCGGCCGCGCCGAGCGTCTTCCGCATCCTGGGCGCCGAAGGCGAGGCCATTCAATACAACCTGAGTTATATCGAGCCGATCTTCCAAGCGACGCTCTTTTTCAACCTGGTCTTCATGTTTCATGCGGTGCTTTCGGCGCAGGGGGAGACGAGGCCCTACCGCAACCTTGTGATACTGAGCTTTCTGCTGAATATCGTACTTGACCCCTGGTTCATCTACGGCGGCTTCGGTTTGCCAGCTATGGGCATTGCCGGGGTTGGCATAGCGACTGCGCTGATCCACGCCATCGGCGCGCTTTACCTAGCTGTTGTCGCTTGGCGCTCGCATCTGTTTCGTTCCTTTCGCATCGCTATGCTGCTGCCGGACTTGGCGCGAATGTCGGGCATTATGCGGCAAGGGCTTCCGCCGGCGCTGGACCTGAGCACGGTATCGATTGGCGGCTTTTTGGTAACTTATTTTGTCAGCCGCTTTGGCATAGATGCGGTAGCCGCTTATGGCATTGCCAGCCGCCTCGACGGCTTGATCTGGATTCCGCTGGTGGGCTTGGATGTGGCGACGTTGGTGCTGGTGGCGCAGAGCAACGGCGCGCGGCGCTTTGACCGGATGTGGCAGACTTTCAACACGGCGCTGCGTTATGGGCTAGTCTTGATGACAGTGAGCGGGATCATCGTCTTCGTCTTCGCCTATGAGTTGATAGGCTTCTTCAGCGATGAACCGGCGATCATTGAAATCGGCGTGGTCTACATTCGCATCAGCGCCTTGGGACTTTGGTCGAAGCCGCTTGGTTTCATCGGCTTCGCGGCTCTGCGGGGCATCAAGCGGCCGCTGCTGCCGATGGTCATCAGCATGACGCGCATGATCCTGCTGCCGGCGATTGCGTTGTATGTGCTGGTGACGCTAATGGGCGCTGGTTTGCTGAGCATCTGGTGGACGATCATGTGGATAACCGTCGGCACGGGCCTGGTTGCTTGGTACGCCGTGCATCGGCTGATGCCGCGAGGCTGAGTCAGCGCCGCACGAGCAGGGTCGTGAGGTATTCGTATTCCCGTCCGGTCGCTTCTCCGGCGCTGGTATGGATGGGCAGAATCTCCAAGGGCTGGTCTTCGTTCGGGATTGCGTACATGCCAAGCAGGAGCGGATAGTCGCCGTCGGCGATGTCGCAGGGTATGGTCAAAACACGCTCGTCAAAATAGAGCTGGTCGGGCAGCCAGATAGTAGTGAGGTAAAGGCCGCCGGGTACATCATCGGCGTTGGCAATCCCGTTCCCATCAGGTCCTGCAATGACGAGTGTGCTGCTGTAGATTTGATCCAAAGCATTCTCGGTCGACCACCAGGTATCGAACGATATCTGAGCGCAGGGCTGTACAATATGATCATCGTTGAGGCGCCAGTGGAGCAGATTGATGTCCTTGCCAAAACGCCACAGTGGCGCGATAACATCGGGTTGGCGACGGTATTCCAAGACCTCCAATGGACGATAATAAGTTTCGCCGGGGAAATCTACTGCGCTGTAAAGGGTGTATTCAGTCCCGATGGCATCGAGCATATTTTGTCCGTCATGGTAGGGATTGCCTTTGACGAGCCAGAGCCGCTCGCTATCGCTGAGATAGACGCGCAATCGCATCCAATCGTCCGCGCCAAATCCGGTCGCTGTGAGTTCCACATCGAGCATCTGAGGAACGTAGGGATCATTCGCATAAGTATCCGCGCTTATGTAGAACACGTCAGGAGGCGTCAGGCCGAGTTCGGCGCGTTCTTGCAGAAAGTAGTTGATCGGGATGCTTTCCCATAACTGCGCCGTGACCACCACCAGACGGTCGCGACCCCGCTCAAAGCGGTCTTCCAAATAGGCGGTCAACTCCCAATACCCAGCATTTCCATTATAAAAAGGATAGGTGTGAAATTGCGTCAGGAAGGATATACAGAAAAAGAGCAGCGCTAATAATTGAAGGTGGCGCGGCATTTGGCGCAAAGCGATTGCAGCGATCAGCGCGAGGCTCGGCGCAAGTATCAGCATGTTGCGCGGGGTTAAACTCGGCGAATAGGCATTAACCGCGAACGGCAATGCCAGCATCACAATTGTCGAAAGAACTACCCAGCCTTCTCGCCAGAGAGCGGGATAGCGCATGCGTGAATTCAGCCATGATTCCGCCGGTAGAGCCGCAGGATCGTCATCGGAATTGGAGTTCCGCCAGGTGGATGCCAGCTTGACCAGCAAAGTCGCGACGCCTGCCAACAGCAGGAGCAAACCCAGACTTTCCGGATTGAAGCGGAAATAATCGTAAAGCGCCAGCAGACCCTCCCAGTCCGATCCCACATTGTATCTGATCACCCCGCTGCGGTCGGCGTAATTGATGTAGGCCCGGTAGCTGACGAGAACCGCCAAGGCGGAAAATAGGACGGCGCCTCGGCGATACAACTCACGATTCCAGCGAACGAAGACGAGTACGCACAGGAGTTGAGCAGCGATTACAAATGCCATGAAGGGGTGTGCGTAAGCAGTCACTGTCGCTGTCAGCAAAGCGCCCATGCCTCGCTTCAGATTGGGTTTACAGATGAAGCACAATAGCGCCCAGGGGAAACTAACCGCTCCAAGCGCCAGCAAAGCGTAGGGACGCGCTTCATGGCTGTAATAGGTAAAAATACCGTAAGTGCCGAGCAGCAGCAGCGCGAGCCAGCCCGTATGCCGGTCGAAGAGGTCGGCCGCCAAGCGATACAGCGCCGCCAGCGTCAAAATGGTCGCGAGCGACGAAAAGTAACGCACGATATTTTCTTCATGCCCAAATAAATGAACCCAAATATCTTGGAGGAGATTCTCTGGGTACAATGATTGAAGTAGCTGCAATGTATGAGAAATAAAGCCGGCCTGTTCAATGTTGGCCAAAGCGTAGTGGACGACCCAGGCTTCGTCCTGGCGATAGGGACGGTCGTGGAAATGATGCGCTTGAACGACGATCAGGAATAGAATCGTGAATGCCGCCAATAGCAGCGCAATTAAGCGTGATCCGGAGTTTGTTGTGTCCATGGCAATGACGGCATGATAGCATAATCGCATGAATCGGAAAACAATTACGCGCTGCGCTTCATGCGATGGCTTCGGCTGGTTCGAGGCAGACTTAAGCGGCGTAACAGAAGAATGCGATTGGTGCGGTGGCGCCGGTTATGTCTATCACGAAGCGGGGCGCGATTCAGTCATCCCAAAAGCCGACTACGCCGCCGCAGCCGACGAATTGGAAGCGCTGGAACTGGAGCGGCTGCGCGAGCTGGGTTATCAGGGAGTCGCGAAGAAACCATGGCAACAGCGAATCCGCAAAGATACCCAGCTCGGCCGCAATCCGTACAGCAAAACTGATGAAGACTAAGCGACTCCGTCGCCTGACTCGTCTGTTTCGGGTGCGCGCAGTTCGTTGAGCATACGTGCGATTTCCACCAGTAGATCGTCCAGGCGGCTTTCGGTGCGCTGGCTGACTTCACCCAGCCGTTCAATCAACTTTGCGGTTTCGCCCGGCGGGAAGCTGCGGTAGGACCACCAATAGACCAGCACCACCACAGCGAGCACCAGAACTTGAAATGCCTGCTCGAAATCCATCACTCCTCCTTCATACATATACATCTTATGTAAGCAAACGCGTTTAGGCGGGGTCGACCTGAATCCGTACGACGCCGCTAGCGTAGTTGCCGGTCAGGCGATACAAGAAAACATCGTGAATCCCGGCGGTCAGATCGCTCAGGGTCCAGGCGAGTCCGCTGTCGACCACATCAACCTGACCACGCTTGATGACCTCATCGCCGCGCAGGACCAGATAGGCGAGCGCGCTGTCTCCGGCGATTAGTTCGGCGCGACAACTGATGACCGGATCGACATCGCCGATGGTCAAGCGGCTCGTTGTGGACCTTAGCGGCAGGGCGCCGATCTGGTTCAGCACATCACTTGCGCGCTGCTGATCCGGCATATTGTGATTCATCAAATGAATGCGCGACCGGCCGCCGCCAACCGAGACCCCGCAGGTTGCCGCGCCGAGGGCTGCCCGAGCAACCGCATCCAACATCGCGATGTTCAGGCTTCTTGGTCCGATGATGTCCATGGTTCAAATCTCCTTAGCCCAGAATTGCGGATGCAGGGCGACGACATCCATTTTGGAGGTGTTTCTCCCCGATGTCTTCCAGCGGAGCTTGAAGGTGTGGCTGCCCGCGCCGAGATCGGATATCAGCACGACAAATGAAAGTGGCGCATGTCGGTTGGCGCCGGTGGTGTTAACAGCGGTGTCGCGAACGATGCCGTCATCGGCGACATAATCCACGTCATCAACTGCCACATTAAAATATGAAGCGCCACCCGGTCTCGTACACTGTACGGTGCCAGTGAAGCCGACCAAGACATCGCCGCCGTGCGTCACCAGGGTCAGAGACAGCTTGTCCGCGTCCACATCAACAAATTGGTTCGAGGTAGTGCTAAGGAAAGTGTCTCCGCTGACTAAGCTGCCGGCGCTATTGTCCAGCCGGTCCTTCAAGTAATTCTGGTTGTCGCGTACATAGGTGTTGAGGTCCAGCGATGTCAGCGGTTCGCTCGACCAGGTTTTGGGACTTGTCCATGCCATAATATTGCCTTTCATCTTGATATGCGCTTGCTATAGTATAGTACAAATGTTCTATTTCGCAAGACAATATACTCGCGCATGCTTATGATTTGTAACAAAGCGATGCTCACAGACGGCGAAAGGGATGATTTGGTCCGGTCTGAGACCTTATGGATTTGCCGCTTTGGCAGGCGATTTCTTGGCGACGGCGATTAAATCCGCCTATAATATCGGTGGGTTGCCCTCACGAAAATACATGAGAAATAGTTGGCCTGATGCGGATTGAACTTCTGCTCTTTCTTTCTTTTCTGGCATTGGTCATTGTTATGATCGCTTGCAGCATGCCTCGCAGACCAAGCCCGGTCTTGTCGTCCACACTTTTCCCGCAGATAACATTGACGACCTATGATCCTCGGATGGTTACTCATGTCAGCATGCAAGCTGATATCGCCGTGACAGTAATCCCAGCCAAGCGGAAGCTTCCCGAAGTTGACATCTCCCCGCCACGCTGCTATCGGACAATTTCGCCCCAGTTGACCTGCTTCGGTTACTTGTACAATCGCGCCACGACTGCCATCAGCGATATCAGCTTGGCAGCCAAAACCATCGTCAATGACGACGCTCCAAGCGTGGCGATCGCATTCAGTTTGGAGCAATGGCGCATCCCCGCTGGCGGAAAGGCGCCCTACCGCCTCAATATGCCAGATTCGCCTCTGGCAAGCTCCGCCCTCGAGATTGCTCTTGAGAATGCTCAGTTCGCGCCGGCGACCAGTCCGAAACTTATCTTTGAAGACCGATACGCGGAGTATCAGCAAGGGGAGAATAGCTATCGCTTGCGCGGCATACTGCGAAACGAGAGTGATAGGGTAGTGGAAGACATTCGGTTAGTCATCACGCTGGAAGATGAGACCGGGGCGATAACCGGTTACCGCGCCATCGACATATCGGGGTTCTTGTCACCAAATGATTCGCGAGCGATTGATGTATCAATCACAGCGCTGGAGCGAGCCGTTGAAATACGTCACCGCGTGACAGCGCAAGCGTTTCCCGCCGATTAGACTCTGCGATCCTCAGCCCGAGATTCCGCGACCTCAGTCGAGCGAGGCCAGATACCGGTCAAGTCTGGCAAACGTAGACAAGAGGCCCTCTTCTACGCCCATTTCGATCACTTGATCGCGAGCCTTTTTGGACGCGTAGCGCGTCACGTTGGACACAATCGTCCCGTCATCGAATTCCTCAAACTCGATTGCGGTATGAGCTTGAGGCAATTCGTCGTTGGCATTGCCCTCTTCATCGGTAAAGACATCGACAGCGGTGAAGCGCCGCGGCGCGTCAATCTTGTCGTATATCATTTTGCCGCAGTAACGATTGCCGTCCGGATCTTGCATGCAATAGAACCAACTGCCGCCGGGCCGAAAGTCGACTTCGCAGATCGGGGTGGTAAAACCTTCCGGTCCCCACCAATGCTTCAAGTGCTCGGCTCGCGTCCAGGCCGCCCAGACGCGCTCCAGCCCGCCGGCGAAGCTGCGCAGGACTTTAATCTCAGTATCGGACGGTGTGCTGAATTCACTTATGGCTGTCATCGATTTTCTCCAAATCCTAATTGCCTGTGCCAGCAACCATCGTCATTTATCGGGCTGCTGTATCTGCCCGTTACGCACATGATATAGCTGCGCCGATTCCAAGAAGACGCTGTCAAAGATATCAAGCTCGGTCGTTGTGAGCAAAGTTTGCGCCTGACCATCGAGCCGATCCAGCAAGAAATGACGCCGCTTGCTGTCCAGTTCGGCGACCACCTCATCGAGCAGGAAAAGCGGATATTCGCCCAGTTGGTCGCGCATCCATTCCAGCTCGGCGAATTTCAGCGCCATAATCGCAGTGCGCGCCTGGCCCCGGCTGCCATACAAACCACAATCGCGATCATTGATGAAAAGCCGAAGCTCATCGCGATGCGGACCAGCCAGCGTGACGCCGCGTCGTATCGCCTCCGCACGCCGCGTCAGCAAATGCTCCATGAACTGCGGCTTGATTTCCTCGGGCGACAACTGACGGTTGAGATCCAAGCCCAGCAAGTCGAAGGACAACTGTCCGCCATCGGCATCGGCGCGTGGCATGATGCTCGGCACATATCGCAGGCTGAGGGTTTCTTTGCCGCCAGTGAGCGCCTGATGCGTATCGCGGGCTTTCACCTCCAGTTCGCGCAGGAATTGCTGACGCCCAGCTATGATGATGGCGCCGCTGCCGGCTAACTGCTCGTCCCAGTACTCCAATTCGACAGCAGCCGCGCGTTTCTCGCCGATGCGCTTGAGCAAGGCGTTGCGCTGCGGCAGGATTCTCTCGTATTCAGTCAGCGCCAGATAATAGTCGAGGCTGACCTGGCGCAGCGTGGCATTCATAAAACGGCGGCGGTCGGCCGGCGCGCCTTCGATCAGCGACAGGTCTTGTGGCAGGAAGAGCACGACATTAAGCAAACCCGCCACATCCATCACGCGTTTCTCGACGCTATTGTGCTTGACCGACTTTTTGAAGCGAGGCGAGCCGCTGCTCATATCCAGCATCAGCGTGATATCCAGCTTGTCATAGGCGCCGGACTTGCCGCCCAACTCGGCCGACAAGCGGGCGAAAGGGATCGGATCGCCTTCAGTGCGCCAGTGGATCAATTGCCGATCGCTGCTGGTATAGGGCGAGGTCGAGGTAGCCAGGTAGTAGATCGCTTCCAGGGCGCTGGTCTTGCCTTGGGCATTATCGCCATAAAGGACGATGGGACGGTCGGCGGGCAGGCTCAACTCAAGCCGGGCATAATTGCGGAAATTGGTCAATGAGAGGTGATCAATCTGCATCTGCGATCGGGTTTCGGCTGCCGGACGCCTGCCATTGTAAACCCGCCTTCGGCAGAGCGACAGGCTGGCTGGGCGCTAGCTGGCTACCCACTGCGGTAGATAGGCATCCTCGATAATCTTGCGGCTCTCCCCGCTGATCAAATCTTGAATCCAAACCTCGGGACCCGCCGGTCGACCGCTAGCCGCATCAGCATAGAGCGGGAAACGCTGCATCACCAGCCGATCGCCGCCCGCATCCCAGCGGAAATAAGACGTATTGTAATCGGGATCGTAAGCCACGGCCTGCCAGTCTTCGGCGTCGGCGGCAAGCTCTCGCAAATAGACCTGATGCCCAGGCGTCCAGCGTGAATCGGTGTAGCGGCGGGCGATAGCTACCGAGCGACCGTCCGGGCTGAACTGCGCGGCCACATCATCAATTGGGTCGTTGGAATCGGTAAAGGCGGCGAATTCTTTCTCTGCCAGGTCGGCAATTTTTAAGTGGCTGTAGAACTGATTATCGCGAAATGCGAGATCGGGGAAGATGACTTGCCGCCCATTCGGCGCGAGGGCGCCCATCGTGCCATGGGCGGAAGGGATGAAGCGCAACTGCGCCTCATCATCATCGCGGGGCACAAGATCATACAACAGAATGCCCGGCTGCGATGAATCGGCACTATAGAAGGAGAGAGTCTTACTGTCGCCTGACCACAGCGCGCTGTGACCCACGATCTGGGTATCATCAATTAGCGGAATGGTGTCATAGCTGGGGCTAGTCATATTGACCAGCCAGATGCGTGACAAGCCATAGCTCGTCCCCAGGGCTTCGGCGCGCTGGTAGGCCAACATATCTCCATTGGGGCTGAAGACCGGCGCCGTGCAAAGAGCGTTCAAAGCGGCGCAATCGACCAAATCGCGCGTCTGTCCGCTGGGTATATCCAGCAGGCGCAAGGTCACGCTGCCGCTCGCCGTGCGCTCGGCATAAGCCAGCCAGCGCCCGTCATGACTGATGTCAAAGTCGAAGACGCCGCGCTCGCTGAAGGTCAGTTGCTGCCGGTGGCTCGGCGTATCGATATCCGAAAGCCAGACATTCTGCTCGGCCGCCAGCGCCGGGTAGAGATAAGCGACGCGCGCCGACCGCCGCGCCGGGTCGCTGAGGTAAGCGGCGACCGCGACCCCCGCCAAGCATAGCGCCACAATAGTGAAAACGGCGATATCCAGCTTGTCCAGTTTCATGCCGGCGCCTGAGGGTCAAGGATAAAGATAGGGTTGCTGCGGCTCATCGACCGCCTCGATCGTATCGGCGAAGAGGACGGGCATAATGTCGCCGCCAAAATCCGCCGCCTTTAACTCGCCTTGAACCCGCGCCCAGGCGCCCGTCGCGAAATCAGAAGCCCCGGGCCCGCTCACCGGCATGCCGATGGGGAAGGCATCGGCGACGCAGCAGCTCATAGTAAAGCGCGAGATCATGAAACTGTCATCGGCAAACGAGGGCTCGCGATAGACAAAGCCGATAACATCAGCGGCCGTCCCGTTGAAGGCAGCCGGCGATGACGCGCGGTCAAATTCTCGCAGCCAATCGAGTATGTTGCGATCGAGGGGGCTGCGCTGGAAAGCCGAGGGACCAGCGACGCCAACCGGGTTCAGGCTGATGCCGCCGTTCACCGCTTCAATGCCAAGCGAGCGCGACGGGATCAGCAGCGCCAGCAGCAAGGGCAGGGCGACGATCAGCAGGATATCCCAGCCGATCTGATAATGTTCATGACAGTCTTCGTCAGCCTCCTTCAAGTTGCTGTACATGTTGACCAGCGCCAGGACGATGAAAATGGCGGCGCCAACCACCACAAGCCAGGCGAAACGCATATTGATGTAATAGGTTATTTTGCCAGTCAAGATCAGCAGAAAAAAATAGACGCCCATGCCCAGCAGGATCGCCGTCTTCGCCCAAGCGATGCGATCACTCTGCGGCGACTTGTCATGACTGTGGTCGCTAATAGCTGTCATTGGCGCCCTACGGTGGCTTTGTGTCACGGAAACTCCATTAATATCCCAGGGCGAGATTGAGCAGGACGCCTGCCAGCAGATTCAGCATAAAAGGCAGCAAGATTAGATAGACCACGATGCGCGGACGGAAAACGCCGGTGAACATCAGCGTGCTTTTGATATCAACCATGGGACCGAAGCTCAGGAAGCTGACGATAGCGCCAGTAGTAAACGTGTTGACGAAAGCCAGCGCCAGGAAGCTGTCCACGGTCGAGCAGACGCTGAGGATGTAGGCGAGCACCTGCATGAACAGCACAGAGAGGACTGAGCCGGTGCCGAGAGCCAGCAGGCTCTCTTGTGGCACCAGCGTTTGCATCAGAGCGGCCAGCGCCGAGCCGAGGATGAGAAAGCGACCCATCTCGAAGAATTCGTCAGCGGCGATCTGCAAGGCATGCAGCAGTTTGGCGCGCGTCGCCGAAGGCGCATGATGATCATGGGCATGATCCTGTTCTTGCGCCAGCGGTTTGAGCGTGGCGGCCGGTTTGGCGAAGCTGCCGATTACCAAGCCGACAGTGACAGCGACCAGAATCGTGATGACGATACGTCCGATGAAAACGGGACCAAAGCCGAAAGCGATATAGGTGCTGGCGAAGACAATCGGATTCATGAAGGGCGCTCCCAGCAGGAAGGCTATGCCCAGCGAAACCGGCAAGCCCTTGTTGAAGAGGCGGCGCGTCACCGGCACGACGCCGCATTCGCACACCGGGAAAGCCAAGCCGAGAAAGGCGCCCATGACTGTCGCCGCCAGCCGGTTGCGCGGCACAAATCGCCAGATGTCGTCCGCCTTGACAAAAGCTTCGATCAAGCCGGCGGTAATCGAGCCGAGCAGCAAGAAAGGCGCCGCCTCGACGAAGATGCCGAGAAAGCGGGTGGCGAAGACGCCGACAATCAGCGAATAGTCGATGCCGGCGCTTATAGCTTCATAGCCGGTCGCCGCCAGGAAGAAAACCAGCAGCAAGGCAAAGACAAGCGGCTTGAAAAGGCTTGGCCCTGCGCTATGTTCCGCTTCGATTCGCATAAGCTACGTCAGTCAATACCTCGGCTTGTAAGATCGAGAGCCAGAAACTGACCTGCTCTGATTCAAACACAGTTTAGCAGATGTTGGGGCGGGCTTCACGCGCGAACGAGCCAGCCAGGGGGAAGGCGTCGGTTTTGGCGCGTTGCCGCTATTGCTGCTCGCCAGATTTGCTCATGACAGCGCCGATGATGACGCCAAGCATGGCGCCGATGGGCATGCCGAAGAGCACATTGCCCAGACTGATGCCCAAGACAACGCCCAGCGCTAAGCCGATGATCACGCCGACGGCAAATAGCGGATTGGGAGGCGGAGCTTTCACCTTGCGTCCCTCGATATGAGACGGCGCTCACGCACTAAGATCAGCGCCGTTGCCCGCCGATCGCAGGGCGCCGACGCGGTAAATGATCTGATAGTCTTCGAAACCGGCCTGCATCTTGCGCGCCGGTATCGGCTCAGCAGCGACATGGTTTCTAACCAGTTCCCAAGTCTCGGCGCTGATGATGATCTCGCCGGGTTCGGCATTCTCTTGCAGGAACTTGCCCACATCGGGCGCTTCGCCCAGGGCGGCGAATTCGATGCGGTTGGCGCCGCCCACCATACCCAGTACCGAATGCCCGCTGTGGATGCCGATGCCGAAGTGCAGGCGTTGATCAACATCCAGCACCTCGTGTACAGCTTTCGCCGCCTCCAGGATGGCATGCGCCGCCCGGACGGCGCGCAAAGCATGATCGTCCTGATGATTAAGCTGGGTATTCCACAGCGCGGTGATGGCATCACCGAGGTACTGATCGACGATGCCATCGTGCATGGTTATCGCATCGCTGGCTGCGCCAAGATAACGGTTGACGATACGCATTAGGTCTTCCGGCTGCAAATATTCGCTGAAGGCGGTGAAACCGCGGACATCGGCGAACATGGCGGAAATGGTGTGCTCGGCCGGGCTGGTATCCAATTCGCTTATCGAGCCGATATTCTGCAGCAGCGCCTCAGGAATAAAGGTGCCGAGGAGCCGGCGCTGCTCTTCCTGTTCCTTGCGCTCGGTGAGGTCGTCAATGACGAGGGCGACGCCCTGGCTGACTTCATCATCACTGCGCAGGGGACTGGCGACGACTTGCCAGTAAGTTAACCGGCCATTATGCTCAAAGCGCTCAGCCCAGATATGCTGCATCCGCTCGCGCCGCACTAATTCAATGGTTTCGAAAAAGCCTTCCGTGACATGGGGCAGCACCTCATGCAAGCGGAGGCCGATCGCCTCTTCATTGCTGGCGCCGGTGATCTCCTCAGCCGCCTCGTTACAAACGATGACGCAGTTTTCATTATTGATGGTAATGACCCCGGAGCCGATCGAGGCGAAAATATTCGAAAGCCGCACCTGCATCTCTTCGATCAGCGCCATCTGCGCGCGGATATCTTCGAAGAGTCGCGCATTCTCGATGGCAACCGCGGCTTGCTGCCCAAAGCTCGTCAACAAGCCCAGTTCGTTTTCCTTGAACAGACCGGCCATGACGCGGTTGTCACAGTAGGCGACGCCGATGACTTCATCGCGCGCTTTCAGCGGCACCGCCAGGATGCTCAGCAGGGAAAAGCCGGCGATGCTCTCGCTGTGGCTGAATTGCTCATCGGCGCCGGCATCCACGGTAAGGAGCGGCTCACCGCTTTCGGCAACCATATTGATCACCGACCAACTGACGATACGCCCGCCCGCGGCCGTTTCTTCCGCGCTCAAACCACGCGCTACCTTGAATTCCAACTCGCCGGTCTCGTGGTTCTTTAGCACGATGTAGCCGCGCTCCGCCTGCGTTAGCTGGATCACGGTTTCCATCACCTGGTTGAGGACTTCGTCGGTTTCCTGGGGCGAGTTGACAAGAGCCGTCGTCTCCGCCAGGCGGCGAAGTTGCTGCAACTGCATATGTGTATCGACCAAGCCCACCGCGAGCTGGTCAATGCTGGAGCGCAGTGTCCACAGGCGGTCGATCGCATTGGCGGGCAGGCTGATGCCGCGCCGGCGCAGCAACTCCTGCTGCTGCTCCAGCAAGGTCTTTACTTGATCGGCGCGCTGCTTAAAGCCCCGAACATCAGCCTGAATCGCGCTGAAACCACCCGCTTGAACTTGCTGGCTCATCAGCTTCGAAACACCTCGTAAGCTTTCATCGCCGCCGAAAGACCCTTGCCGACGATAGCATCGCGCGGGCGGAACTCATAAGCAAGCGGTCCCTTAGAATTGTTGCGAATATGATCCAGCGTCTCCCGCCCAATGGTAATACTGCCGCGCTTGGCATTCTCCTGAACGCGTTTTGCCGTGTTGATGCTGTGGCCCAGCGCCGTGAACTCCCGCCGCTGAAAACTGCCCACATTGCCCAGCGTCGCCACACCGGTGAACATCCCGATGATGTAATAATGCGGCTGTGGATCAATCGCCATTTCCGCATAGAGTTCGACAAATCGATCGCGCATCAACAGCCCGCACTCCAGGGCTTGCTGGGCGTGGTTCGGCTGCGGATTCAACTGGGTATTAAAGAGAGCCATCACCTCGTTGCCCATATATTTGTCGATGATACCGCCGCATTCGTGGATGCAGGCGGTGGCGACCGCTTGATACTGGTTGAGGAGCCTCAGTTTTTCGCTGGCGGCGACATCGGGCAGCGTTGTCCAGGGGCGCACATCGGCGAAGATGCAAGTCACCTCCCGCCGTAAGCCCCCCATCTCGATGTTGGCGATCTCGTTGATCTGATCGACCATGCCCTCAGGCAGGATGCGCTTCATCGCGCTGATAGTCGTCTCGTGCTCGTGGAGATGGGTGATATCATCCATCACCAAAGTGACGCCCTGCGTCATGTCATTGCTGTCTTTCAATGGCGAGAGCGAGAGCGCCAGCGCCACCTGACCGCGCCCGGGCAATTCCGCGCTCAACTCCAGCGAATGGTCGACCTCGTTTTCCTTGACCAGCGCCAAATGATCGCCCAATTGCAAAGCCGTATTCTGCATCAAATGCGCGACCTCATCGCCGACCGCAACCTCCGGCCGCACATCCAGGATCTCGCCAGCGGCTCGATTGAAAGTGTGGACGCGGTCGTTGACATCCATGGCGATGATGCCGCTGCCCACCGACGAAAAGATATTGTCCATCAACTCTTTGACCCGCGTGATCTCCGCCAGGATCTGCTCGGCGCGGGAGTACATGCTGGCGTTGGCGATGGCGACAGCGGCGGTATTGGCGAAAGCCAGCATGAGGTTCAACTCGCGTTCGGTGAAGATGCCCGAAACCAGACGGTTGTCCACATAGACAACGCCGGTGTTCTGCCCTTTGTATCGCAGCGGCACGCAAAGCACGGAACGCAGCACAAAATTGATGATGCTCTGGTTGCTCGCCAGCCGTTCGTCCTGATAGGCATTATCAGCCAGGAGCGGCTCGCCCGTTTCGATCACCTGATTCACCACGCTCATGCTGATCTGGGGTCTGTCGCCGCCGGACATTCCCCGCCCCATCAAGCCACCCTCGCTGCTGATGCGGAATTCCAGTTCGCCGCTGTTCTCATTCTTCAAGATAATGTAACCGCGTTCGGCTTGCGTCAGCACGATGACAAGTTCCATCGTCTCCTGCAAAACCGTATCGACATCAAGCGAGTTGGTGATGCGGGTGGACATCTCGGACAAGGCGCGCAACTGACGCAGTTCGGTCTGCTCGGCCAGGACATTTTCTTCCAAACGCTTGAAGTCGCCCTTGAGCTTTTCCAAGGTATCGATGATGGTGGGCGGCATCGCCAGCCGACGCCGCAACAGCAACTCCCGCTGAGATTCCAAAGTGGAGTTGACTTGATCGATCAAGCTCTCAAGCTGTCGCAATTCGGCTATGAGATTGGTCGTCTTCGCCTGGGTTTCCGCCATGCGCTAAGTTAGCCTCTCGACATCCTCAGAGACAGTTGCGATCTTGACACATCAACTCAACTGCCGCCGCTAATACCACGATACCTCAATACGGGTCCACAGCGCGATTGCTGAGACTCGGTCTGCAAAACACTCAAAAATAAAGCCAGTCACACACCGCGCAAGCGCTGTGCTAATGCCTTTCACTGTACTCAGTATACTGCAAATCAATGCAAGCCGCACGATACTCGATCAAGTCGCGGCGGTATGAGACAGACATTTCGCAACGCGGTCCCCAACTCATTCGCTCAAGGCCAGGCGCGCCGCCCGCCGGCCGATCTCGACGGCGTAATTCGTGCCCCGGTCCCAAGGATAGACCTGCGACATGCTCGCCCAGTAAAGGCCAGGCAACGGCGTCTTTATTCCGGGGATATTGCGGCTGTGGTTTAGCGCTGGCACCGGCTGCGCGTATGGCGCGCGCCAGACCCAAGACTTGCGGATCCACTCGCGCCGAAATGCCGGATTCACTTTGGACAGCGCCGGCAAAAAACGCTCGATCAACGCATCCTCGCTGAGTTGAAAATATTCGTGATCGGGCGGGACATAATCGCCACAGTAGATGATGTGGTCGCCGCCATAATGATCCCGCGAAATGTAATTGGTATGCTCCACCAGCGCCAGAAAGGGAAAGGCCGACTTCGCCTTGTCAGCCGTCGCCGCCGGCAGGTTAAGCCAATAGGTGTCATCGGGCATAAGCGGCTGCCTCAACGCCAGGACGACGCAAAGCCCGCCGATGCTTTTGAGCGCCGCGACCTGCTCGCCGTAAGCTGTGCCTCGCAGATCCCCAGCCATTTGCAGCAGCAGGCGCGGTGAGGTTGTGCTCAAGACCCGATCGAAACCCTGCCACTGTCCGCCGGTGAATAGCGCCGGTTTGCCATCGCGAATGTCAATGCGCTCAACGCGCGCGCCCAGGTGTATTGTCGCGCATCGCCCGCGCAGTTGCTCAGCAAGCTCATCAAGGAAGGCTTGAAAGCCGCCGGTGTATGTGCCGAGCTTCAACGTGCGCTTGACGATCCGCGCCCACATGAAAGACATCGGCACCTGGTCATACTGCTCGGCAAACTTGCCGATCAGCAGCGGCTTGAAGAATTTCTCGTAAGCCTCGGCGCCCATCCAGCGGCGCATCCAGGCATCAGCAGTGACGCGCTCGAATGGCTGCCAGCGCGGGCTGAGCTTGATCGCCATACCCGCCAATGCCATCCTCAGCGTGGCGCCGAGCGAAAGCGGCAGGAAGAGCGCGGAAGGCGAAATCTCGCTGCGGACAATCTTGCCATCGACCCAATAACTCGTCTTCGGCCGCGGGAAGACGATCTTGTCGCGAACGCCCATCTCTTCCGCCAGCGCCAGGATGTCGTCGTCGGTAGCGAACCAGTGATGATAAAACTTCTCCAGCGTCCAGCCCCAGTTTTCGTCTTTGAAGCCAGCCGCCAAGCCACCGACGCGATCGGCCGCTTCATAGATCGTGACCCGGTGCCCGGCACGGCTGAAATCCCAGGCGGCTGCCAAGCCGGCCGCCCCTGCGCCGATGATGCCGATTTGGAGTTCTGTCATGCTCTGCCTGTATTGTGAGCGCCTGTCGCAACTGTTGATTGTACAGGTGGACGGGTGAAATTGCGCGGCGAGCGCAGCATGAAGGTTTTAATGTCAACCTACATAAACCGCCTCGCCCAAGCGCCAGCTCGCCCGCGCCTCAAAATCCAACGCGCTGCAAAATCCCGCTCGGAAACGAAAATGAGCGGCCGCCCCAATCATCGCGGCATTGTCCGTGCACAGATACAGCGGCGGAGTCCAAACCGGCAAGTCCAGCGCCGCCGCCAGCTTTTCCCGCAAGAGGCGGTTCGCGCTCACCCCACCCGCCAGCAACACAGCGCGCGCATCGAAATCAGCCGCCGCGCGACAAGTCGTCTTCACCAGCGCCTCCGTCAAAGCCTGCTGAAAAGCAGCCGCCACATCGTTGATATTCACATCCTCGCGCAGCGCCGACCCCCGCTCTTCACCGCGCTCACGCTTGATTTGGCGCCCAGTCGGCTGAACCGTGGCAGCCCGCATGACCGCCGTTTTTAAGCCGCTGAAGCTGAAATCATATTCGCCGTCGGTCCTGGCAATGGGGAAGGTAAAGGCGCGGGGATCGCCTTTCTCCGCGGCGCGCTGGATCTCGGGCCCGCCCGGAAAAGGCAAACCCAACAGGCGCCCGACCTTGTCAAAGGCTTCACCGGCCGCATCGTCAATCGTCCCGCCGATGCGCTGGTACACACCGTGAGCTTTCATCAGCACAAGCTCGCTGTGCCCGCCGGACACGATCAGCGCGAGCAGCGGGAAAGGCGGTTCGACGAAACCCGGCGCCAACCACAGCGAATAGATATGCCCTTCCAGGTGGTTGATGCCCAGCAGCGGCAATCCAGTCGCCAGCGCCAGCCCCTTGGCGAAGTTGATGCCCACCAGCAGCGAGCCGACCAAGCCCGGACCCCGCGTGACGGCAACGGCGTCCAGCTCCGCATAGTCAATGCCTGCTTCCGACATCGCCCGCCCCACTACCGCGCTGATGGCTTCAGCATGGGCGCGGGAGGCCACTTCCGGGAAGACCCCGCCATATTGCGCATGCAGGTCAATCTGCGAGGCGACGATGTTGCTCCTGATGACGGAACCATCGCTGATGACGGCGGCGGCCGTTTCATCGCAGGAGGTTTCGATGGCGAGGATCGTGGTCATGCCGGCATTGTAGCACTGATTTACGGGGCGGCAGATGTATAATAGGTGGCGAATGAGACGCTTGGACTGGGGAGGCGCGCGATGTACAAGTCGTTTTGGCGGACACTGGCGAGCAGCGCTTCCAGGACGACTTCGGATGTCGCGGGCAAGGTCAATCAGTCGCTCCCCAGCCGGAGGCCATGACTGGCGTCGGTAATCTCCCTTCGCGCCAGCTTAATCTGTTCCTGCTCAGGCAGCGCTTGACTCATCACCGCCTTCGTTCCCATTTGCCCCGGCCTGCTTGGCCAGCTCCCGATCCTCAATGATGTAGCCGCCCACCAAGGTCACGCAGATCGTCGTAATCGTGGGCGCCAATACATCAAGATGCTCTTCCAGTTCTGGCCGGGTGGCGGCGATCATAAGGGTGATGATACTGATAATAGACGACCAGAATCGCCGTGATTGCAATAGTCTGCGCGGTGCTGTTTTACTTTTGTCCATTTTCCTTCTCCAGTTTCATATCAGAGATCGCTGCCGCCGATCGGCTGATTGAGCCGTTCAAGTTCGGCAATGCGGACTTTGAGCGCCCGGTTCTCCGTATGCAAGGCGACAATCTCCGCTTTCATAGCAATGCGTTCTTCCAGCAATTCACGGATAGTTTTCTTATTCTCCCTGACCTCTTCTTCCATCATGCGAAAGGCGCTGTTCTCCTGAAGCAGATGCTGATCCACGATGCGATGAATGAGCTCGGCCTGTCCGATATCCAATTGCTGCTCCGCCTCAATCTTGTCAACGCTGATGTCAGCTCTACGCGACTTGCGCTTGAAGGCAGCCGAGAAATGATTGAACCCAGCCACAACGCTGCCGCCAATCGCTGCCATAATCGGGAGTTTGACTTCGTCCGGCAAATCATTGAAATCCACAGTTGTCCTAATCCATGTCCAATGGTCGATAAAAGAAGCGCGCCCTGCCAACATTGCGAGATCCGGAATACTAACTCTCGCTAATCATCGAGCCGATCTGTGAATCAGTGAGATGAGACTCCTGTCACAAGCTGGCTCATCTCACTGAACCGTTTGGGACTACCGGTTTTCTGCATCTTGGTCGCGATTAATCACGATTGTTTGTGCTCTTGCCATCTTGGTATACCTCCATGTCAGCCAGTTCATTGTTGTCTTTCCAGTTCTCGCCTGATTTCTGAACGGAATCCTAAGGAAAGGGCAGCCATAAGCTCGTTTTGGGTCATTTGTCCACTTTCAGGATCAAGTAAATCCAAGAATGCGGACCATTCTAGTTCCGTCCATCCCGAAGGTATTTCATTACTTTCGGTTATATGTGTCTGGAGTTCTTCCAGATACTTATATGTGAAGTTTGCTTCAACGCTCTGCGGATCATCAGGCTTAAGCAATTCCAGACCACTAAACGTTTTTAGCACTCTTCCCAGAAAACGTTCGCTGCCGGCTGGAAAGATAGTCTTGCTGGCTAGTTTATTTATTCCGCCAGGTACGCCTGGCAGAAAGCCTAAGGCATCTTTTGCGGCTGCTCCGAGGTCTCGCTGAATAAACAAGCTGTTATACACTTCACCAAAGGTCAAAACCATGTCAATTGGATCGATGAACCCGATGATGAAACGGAGGTATGGATAGAGATCTGGTGTTTGGATCGCTGACAGTTTTACATATTCGTCGTCTATGGTTCTGTAGCCACCCCTAGAGTATTCAATGTGGAGCTCACGCATTGCCGGGTCATTTACACCTAGGAAGGTTTCGTCTGATTCTTGTCTGCTGTACAAACGCTCAATACCATCGTGCAGCATGTTCGCCAGTACAAGCGCATCCTGATACTCTGCCCAATTTTCCGGCAAGTCGTCACCCAGTGCTGTATGAATCAATTCCACCTGCCGACGAAAATAGGGAACAGCATACTCTTCTCTTTGTAAACCGTAGGTATCAAGCAGGACATTGATATCCTCAAGCGGTGTTTTAGCTACCTTCTCCAGCAAATCGTCAATGATGTCCAACTCACGCGCGACTTCATTGATCCTGTCTCCCACTTGTTCTTCAAGGTACACCGCTTTTGTAGCTGCAAGGGCCGCAGCATAAAACATAATCAGCCCTTCGGCACTGAATTTATCCCATTCAATTAGAACATCCTTTAGCTCAGGAACATAATCCCTAAATCGCTTCTCGACGAATCTCTGCAAATCATCTCGCGTTGTCAAAGATTCTTCCGGAAAATGCTCTTCGAGATATTCCCGAGTGCGTTCATTGAGATAGGGCAAAACATCGGACTCCTGCAAGTAAGCATCAAAATTCGAGTACGTGACCTCTTCAAGAAGCCCCAACATAAGTTGATTTGACTCTTCATCCCGGTCCCAAGCTGAGAACTGTGATAGAAACTCTTCAAAGCGATCTTCCGGTGGCAGACCTTCTATCAAGAGTGTCGCCAAAACGCTCTGCAAGCCCTCATCGCTCTCCGTGACTTTGCGAACCTCCACAAATACTCGCTGTCCCTCGGTTAGCGGTTGCAAAACAGGCGCAACAGAGACTGGCGGAGACCCGGCGTCGGGCAATCCGCTTTCCGCAATGTCAGGCAATTCTTCCTTGCTTTCGGTGGGTTGCGGGGCATTGAGCTTGTTGCGGAGTCTAACAATCGCCGCGTTTCGGATGCGCTGCGCAGTTTTGTCAGCTTCCTTTTTGTCGAAGGCTAGGTATACAACCGGCGGCAGTGTGACTGGCTGGGGCAGCGGCGAGTCAGCGTAATAGTGCGGTGAGTCAGTCGGCGAGGTCGGTGCGGAGATTTTCTTGGGCGGTGGGTCAGAAACTGGCGGTCGATAAGCGCTGCTGTCATGTGCATATTCCAGTTGGTTCGCATCAAGAGATCTCGTAGGATTGCCTTTGAATCGATTACGGCGGAGAATCTTTTGATAGTATCGGTGGAGTTGCTGGAACGACGGTGTATTAAAACGTTGTCTCACTTCCTCAGGTATGTTCGGCATCATCTTGCTCCTTCCTAAACATCAAATGGATATGTGAATCTCAGGACGAGGCTCGCCCTGTCACAAGCCGCCCCGTCCCAAGAGAACGATCTTCTAATAGGCCAGATAAGTGCCCATGCCGAGTTGGCCGCGGCTGGCATCATCAAGCTTCCAAGGCAGGGTCTCCACCTGCGGTTCGAGATACCAAGTGGTCGTCCAGTGCTTGCCGCCTCGCGCCAATTCATGCGCCTCACCGATGATGAAATAAGTCCCGTCATGATCGGTTTGCGTCTCCCGCAACTGCACCAGGCTGCCGATCGTCTGCGCAAGCTGATCTGCATGGCGCGCGCCGCCATTCTCGGCATGGCTTTGCAACGTGATCGTCTGCGCCAGGCCGAAGGGCGTCTTCCGTCGGTTGCGCTCGAAATCGGCAATGTACTGCGCCTGATCCAGATCGTCTATCGACGGCAGGTTGATATTCATAGTCCGCCGACCATAGTAGGTGATGCTCGTCTGGTCGATGGCGCGAGCATCCATCTGACCCTCATCAACGATCTTCCGCCCCTTCACCAGGCATTTCTCAACCACGGCCTCAGTATCTTCACTCTCGTTCTTGAACACCAGATTCGCGCCGTTCGCTTTCGCCTCGACCTCAACCGTACAACTTCCTTGCAGGTATTCCACATCCTCGACCGTGACATCCTTGCCGCCGATCCGCTTGTCCTTCTCGTCCTTGTACTTCACATACACTTCACGGGTTTCGCCCGGCGCCACCCGAATTACCGCATTCTTGAGTTCCCACAAGGTCGTGGGACCATCGTCAATGCTGCGCGGATGACAAGTGACGATGATCTCGTTCTTGGTCTGATCAAGACTCGCGAAAGTGTACTTCATGTCGGTCATGACATCATTGAGGCTGGCATCAATGTCATCCTTGTCAAGGATATGATGCCGATTCCAGAAGACTGCCTTGCCCTCCCGATCGAAGAAGAACTTGCCCCGTTCCGCCGCCGTGATGTCGCGGATGCCGCGATAAACATCAAACGTATCCTTGCTCTGGTCGGAATAGCCGCCCTGCCGCACCCAGTTATCCCCCGCCATCTCCAAGGTCAGCAAGCCCTCTTCATAGTCGCTGTAAGTGGTGAGATCGGTCAGATAAGTCGATAGCCCCAGCTTGCTGAAGTTCGGGTCGCCGAGCACCCAGGAATCACTCAACGCTGGCGGGAAGATGACTTCCTGAATCAGCGTGTCGATGATCTGGTCACTGCGCTGGTCTTCCTGCAGCTCGATCTTGGTCTCGGTCGCTTTGAGGAATTGCATCGCGCCGGTGGCGACCACGGTAGCAATGCGTTCCCCATTCCGATTGACCGACGGGATGATGGTCTCGAGCCAACCGGTGAAATGCGTCCGAGTGTCTGTGCCATCGTTCGATTGAATCCGAACCGGGCGAAGCGGCACCAGTTTGTCGTTCAGCGGCGAACTGGCGTATTCTGCGGAAAACAGACGGTCATTATTGCGCAGGACCAAACGCAATACCGAATTATCCGCTGTCAATTGATAGGGCTGACGCATCCCGACAAACCACTGCGTGAGAATCGTACGATCCGTCACATCATCGTAGGTATCGGTATAATTACCGTTACGCTCCCAATCAATCGCGACTGTCCATTGTGTTGCCATTTTCTTGCTCCTTTCATTGATTATTGAAAACGCTCTCCAGCTTCACGAGTGTTTGGTCAATATATTCCTCCGAACTTGTTGGAATGAATGACTGAAATCTACGCACGATGACGTCTCTTTCAATGGGACCCAGATTAAAGCCGTGGTCTGTGACCAAAATATTGGCGACTTCTTGAAGGGTTTGCGGATCTGTATCCCTTTCGACCAAAGCAGCGATGAGTAATGCCCCAGCCGGCCCTTTATCTGTATCAAATGCAAACTGATACTCATCAGGGAAAATTGCCTCGCCATCCCGATAGATATAAGGATACGGATAATCGTTAGGGACAAATCCACCCATCCAAACCTTCGAATTATGCGTATCCATCCAATCCGATACCATAGTAGTCGCCGGTAGATCAAAATCATACTTCGCCCCCGCTGTTGGTATTACGCCAGTTTGCGCTTCACGTGCGGATATTCCATCAATGACGAATATATCGTTTTCAGTTTGAGGTAATCTGCCCCCATGAATATCCCGAGCTTGTTCAGGTGAGAAATGCACACCTCTCCGCCCAATGTAAAATAGCTTCATCTGCACGTTAGGATCACTTAGCGGAAATCCGTTTTCCCCTAACGTATATAAATGGTCTACATCCCGGTACGCCCTGTCTCTTTCTTCCTGACTTGCATTCGGCATGTGCTTATATACAATTGCGCGAATCGCCTCCTCCCTAGACGTAAACGGTATATCTGCCGGCTTGAGGTGGGGATACAATGCCGCTATCCTGTCTTCCAGCGTAAGGATCGCTACCATCCTGTCAACACAGTTGCCAGGCGTAGCGCAATACTCATGATGAGCTTTAACATGTGATTCAGCCTGCTCTGACGCAACGATTGAAGCTCCAACCCCTGCAATGGGATTTACTAAACCAACACCAAGGCCGGCGAAAAATGACGAAAGACCTATATAAGCAGTATCAGCTGCTTCCTGCCGGTTGCCCTGTATCGCATGAATCACGGTTTTTCCACCAGCAATAATTGTGCCAACTCCCCCTGCCTTCGTGAAAGTTTTGAGAAGTTTTGATACGGTGCGGCTCGCATCCTCAAGACCAACTTCTACAATGGCTAACAGAAGATCAGCTGCTGCCGCAAGCCCGTCGACAGTCTCGTCATTATCATCTTCATCATTCTCGATGTTTGCCTCAGCAATGGTTGAATAACTTTCAATAGCTGACAGTTCACGTACAATTCGATTCTCATCATACAATTCGCCCGACCAAGCGCTCCCTAAAGCGATACTGCTGAAGTCGATCATCCCTCCCTTAAATGCTGTGAATGTAACCAATCCTGTTGCCGCGAGGTCAGGCAGTTCTTCCATTGTCTGCACACTACTCGATTGTCCAACTTCATTACTCGCGACAATCGGTTTATGACGATCCCGGCCCTTGTCTACATCCGTCGTTTTGCTCGGTGTCGAAGATGAACTGCCAGAGTTGTATGAGACTATAGGTTCGAGAGGAGGATTAGAATTCTGTGACTGAGCCGGATGATCTTCCGGCAAGCCGATGACAGGAATTTCGCCTGGTCTGAAGTCCGGCGATACCTGCTCCGGATTTGTGACAATGAACTTCTCGCCGTCATAAACGATCGAGCCTTCTTCGTCCGATGAAAATCCCGTAAACGCCATCTTCTTCCCTCGCTAATCATCAACTCAGTCTGTGAATAAGGGGGACGCGCAGCCTGCCCTGTCACAAGCCGCTGCGCATCCCCCAATGCCTTGCGCTAAGCCACCCGGACTAGACCGTGCCCCAAGTCGGCGCAGCGCCCGTCGCTGGCTGCAAGGTCGCCGTGAACATCACCGCGCCCCCAGTCGTGACCTGCGGACGGTAACTCGCGATCAAAAACTCCCCGCTGTACTTTGGATCGTTCGCGGCCGGCGCCGCATTATTGCCTACCTGCACTTCCAGCGAGACCTGACTCCCGGCGGCAAATGCCCCCTGGATGACCGTGTGCGTGCCGCCGGGGCTCTCGGTCGTCAGATAACCCTGGATCGTCACTGGCGCCCGCAACTGCCCATTGATGTACTGATGCACATCATCGCCGAAGCCGGTGACATCGAATTGATCGTAGGTCAAACCCAGATCAACGCTGCGGATGTCCCCATCGGCAAAGGTGCGCAGAGTGCCGCCACTGTCGTCCATCTTTACGATGACGTGATCGCCTGATAAAGCCATTGTGTTTCTCCTTTTTTGTTTGCTTAGTTTCGAATCAGCGAAATTGCGATTTTGACGTTATCCCCAGCCGACCCGCTGACTGTTGCCTTCCAGCGGGTATAACGAGGAATCGTCCCGTCGATCTTGACCAGCTCCGAGCCGATTTCCCTTCCATTCAGCGTGAAGGTCGCCAAGGTTCTTTCTTCGCCGGCAAATGCGCCGCTGCCTGAACCTTCAATGCTGAATGCGTAGGTATCGCTGCTAGCAGCTCCCAGAACATGCAGAGAGGCCAAGCCGCCTCCACTGCTGGCGGCCCCGTTGTCCACTGCCGCCCCGGAAACTGACCCGGTGAGACTCTGCGGGGATGCCAAGGCAACGCCCCAGCCGCCGTATTCCCCCCGATTGGCGAAGACCGCTTGGAAAGGAATCATCTGGTTGACCTGCGGCAAGGTGCCATAACGCCCCTGCTGCGTCAGCAAACTAAAGACCGGATCGCCAGCCCTCGGCTCCGCATTCTCCCCCACATACAGCGAGAACAGCCCATCGACATCCGCGCCTTGAAGCACCGGATGCGATCCCGCTTCCCCGCTGTTCATGAAGCCAGCGTGCTGCACCGCCATCATCCGCTGACCAGCCAAGAACTTGTGCGCCTCGTCTCCGAAAACGGTGACATCAAAGAGGTCGCGGCTATCATTGATGCTGATGCGGTTGCTGTCGCCGGTGAGCTCGTAGCCATCCACCAAAACCTGTACGTGATCGCCTGCAAGTTTAGGCATCATCCCCTCCTAAATATGCTGATAGCGGTTGACATAACCGTGCAGCACGATCACATCGGCCTGGGCGGCGAAAGCGCGGACCGCCGCCCCATTCTGCAGGACGTGACCCGGTATCACTTCCGTGAAGCCGCTTTCCGCCGGGATCGTGACTTCGATGAGATCATCCGGGCTGGTGCTGCCGCCCCACTCCAGCGTCAGTTTGACCGCGTCAGCCGAGGTGTTCACCGCCTGGATGAATACCTCATCCCATTCATTCGCCGCGACGCTGCTCAGCGCTGTGTGAACCAGCGTGCCAGGGCTTGCGCTCGCCGCCACCTTGACGCCGCGCCCATCGCTGCTGCCGCTCAGCTTGCGCTTCTGATAATCGCGGTAATCCCGCATGTCATTGCGCATATCATTTCTCCTTTCTTGCTATTTCTGCTTGCGAACAGAGAGCGCCTATATCTCACGCACCCAGAACTGGGCGCCGGCGAATAGTCTTGACCCGACAGCACGATTGTCGTGCTTCCATTGAAGTTTGAAGGTATGCGATCCGGCAGCCAGATTCTGAATCAGGCGCGTAAAACTTACGGTTGTTTCCTTGTGGTCGATGAAAAATTGTAAAATACCCGAATCATCGCCCTGTCGATTTCCGTCGACATCAAGGTCAATGTCCATATACGTCCATTGACCGCCAAAACGCTCCACTGAGCCGTGAAAATGAATCATCACATCCCCACCAGCCGTTGTGATCGTCAGACTCAGATTGCTGCTATCAATATCGGTAAACTCACTAACGCCCGCAGTGATATCCTCCGGCGTTGTGTAAGCCCCGACCGCTGATCGCACACTTCCTAACTGCGCCAGATTCTCGCCGACCGCATTCATATCCTCGGCGGCCACCAACTCGCCGGTCGTCCAATCGGTCTTGGGTGTTGTCCAAGCCATTCTTCGCTCTCCTTTTCTCGATTTTCGTCACATTCTCGCCTGTAATGGACTTGCCCTGCTAAACATCAAGCAGGTTTTTGAAACTGCCCTGTGGACTTCGCCCTGTCACAAGCCGGTCCACAGGACACCTCTCTTTGCTGCGTACTTCGCAATCTCCCATTTCTTATCGTCTCTTGTCTGCCTCCTCTCTACATATAATTACAGATTACATGTAATAATCATTTGTTCTAAACCCTGAGGGCAAACTTTGAATTGGCTGAAAATGCTCCTTTCTTGCTAGTCCTGCTTGTCAACGGACGGATCGCCTAAATCTCCCGCACCCAGAATTGCGCGCCAGCAAGCAAACCGTGGTCTGCTAGCCTGCTGGGTTCATCCTTCCATTGAAGTTTGAAGGTGTGAGACCCGGCAGCCAAATCACGAAGCAGGTGTGTAAAACTTACAGGGCTAATACCAGTGTGGGCGCCACTTACATTGTGCTGATCGTTCTTCAATAGACCGTCATCACCACCGAGACGGGCGCCATCAACCTCGACATCCACGCAATACCACCTGTTGTCGTAGTGCTTCATCGAACCGTAAAAATGAACCAGCACATCGCCGCCACTCGTCGAAAGCGTTAGGTTCAAGTTATCGCTATCGATATCTGCAAACGCGCTACCATTGCCACTGCTTGGAAAAGCAATATGCGCCGTCGTTGTGTAGGCCGCTATTGCTAGTGTTCTCAGAGCAGCCAGATTCTCACCGATCGCATTCATATCCTCGGCAGCAACGAGCTCGCCGGTCGTCCAATCGGTCTTAGGTGTCGTCCAAGCCATAATATTTTCTCCTTTTCAACTTCTGTTACTCTTTTCCTTATAATGAACTTGCCCTGCTAAACATCGAACAGGTCTGTGAAACTGTCCTGCGGACTTCGCCCTGTTACAAGCCGGTCCACCGAACCCTCTCTTTGCTGCGTACTCTCTAAATCCTCATCCTATATCGTCCGCGATAGCTCTCCTCTCTCCCTGCAAATTAGCGTTACTATGAATGATAGAACATTAGTTCTAGTCTGTCAAGCAGAATTTCAAAATCCGATGAATATTCCTGCCCAGGTTCACTTGAAAAACTATCTTCCCTAGATAGTTCCCTGCTCCCCAAAGGAATAACCGCCTAAATTTCCCGCACCCAGAATTGAGCCCTGCGGAACACCCTTGCTGCCCCTCTTGACTTCCATTGGAGTTTGAAACTGTGAGATCCGGCGCCTAAATTTTGAATCAAGCGGGTGAAGCTCAACGCCGCCAAATTCTCGCCAACCGCATTCATATCCTCGGCCGTCACCAGCTCGCCTGTCGACCAGTCAGTCTTGGGGGTTGTCCAAGCCATACTATTCTCTCCTTCGTTCGACTCTCGTCGCCTCCTCGCTTATAGTGGACTTGCCCTGCTAAAAATCAAGCAGGTTTGTGAAACTGTCCTGTGGACTTTGCCCTGTCACAAGCCGGTCCACAGGACAGCTCTCTACGCTACGTACTCCCTAAATCCTCATCCCAATCCTGTCTCCTTCCTCACAATTCCTGCTTGCTAATGGAGGGATCGCCTAAATCTCACGCACCCAGGCCTGGGCCCCCGCCAAAAGCTTCACCCCCTTGTTATGTTGCATCCCCCACTGAAATTTGAAGGTATGGGGACCGGCGCTCAAATTCTCAATCAGGTGGGTAAAACTTATGAGATAGTTGTAGTCGCCTATACCAGCCGATATATGTGCGTCGGTACGGATCCCATCGACGGCAACATCAAAGCGAACGGTGAGATCACTAGAATCCGCGCGGTGCACTACACCTTGGAAATGTGCCAATACATCTCTGCCAGTAGTGGTAATCGTGAAGTTCAGATTGTCGCTATCAATATCGACATAGCTATTCGAGTATCTCACGATACTTGATGGCGTTATGTAGCTCGCTCTCGGCGGAGCTACCAGCGCAGCAAGATTCTCGCCAATCGCATTCATATCCTCAGGCGCCACCAACTCGCCTATCGACCAGTCTGTCTTAGGTGTTGTCCAAGCCATTCTTCTCTCTCTTTCTCGATTTCTGTCACGTTCTCGCCTATAATGGGTTTGCCCTGCTAAACATCAAGCAGGTTTGTGAAACTGTCCTGTGGGCTTTGCCCTGTCACAAGCCGGTCCACAGGACACCTCCTTCTGCTGCGTACCGTGAATCTCTCTTCGAATATCCTTCGTTGATCCGCTCCTTCCTCCCGAATAATTTGGCGGCACTCTTGCGAGCATAGACCAAGTGTTCTGTCCATACGCGACCATATGGTCGCGTATTAGAAATTCAAACGATACCATATCATCACAAATACCAAATACAAACTATTTGGTCAATGTATCGCCGGTGAATCGGGGTTCAGCGCCGGGCTGCGGGACTGGTGAATCCCTGTGCAGAACTCACAATCCGCGCTTCAGCATATATGGTATGCTAAGGAATATCGCCGAAGCAGTACATGGAGCAGCGCCAATGACCTCACTTCTCGCAGATCGGACGAATCGCCTCGGCTGGGCGCTCAGCGGGGTCGCCGGCGTCTTGCTCTTCGCCGCTTTCACCATTTGGGGCGGCATCCCAGGTGGTGATCAGACCGCCCTCTTTTGGGCGCAGGCAACGGTTCTCTTCCTGGTCCTCTGCGCCTTCGCCCTGCTCCATTGGCACTTGATGATTCGCCCTCTGGCGCCGAATATCCGCCAGCCGAAATCCGACCCTCTGCCAGTACGCGCGCGCCAGAGAATCGCCGTGATCCAAGCGGGTGGCGCGTTATCGATAATTGTGGGCGGCGTCTGGGATGAGATCTGGCATCGCAAGTATGGCATTCCCTTTGGTGAAGACTTTTTCTGGCCCCCGCACCTGCTGATGTATTTCGGCTTCCTCACATTTATTGGCGTCGGCTTTTGGGCGCTGCGCTATCTCAACCGCCGGCTGAAAGGCAACTTTCAGCAGCGCTTCCGCTCAAACGCCATCATCGGCCTGGTGATACTGAGCGCCGCCTTCATGCTCTACGCGCTGGCGGCTGACCCCTTCTGGCACTGGACCTTCGGCGAGGACCTCACCGCCTGGAGTATTCCGCACTTGATAATGCTGCTGAGCTTCATCGTCTCGCTCTGCCTTGCCGTCTTTGTCCACCTGTCCACCATCCCCCTGGGCAAGTGGCGCACAATCTTCAAACTCAAATATGCCGATGCCCTGCCCTTGCTGGTATTCGCTTGCTGCCTGCTGATCTGGCTGCAGCTTATGCTCATCGACTGGGACGCGACGCTGGCAGGCGTTCAGCCAGCGCAGTTGGGATTGTTCCGGCCCGAATGGCTTCTCGCGGCGAACCTGGTTGGGGGCGCGATATTTGTCGGTGTCCTGACTACAGGCATTCTGCGCTGCGCTGGCGCCGCCACCGCCACTGGTTTGCTCGCGCTGGCCATCCGCTATGGCTTGATACAACTCTTCGCCACCGACCTGCTGCATTATGTCGCCGTGATAGCATCGCTATTGCCCTTGCTCGCCATCGACCTCTGGGCTTTCTATTGCAGCGCCATCCGCAAAACGGAGCCGGAATGGCGCGGGACGGCGATCGCGGTCATCCTCGCTATGCTGCCGAACGCGATCGTCATACGCGGGCTCTACAATCTGCAAGCTGCCGACAACCTGGCTTACGCGCTGGCAGTCGTAGTCACGGGCATCGGCATGGCTTGGTTCAGCCAGCAAATTGCCAATGCGATGTCCCGCAAGCGACAGGCAAGCCTCGCGGACCAGGACGAAGACACGCTGATAAAACCGCGAGTTACATTCGGCCTGCTTGGCGGATTCGCCGTCTTCATGTTCTTTTTCATCGTCACTGCGCCGCCGCCTGTTTGAGCTGAAAATCCGTATCGGCAAATGACAGCTAATGGACAGAGATATGACGTAAATCTGACAAAAAACGACTTTGATCCGGTTGTATGTGAAAGCGGCAGGTGCAATCGCAAGCATCGCATTTGGGGAAATTGTAGGGACGGCTCTAGAGTCGCCCGAAACTTGCGCCCAAACTGTTCTCCACTTACATTACTAACCTTGAACTGCCAAAGCCACAAAGGTTTGAGACAAAAGTTGATGAGAAGGTTTAGTCTTCTTCTGCTTACTTTCGCGCTGTCAGCCTGCAGCGCGATTGAATTAAGCCAGCAGATGGCGGAGGCGACCGGCACGGGAGCGGGACCGGCAACTGAGGCGGAAGCGACCGTCGCGGCGCTGCAATCCACGGCTCGGTCCTTATCGGTGGCTGCGACAGAATCAGCGGCGACCCTGATTGCGCTGGAGACGGCCGCGGCGATTCCCGCAGCGACAACCACATCTGGAGCGGTGACAGCAAGCGCCTTCGCCTCCGCCGACACTGTTGTTTACGGCAGCGTACCGGTGGACAGCGACCGGCTGAACACGATTGCGGCACTCGCCTTTGACCGGGCGGGGCAGCTGCTGGTGAGCACGCGCGCGGGCGAGATCTACCGCTTGCGCGACAGCGACAGTGACGGATTGGCTGACGAGCGCGAGCTCATCTTCGCCGACGAGGAAGAAGCCTTGCTGCAGGTGGCGGGCATGCTCACGCGCGGAGACAGCATCATCTTGCTCAACGGAGACCGCTTGAGCCAACTGACCGACAGGGATGGCGACGGCAGCTACGATATGGTGACCCTGCTGGCGGAGCGGCTGCCGGCGGGCGAGACGCCCCTGCTGGCCAGCAATGGCATCGCCCAGGCGCCGGATGGTCGCCTCTTCAGCGCGGATCTCAACTCGGGCGAGATTCTGCTGATTCAACTGCACGAGTAGACGCAAGACCTCTGACTGACATACCAACGAGCTACGCAGACGGCGCACTGCTTGCCGCAGCGGGCGATTCTGCGTTATTCTCAAAGTAGCACCTGGATGAGCGAGGCGGATCATGGCGGAGATTATCGCGCAGGCGGAAGCCATCACCAGAAGCAAGAGCGAGCCAGCGCGCAAACCGCGGCGCTATGACTATGACATCGTCATCATCGGCTCGGGACCAGCCGGGCACCGCGCCGCCATCCAATCGGCCAAGCTGGGCAAGCGCGTCGCCGTCATCGAGAAGAAGACGCTCATCGGCGGCGTTTCGGTCAATACGGGCACCATCCCCTCCAAGACGCTGCGGGAAGCCGTGCTGCATTTGTCCGGCTTTCGCCAGCGCAGCATCTACGGCGCCTCCTACATGGTCAAGCAGAATATCACGATGAACGACCTGCTGCTGCGCGCCGACCACGTCATCCGCCACGAGATCGAGATCAGCAAGCATCAACTCCAGCGCAATGGCGTCGAGCTCTTCGCCGGCATCGCCACGCTGGTCAATGAGCATACGGTGCACCTGCACTTCATCGGCAAAAAGGGCGAAGACGAAATCACGGCGCGGCACATCATGATCGCGGTGGGCACGACAGTGGTCAAGCCGCCGCATATTCCCTTTGACGGCGAGACCATCTTCACCAGCGATGGCTTGCTCAAGCTGGATCATCTGCCGCGGACCCTGACGGTGGTCGGCGGCGGCGTCATCGGCTGCGAGTACGCCTGCATGTTCGCCACGTTGGGCACGCGCGTCACGCTGGTGGAGATGCAGGAACGCCTGCTGGACTTCGTCGATCACGAGATTGTCGACGCCCTGGTCTATCACATGCGGCAGCAGCGCGTGACCCTGCGCATGGGCGAGAGCGTCGCCAATATCGAACCCTGGAAGACGCGCTATGGCGACGGCGTCAAGACCAGCCTTGAAAGCGGCAAGGAGATCGTCACCGACAAGGCGCTTTACGCCATCGGCCGGCAAGGGGCGACGGCGAGCCTGGGTTTGGAGAATATCGGCATCGTGCCCGACAAACGCGGGCGCATCAAGGTCAACGAGCATTACCAAACCTCAATCCCGAATATCTACGCGGTCGGCGATGTAGTCGGCTTCCCCAGCCTGGCATCGACCTCCATGGAGCAGGGACGGATGGCCGCTTGCCACGCTTTCGGCATCGAACATCAGAGCATCCCCGAACTCTTCCCCTACGGCATTTACGCCATCCCGGAGATCAGCACTTGCGGCGCCAACGAAGAGGAACTGACGCGAGCCGGCATCCCCTACGAGATCGGCAAAGCCTATTACAAGGAGATCGCCCGCGGGCAGATCATCGGCGATACGATCGGGATGCTGAAGCTGGTCTTCCATCGGGAAAGTCACAAGCTGCTGGGCGTGCACATCATCGGCGAAGGCGCGAGCGAGCTGATCCACATCGGGCAGACGGTGATGGCTTTCGGCGGCACAGTCGATTATTTCATCAACACGGTCTTCAACTATCCCACGCTGGCCGAGTGTTACAAGACGGCGGCGTTTGATGGTGTGAATCGGTTGATATAGGGGCTGCTAGCTGGGGTCGCTTTTGCCTTCGACTGGTTCTGAGGACATTGCATCGCGTTCGATTCGGTCGCGGCGGCGTTTGCGATCTCTGAAGAGAAACGCGCCTGCAATCAAAGAGACAGAACCGCCTATGCCTAGCAGCCCTTCAAGACTTTGCCCAGATCTAATGATGTCGATGCTGCCTGTTATCAAAACGAGCGCCAAAACGAAAGCGGCTCCCAGCGTAAGATAGTCCCAAACAAAGAGTAGAATTTGCCTGCGGCTCTCCATTTTCGCTCGATGACGTCGGTTTTCAACCGACTCAGATCTGATAACTTGCCGCGTTTCTTGATCGTATCGATTCAATACATCTGGCGGCGGGAGGGGACCGGAAAAGTGCGAGTAGACCGCTATTTCGCTGAAATACTGAATGAATTCAGCGCGTTTTTCTTCGGGAATATTGTCAAGAAGATCTGGTGGCAAGACCGCATCAGGCGCACGATATTCATCTCCGCGCTTACCTAGGGAAGACTCCGGCGCGTCGCTCAACCCTTGTTGCCTTCGGCTACACGCTTCTCATGCTCGCCAATAGCGCGCCACAAATCCGCGCCCACCGCTTCCCAATCTGCGCGCATATCGTCGGCGATTGAACGAGACAGGATTTCGTCCGTGAACTCGTCGCCTTCCGAACGAGTGAAATCCAGCAAGCTGGCAAACCCGCGCAGAATGCTGTATTTTGGAAGATAGAATGAATTTGCGATTTTCTTCTTGTCGAATGCCACGACATCCCCCAAGCTATGGTCTTAACTCAAAGTCAGCATGATTTGCAACTGTACTTTACCATATTTTCTATCCAAACCATAGCAGCTTTGCTTTCCACACCATAGATAGCATAGTGTCTGCGCCTTCGCCAGTCAACAACTCCCAATCCCCCTGTGCTATACTCAACGCGCCAATTCACCCGCGAGGCAGCCCATGAAAAACCGGCTCTACTACGGCGACAACCTGGAAATCCTGCGCAACCGCGAATACTTCCCCGACGAATGCGTCGACCTCATCTACCTCGACCCGCCCTTCAACAGCAACCGCAATTACAACGTGCTCTTCAAGTCCGAGAGCGGCGCCGACAGCGAAGCGCAGATCACCGCCTTCGAGGACACCTGGCATTGGGGCGAGACCGCCGAAGCGACCTACGACGACCTCATCGTGGGCGCGCCGCACAAGGTCGCCACCGCCATCGAAGCGCTGATGAACCTGATCGAGCGCAACCAGATGATGGCCTACCTGGTGATG
>WTGB01000161.1 GCA_011523735.1 Chloroflexota bacterium
CCCCTGTCTCCCCATCTCTATGGGGAGCATCCCCAAAATGAGGGAAGGGGAGCACAGCCAAGAGTCGGCGTTCATGGCCGTTCCGCCGCCGGGAAGAAAACCTCTTTTCGGCAAATTGGCGGTAGGTGACCGACGAAAATGTTTTTTTGGCAATCTGGCCATCTGGCACGTGACTGAGACTTGAAGCGTTTGCCGGAATCCGGAATCCGTAGACGGAAATATTTTTTCTACGGGAAAGTCGGGATTTTCCGGAAGGGGCGGCTGGCGTATGGGGACTGTTAAGGCGCACTGAGATCAAGGTAGCAGGTATTGAGGCGCCATACGCGACTATATGTTCTCGTATTGGAATTTTCATACGCTGGCGGAGTGTTGCGCCCCCTCACCTCAAACCCCTTTCTCGCCATCTCTAGCGCGCGTAGACACTGCGCTTCGAGAGGGGCTTACTTCACGCGCGGCATTTCGGTTGAGCCACTATGCTATACTGGCGTCACTGACCCTACTAACGAGAAACGCCATGAAAAACCGACTCTACTACGGCGACAACCTCGAAATCCTGCGCAACCACTTCCCCGACGCATCCGTCGATCTCATCTACCTCGACCCGCCCTTCAACAGCAACCGCAACTACAACGTCCTCTTCAAATCCGAAAGCGGCGCCGACAGCGAAGCGTAATCGCGATGATGGATAACTCACGATGAATCCAACTGGAAATGCCCGCTTTGAGATTGCGAGCAGCATAGCGGTTTTCGCCTCGATATCAATAATGGCGTTGGAGACTTTCGACCTTGCGCCGGAACTGAAACACGCGCTCTTTGTGGCGGATATCGCGCTATCGCTGGCCTTTGTTGCCGAATACCTGTTTCGGATTGCGACCGCAGAAAACAAGCGCGGTTACATAACCAGCTTTTACGGTCTTATCGACTTGTTTGCCCTCTTGCCACTTTTGATCCACGCGGCAGCGAGCTTGCGGGTGATACGGCTGTTGCGACTGCTGCGCATATTGCGACTGCTAAAGCTGCGGCGGTACAGCAATGCATTGGATCGCTATATGGAAGCGCTGAAGTCGATCTCTGCGGAGGCAACGCTATTCACCGGCGTCGCCCTCGTCTTCATCATCGCTTTTGCCTTCGTGATTTATGAAGTCGAGCATGAAGCGCAGCCAGATCTTTACCGTAATATCTTTGATTCCATTTGGTGGGCAGTAATATCATTGACCTCGGTAGGCTACGGTGATGTCTACCCTGTCACCGCAGCCGGGCGATTATTGACACTGGCAATGGTGTTAACCGGCATGGGGATCGTTGCCGTCCCTACCGCGCTGCTAGCATCCGCACTGAGTCAAGTGACAAATAGTGAATCTGAAGGGTGATGAAGCGCTGTCTAACGGAGTTTTCTAGATTAGGTGTAGCACGTGGATATTGGCATGCCGCCGCAGCATGGCACGCATCAGCAGGCGGAACGGTGGAAGCGCGCGGGCGTGAGCGTGGATGGGGAGAGTCAGCGGGATTTGATTTGAGTTGAACTTGAACCAGCTTACTTGATTTTAAGCGTGTCTATTTTTTGTGTATGGGTTTCCAATATTCAAAATGATTAAAGAACATAATAAGGTACATGACCGCTGCGCGAGCAATTTGTAGGGCGAATACCGTATTGGCCAAGAAGTCGGACAGATGCCGTGCTGGTATATCTCCGACCGACTCAGTCTCGTCTTGCGAATCATGCAATATTATGAATCGATGCGTAACTACTCCGCGGTCTTCAATTAATGTGTTCCAGTCTCCGTCCCTATATAGATCCCGAGCCAAAGTGAATAGTGCAAAGAGATGGCCACATTTGTAATTCTTAAACCCTTTCTGAATTGTGCCAGTCCCCAGATCTCCCCAGATTTTGAGAAACGAAATCCGGTCAGGTTTAGTGTTTAGTTTGCAGTAGTCATACAAGAAGTACGCAACCTTGTCCAAAACGGCGACAGCTTGCCGAAGTGCCGACTGCAATAGCTGAATGTTAGTACCGAAAAACACAGGGAAGCCGAACTCCGGTTGCACAAGCGTAACACCCTCATCGACCGCATCTATGACAGCCGACTCGTATTGAGATTGAACGAGGAAGTATCGTCCCAAGACGTATTCTTGTTTGATTTCATTAAGAAACCAGATGTACTTGTTCAGTCTGTTGTCTCCGGTTCTGCCAGACATGAACAGAAGATGGAGAGGGTCGCCATAGAAATACGTCTCCTCCTTTCCAACACGAGATACGGGACTAAGAAACAGGTTGTTCGCCGCACAGAATTGACACAGGAATGCCTGAAAGTCATCTTTTGGCTGGATTCCTTCGTATTGTTCTCGGTCCATTGGAGTGTTGGACTGCTGATGATGTTTTACGATATCGTTAATATGATCAAGCGCACGCACGAATTTCAGCCGTGCGAGTTCTGGCAGGTCTTGCTGTTGGATTGCAGCCTCCAGCGCACGAATTGATTCATGATAAAGCAGGTGACTATAACCTGGCATAACGACGGCAAAGTATCTTAATGCCACACCCTTGTTTCCTAGCGCCATTCCGAGGTCAGGCTTCAAGATCAGAGCTTCATCGTATGCCGACAGTGCTTCGACGTTTCGGCCAACGACATCCAACAGGTTTCCATAATTCGTCCATGCCGTGCTTGCAGTACCTCGCGCAGCATGTTCTTGCGTCATGCCTGATGTAGCCATCCTATACAGGCGTCGCGCAAGCTGGTGATTCTCAGTGTCGACATCCAAGAAGCTCCCCGGAGGATCTAGGCTCAAAAGAGCGTAATAACCATTCGCAAGATTGAACAAATCGTTCGGTAGATCGATTGAATAGTCTCCGTGTATCCAGACCTTCAAGTATTCGATTGCCCGACGAATCATGGATTCGTCTTTCAATTCGGCACCAACATCTATCAGAGCCAACGAAACATAATAGCGTCCGGTCACTCGATCCGTTTCATCTTCTAGGCTGTTAGCTACGTTCTCAGCTTTCGTGGTAAGTGCAACTGCCGATTCCAGTTCGTTTGAGTCATACATCTCTAGAGCATGCTCTGTCATTTCATGTAGTGAGTCGAGCACAAGCCTTGTCTCCCTTTAAGGACAACTACTTCTCTATATTGTAAACGTGTAACGGCGAGCATCCGACACAATTCTGCCGCGAACACTTTCACGTTACTGATTCCTGCATCCCACCACTTTCGAGTCTCCGCGCCTCTGTAGTTCAATCAACCCATCCCCGCCCTAACCCCAGAAAACACCGACTTCACACTTTCCCGATCCCCCGCGAACAACAACCCAGCGCTGACCTCAAACGCCAACTCGTCCGGCAGCTCCCGCACCTCGAACGGTCTGCCCCGCTCCTCCCGATCCAACCGATTCAAGGCGAATCGCTCCCACTGCGCCAGCTCATTTTCAACCGCTGACTTGTGCGCTTCCTCAGTTGTCGCAGAAACTGGGCGACCCGACGGCTCGCCCCTACCAGTTTCGTTATGGGTCGGGATACGCGGGTTAGGGTCCCCCACAGCCACATCCCCCCAAGCCACCGGCGGCAGCTGAAAATAGCGCTCGCGCAGTTCATTGATACTCAGCAGCGGATACGCCGTGCGAATCTCCGCCAAACGCGCTTCGGCATCGGTCGGGCGGATGTCATCGAACTCAGCGACTAGATTCCCGCCGTAGAATGGCAGCAGTTCGGCGCTGATCTTCTGCGCCAGCCGCACCAGCTTGGGATAGAGCGCCCGCTCGATGAATTGCCGCTCGGCGACCTTGGCGTTGGCTTCGGTGGCGTTCTCGCTGATCAAACCCACCGGTATGCCGAAGATATTGAGGATCTCGTCCCGCTGCGCCACCCGCCCCTGCAAGAAATCGAGATCAGTGTGGCTCAAGCCGATGTGCTGCCATTCGATGTTGCCGCCGCGCAGGAAAGCCGTCCGCCGCGCCCCGCCGCCATAATGCTTGCGCCAGTCGCGTTTGACGCGCTCGAAGTCGGTATCGCTGATGAAGTCCTTGATGCTGACGATGCCAGCCGGCACGCCGTTGTACTGGCCGAAAGTGTTGCGATTCCAGTCGGCCATGTGCCGGTCGCTGAGCACGGCGCAGCGAGCCGCCGCAATCGGCGACAAGCCATAGAAGTCATTGCTTGGGTGCCAGCGCCGAAAATGCAGTACCTCGATGGCGTCCAGCGGGATGTATTGGCCATCGACTTCGTAAAGATAGCCAGCCACCACGCGCGTCGCATCGGGCACGATGGTGACGCGGTCGGGCCGCAAGACCCAGATCTCCCGCGGGACTCCGCTCGCGTCCCCAGCCAGGAACCAGTAGGCGTTGCCCTGTAATTCCAGCGAGCCGATGGTCTGCTCGAGCAGGTCGAAGCCGCTGGTCAGCGGGTTGGGATTGCCCAGCAATTGCTCCAGCGGATGGTTGTTGACGCCGATGCGCCGTTCTCCCTCCAGTCGGAAGACGCGCAATGGCACGAGGGCGCCGGCTTCGGCGATGCGGTTGATGGCGATATAGACCCAGGGCGACTGTTCATAGACGCGCGCCGAGTTCAGGTCGATGGGCGGTCCGAGTTGGTAGCGGTTATGGGTCGCCACCGCTTCGATATGCGGCGCCTGCACCCGCAGACCTTTGGGACGGACGCTGAAAAACTTGCTGAGCCAGTTGAACATGGGCTGCTCCTTTAACGCGATTTATGCTCAAGCTAACAGACACCCGCGCTCAATAGGCGACCATATGTTCTCGTATTGGAAATTTCTAACCGAATATAGACGGAACGGTTTCGTCGATAAGTGAAATCTGTTAGGGCAACCTATCAGGCCGCCCGCTTGCGCCATCCAATACAGATCGCCTTTTCGCATGACTAACATTGCGTCACAATCTGTAGGGGCGACTCTGTGAGTCGCCCGAACTTGCCACAGAAACTACGGGTTTTGTAGCGAAATTCTGCCAAACATAGCTACCCTTCCCTCCTGTTCATAGACGCGCGCCGAGTTCAGGTCGATGGGCGGTCCGAGTTGGTAGCGG
>WTGB01000041.1 GCA_011523735.1 Chloroflexota bacterium
CCTTGTGATGCTCGCCAGTAGCGCAGTGTCTACGCGCGCTAGAGATGGCGAGAAAAGGGGCCGGGGGTGAGGGGGCTATAATTTTGGTCAGTCCGTGCATGGGTTATAATCCAGCCCATCACGATTGCGCAATTAGTCAAAGTTGATGGAGGAAAACATCATGCGTAGAGTACTTGGATTGCTTGTCGTTCTTGTTTTGTTGCTGGGCGTTTCCATCGCCACAGCCGATGGCCACCTGACGCCTATCAAGCTGCAATTGCAGTGGGTGGCGCAATCGCAATTCGCCGGTTATTTTGCCGCTGTCGACCTCGGCTTCTACGAAGACGAGGGCTTGGATGTCACAATTTTGGAGGGCGCGGTCGAGATCGTGCCGCAGCAAGTCGTCGCTTCGGGCGGCGCTGAATTTGGCTTGGCTTGGGTGCCGAAGGTGCTCGAGTCGAACGAGCAAGGCGTCAACCTGGTGAATATCGCGCAGGTCTTCCAGCGCAGCGGCACGCTGGAAGTCTCCTTCGTCGATACCGGCATCGAATCGGTCGAGGATTTCGCCGGCATGCGCATCGGCACCTGGGGCTTCGGCAACGAGCATGAGCTTTTCGCCGCCATGCGCGCCGTCGATATCGACCCGGAGAACGCCGATGACGTCACCATCATTCAGCAGCCATTCGATATGTCCCTGCTGCTGAATGGCGAGCTGGACGCGGCCCAAGCCATGACCTACAACGAATACGCTCAGGTCCTGGAAGCGGTCAATCCCGATACCGGCGAGCTCTACCAGCCGGAAGATCTGAATGTCATCGACTTCAACGATGTCGGCACCGCCATGCTGCAGGATCACGTCTTCGTCAATGCCGATTGGCTGGCGGAAGAAGGCAATGAGGATATCGCGGTCGCTTTCTTGAAAGCCAGCTTCCGCGGTTGGATCCACTGCCGCGACAATCCCGATGAATGCGTCGGCATCGTCTTGGACAATGGCTCCACCCTCGGCGAAAGTCATCAGACCTGGCAGCTCAACGAGATTAGCAAGCTGATCTGGCCCTCGCCGGCTGGCATCGGCATCATGGATGAAGAGCTCTGGGCGCAGACGGTAGCCGTTTCGATTGAAGGTCTGGTCATCAGCATGGAGCCAGGCATGGATGCCTATCGCAGTGACCTGGCCCAGGCGGCGCTGGATGCGCTGGCGATGGATGGCATGGATGTGACCGGCGATATGTGGGAACCGGTCGAGGTCATGCTGCGTCCCGGCGGCGAATAGCCATCTAATCCGCATCTTGACGTGAATCTGTAGGGGCGACTCTGTGAGTCGCCCGTTACCAGTGCGTCTAATTGTAGGGGCGACCCTTGGGTCGCCCGCTTCCGCCCACAATAGGCAATCGCACCCTATCAGGTCGCCCGCCCATACATCCCAACCCCGCCATAAGCGCTCCCCCTCTCGAAGCGCTGTGTCGGCGGTCAGTGTCTACGCGCCCTACGCGCGTCCCTTGTGGGAGAGGACGCCGGGGGTGAGAGGTAGAAATGCGACCTACTTGACCCTGTGAGTCGCCCGCCTGCGGCTGAATTCGGCATTGTCGATTCTTAAGGACGGGAAGCCATGCCTAATCCCCCAGCGCCCCTGTTTCGCGACCCGATCCACGACGGCGCAGCCGATCCAACCGTGGTCTGGAATCAACAGGAAGGCGCCTGGTGGCTGCTTTACACCAATCGCCGCGCCAATGTGCCCTGCCGCGGCGTCGCCTGGGCGCACGGCACGGACATTGGCATCGCCAGTTCCACCGACAGTGGACGCCATTGGCGCTATCGGGGCACGCTGTCTGAGCTAGAGTTCGAAAGCGGCCGCAATACCTTTTGGGCGCCGGAGGTCATTTGGCACGATGGCTTTTATCACATGTACGTCAGTTATGTCCGCGGCGTACCCCACGACTGGTCCGGTACGCGTAGCATCGTACATCTGACGAGTGATAACCTTTGGAACTGGCGCCATCAGAGCGTCTTGACCTTGTCATCCGATCGCGTGATTGACGCGGCTCTGCACCGCATGCCAGCCGGCCACTGGCGCATGTGGTACAAAGACGAAGTCAATGGCTCGCATACCTGGGCGGCCGACAGCGACGATCTGTACCACTGGACGGTGCACGGTCCGGTCATCACCGATTGCGCGGGCGAAGGTCCCAATGTCTTCTTTTGGCATGGCCGCTACTGGATGATCATCGACCACTGGCGCGGGCTGGGCGTCTATCAGTCGGCGGACGCCGAGAATTGGCGCCGCTGCGCGAACATCCTCGACGCGCCCGGTGGTCGCAAAGACGACGGCGTGATTGGCGGCCACGCGAATGTATTGGTGCAAGGCGAGCGCGCCTTCATCTTTTACTTCACGCATCCTGATTGGGATAGAGAGCAGCAGTTCGGCATGGACGAGATTCACCCTCTTTATGTCAAGCGAACGGCGCTGCAAGTCGCCGAACTGGAATTGAAAGACGACTTCCTAGTCTGTGATCGCGATAGAGATTTCGACTTTGCGCTTCGACCGGGATCCTAGCTATCGCCGTCCCCTAGGGATTTATTCGGCAAGTCACTGCAGGCACATCTCGCAACTGTCGCGCCCTGGTGCTTGGGTCCGGATTTTGCCAGATACTCCCTGGTTGGTATTGGCCGTGACGCTGATGATCGTCTTCTATATCTTCATGCAGCGTCACATCGTCGCCGGTTTGACCGCGGGCTCATTGCGGGATTAGCGAAAAGCGCCTGTTCGGATACGGGACGAACGCTGAAAATGAAAACACGCCCGATTTTCGCGGGCGTGCTTTGCGATTGTTCTTTTCTGGATTTCTAACTCCCGTGCATCGCCCGCTTCCGCGCCAGCATCTTCTCCCGCGCTTCGGGCGAACCATCGTGGCTGGTGCCAAACCAGTAATCAAAGGGCATGCCCATCTCGCCGTAATTGCATTCGAAGTAGCGATGATGCAGCGAGTGGTAATAAGACGCGCCTGACTTGACCTTCACACCGTCTTTGATCACGAAGTCGTCAAAGCCGCCATGCCCCAGAATCGCGGCGAATGTGGCGTGCTGCCCATTCATCATCATATGGATGGGATGCGAAGCCACCACCCAGTGAATCAGCATGCAGGTGTAATAGAGCAGGTGCTCGATCGGGTGCATCGACAAGCCGGACCAGGGACCGATGTCAATGTTTCGGTGATGCACGTGATGGGCGATCTTGTAGAAGAACTTGACATGCAGCAGGCGGTGCGCCCAGTAGAAGTGGAAATCGCGCCACAATGGAACAAGAACGAGAATCACGAGGAACCAGACCGGCTGCTCGCGCGGATTAACGAAGGGAATGATGCCGTTGGCGTAAGCCCACAGCATGACCACTTCAAAGCCGGTCCAAATCGTGCCGGCGCTGACGACGCTCCAGAAGACGTTGTCGCGAACCTGGTCGTTCCACAGGAATTTCTTGCTCTTGCCCATCCAGGTCGGCGACCACTTGTACTGGTAACCCTGCGCCTTATTCGACCAAAGGCGGACGTGCAACACGGTCGCCAAGGCGATCAGCATGACTTGATTGCGGATGAAAACCTCAAGAATCCAGCCGACGCTGAACTCCTTCATGCGCGCCAGTTCCGGCGTCAGGAACATCCAGGTGGCGGTCGCCACGATCATGTACATCAGATTGATGGGCCAGATATAATCCTTGACCCACTTGGCGATCGCCCGCGGATTCGGCGGCCAAACGAACACCGGATTGGGGGCGATTTCTTTGTCCGGCTTCCAATAACCGCGCTCGTCACGCGGCATGCCGTCAGCCAGTCCGTCTCTTTCTGCGCTTATTTCTGCCATCTTAATTCAACCTCTGAATCTATATTCGCTTCAAGCATATCGCAGGGTTGCGGCTAGTGCAAATATGCCCCGTCAAGACGGCGAATCATTTACTCGCCTGCTGTGTTTAGAATAATGCCTTGCATAAAGTGCTTTTGAAGCGCGAAAAACAGGATGAGCGTCGGTATGGACGCCGTCAGCGCGCCCGCCATCTGTTGGGGGATGCTGCCCTTGCCATAGGTGCCGGATAGCATCGCCAGCGATGTCATGACCGGTCGCACATCGTCCGACTTTGCTAGCACCTGCCCAAAGAGAAAATCATTCCAGATCCAACTGAATTGCGTCACAAACAGAAAAAGAGCGGCTGGTTTCGCCATTGGTAGCACGATGCGCATATAGGTTTGAAAGGAAGACGCCCCGTCTAGCGATGCGGCTTCAATCACTTCCCCTTGCAGTCCGATGAAGTAGTTGCGGAAGACAAATATACAGAAGGGCACGGCAATGGCTGAGTAGAACAGTAGCATGCCGATACGGGTATCGTAGAGACCGACCTCCTGGTACATCCCAAACAAGGGCATAAGGTACATCTGAAAGGGGAAGATAGTGCCGCTGTAGATGATCAAAAACCAGAAGAATGGGAAGCGGATTTTCAGCATGGCTATCGAGTATGCCGCCGATGACGCGGCGATGACGGCGGTCACAGAGCCGACGAATGCGTAAAGGAGACTGCTAAGGAGCCCGTTGCCGATGCCAGCTAATTCGGAAGCGGACGCAATGTTATCGAGGATCATCGCCGCGTTTTCCGGGAGCGCCAGGATTGCGCTTTGCGATTGCTCCCTAGGGGTCTTCATACTGCTCAGCGCCACGATCGCCAGCGGCGTAACCCAAGCTGTTGTAAACAGGCACAGCAGCGCCAGTACGAGGTAGCGTTCGAGAGCGCGCTGCCTAATAGACCATCTCTCAATCATAAGGCGCTTCGCTTTAAGGTCGCTCGCAAATAGAAGATAGAAAATGCGATAACAATCGAGGACAGTATCACTGCCACCGCCCCGGCATACCCCATTCGCCACATGATAAAAGCCTGGCGGTACATCGTCACCGCCAGCGTTTCGGATGAGCGTCCGGGTCCGCCTTGGGTCATCACCCAGACCAGATCAAAAGTCATAAAGCTTCCGATGACCGACATGATGACGACGATCGCCGTGATTG
>WTGB01000099.1 GCA_011523735.1 Chloroflexota bacterium
CATCGCGCTGCCCAAGCACTATCTCTCGCAGTTCCATCCTGATTACAACGAGGAAGCCACCTACGAAGATTATCAGGCGCAGACATTGCTTGAGAACGGGCGCGGAGGCCACACCCTGCAAGCCTGGATGTATGAAGACTTCGTGGTCGGGGAATTCTATAATCAGGTGCGCAATCCGTATTACTGGAAGGTCGATCCGGAAGGCAACCAGTTGCCCTATTTCGATCGCGTAACGATCGAGCTGGTTGAGGATCGTCAAGGTGTTGCCTTGGGCAACGTCACCGGACAGTTCGATTTCGATACGACCTGGGTCGGCGTTCAGCATATTCAACTGTTCAGCGAAGCCATCCAGGAGGGCCGCGACATCAGCCTGACTTTCGCCGATTTTGACGGGGTCGCTTTCCATTTCAATCTGGATCATCCCGATCCGGTGATCAAGAGCGCTTTCCGCGATGTCGATTTCCGCCGCGCTGTCTCTATCGGGATCAACCGTCAAGAAATCGGCGACCTTTTCTACGCCGGGCTGTTTAATCCCAACGGCTCGTCGCTGTCGCCCGAGTCGGGTTACCACACCGCGGAAGATGGCGGGTTGTGGGCGCAATACGATCCGGATGGCGCGCGCGCCATGTTGGAGGAAGCCGGCTATGTCGACACGGATGGCGATGGCTTCCGAGAAGCGCCGGGTGGCGAGTCTCTCCAGTTGATCATCGAGGTCGGCATCCACGATCTTTACACGCCGATCGTCGAGCTCGTGACCGAATACTTCGCGGACATCGGTCTTAACGCGATCATGGACGCCAACGACCAATCGCTGGTGCGCGAGCGTTTCACGGCTGGCGACTTCATGATCCACACTTGGGATCGCGATGGCGCGAGTTATCCCTTCGGCGCGGAGATGCACGGCTTGGCGCCGACGGGACCGAATACGCCCTTCTATCATCGCAATTGGGAGGAAGACCCGGTTGATGAAGACTTCGTTCGCAATGTGGAGTTGATGCGCCGGGCATTGACCGCATCGGACGAGGAGCGCAGCGAGTTGATGTTTGAGGTATCGAATCTGCACGCCGACAATGTATGGTATATCTCGACAGGCTTCTGGCAGCGCCCCTTCATCAAGAACAATCGCCTGGGCAATATGTCGGATCGCATTTCGCGCAATAGCCAGCTGCAAGACGCATCGGCTTATCAGATGGAGACAGCGTACGCCAAGTATGAGCCTGGCGAGGGCGGTTCCTAAGCTTTTGCAGATGCGGTAAATCGTGATGGCGGGTCGCTCTATTTTGCAGTGGCTCGCCATCCCGCCTCACAAAGAAAATGATGCTTTTCGTTGCGCCTCATGGAGCAATGCGGTAGATGACCACCTTCATTATCCGACGAGTGTTTTCGGCGGCGATAACATTTTTTCTCATCACGCTGATAAGCTTTGTGGTGATTCAGCTACCACCTGGCGATGTGGTCTCGAATTGGGTTCGGCAGCAGGAAGCATCGACCGGCCAGCCTCTGCCGCCGGAGACCATCGAAAACCTGCGCCGTACTTACGGTTTTGATGAACCGATCATCGTTCAGTATTTCAAGTGGATTGATGGTTTCCCGAGCGGAGACTTCGGCTTCTCGATCGAATACAGCAACGCGCCAGTCGCCGATATCCTGGTGCAGCGAACTGGCTTGACGGTGTTCCTGGGCGTGGCGACATTGTTCATTTCCTGGGGCTTGGCCATACCGTTTGGCATCTTCGCCGCCACGCGAAAGAATTCGCGCTGGGATTATTTCTTGTCCACGCTGTCCTTCATCGGCATATCGACGCCGGATTTCCTGATCGCGGTCATCTATCTCTTCATCGCCGTGTTTGTGCTAAAGACGGATTACTCCGGCGGGCTTTTCTCGCAGCAGTTCAAAGACGCGCCCTGGACATGGGAACGCGTAGTGGATTTCGCCAAACATCTACCTGTGCCCCTGGCGATACTGGGATTGGGCGGCATGGCAGGCACGTTTCGCATCATGCGCGCCAATTTGCTGGATATCCTCGACCAGCAGTTTATCGAAGCGGCGCGCGCCAAGGGGCTAAGGGAGCGAATTGTCATATACAAGCACGCCACGCGCATCGCTGTCAACCCGCTGATCAGCCGCGTCGGCATGCAATTGCCCCTGCTCATCAGCGGCACGATCATCATTTCTATCGTGCTGGACTTGCCGACCTTGGGTCCGCCTTTCATTCGCGCCTTGAATCGCCAGGATATGTTCCTGGCCGGAACGGTCTTGATGATCCTCGCCATTATCCTGCTGATTGGCAATCTGATCGCCGATATCGTCCTTGCCTGGAGCGATCCGAGGATTCAGTATGAATAAACCGGCTGGCAATCAGCGCCGATTCAGGCTCTTCGGGGTACAAAAGAAGAACGTAGAGCTGGGCGTTCAAGACGAATATCAATTGTTGACCGTGCGGCAACTGATGATACGCAAGTTTCTGCGCAATCGAATGGCGCTGCTCTCCTTCATCGCATTGGTCATCATTTATCTTGTGACGCTTTTCGCCGGTTTCTTCGCGCCCTACACGGCACGCGACGCCGACTCCAAGTTAACGTATTCGCCGCCGATGACTATCCGGCTGCAAGACCCTGAAAGCGGGCATTTTCATCTGCCGTTCTTCTATCCACTGCGCGGCAAACGCAATATGGAGACCTTTCAGCTCGAATACGTCGAGGAGCGCGAAAAGCGTATACCGATCCAGTTTTTCGTCAAAGGCGAGCCCTACAAGGCTTTGGGCATCATCGCGTGGGATGTTCATCTTTTCGGTTCAAGCGATCCGGAGGAGCGGCTGCATATCATGGGGTCTGATGTGCGCGGACGCGACTTGTTCTCGCGCATCATCTACGGCGGGCAGGTCTCGCTTTCGGTCGGCATCTTCGGCGTTTTGATCACGATCGCGGTAGGTTCGGTTATCGGGACGCTATCCGGCTATTATGGGGGCGTATTCGACAACGTGGTCCAGCGCGTCATTGAAACGATTCGCTCCTTCCCGCAACTGCCGCTTTGGATGGCTTTGGCTGCCGCTATCCCGCCGCAGTGGCCGCCCGAATGGGTCTATGCTGGCATCGTAGTCGTGCTGGCATTTATCAACTGGACCGGTTTATCGCGCGAGGTGCGCGGGCTGGTGCTTTCCCTGAAAGAACGGGATTATGTACATGCCGCGGAAGCGTCCGGCGCTTCGACCGCGCGAATCGTGCGGGTGCATCTGATTCCGAATATGGCGAGCCACATCATCGTCACGGCGACGCTGGCGGTGCCTGTGACCATCCTGGGCGAGAGCGCTTTGAGTTTTCTCGGCATTGGCGTTCGTCCGCCGATGGTCAGTTGGGGCTTGCTGCTCAATGACGCGATCAAGATACAGAATATCGTGCTGTATCCCTGGACGCTGTTTCCGGGCGCCTTTATTTTGGTTGCGGTCATCGCTTACAACTTCCTGGGCGACGGGTTGCGCGACATGGTGGATCCGTTCTCGCGCTAGCGCTACAAGCGCATTGAATGGGTGAACGTCGAATAACCCTTTCGGCGCGCCCGGGACAAGGACAGAACCTCGGCATGGACACCGTTCTGGAAGTCAGCAACCTCAAGACTTATTTCTACATTGAACAAGGCGTGGTCCGGGCAGTCGATGGGGTATCTTTCACCTTGCAAGCGGGCAAAACGCTGGGGATCGTCGGCGAAAGCGGCTGTGGCAAGAGCGTCACATCGCGGACGATCATGCGTTTGCTCTCGCCGAGTCTCGCGCGCATCGTCGACGGTTCGATCACGTACTATCCCGCGGATAGCCCGCCAGTTGAGCTGACGCAAGTCGACCCTTATGGCGACCAGATTCGTGACATCCGCGGCAACGAAATCGCCATGATTTTTCAAGAGCCGATGACATCGCTGAACCCGGTCTACACGATCGGCCAGCAGATTATAGAAGCGATTCTGCTGCATCAGGACGTCAGCAAGGAAGAGGCCAGGGAGCGGGCGATAGACGTGCTGCGCCTGGTCGGCATACCGCTGCCGGAACGGCGCGTTGACCAGTATCCGCATGAGTTCTCCGGCGGGATGCGCCAGCGCGCCATGATCGCGATGGCTTTGAGCTGCAACCCGCGCATCCTGATCGCCGATGAGCCCACCACCGCGCTTGACGTGACGATTGAGGCGCAGATCCTCGAGCTTATCCAGCAGATCCAGCAAGATAATGACATGGCTTTGATCATGATCACGCACGATCTCAATGTGATCGGGGAGGTGGCGGATCAGGTAATCGTAATGTACTTGGGACAGGTGGTGGAGAGCGCGCCGGTCGATGACATCTTTGACAGACCGAAGCATCCGTATACGCAGGGCTTGCTGAATTCTTTGCCCATGATCGGGCGCAGCGACCGTCTCGAGCCAATCATTGGTTCCGTTCCCGGTCCACATGAACGGCCAAGGGGCTGCCCGTTCGCGCCGCGCTGCCCGCAGGTGATGGATCGCTGTCGCGCGGAGAATCCGCCGAGCTTTGCCGTGGGTCCAGCCAGCGATGTCGCTTGCTGGTTATATGCTGAGGAGATCGAGGTTGGACCATGACTCCAGCTGAGGCAGCAGGCAGCGACGTCATTCTCGAGATCCAGGACCTAAGGCTGCATTTCCCTATCAAAGCCGGCCTACTCAAGAAGACGGTGGGCTACGTGAAGGCGGTTGATGGCGTATCGTTTGATGTGTACGCAGGCGAAACCGTGGGGCTGGTCGGTGAAAGCGGCTCGGGCAAGACCACCATCGGGCGCTGCATCGTACGCTTGTACAAGCCGACTACTGGCAGCATGCATTTCCGGACTGAAGCAGGCCTGGTGGATATCGCCCAACTCGACAAGCGTGAATTGCAGCCGATACGCCGCGATATTCAGATGCTGTTTCAAGACCCCAATTCGTCCCTGAATGCGCGGATGCGCGTCGGGGATATCATCGCCGAGCCGCTGGAAATCCATGCGATCGGCAC
>WTGB01000077.1 GCA_011523735.1 Chloroflexota bacterium
GCTCGGACCCGGTCCTATTTCGTTCACCAGCGCCGGATTCGTGTCGAGCCAGGCGTGAAAGCCTGGCTCGACACGAATCCGGCGCTGGTGAACGAAATAGGACCGGGTCCGAGCACCTTGCTCTCTTTCTGCCGCGATGTGAAGTCGATTCAGTTTTACCTGGATTATGGCGCCGACCCGCTGGTCCAATATGAACGCAGCGGCAAATACGGCAAGACAACCCCACTGCGCGATATCGCCTACCGCGGCAATTATGACTGCGCGCGGCATCTGCTGGCGCATCTGGGCTGGGAGGTTGATATCTTCTGGACGAGCATCATGGGCGATTTGGATCGTCTGGGGAGCCTGCTGGAAACCGATGCGGGTCATGCTGTCGCGGCTGCGTCAGCGGATCATGTATTGGGCGCTGGCTTGAGTCCGCTGCATCTGGCGGCGCAGGGCGGGCATATCGATGTGATGAATGCCCTGCTTGATGCGGGGGCTGATGTGAATGCGCTGGATGCTCGCGGATGTACGCCTCTGCATTTCGCCATCTGCTTTGGTCCCAAAGAGTTTCTCGATCCCTTGCCCGATCTATCAGAGGCGACGGAGGATGTTGGCGTGTATCGGCTTCTGATCGATGTGCCCCAATATCTCATCGAGCGAGGCGCCGACCTGACCGTGCGCGAGTCGGTACAGAATCGGACGCCGCTCGAATTGGCGCGGTCGCCCTTCGAGGACGAGACCGACCGGGGCGATGTCATAGCGCTGCTGGAAGCGGCTGGCAAAACAGTTGCCCCCTAGAGACACCCGCGGCCGCCAATTGAATAAATCAGACAGCGGGCTCCCCGACGGGTCGGACGATCGTTGGTCGCTCCAGGAAAGTGTTTATCTATTCGTGCTGGCATTAGAGCGCTGGCTTGAGCTTGCGCTTTGGTTTACTCATCAGGACATAGAGCCAGAAGAGCGCTGTACCCGTGAAGCAAAAGAGAGCGCCGAGCAGAAAGAGATCGCGGAAAGTGAACAGCGAAAGCAGTAATCCGCCGCCCAAGGCCATTATGGCAAAGCTCAAGCCCGCCGCCATTTCACCGCTGCCGGCCATGATGGCCTGCTGGGACCTGGGTACCAGGTCGAGGATGTAGACGACGAATGAGGCGAAGCGAATCGAGGAAAGCGCCAGTGTGCCGATGAAGCCAATCGCTGCCGCCAGCCAGTGCTCAATCAGCGCCATCGGCAGCAAGAAAACTGCGGTCAGCAGCGAGCTCCAGATGACGACTTTGACAATGCCCCAGCGATCGATGAGCGAGGGCGTGAGCAGGGCAGTGGGCACGCCCGTCAAGCGTCCCACAGCGGCGATGACGCCGATCATAGCGGTCGAAACAGCCAGTTGTCGGTCCATATAGACATTGAAATAGACCAGCACGGTTGCGGCGCCGGCGACCTGGAATAGCCGAATTACCGTCATCATAGCGACCAGCAAGATAAGCGACTGCGTCACATTCAAGCGAGCGCGGGCCGTCTCATCTGGCATGTCAGTTGCTTCAGGCTCCGGGAAATGTGGCAGCGGCCGGACGCGCAAGAGACAAATCGCGGACAAGGTCATAACGATGCTTGCTGCAGTCAATGTCAGGCGATAGGGGGCCGGACTGGCCAGCGTGGTGGCGAGCAGCGCCGCGACTGCGCCGGGCAGTACGCCGCCGACCAGACTGCCGGCGAAACCAGCCAAGGACCAGCCGGCGGCCTTCAGGGCGAAGGCGCGGTGCTTATAGGCCGTATCGACTACATTGAGCAGGTAGGGCGCCCCATTGACAAAGAAGAGGGAAAAGCCAGACAGCATCACGGCATAGTTGATTGCCAGCCAGCCCTCACGGATGCCCGGCGCAAGCAACTCCGCCTGTGGCAGCAGCAAGCCACCGAAAACGCTGACAGCGGCGCCGATCTTCATCAGCAACGTACTGGAAAAGCGCGAGCCCAAGATGCCGGCCGGCAAGCTGACAGCGGCGAAGGTCACCAAGCCAACCGCGTTGACCAGGCCGATGAATTCGGTGCCATAGCCCAGACGCAGCAGATACAGATTGAGCAGGACGTTGTAGACGCCGTCAACAGCAAAACACATGCCCACGAGCACGATGAAGAAGAGCCGAGCCTGCGGGTTGAAACTGCGAATCGGATTGAAGATGCGTGTCAGCATGGGTGGAGCTGCGCCTCCCTAAATCTCTCCCGAAGCATCCGGAAGGGTAAATGTAATCGGCGGCAAACGTCACGTTGCCAATACTTATTCCCGGCGGCGCATGGCTTGGGGCAGGAATTGCCTACTCGACAATCTCGAAAATCGCTTCGATTTCGACGGCGAAACCGTTGGGCAGAGAGGCGAAACCCAGCGCGCTGCGGGCATGCAGCTCGCCATCGTACAGCTCCCAGAACAACTCCGATGCGCCATTGATGACCAGATGCTGGTCGGTGAATTCGGGCATGGAATTGACTGCGCCCAGCAGCCTGCGGACGCGTAGATTGTTCACGGTGCCGGTGATGGTGTAGGCGGCTTTAAGCAGATCGATGGCGCAGACGCGCGCGGCTTGCTTGCCCGTCTCCACATCCAGGTCGCGACCGAGCTTGCCCTGATATCCAGTCGAGACATGCCCGGAAACGAGAATCGTATTGCCGATGCGGGTCGCCGGCGCCAGCGTGGTCGAGGGGCTGAAGTCGTCAATATCGATGCCCATCGCTTTGACTTTTTCATCGAGAGTCATGTGAAATCCTCCAGGGGACTGATTTCCTATGTCTGACAATGCGAGGATTATAGGCGTGTTATGGGGCATCGCCATACCCAAAAGCCGCGCGGTTGTATTGGTTGAGGCGGCTGGCAGTAGTTCCGCTATATCACCGTCCCGGGCCTGCTGCCCGCCAACTTGTTCAACAAGACGCTTGGCTAATCATCGGTTTCCTCGAAAGCCGGAATGACTTTTTCGGTCCGCTGATTTATCTGAATACGCCGGAGAAGTACACGCTGTCGCTGGGTTTGGCCAACTTCCAACGGGTCGTTTCCGCCGGCGGCCAAGCGACCGAACATCTGCTGATGGCGGCGTCGATGGTCATGACCTTGCCCAGCATATTGGTCTTTATACTCTTGCAGCGCTATTATATTCAAGGCGTGGTAATCTCTTCGGGCAGCAAGTAGCCCAAACCAAAAACGAACGTTATTCATTACCGGCGCTTTGACGCGCGTAGGAGTTTGGCAGCACATGAAATACACGAGCATTCTTTTCACCGGGCCTGATCAAATCGCCGTGGATCAAGTCGAAAACGACTTCCTCCCCTTGGGCGATCATGATGTGCTGGTGCAAACACATTACTCGCTCATCAGCGCTGGCACCGAGCTGGCTTGCCTTTCCGGCGTCGAGGCTTGGTTCGGCTTCCCGGGTACGCCCGGCTACGCCTCAATTGGCGAGGTGGTCGATGTTGGCGCACAGGTGACCGCCGTTGCTCCCGGCGACATCGTCTACGGCATGGGCGGCCACCGACAGTATCAGCTATTTGACACCTCCAACCCGCGGGCGCTCTGCGTCAAGGCGCCGGCTGGGATGGATCTCGCGCAAGCGGTCTTCACGCGCATGATTTGCGTCGCCTTCACCGCGCTGCGCATATCGAATATTGAGCTCGGCGATTATGTGGCGGTGACCGGGCTGGGCTTGGTAGGCAACTTCGCCACCCAGTTGGCTGGCTTGCAGGGCGGGCGCGTCATCGGGTTGGATCTCGACGAAAAGCGCGTCAGCCTGGCGCAGGTCTGCGGCATCCCTCATGCGCTGGTGCTGGACCCCGCGACTGTCGAGGCGGATGTCGCCGCGATCACCGGCGATAGCGGCGTGACGACCTTGATCGAAGCGACCGGCAACCCGCGCGCGCTGCCCCCGGCCCTGCCACTGGTCGGGCGCTATGGCGAAGTCATCCTGCTGGGCACGCCGCGCGGCGCCTATGAAACGAATCTCACCGAAGTGCTGAGCCATGTCCATCTTGACGGCTTAGGCAATCTGACATTCAAGGGCGCGCATGAGTGGCGCTATCCGGTGCCGCGCGATCCCTTCGTCAAGCATTCGATCCTGCGTAATGCCGAGTTGGCGCTGGATTTGATCCGCACGGGCGACTTAGTTGTCACTCCGCTGCATACACATACGTTGAAGCCCGAGCAAGCCGAACAAGCCTATAACGGGCTGAAAAACAAGAAGGACGAATACATCGGTGTCGTCTTTGATTGGACGGGCGTCGCGCCGACGATCTAGTCTAAAGCGCCGCGCCGCTCACTCTCCCCGCAAGCGCGGATCGAGGATATCGCGCAAGCCATCGCCGATGAAGTTGAAAGCCATGACCAGGCTGGCGATGGCCAAGCCTGGGAAGAGCCACATCCACCACTGATCAAAAAAGTCGATGCCGATGCTGACCATGCGTCCCCATTCCGGCGAAGACGGCTCCGGACCCAAGCCGATGAAGCTCAGCGCGGCGAAGCTGATGATGGCTGTGCCGATATCGAGGGTGGCGAGGATGACGGCCGGGGCGATGCAGTTGGGCAAGATGGTGCGGAAGAGGACATAGAAGCCGCCGGCGCCGGCGCTGTGAGCCGCCTCGACATATTCTTGCGCTTTGACTTCCAGGACAAGCCCGCGCAGGATCCTGGCATAGCGGGGCCACCAGACGGCGCTCAACGCCAAAACAGCATTGCGTATATCGGGACCGAGGGCGGCGGTGACAGCCATCGCCAGGATGATAAATGGAAAAGCCATGAAGAGCTCGGTCAGGCGCATGAGCAGTTCGTCGATGAGGCCTCCGGCATAACCGGCGACGGCGCCGATGATGACGCCCAGCGTGCTGCCGATGATGATCACCGCCAAGCCCGCCGGTATCGTAATGCGCGAGCCCCAGAGCACGCGGCTGAAGATATCGCGCCCCAGCTCGTCCGAGCCCATGAAGAATAGCGCGCCCGGCACTTGCAGGCGGTTCACCAGGTCTTGCGCTAGCGGCTCAACCGGAGCGACCGACGGCGCGATGAAAGCAGTCACGATCCATACAATGGCGATGATCAGCCCGAGCAAGACCAGCGGGTTGCGGCGCAAATGATAGCGCGCCTGCCGCAGCCAGCTACGCGACTCGAATTCTTGGGTCGAGGAAGAAATAGAGGATATCGACGACAAAATTGACTCCGACATAAATGAAAGCGAAGAGCAGGCTGACGCCCATGATCGCCGGGAAGTCCTGCGAGGTGCTGGCGCGGAACATATAAAAGCCGATGCCGGGATAAGCGAAAATCGACTCGATCAGGATTGAACCCACCAGCAAATTGCCATACGACAGTCCGATGACCGTAACCACAGGGATCATCGAATTCCGCAGGCCGTGAAAGCCAATAATATAACGCTCGCGCAAACCTTTGGCGCGGGCAGTCCGCATATAATCCTGGTTCAGCACTTCCAGCAGAGAGGAGCGGGTAATCCGCGAGATGATGGCGCTGATATAAAGCGCGAGTGTGGACGCGGGCAGAACCAGATGGTCGAAGGCGTTTTTGAAAGTTTTGAGATCGCCGGCGAGCAGGGCGTCGACCGTGAACAAGCCGGTAACCGTCGGTGGCGGGCGCATGATGATGTCGAGGCGTCCGGGACCAGACGCGATTCGCAGTTGGGCGTAGAACACCGTCAAGAAGATAAGCGCGAGTAAAAACACCGGGAAGCTGATGCCAATGAAGGCGATGACCCGCGCTGCGTAATCCGCCCAGGTGTCTTTCCAGATTGCCGAGATCAAGCCCAGCCCGACGCCGAGCGCAATGCCGAAGATGATGCCGAGGGTCGCTAGCTCGATGGTGGCGGGCAGGCGGCGGCTGATATCTTCGCCTACCGCTTTGCGGGTTTTGATGGAAGTGCCCAGGTCGCCCTGCAGCAGGTTGCCCAGGTAGGTCAGGTATTGCTCGTGCAGGGGTTTATCCAAGCCCCACTTCTTGCGAAAGGCGGCGATAGTGTCTTCATCGTTGAGGGCGTTGGGCGGCAGGTTGGCGATGGTGGGGTCGGCCGGGATGAGGTTGGCGATGAGGAAAGCCATCACGGTTATGCCCAGCAGAAGCGGAGTGACCAAGAGGGCGCGGCGTATGAAGTATTGGAAGAAGTTCATCGGCTTGGATTGCCAACTCGCTTGTGGACAAGCCTAAGTTTACCACAGCCAACGCGGTCTCAAAAGAACTCGCCACCGGCTCGTCCGTATAGAATGCTTGGGGTGCGCTGTGCTTGCTGTTCGCCGCTAAGGTAACAATCAGGGGCGAGCCACCGGGCCCGCCCCTAGAGAACACTTGCTGTTGGAATGGATCGCGATTACATATCGGCGCGGCTAAGCAGGGTCACATCCAGCGTCCAATGCGGGTGGAAGATAAAGCCCTGCAGGTTGGCCAGGTAAGCGGAGGGCTGCTCTGGCACGACAAAGGGCGCGAAGGGACCGTGCTGCTGGTTAAATTCTTGCAGCGCGGTATAGACCTCCATGCGCTCATCGGGGTCGCTGGCGGTTCTCGCGCGGGCGATCAATTCTTGAATATCGGCCGGCACATCTTCCAGTTGCCAGTTGTTGCGCTCGGTCGCGACCTTGCCGCCGGGCAAGAAGCTAGTGAAGTCAATGGGATCGAGGATATCCGGACCCCAGAGCCAATAGCCGACGCTGTGTTCGCCACTGCGATATTTCGCTAGCTCGACCTGCATTTCGCCCGGGGAGAGGGTGACATTGATGCCGGCTTCGGCGAGATCGGCTTGGATCTTCTGGGCATTGGTATTGAAGCTGACGCCGCCGAGAGCCCAGTCGGGGTATTCCAGGGTCATATCCAAGCCATCGGGGTAGCCGGCTTCCGCCAGCAGCTCGCGCGCTTTATCCAGGTCGCGGCTGAAGGCGCGGTCTTCGCCAAAGGCGGTGAACAAGCCCACCCACATATTGCTGCCCGGGGTGACGCCGCCCCAGAGGGTCTTGTAACCTTCGTAGTCCAGCGCATAGCGAACAGCGAGTTGAACTTTCGGGTCGGCGAAGGGACCGCTCTTTTCCGCGTCCGTGTTCATGATGATGAAGTGCGTCCAGTTGCTAAGCCCGCGATAAATCTCGATACTCTCGTTGCCTACCAGCGAGGCGACATTGTCACTGGAGAGATCCAGCGCGATATCAATTTCGCCAGCTTCCAGCGCCGCTTTTTGCGTCGCCGCTTCCGGCATGTTGATGATGATCACGCGGTCGAAATAGGGCTGCTCGCCCCAGTAATTCTCGTTGCGGATCAGCTCGGTGCGGGCTTGTGGCTCCCACAGCGCAAGCATATAGGGTCCCGACCCCGCTGATTGGCTGTCGAGGTAAGCGCCGGCGGTATCGGTTTCAGCCGCGTCCATGGCATCAGTGCCGCCATTGGCGCGCACGACATCAGCGTTGGAGACGCTGAAGACCGCGCTGGTGATCTCGGACAAGAACGAGGGACGTGGTTCAACCACAGTGATGGCGACGGTGTCATCGTCAATCGCTTCCAGCGACTCAATCGGGTCGGCGAGGAAGGACGGGTTGCCATCGCGGTACTTCAGGCGATTGAACGAGAAGACGACATCGTCGGCGGTCACGTCATCGCCATTGGCGAAAACGGCGTCCGGATTCAGCGAGAAGGTATAGGTCAGACCGTCTTCACTGATCTCCCAGCTATCCGCCAGGCGCGGCAGGATCTGGCTGGCGTCTTCGTCGGGGAAGGTGACAAGCTGGTCATAGACGACATGGTTGATCATGTGTCCCGTGCCGGTGAAGCCGTTGGCGGGGTCTAAGGAATCGGTGGATTCGGCGTGTCCGATCACCAGAACTTTTTCGTCCTGCGCAAAACCGGCAAAGCTGCCGAGCAGTAGCGCCAATAGCGCTAGCAGGGCAAGGACATACTTAATGCGATTCATTTTGTTGCTCCTTACAGATATTCAGACCGAAAGTATTGTAGCAGGGAGAGTATAGCGAAAAGCGCGGCGAGTTGCAATCAGGCGCTTCCTCTGGGAGTGGTGAATTTCAAGGACTTACGAGGTACGAGCGAGTTCTGCACAGGATTTTTACCACCGAGAACACGGAGGGTCGCGTAGACACTGGCCGCCTACACTGACCGCCGGTCGGGTTCAGCAGCACCCCTCGCGCGAGCAGTCGGTTTTCAGGGATGCAGCAAGACCTTGCCGGTCTGCCAGCGGTCAAATAGCGCGAAGGCTTCAGGCGCGTCGGCGAGCGGGAAGCGATGGCTGATCATCCTGGTGACATCCAGCCCATTACGCCACAGGTAGAACATCTCGGGCACTTCGCTCATGAAGTAGTACCAGCAGCCCACCGCCCAAATCTCGCGCCGGTTAAAATCGCGGCTGGGCGCCAGCATCTCTTCATTCGATTCGCCATTGAAGACGACGATGCCGCCCCGGCGCACAGCCAGGAAACTGTTGGCGACGCTAGCTCGCTGGCCGGCGCAGTCGATAACCACATCAGCGCCCTCGCCCTCAGTCAAGTCCATGATCTGGTCGATGAGGGCGTCGTCGGCTTTGATCGATACCTCCGCCCCGAGCTGCTTCGCGAAATCGATCCGATAATTGACAATATCGACCCCGATGACGCGGCGGCCCAAGTGAGCTTGCAGCAGGACGTTGCCCAAGCCAATCGGTCCCAAGCCCATGACGATGATTGTCTGGATATCGGCGCGGTCGATCTTCTTAGCTGTATGCCAGGGCACGCCCATGCCATCGCCCGTCAGCAAGGTCGCCTCGTCCCAAGGCAAATCATCCGGCAAGGGGCTGCAAGCGCGCGCATGGATGGCAAATTGCTCGGCGTGCATTTGCGAGCGCGACTTGGCTGACCGGCACCAGGTGTAGCGCCCGCGCTGACATTCGGCGCATTCGCCACAGCCGACAACCGCGCTGACGCCGACACGCTGACCTGGCACAAGGCTGGTGACGCCGTCTCCCAGCTCAACAACGGTGCCCACGGCTTCATGCCCGCCATTCCCGCCAGCGATGCCAGCGCCGCGATAAGCCTTCATCTCGCTGCCGCAGATGGCCGAGCGCGCCGTCTGAATCAATACTTCCTGCGGCTTTGGCTTTGGCGGGTCCGCTTCAACGACGCGCGAGGTCGCTTGGCCGGTAAATTCGAGTATCTTCATACGGCAGTCCCATTATTCCAGCGGAAAGCTCAGGCGCCGCCCCTCCCACGCCGATTGATAAGCGCCCAGGATCATCTCAATGCAGACCTTGCCGTCTTCGGCAGTGGCCAGCGGTGGAGCCTCGCCTTTGAGATAATCAATCAGCGGACGCGGCACAGCTTGTATGCGCACACCCTGCGGCACAATCGGGAAATCGAAGCGCTGCCAGTCCTTCGCCCCGGTGCGGAAGAGCTTGAGCGGCGCGCCATCAGCGGGCAGCAGGCTGGCGGGCAAATCACCATAATTCTGATGAATCGTGCCGGCATCGCCGTAGATTTCGGTGGTGGCTTCCGCGGCCAGCTGGGTAGAGCTGTTGAAGAGAATGCCAATCTCGCCTTTGCTGAAGCGGTAGAGGGCGACGCCATTGTCGTCAGGCGCGGCATCGGTGACGATATTGTCAATCTCGGCCATGACACTGACGGGACGTCCCAGCATCCAATAGAACCAGTCGGCAGCGTGCGAGGCGTCATCCATGAACATGCCCATATTCTGTACCGGATCGATATGCCAGTTGCCGGGGACAGCCCAATCCTTGTTGAGCAGCATGGGGATGGCGTGGCGGCGGCGGATCACGGCGATGTCCCCCACCGCGCCCTCGTCAACCAGCGCTTTCATCTTCTGATTGACCGGATCGCAGCGCATCTGGTAGCACATGCTGAATTTGACGCCAGTGCGATTCACCGCGCCGATGATGGCATCGCAGTCCGCCAGCGTGAGCGCCATCGGCTTTTGCAGCAAGACATGTTTACCCGCCTCCGCCGCGGCGATGACGTGTTCGGCGTGTTTGTTCGTGGGGCTGGCTACGAAAACGGCGTCTATGTCAGCGCGGGCTAGCATGGCATCAAGATCGGGCATCCATTCCAGTTCAAACTCGGCGGCGTGCTTTTGACCTCGCTCTTGGTCATCATCCCAGCAGGCGACGACCTCGGCATCGTCGAAACCGGCGATGACGCGGCAATAGCTAAGCACGTGCCCATGCGCGAAGCTGATGACGCCTAGGCGAAGGGGTTCAGGCACGCGAGCTAACCTTCCGGGACGAAGTCGCTGACATCAACATCGACGATGAGATCCTCGCCATCGACGATGATGGGGTAGGTCTTGACCCGGATATCGGGATCGACCAGGCATTGGCCGGTGGCGATATCGAATTGCCAGGCATGCCAGGGACAGCGGATGATCTCGCCCTCCCGCTCATAGTCGACGAAGCCCTCTGTTAATGAGGGTGGGGCGGTTGTCGTGCTGCGGCCCGCCACCTCGCCGGTGCAAAGTGGTCCGCGCTTGTGCGGGCAGATATTGCGCAGGGCGTAAAAGCGGCCCTTCACATTGAAGATGCCGATGCCAGCGCGCCCGCGAAAGGGCACGATGATTAGGCGCCCGCCTTCGGGGATCTCCGTCACCTTGCCGACAACGATGCCGGTCACGCAACGACCGCCTCGAGCATGTCGTCGCTGATGCGCAGCAGGTCAAGCGCGTTCTCGGCGAAGATGCGGCGGTGCGTGCGCTCGTCCAACTTGGGCAAGACGGTCACCGGGTCGTTCCAATCGAAATGCGGGAAGTCGGTGCAGAAGACCAGCGTCTCGTCCGCGTGCAGCATCTCCAGCATCTGATAGACCTGCTCGGTCTGTGGCGGCTCGTGCATCGGCTGCGAGCCGACGCGGATATGCTCGCGGAAGTACTCGCTGGGCAGGCGCTTGAGCCAGGGCGTCTGATCGCCGATGGCTTTCCAGTCGGTGTCCATATGCCACATCAGTTGCGCCGCCCACAACTGCTGCACTTCGATCAGCGCCACTTTGAAATTGGGGAACTTCTCGAAGACGCCTTCGACGATCAGCGAAGCGGCTTGGGCGCTGGCGACGCTGGGGCGAGTCATGCGCGATTCCATATAGTAGCTGGGGAAGCCGACCGGCGTCGGCGTCGAGCCGGGGCTGCCCCCGCCGATATGCGAGACTACCGGTAGATCGTGCTCGGCGCAGGCTTCCCATATGGGATGATACATGCGCTTGCCGAATAGCTGCGGACTCTGCATCGGCATCATGACCGCCGCTGTGTCTTTGCGATGCGCCAAGCGGTGAATCTCCTTGACCGCCAAAGCCGGATCGCCTGGCGCGATCAAGATGGCGTTGACCACGCGCGGATCTTTATCCAGCCAGTGCTCGATGGTCCAGTCGTTGTAAGCCGTGCACAGCGCCGCCGCCCAATCGGGGTCGGGCAAGCCGGCATAACCGTAGAAGCTCGCCGAACCGGTCAGCAGAGCAATGTCGATATTCCAGCGGTCGAGCAGCTCTTTCTGCGTGAACTCAAGCGAGAAGTTGAAGTCCCGCTCTTGCAGCGCCGGATCTTTGATATCGGGCCGCGTGCGGCGGAAAGGCGTGTTAGCGTAGCCGGCGCCGGGCAGGTGAAGCCCCTGATCCAGCAGGTGCTCCTGATAGAACTTGGGCAGGTAGGGCAGCAACTGATGCGGATCGTGGAAGCTGTGGTGGACATCGCAGTCGACCAGCTTGACGCGGTCGGCCGGCTTGCCGGTCCAGCCCGGCGCGGCGATGGGCGTGGCGCCCTTCTTGCCGATGTGGATTTGGTCGAGTTTGTCAGGTGTTTGCGTCATGATTTCTCCGGAAAAGCCCTTGTTTGTCGCACGGAAGTTGGTATCATGCTTGGGTAGTCACCTGCCTGTTTCCGGCATGCACTTGCAAATTAAGCCGGAAGAAAGGGGGTGATAGAAATGGAGATCGAGTATGTATTCAACCTAATATTGATGTTGTTTGTATTTAATCTATTTGTACTTAATCTAAATGTTTGCGTTGAGATAGTTGTTAAGCCAAAGATTGAAATAAATATTTTGAGATAATTCTACAGGTTAGGTGGCTACATTGATGCAGGAGCTTGGGTTTACACTCAAGCTCTTTTTCGTTTGGCACTACCACCACACGTTACACAGCCTACCCCAGCCAGATTGTCGCCGGACGCTAGCAGGAAATTGACAGTTGATTCCACTTGGTTGCCCAAGTCTCTACGATCCCGAATTTGTCTTCGCCCTGGTTGGTACGCAGAACAATCTGATGAATGCCACGACGTGGTGGGTTTGTGTCTTCTACCTCGCCCGGTTGAAAAGGATGCCAGATACCAGCTACTTCGTATCGCCAATAGAAGTCACCATCGCCTGTGGGAATGCTGAAACTAATGTCAAGCGAAGGTATGAGATCGGCGGCGATATGGCTAATTTCGCAACCAGTTTCACGCATTCTGGTGTTCGAAAATCCGAAGTCTTCGGTCTGTACCGGTAGCATTCTTTCGTCCGTGTTTTCTGGTAATGGGGCGCATTCACGCCAAACTTGATCGTACCAGGCTGTCGCCTGTTCGAATGTATCGATGAGTATATCGGAACTTAGCCGGCGGGTGCAATCATCAGGCGTTTCCGCCGCAACAACGGCGCTGATCAAGGCCAGCAGTCCGATCAGGACAACCCGTTTGAGTTTCGTCATGATTTCTCCTATCTTCTTTTACTTGGTTAGAAATTGTCGTTCTCGTCTGCGGGTGGGTGCTCTATAACCCAAGCTTCGAGTTGAGCAAGATATTGTTCCATATCTTCTCGCAGTGGCGGGCTTGTATTATCGAGGATGTCTTCGCGGAAGTAGGCGCGATGAGAGCTATCGAGATCAATGTATTCGTCGAGGCGTCTGCCTAATTCCTGGCTGGCGGCTGGGTAGTGAGCTTCGTTGATGCGGAGTGCTAGGTCTTTGGGTACTGTGGGGCGATCTGGTCGAGCCATGATATCTCCTTTCGGTGGTCTGTCGCTGATTGTAGTCCCCTTCGGTCTATCGCCTTACCCCTCCATCGCGTCCAGTTCGGCTTGCTGTTCGGCGATGCGCTCAGCACTGCATTCCAACCCAGCCAAGAAGGCGCGGTCCCGCTCTTGACGCGCTTCCAGTGGCTCAGGTCTCCCGAAAAAAGCCTGTCCAATCGCTGCCTGCGCCGCCGGACTGATTGGCATTATCGAGGGCAAGCCCGCCTCTTCATTCATCGTGAGGGACATATCGGCCCGGTCCTGCAGCGCCTGGGAAAAGCTGAATTCCATCTGTTCCGCGGTGTGCATATTGATGCCGACAACCATATCGCCAACTTGCGCGCTGATTCCGGTGCTGGCGGGATCCAGCTCGCCCGCCAAATAGGCGGCCAGCATCAAGCCGACAGCGTCTCCCTGTTCCAAGAGTTGGGAGAAACCAGCGCCAACGGTAGCGCCCAAAATGAGGCCGTCCAAACTGGCGAAGAATACCGGTATGTCTTGGTCGTTGGCGACGCCGGAGATAAGCGGCAGCCCGGCCAAGTTCATGTAGTCCATCGGCAGCAAGATGGCTTCAACGCCCTTGCTAATCAGGCCTTCGGTCGCCAGCGCAAGATCCGCCAGCGAATTGACGGCCGCTTGTTCGACTGTCAAGCCGAGCGCTTCGCCCACTGCGGCAATTTGACCCGCTCCGTAAGCCCCGCTGGCATCGCCCGCATTGTGTATAGCGCCGATCGTCGTCATATCGTGATTTTGCAGCAGCGGCAAGCTCACGATAGCTTCATAATCGACAACGGATTGCGCGCCGCTGACATGGGCTGGCTTGATGCAAGGCGCTTCGGCGATGCCAGCCTCATAAGGATTGTAGACATCGGCGAAAAATATCGCGGGCGGGTCGTCCATATCACTCGTGGCTTGCAGCGCCGCCAGCGTCATCGGCGCCGAGATTGTCACCAGCACATCCGGCTCGTTATCCAGCGCAAATGCGACCAATTCCCGCAGTCGGTCAAGTTCAAAGTTGGCTTCCAAGCGGTTGAATTGGATGGGCGAATTATCCGCCGACTCGATCATGACCTGCATCCGTTGATCCGATCGGTCTTCCGGATTGATGAAGCCATAAGCCTCCAGCACGTCCAGCATACCCGTCTGGATCGCATTGGTAGGACCAAAGGGGTAGAAGGACAATAGCCAGACGCTCGGCTTGTCTTCGCTTTGCTGCGCTATGGCGGGCGCCGCAAGCGACAGCGAGATGGTCATGATAATCAGATATCTAAACATCACTGTCTCCGTATGCTGAAAAATTAGAACGGCAATTCGCGGCCGCGTTCAATAGCTATCCCCACTTAAATGACAAGCGTCTGCACCGAGCAAGTTTAAGTCCCGACGTTATTATATCTGAAATCGCGACTGTAAAGCTTGTCCGCTACTGCAAATCATACGCAGAGATAACTTGAACAGTACGGAAACAATACAATATAAGCGAGTCGATCCTTGCAAAACTTAACAAATTACTCCGAAACCCGCCAAGTATAGCTCCCTTCTCCGTTGAAACCGGACGATAAAGTCGCCATAGAGATGGCGAGAGGGGCTGCGCCGCGTAGACACTGGCGGTCGGGGATGGAGTAGAAAAAAGCGTATCAAGCGACCAGTACCGAACAAGCCTTGTATGATCGCGTTCCTCAAGGCAGTGGCTTCATCTCCCCCAGCGACCGCTGTCCCTGCTGAATATAACCCGCCACCGGGCTCTCGACTCGCCCATAAGCATTCCAGATCTTGAAGCCCAGCAGTGCCAGCAGATCGTCGTCCGCCTCAGCCACTACCTCGGGCGCGGTCGCCATCGTGAAGTTCACCTGCGTCCGAAACTGCGGCGCGACAAATGTCGTCAGGACGCCCAGCCGCTGCCCATCGCTGACGTTGGCGCCCGTCCCGTGCCAGATGCGGCCATCAAAGAGCATGGCGCTGCCGGCGACGCCCTCCGCCGGGATGCTGACCACATCCTTGTCCCGCTCCGCATCCGGTCGGCGGCCGTAGAGATGGCTGCGCGGTACAAGGCGAGTCGCGCCATTGGCTTCGGTGAAGTCGTTGAGCATCCACATGACGTTGACAACTACCGGCGGCGCGATCATGGCGGGATGGTCATCGACGCGGTTGGAGAGCGCGCGGGTCAAGGAACCGGCCGGTACCGGGTTGGGTCGGCGGTGGATCGGCTCCGGCATCCACCACTGGTCGGTGTGCAGGTTCATGGCGATGCCGCCCGGTTTGGCGATGTTGGCGCCGTAGCTCGAAAGCAGATAGTCTTCGCCCAGCACATGCCCGACGACCGAGCGCACCGTCGGCTGCGCCAGCAACTCGCGCCAGACCGCCCCTTTGTTGATCAAGACCCAGACCCGCTGGTTGACGCCGCCGGCTTTCGCCGAAAAGGCTTCCCGGCGGATGCGCCCCTCTTCATCGGTGAAGGCGCCCCACTGCTGCTTGGCGCCGCCATCTTCAAAAGCTTGACCGCCTTCCAGCTCCGCCTGCGCCTGTTCCAGCAGGCGCTGCTTGGCGACCACCAACTGATCGGGCGTGATGGCGTCTTTGACCAGGCAGTAGCCGAATTCGTCGATGTTGGATTGCAGGGTGGCGAGGTCGGCGGTGGATTGTGGCAGTTCTTCATACGTCCAGTCGAACATGGAATGCTCCCTCAAGAAATGTTGACATGTCCTAGAATAGCGTCATGCCCAAGTCGATTACTGTCAATGCAATTGGGATGAAGGATACCTAAACGCGATAGGCTATGCAAAGAACAATAAGAGAGATGTGACGAACTATTGGATAAGTACGTCGAGCCTGTCCAAGACGTCAGCTAGAACAGACTCAGGCGCCTTTGCGATGAAAGTGACTGTACGGGCTTGCCAGTCCAGGCTCTTCACATGGTCTACCAAGATTACACCGTATACGTCGTAACCGGTTGGGAGAGAGACTTCAAAGGGATAGCCCTTTTGTCGACCAGTGATCGGGCAAAACAGCGCCAGACCGGAAGGTTCGTTAAAAATTCTGCGCGATAGCACGATGGCGGGCCGATCTCCGGCTTGTTCGTGCCCAGCTTGTGGATTGAAATTTGTCCATACGATGTCGCCACGATCCGGAACGTAACTCATTACCAGATCTCTTTACCAACAGGAGGGCCGGTGTCCCATTCTTCATGCCGATTCTCCGGCGTGATCTGCGCGACCAATTCCTCGAGCGTATACTTCGGCCGTTTTGCTGGCACGATGCGGATTTGACCTTCTTCGGCTATCAACTCCACCTGAGAGCCGAAGTCGAGTCCCAGTTCCAACGCCATGTCTTTGGGTATACGTATTGCGCGACTATTGCCCCACTTCGCAACGTTTGCCAGCATCATCCGCCTCCTGTATATCCAATGTAGAAACAGAATAAATGGTAATACGGTGATATGTCAAGAACTCAGGTCGCCACTACCGTCGGGCACAATTGTATGGTCTGGCGTTTGGGCAAGTACGCCACTACCAGACCTCGTTGCCAACGGGTGGTCCGATGTCCCACTCTTCCGGTTCAAAATCATCCGGTACGCTCGCCAGTAACTCATCGAGATCGTAGCGTTTTCTGCGCCGCTTTCTTATCCGGAGCTCGCCGTCCACGTAGCGGACATCAACCGGCTTACCCTGTTCGAGCCCGGCCTCTTCCGCCAAAGCTTTCGGGATTCGCACCGCCAGGCTGTTGCCCCATTTCTGAATCTTCGTCATCATCGACACTCCGTTTCTACATTGTAGATACATGCTACCGCTCCTGCGCAGACACTGTCAAGCGACGCATCTTGCCTTCGAGTTAGATGTTAGCCTTTTGCATCCGCATCCGATACAATCCCGCCCATTGTATTTTTGCATCGCTATTACGAGACCCGAAGAGAGTTGCTATGAAAACTAGAACCGCCTTGATCGGCGCGGGCGGAATGGCTCGCTACCATCTGCCTCTGATGATCGAAACCGGCGCCGATATCCGCGCCGTCTGTGAACCATCCGGGGACAACTACGAACTCACCGTTGCGAAGCTGGACGAGCTCGGCGCGCCCCCGCCTCCCAACGAACCCGACCTGGCGACCATGCTGGAGAAACACGCCGGCGAGCTGGACACCGTCTTCATCATCACCCCGCATAACCTGCACCACGATCAGGCGAAGATGTGTATGGAAGCGGGCTTGGACGTCCTGCTGGAAAAGCCGATGGTCATGAACGCGAGCGAAGCCCTCAGCCTCATCGAAACGCGCGATCGCACCGGCAAGCATCTGGTGGTCGCTTTCCAAGGCGGTCTCTCGCCCCAGATCCGCTATGCCGCCGAACTGATCGCATCCGGCGAACTCGGCGAGTTGCTGACGGTGACCAGCATGGTCTGGCAGGGCTGGAAGGCGGCCACGGTCGGCACCTGGCGGCAAATCCCGGAGATGGCCGGCGGCGGCTTCCTCTTTGATTCTGGTGCGCACATGCTCAACTCCGTCTGCACGCTGGTCGGGGAAGACTTCGGGACAGTCGCGGCCTGGACGGACAATCGCGGCACGTCGGTAGATATCAACGGCGTCGTGATGGCGCGCCTGCAATCGGGCGCCCTGGTCACGCTGAATGGCTGCGGCGATTGCATCCCCGGCTTGGAGAACGAGATCTTCATCAACCTGACGCGCGGCGCTATCCGCACCGGCATGTACGGCGAACGCCTCTTCATCCGCCGCGAGGGCGAAAGCGAAGCGACCGAAGCCGACCTGCCCAAGATGCGCGGCGCCTGGGAGCAATTCACACAGGTGCGCGCCGGCGAAATCGAAAACCCCTGCCCGCCCGAAGTTGGCTTGCGCATGGCGAAACTATGGGACGCGATAGTCGAGTCGGCGAGCAAAGACGGGCAGCCGGTGCGGACGCAAGATCAAAGTTCTTAAACCGTGATTTACTGATGTGGGGCTGGCAAAATCACCAAAAGCTTATTTTGCTGGATATTCCATATCCAAATCCTGGAATCGTGACCAATAACAGCCATCAACTCGCTATTCGGGTGGACGCGCGGACTATTGCCCGGGTAGAGCGTCAATTCGAAGCCCTCTTCAATGCGCCATACCGCAAGGGCATATTTGTCAGAAATGTTTTCGTTGCGGTTCGCAATCAGATAGGCGTCGTCCGAGGTAAACTGCACTTCACTAAAACGATACTTTTCATCGCGAAATACCACTTCGTTACGCTCAAAATCCCAGACGGTTAATAGAACTTCCCAGCCACATTCGGCCGCCAACCAGGTACGCTGGTGAGCGAAGGCTAATGATACCCCGCCTTCCCCACAGGGAGTCTGGTGAAGCTCTATCTCATTCATCAATGTCCAAGAATCTGTTTCATAGACCTGGACTTTGCCATCCCATGTCGCTAAGGCGAAAAATACGCTATCAGCGCTAAAGGCGGCGCCAACCTCTCTGACGCCGGTCGAACTGGCGCTGGTCGCAATCTTTCCTCGCTCTTGGCCAACTCCATGCTCAATTTTGAAATCATAAATCGTTTCCGTTTCTGATGAGATATAGCTCCAATTGATAAACTGTCGCCAATCCGGGCTGAGCCACAATTGCCCAATATGCGCCTGATTCTGTTGTACGGGAATCGTGTGGACACGCTCACCTGCTTCGATATCCCATATAGACACTTCGTTTTCGTCGGAATGTACATAGCTGAATGACATGAGATATTTGCTGTCGGGGCTGAAGAAAATCCGTCTGAAATCGCTGCGTTTTGGTGTTGCAGAGTGCGGTCGATCTAGAACGACAGCGCCATTACTGACTTCAAATACAGTTAAACGGTAGAAACCGCCAACCGCCAAATACCCGTTATTGGGGCTGAAGACCATCCTCGTAAAGAATCTATCTGCTTCACGGAGGTATAGCGGCGGAGAGAGAAGGTTTCGTAGATCGTATAGCCATATTCCGCTGTCGGCATATGTGCTGCTATCTTTCCAAATGCTGGCCTCATGCTTCACCGCCAAATAGCGTCCATCATTTGACATCTCGACCGACACGACTTGCCACGGCTCGACCGGTTGTGCTTGAAGCGGAGCAATTTGAACGCAGACCAGATAAAGAATCCAGGCAGCTACAACGAGCTTCAGTTTTTCCATGGATAGATACTCTCTCCTTTTGTATATTCAGCCCGTTCTAACTCATCAAGTTCGGGCCAGACTCGAACCGGATCAACGTTTTCGGCGTACACATTCGGCTTACCTACGAAACTGCTGCGCGCAGCAAGCCCGAAATAATTGTCTACTGAGGCGCGATCCCAAGTCACGGCTGCCAACGCATCCCGCATTTGCTGGGTACCGTCATCCATTGAACCATAGTATACGACGCTCAGATCCAAATGATTTACCTGCGTTCCAGTGTTCCCCGTCATGCCGATTTTCCCTTTTTCCGGGCTATCAATATATGTGCCAGGCTGCGGACGCTGCAGGCCCCAATCCTCCCAATCAGACAGGTGCGCAAATGCAACGAATACCCGGCCATCCTCACGCCACTGACTGGGATCGTGGTTCGGGTCTCTGGATAAATTCTGCATGACAGTTTCATTTTTTTGAATGACACTCGCCGGAAAGCTTATGACAACGAAATTGCCTAATTGATAGTGGTCAGTGGCGACGAATTCAACTATCACATCCGGACCGATCGTGGGCGACTGCAATAAGAACTCTTCTGTTGAGCCGACAGGATTCAAATCGCGAGATCGTACGCCAACACCTGATTTATCCGGCCAAGTTGGATCCTCGCCGATTAACTCAACATCCAATGTTTCGTCAGCCACAAATGATCGCAGCGGATACAAGATTGGTACATCATCCAAGTCACCGTTACGGATCTTGTAGTTGCCTTCCAAGTCTTCAAGGCTGATCCAATGACGATAGAATTGATACGAGTCAGGGTAACGCACTTCGATCATTACAAGTGACTGGTTAAGCGTAGATCTGCCTAATACCCTGAATTCCTGCGGCTCGTCAGTGAAATCATAATTCATGAAAGTTTTGGGTTCGGCTCGCCTCGCGTCAGCATACCACTGGTTGCCATACGCTCTGAAAGATCCTGAAACTTCTATGACAGCAGTTGCCTCCCCCTGCCGCATCACTATCTCGGCCGGGTTGTCCCACTCGGCTATAATCTGCGCTTCATAAGCCGCGCGCGATTCTTCATCCTCCTGCGGCGATGGCAGGGCCACGTAAGCGGGATTGTTGATCACCTCCACCAGCTTCATTTTGTCCCCGCTGCGCCGGTAGTGATATTGCAAGCCGGCCGGCGTGACCAAGACGAGGAACATGACACCCAGGTCAAGCGCCGCCTGCAGGTCGCTATCCGATGCCGGCGAGTTGTTGTAGTGATTGTGGATGAGAGCAATATCGCGCCCTTCCAGCATCCGTTTGTGTTTGTCTTGCAAGAAGACGGCTTCTTTGCTGCCAGCGCGGACAAGTACTTCCTCGCCGCTGTTGAGGTCAATTGCCCTAGCGCTTTCCCAGCGGTCGTTGGTCAGGTCTTCAATGTTGTCTTGTATGACCTGCCAGGCGCGTTGGTCGGATTCTTCGACCAGCCCCCATTCGGCGAAGCGCCCCATGTACTCGTCAAAACTGAGGTGTCCCGGGATGCCTTCGTGCTTGAGGGCGAGCAACATGCTGCGTACGAGGGGATCATGTTCAGTGCCTAAGAGGTAATCGATTCTCAGCTTTTGCTCATCGGATAGCGCTTGCACATCAGCCCGCTCAAAAGCGGCTTGGGCGTCCTGATAGTCGATATCATCCGGCAGCAGTTCATTTTGGATAAGATCTTGATAACGCCTTTCAATGTCCTTGGCTGTGTTGATGTCGCCGGAAGTATAAGCGACCAAGGGAACCTGAATATTTGGGGGCGGCAGTGCTACGACCTTGTGTTCTGTTTTCGGTTGTCGCACTGTTATGGACGACAGCGGGTCGTAAGATGGCGTTGTCGTCTGTGATGTCGTCGATTGCGATGTTGGCGGGACAAAAGTGACAATCTCCGGCTCTGGGTCAGGCTTTACATAAACAGAAACATAAGATGAGAAATATGATGACGGTTTCTTGGGTTTCGGCTTGTTGCTACCGCCGCCGGCTCCAGGTGTAAATGCTAATGGCATGGCTTCCTCCTAAAACATCGACATGATTTGTGAATGCCCGCCGCGGTCTGCCCTGCCACAAGCCATCCGCGCGGCGCAATACTCAAAGCAAAATCCACTAACTACATCATAGTACAAATGTTCTATAACACAAGAGGCAATCAGGAGTCTTGCCTGCATTCCGCGCCCAACCGCTTTCTCACGCTGGTCAACAGGCGCAGCCCGAGTAAAATACGCCAAATTCAATCAAGAGGAGAGGAAATATGAAGACTGCAACTGGGGGGTTCCCACTGGGCTGGCGGCGCCGCAACTTCGCCTGGGAGCAAGACCTCGATGGCATAATCGCCTGGGCGCTGGAAAACGACCTCGAAGTCATCGACCTGGGGCGGGACGCCGATAGCGTCGCCAAAACCGTGGTTAATGCCGGCTTGCGCGTGGGCAGCGCCGATCTGACGGTCTGGATGGAGATGATGTCGCCCGATGCCGGGGTGCGGCGCGAGGCAGTGGCGCGCAACGCCGAGTACATCCGCGCATGCGTCGCCGCCGGCGCAAAGACATTCTTCATCTGCATGATCCCGGAAGATCCGTCACGCGGCCGCGCCGAGAACTTCGGCTACATGATCGAGAGTTATGGTGAACTGCGATCGGCTTTCGAAGCGAACGACGCCTACTTGGTCATCGAAGGCTGGCCCGGACCCGGCTCCCTGGTCTGCACGCCGGAGACCTACAGCGCTTTCATCGAGCAGATCGGCTCGCCGAATATGGGCGTCAATTACGACCCCTCGCATCTCGTGCGCATGGGCATCGACCCGATTCGCTTCCTGAAGGAGTTCGTCGGTCACGTCTTCCATGTGCATGGCAAGGATTGCATGATCATCGACGAGAACCTGTATCAGTACGGCAACTTGCAAGAAGCGACCTTCGCGGCCCCCTACAAATATGGCGGCATGAACTGGCGTTATACGATTCCCGGTCACGGCGTCTCCGATTGGAAGATCATCCTCAGCATCCTGGAGGACAGCGGCTACAGCGGCTGTGTCAGCATTGAACTGGAAGATCATTACTACGACGACACTGAATACGAACAGAAGCAGGGTGTCTTGCAGAGCGTCAAATTCCTGGCCGGCTCATAACCATCCCGCTCGCAAACAGCATTAACTGTAGAGGCGACACTTTTGTCGCCCGCTCTTATTGAGAGGCAAGCTGATATGAAAAACGCAGCGGTCGTAGGCTTGGGCAATATGGGCATGGGCATGGCGAAGAATCTGCTGGCGGCCCGCTTTGATGTCCGCGGCTATGATCTCCGGCCTGAACGTGGAGATATGCTGGCGAAGCTTGGCGGAAGGCCGGTGGACAGTTTGGCGGACCTGGCGGGGTCCGATGTCGTCTTTGTCATGGTCATGAGCGGCGCCCAAGTGATGGATGTGGTCGCGGGCGAGGGCGGCTTGATGACCGCGTTGCAGCCGGGCGCTACGATAATCGTCAGCGCCACGATCCAGCCGGCCGAGATGCGCGCGGTCGGGACCGCTATCGCCGGGACGAGGCTCAACTTGATCGACAGCCCGGTCAGCGGCGGCCAGTACGGCGCGGAAGCCGGCACACTGACCATGATGGTCGCGGCGGAAGCGGCGGTCTTCGAGGCGAATCAAGACGCGCTGAACGCGGTCGGCGACCAGATCTTCCACGTCGGCGAAGAGATCGGCATGGGGCAGACGGTCAAGGCAGCGCTGCAAGCTTACATCGGCGTCAGCTTCGCCGGCATCTTCGAGTCCCTGGCGCTGGGCGCGGCCGCCGGCGTCAAAGGCGAGACGCTCTATGAAGTCTTCAGCAGCACCCATGTCGGCAATACGCCCTTCTTCAAGAACTGCGCCGAATTGATTATGGCGCGAAAATTCGAAGACAGCGGCAGCCATATCGGCACGATGGTCAAGGACCTGGGCATCAGCATGGCGATGGCACGCGAGACGGGTATGCCGCTCTTCGCCACCAGCAGCGCCTATGAGCTCTTTCAGGCTGGCATCTCGCTTTATCCCGAAGGGGACAACTGGACGATCGTCAAATTCCTGGAACAATTCTCCGGCGCGGAAGTCCAATGGTAAGGAACCTTGCCGCCACATATACCCTGCGTTCGTACGGGCGAACTGGTGGCTTGCCCCCAAAATCTGCCACGATAACCCGTAGGGGCGATACTTGTGTCGCCCACGATAAACATAAATTAATAGAGATAACAAAATGGCAAAACTAGGCGTGATTACTGACGGGATAAGCCGCGAATTTGAACATGCGCTGACGGTCATGAATGAGTTCGGCTTGACCCAGGCGGAATTGCAATTCCTTTGGGACAAGGAAGTTGGCGACTTGACCGATGCGCAACTCGATAAGACGCAAGGACTTGTCGCGGCGCATGGCGTTGAAGTGTCCTGCATTTCGCGCCATATCTTTGGCGGCTTGGCGCTGGGCGAGTTGACCGCGTCCTCGTCAGCCTATCAAGAGCAGCTGGCCGCGCTCGGACGCTGCATCGGTACAGCCGAGGCGCTGGATTGCTCGCTGGTGCGAATCATGGCTTTCCGCAAGGAGATGATCCTCTTCGGCAGCAACGGCGCCGAACAGTGGAATGTGGCGACAGGCGCTTGGGAGAAATTGCGCGAACTGGTGAGTCCGGCGGTGCAACTGGCGGAAGACCGCGGCATCACCCTGGTGGTCGAGACGGGCAATAACGCCATGATTACCTCCGCCTGGCTCGCTCGCAAGCTCATCGATGAAATCGGAAGCGACCGGCTCAAGCTGCTTTGGGACCCGGCCAACAGCTTGTATTGCACCGAGGCGCCCTATCCCGATGGCTATGAGACCTTGCGCGGTGTGCTGGGGCATATCCACCTGAAAGATGTGGAAGTCGATATCAGACGGGCGACTGTCGTGTGCCGACAGTTGGGCACGGGGCAGATGGCGCCATATCTGCCGCAGATTGCGGCGGCGCTGAAGGCTGACGGCTATGCCGGCTCGATCTCGCTGGAATCAGTCTATCGTCCGCCCGGCGGGAGCTTCGAGGATGGCTTCCGCGCTTCCCTGCCCTTGCTGCAGGAAGTCTTCGCTTAGGGCCCCCGCCGCTACCTGGACGGGGACCTTTGCGCTGCTTGAGCGACCCTGTCCCCGCCGATATCAGTGTTCAAAGCCTGTGCTATAATCGCAGCGCAATAGACGCCGCAAACAGAAAGCGAGGAAATCCTATGCCTATCCCCAAGAAAGAATTTGGACGCACCGGTCACTTGAGCACGCGCACGCTATTCGGCGCGGCCGCTTTTGGCGATGTCAGCCAAGACGATGCCGACCGGACGATGGAACTGCTCATCGCCAATGGCGTCAACCACATCGACACCGCCGCCAGTTATGGCGATTCCGAACTGCGCCTGGGACCGTGGATGGAGACGCGCCGCGCCGACTTCTTCCTCGCCACCAAGACAGCCGAGCGCACATACGATGGCGCCAAGCGCGAATTTGAGCGCTCGCTGCAGCGCCTGCGGGTCAGCGAGGTCGACTTGATCCAGTTGCACTATCTCGTCGGCGAAGCGGAGTGGGAAGTGGCGATGGGTCCCGGCGGCGTGCTGGAATATCTGCTGGAGGCGCGCGAGCAAGGTTTGGTGAAATATATCGGCGTGACCGGTCACGATGTCGCCATCGCGCGGATGCACCAGCGTAGCCTGGAACGCTTCAATTTCGATTCCGTGCTGCTGCCCTACAACTACCCGATGATGCAAAACGAGATTTACCGCGCTGGCTTTGAAGAGGTCCTGAGCATGTGCAAGGCGAGGAACTGCGCGGTGCAGACGATCAAGAGCCTGACCCGCCGTCCCTACCTCGCTGGTCAACGGACCCATCGCACCTGGTACGAGCCGCTTACCGACCAGGCCAGCATCGACAAAGCCGTACATTGGGTGCTGGGCAATGAAGATGTCTTCCTGAATACGGTCGGCGACATCACCGTTCTACCCCTGGTGCTGGATGCGGCACACCGTTTCGAGGCGCGGACGCCGGAGGCTGAGATGCAGGCGCTGATGGCGGAATGGGAGATGGAGCCGCTGTTTGTTTGAGCGGGTCCGACAATATCTCCCCCTGTGAACTATACCAAGGCGGCCATGATCTTCTGGATCTGCTCGGCTGAAGCGTAGGTGCGTGCAAATTCGCTGCGGGCTTGGCCCATTAACGCACGCGCATTGCGATACCGCATCGGGCCATTGACCGTTTCCCGCGCGGAAAAATGAAACGTTTGCGCGCCGGTCCCTTCAGCGATGCGGCGGATGTTGCCCGGGTGGATGCCGGCGCCGGGCATGATGTCAATTCTGCCCGCTGCCCACGCGCCCAGTTCGACAATCAACGGCATACCCTCTGCTGCGCTTGGGGCTTGACCTGATGTGAGCAACGTGTCCACACCAATGTCGATCAACTCAGCCAGCGCCGTCCGCGGATCCCGGCACATATCAAAGGCGCGATGGAACGTGACGCTCAACGGACGTGCTGCGTCGACAAGCTGGCTCGTCCGCTCGCTGTCCACATGGCCGTCCGCCATCAGAACGCCGAAGACCACTCCCTGCGCGCCAGCCGACTTCACTGCGTCAATGTCACGCAGCATAACCTCGAATTCGGTGTCGGTGTAAAGGAAGTCGCCGCGACGCGGCCGGATCATGATGTGGACCGGAATCTGCAGCCGCTCCATGGCCAGTTGAATCATGCCGGGCGACGGCGTAATGCCGCCGATGCCCAGGTCGGCGCAGAGTTCAATGCGGTCAGCGCCACACTCCTGCGCCATCAGGGCGGATTCCAGCGAGTCAACCGCGACTTCAAATTGATAGCGCATGGATCAAGAGTAGGGGATCAATTCGACTTGAGGCAGGAAACGCTGCATATCGGCGACTTGGTAGTCGGCGGTGCCCGGCTGCAAGCAGACCGCCGTCGCCGTCGCGATCCCCAGGCGCAAGCCCTCCTCAATTGGTCGCTTGTGGTGGATGGCCTGCGCCAAACCGGCCAGCACGGCATCGCCCGCGCCCGCCGGACTGCTGACATTGACCCGAATGGGCGGAATCCGATAGCCCCGGTCCTTCAAGACAGCCAGCGCGCCGTCCGCCCCCATAGTGATGACCACCTGCGTACCTTGACGCTCTAAGATGTCTTTGCCAGCGGCGTAAAGTTCTTCGACCGTGCGCAGCTTGCGACCGGCCAGGGCGGAAAGCTCATGCTCGTTGGGTTTGATGAATGTGGGACCCGCCTTCAAGCCCGCTTCCAGATTTGGCGGCGCGGCATCGAATATCATGGGCACCGCCCTCGCTTTCGCCAACTCAATCGCCTCAGCGTAGAATTCCGGCCTCACACCAGGCGGCAGCGACCCGCCGGTGATCAGGACCGATGCCCCATCCAACGCTTTGATGTAACGCTGTCGCAGCGTGTCAAGCTGCGCCGCTGTCACGGACATGGAAGCGGTGGTGATGGTGGTGTGTTCGCCGCTGTGCTCGTCGATGATGACGGTATTGATGCGCGTCTCGCCATCAGCGGCGACGAAGTCGGTCCTCACGCCCTCGGCCTCCAGCATGGCTTTGACCTTGTCGCCGACGGCTCCGGCCGCCAAACCCAGCGCCAGACTGCCCACGCCCATGCGCCCGAGGATGAAGGAGGCGTCGGTTGGTTTGCCGCCCATGCTGTGGTAAGTGCGCCTGGCGCGAATGGTCGTATTCGTCACCAGCCGCGGGACGAATACGGTGAGGTCCAGTGTGGTATTAGGTGTGAGGGAGACGATCATTGCGCTCAATCGCTATCGAAGTCCGCGATGGCGCTTTCCATGGCCGCGCTTTCCTCCCGCAGCAGCGGGCTGGCGCCGAGATGCTGCGACATCATGATGATGTAGGCATTGGTGTCGAGGCGCTCAACCGCGTCCATAGCCGCTGGCAGATTCTTGCCGATCAAGAACAGACCATGCCAGGGCGCGAGGGTTCCGGCGGCATGTTTGGCGATCATCGCTTCCCGTCCGCGCATGGTGGCGACGATGCGCTCGCCCAGCTTGGGGCTGTGCGCCGGCGCGTATTCGATGACCGGCGTCGTGCCGAATTTCCGCGTGGCTTCCATCACTGGCGGCAGCGGCAGATTGGCGCAAGCGAAGACAAGCAGGTTGCGCGGGTGGCAGTGGATGACGGCGCTGCCGTAGTCGCTGAAGTTCTCGTGCAAGCCGAAGTGCACCGCGATTTCTCGGGTCAGCGCGCCGTCGCCCTCCAGTATCTCGCCAGCGCGGTCCACCACCAGCACATCCTCCGGCTCAAGCTGCCACTGCTTATTCTGCCCGGCGAGAGTGGGGGACATACAGAAGACATCGCCGACGCGCAGGCTGATGTTGCCGCCGCCGGCATCGGTCAAGTGGCGGTCAAAGAGGATGCGGCCGATTTGCGCCACCAGCTCGCGCCCGGCACGCACTTCGTCTGTCAGGGCAGCAACCCGCTCCATCATTCGCAATTCCCTCGCATATCCGACATAATGCGATTATAACGACAGGTCGTTTAATGGCAATCTTGGAGTGGGGCAAACATGTCATTTGATTTCGCCACCGCGGCGCGCATCATCTTCGGCGATGGCAGCGCGAGGCAACTCCCGCAACTCGCCCGCGAGTTGGGCAGCCACGCCCTGTTGGTCACAGACAGCTTTCAGCCGCCGTCGGTCGGCGAGCTGATCGACGCGCTGGGGGAAACCGATCTGCCATTCACGCGCTTCCCCGTCAGTGGTGAGCCAAGCGTCGAGGTTATTGATCAGGCGAAAGAGGCCGCTTTGCGCGCTGGCTGCGATATGGTGATCAGCATCGGCGGCGGCAGCGTGATTGACAGCGGCAAAGCCAGCGCCGCTCTCATCCCCAACGAGGGCGCGGTCATCGATTATCTCGAAATCATCGGAGCCGGGCGGAAGCTGGACGCGGCGCCCCTGCCTTTCATCGCCCTGCCGACTACGGCCGGCACCGGCGCCGAAGTCACCAAAAACGCCGTGCTCGGTTCGAAGGCGCAGCGCGTCAAAGTCAGCCTGCGCGATAATCGCATGTTGGCTGACATTGCCTTGGTCGATCCCGCGCTGACGCACTCCGTGCCGCCGTCGGTCACCGCCAGCACCGGCATGGACGCCTTGACCCAGGTGCTTGAGCCTTACGTCACGCGCATGGCGACGCCGCTCACGGATGGCTTCTGCAGCGAGGGCTTGCGCCGGGCGGGCCGATCGCTGCGGCGCGTCTATGAAGAACCGGCTAATGCCGCGGCACGGCATGATATGGCGCTGACGAGCTTGCTGGGCGGCTTGGCGCTGGCCAATGCCAAGCTGGGCGCGGTGCATGGCTTCGCCGGCGTTTTGGGCGGGATGTATGGCGCGCCACACGGCGCAATCTGCGCGGCGCTGTTGCCGCCGGTGATCGAAGCCAACATCAAGGCGCTGACGGAACGGCAGCAAGACAATCCCGCTTTACGGCGCTATGATCAAGCGGCTCAGATTCTATTGGACGAGGGTTCGGCGGATGCGAGCGACGCCATCGACTGGATCAGCGAAACCAGCCGACTTCTTGGCATCCCCGGGCTGGGGAACTATGGCGTGAAAGCGGAAGATTTCGCTGAGATCGTCTCCAAGTCGGCGGCAGCCAGCAGCATGAAAGGCAATCCGATCGAACTCACTGCTGAAGAGTTGACGGCGATTCTTCGAGCGGCGCTCTGAGGGGACAGCAAGATGCGCGGGGCAGCCGGTCAAGAATTACGAAGGCGAGTCGTGACAAGTTATCTGCTGCTGGTCGTCAGCCTGCTGCTGGTCGATCAGTTGTGGTCGCCGTCTGAGGAAGCGATAGGCGAACTGATATTCATCTCTGATACCGACTCGGTCGACGCCGGGCGCGATTCCAATTCGGTCTACCGCATCGGGACCGACGGGCGTGGTATGAAGCGCATCGTCGGCTCCATCCCGCATGGCGACGGCTACCTCCGCACAACGGATATCGACTGTGAACGCGCCTCGCAGCAACTGGTGATCGCCAGCCATCGGCATGATCTCAACGGCTTCCACCACAGCCTGCTCGATGGCTCGCTGCTGCATCTGGATGAACCGAAGACGGGCGAGCCGCTGACGGCACTGCGGGAAATCGCGCTGGCCTCCGATGGCGCTGGGGTTCTCGTGTCGCGCGAGTATGGGGAGCATTCGCCGCCGCGCTTCGGGCTGGCAAGCGGCGATCTCATGAATCGGCTCTTCACCAGCATCAAACTACCGACGGCGGAGCGGTCATATGTGTCGCCGGATTGGGCGCCGGATGGGCGGCGGATTTCCTACATCATTGTGGAGCAGGCAGCCGATGCGCGCGCGACGTATAAGCTGGCGGTCGCCAAGCCGGATGGCAGCGGCGAGCGGATCATCCACGAATCTAGCTGGCTGATGTCAGACCTCACCTGGTCGCCCGATGGCGCCTGGTTGACCGCGGTCATTGGCGCGCAGGTTTATACCATGTTGCCAGATGGCAGTGGCTTGACCCGCGTGACCATGCATCATACCGGCGCGACCTCGCCGCGCTGGTCGCCGGACGGACGGTGGATCAGCTTCGTCGCGCCTTCGTCATATCCGGGCTTTCTGCAGTTGATGCTGTTGGATACTGACGGAAGCGGCATCCGCCAGGTCGCCAATATCCGCGGCGCTGTGGTCAACGGCTGCTGGGTGTAGCCAGGCGCTGGTTGCTCTAGCGAGAGGGCAAGCGCTAGTGAGACGCGCCAAGTTGACGCCTTGGAGCCAGCAGCGCGTAAATTACCACTGTGCCCGCTATCAGTAGCGCGCTCAAACCGAGCAGCGCCCCGCCATAACCCAAGGCGGCAATCGCAAAGCCGCCGAAGACCGGTCCCGCCACCTTGCCGAAGTTCTGCAGCATGCCGATCAGACCCATGCCCGCGCCCAGATGCTCGGGACTGATGCTTTGTGAGACCAGCGCTTTCGCCGCGGGGAAGATGAGCGCCTGCGCCAAGCCCGTCAATAGCGCCGGCAAAAGGAAGAGCGGACCATCGTCCAGCGCGCTCACCAAGGGCAGCGCAGCCGCCAACAGCAGCATGCCCAGGCTGATAGCTGGCAAGTACCCGACCCTATCGCCCAGCCGGCCGCAGAAGGGCTTGCTGAGTACGTGAGCGGCTTCGCTGAGGCTGAAGTAAAAGCCGACCAGCGCGATACTCAAGCCCGCCTCCAGCGCATAAATCGGCAAGAAAGCTTTGAGCGTATACAGCGCGATGAAGGTGACCGCCTCCAAACCGCCGGTGAGCCAGACAGCGGGGCTGTTGCCGCCATCACGAATCGCGCTGAAGATGTGGGGCAAGAGACGCTGGCGCGGTCGTTTGCGAGCTTGCCTCGGACGCGTCTCCGGCAATTGCAGGACGGGCAGGAATATCACGCAACTGATCAGCCCGATGGTCGTGAATACAGCGACGGGATCGAGCGACAGCAGGAGCCAGCCCGCCAGCGCCGGTCCCGCGATGTAGCCGCCGCTGCGAGCCATCTCGAACCAGCCGATATCTTCCGCAATCTGGTTATTACGTGCTAGGTCGGCGATGAAAGCCAAGGTGACGGGACCGTAAATCGCTGTCGCCAAGCCATGCGCGAGCCGAATGACGAGCAACTGCTCTGGCGTTTGGATGAAACCGTAGAGGAAGGGCATGAAGGCGAAGAAGCCAGCGCCGATCAGCAGCCAGATCCGCCGCCCCCAGCGATCGGACAAGATGCCAAAAAGCGGCTTGAGGAAGAGTCCCGTCACGGTCGAGACGGAGACGATCAAGCCCAGAAAGGCGCCCGACGCGCCCAAGGCGGCAGCGAATATGGGCAGCAGCGGCGTCTTGCCCATCTGATAGGCCGAGCGCGCGATGAAGTCCGCCAGCATCAGGAAGAGGAAGGGTTTGGAGCGTTTCATTTAGCCACGTTTGCCGCAAGGGATTTCTGTAGGGGCGGCCTATCAGGTCGCCCGATAACTGTCACACTGTTTCGACGGGCGACCCGCTGGCTCGCCCCTACATCGTAATTCGCGGAGAGATTCATTCCACTTTCAGCACGACTTTACCGAAGCCGGCATTGCTCAGCATGGTATTGAACTCGGCCAGGTTCCCATCGACTATGTCACTGAATTTGTCCGCTACGCCATCAATATCGCCCGCGATTTCGTCGAAAGCGCCGTATTCGTAGTCGGCCGGCTTGTAATCACCCAGGTTGACATTGAAGCTCAAATTGCTCAACTGCGTCGCCAGGCGGTCGCCGTTGTTCATTGCATCGGGCCAGCCCGGGCGCGTATCGGGGATCATCAGTTCCTTCTCGACCTCGAGCACCTGCTCTTCCAGCGCCTTGGCCGCGTCTCGGATCCCCGCCGCCGATTCCAGGCTTCCCAGCCGCTCCCGCCAGCCCTTGAGCTGCGCTCGTACATCGCGCATCTGATTGATGACCTTGTGCGTCGCCGAGACCTTGTCGCGAATCCTAATCAGCAGGTCGAATTGCGCTTGCAAGTCGGCTTGACTCGCTTCGACGCCGGCTTCCTTGATGATCTCAAATGACTGACTGAGCGTATCTTCGCCGACGGTCAGCGCCACGCAGTAAGCGCCCGGCACGGCGTGCGGTCCCTTGATGAAGCCCTGCTGATTGTCATCCTGCGGGACGACCTTGTGCGCATCGGGATAGCGCAAGTCCCAGACGAAGCGGTTCCAGCCGGCGTTTGATGGGATGCGCAGTTCCTTAGGACTATCGTCCGTGCGACTTCCCGCCGCTTTCTCCTCCTCGTCGGCATGGATGCTCTTGAAGGTCTTGACTTCGTTCCCATCGGCGTCGTCGATGCGCAGCGTGATGGCGGCCTCCGGCGCTTCGGACAGGTAGTAGTTGATGACGGCGCCCTTCGGCGGATTCGTGCCGCTATCGAGATAGGTGTACTTGACGCCGTGCTCGGGCGTCTCTTCCTTGACGTAGGCGGCGACCATGCCCAGCGTGCTCATATACTGCTTGCCATCGCCGCTGTCGAAGAGCCCTTCGAAGACTTTGGGCAGATGCCGCTCGGTTATGCCCGGCTTCAGCAAATGCGCCGTCTTGTCGGCGATTCCGTCACTGAACTGGTGAATTACAGAGACGTCATCCAATAGCCAGAACGACCGCCCATGCGTCGCCACGACCAGATTACTGCCTTTGATCTTCAGGTCGTAGATCGGCGAGACCGGCAGATTCAACTGGAAGCGCTGCCAGCTCGCGCCGGCGTCGAAGGAGACATACAAACCGAACTCGGTGCCCAGATAGAGTAAGCCTTCGCGCGCTGGATCTTCCCGCACGACGCGGCAGAAATGATCCTCGGCGATGCCATCCACGATCGACGTCCAGCTCGCGCCATAGTCTGTTGTCTTGAAGACGTAGGGCGCGTAGTCGTCGTTCTTGTAGCGCGTGGCGCTGACGTAAGCCGTGGCTCTGTCATGCGGCGAGGGCTCGATCATCGTGAACATGGCCCACTCGCCCATACCCGGCGGCGTGATATCAGTCCAATTCTCGCCCCCATCCCGCGTGATATGCAGCAAGCCATCATCGGAGCCAGCCCAGATCACGCCCGGTTCATGCGGCGATTCCGCCAGTGTATATACCGTGGCGTAATGCTCGGCGCCGACCGCATCGCGATTGATGGGACCACCCGAAGGTTTCAGCGTCTCCGGATCGGCTTTGGTCAAATCCGGGCTGATCTCCTGCCAGCTTTGCCCTTCGTCAGTCGTCTTGAGTATCTGATTGCCGCCGATGTAGATGATGCTGCTGTCATGCGGCGAGAAGACGATGGGGTAGGTCCAGGCGAAACGATATTTCTCGGCGCCCGCGCCCAAGCCAGTGGAGCTGCGGGGCCAGGTCGATATCAGGCGGATTTGCTGCCTGCGGTGATCATAACGCTGCAGGCAGTTGCCGCCGCCAGGCGAACTGCCAATCGCGCCGACATAGACGATATTCGGGTCAGCGGGATCCACAGCGATATAGCCGCTCTCGCCCGAGCCGATGATGTCGCAGTCCTCCCAGGTGATGGACGAGTAGCGGCTGCGGCTGGGCACGCGCAAGCTCGAATTGTCCTGCTGTGTGCCATAGACGTAATAAGGCTCGTTGCTATCGAAATCGAGATGATAGATCTGCGCCGTCGGCTGATTGTATATGCTCGACCAGGACAAGCCGCCGTTCAGCGAGACGCAGGCGCCGCCGTCATTGCCGTGGATCATCACGCGGTTGTTATCCGGGTTGATCCACAAGTCGTGATCGTCGCCATGCGGCGTGGTGATCTCAGTGAAATTATGCCCGCCATCGGTCGATTTCCAGAAGCTGAGGTTGTTGATGTATATCGTGTTCGCATCGACCGGGTCGGCTGTCAAGTGCATATAATACCAGGCGCGGGAGATGAAGCGGTTGTCCTTGCTGCCCACTACCCAGGTCTCGCCGTAGTCATCGCTGCGGTAGATGCCTCCATCGGGCTGATTCTCGATGATGGCCCAGACGCGCCCGGGCTGCGCCGGTGAGGCCGCCAGGCCGATCTTGCCCAACAAGCCCTTGGGCAAACCCTTGTTGCCGCTGATCTTCTCCCAGCTGTCGCCGCCATCCATTGAGCGCCAGATGCCGCTGTCCTCGCCGCCGGAGCTGATCTGCCAGAAATTGCGATAAGCCTCCCAAAAAGCCGCGTAGATGATGCGCGGATTATTCTTGTCTATCGTGAGGTCGATGGCGCCGGCTTTATCGCTGACGTGCAGGATGTTCTCCCAAGTCGCGCCGCCGTCCTTCGAGCGGTAGACGCCGCGCTCCGGATTGGTCCCAAAGGCATGCCCAAAAGCGGCCACATAAACCAGATCGGCGTTCTCCGGATGACTCCGAATCTTGGCGATCTGGCGCGTTTCCTTCAAGCCCAGGTGCTTCCAACTGTGCCCGGCATCGGTGGATTTGTAGAGTCCATCGCCGATGGAGACATCGATGCGGATGGTGGTTTCGCCCGTGCCGGCGTAGATGACGTTGGGGTCGGCCGGCGCCACTTCCAGCGCGCCCACCGACGATGATGTGAAATAGCCATCGCTGATGTTCTCCCAGTACTGGCCCGCGTCAGTCGTCTTCCAGACGCCGCCGCAGACGCCGCCGAAGTAGAAGGTGTTCATGTCGCGCGGGTCGCCGGCGACAGCGACAACGCGCCCGCCGCGGAAGGGTCCGATGCAGCGGAATTCGGTTAGTCCGGCGAATTTGGGGTCGGTCATGTGCTTGTCCTTGGTCGATAGATGAGAGCAATAGCGTATTCTAGCGCGGGGATTGTGATTTCACCACAGAGGAGGTGTCGTAGGTCAGTGTCGACGGTCAGTGTCTACGTGACCTACGCGACCCTCGGTGGTAAAATCCCCTGCCCGTTCAATTCTCCAGTTTCAATGGTACAATCGCCTCAAGCGGAGGACCCACCCATGACCATCGACATCCCCGAAGACATCGCGCTGCTCCTGAAACAACTCGCCGAGCAAAATGACACCGACATCAGCGACTTGCTGCGAGATATGCTTGAACACTATGCCAGCGATAGCGAGAATGACGATAAGCAGTGGGCGACCTTGGCAGATATGGCGCGTCATGCGAAGGAATTGAACATGGCGTCTGCTGAACCGGTCGACACCGCTGGGCGCAGCCGTGAGATTCTGAACACCGAATTCGCCGACTATCTCCAGAGCCGCATTGACAGTTGACGCTCATCATCGATAGCAGCTTCCTGGTCGCTCTCTACGATGTTGGTGAAGTCCGTCACCAGCGCGCCTATGATTTTGCGGAGCATAACTTCGAGGCGATGCTTGTCCCAGATATTGTGCTACCAGAAGTGAACTTCTTGCTCAGGCGCAACTTGGGTTACGCCAATAGTCTGAATTTCTTTGACTTCTTCGAAAGTCGATTTGTCTGACTGGTGCCAGTTCTGGTGGGCGATTTGGCGAGAGTGTATGAGATCAGTCAGCAATATGCGGATGCAAGGCTTGATCTAGTCGACTGCTGCATTATGGCAATCGCCGAACGCCTGAACGTCACCCGAGTCGCGACCTTCGACCGACGCGATTTCAGCGTATTCAAACCGAACCACTGCGATTATCTCGACCTGCTGCCATAATTTGGTCGGCTACCCACCGGATCGCCCCTACGACCGGCGCGCTGAATCCTTGACAAGCCCGCTCCACATCCGTTCTAATCTAAGCCCAACCACCAACGGAGCAGCACCATGGCGCAAGTCAAATTCACCCCCAACCTCAAACGTTTCTTCCCTGACCTCTGCGACTGCGCGATCGACGCCGCCGATGTCGCCGAGATCGTCGCTGCCGTCGACCAACGCTGGCGCGGACTCGCCGACTACATCATTGATGAGCAAGGCGCCCTGCGCAAACACGTCAACATCTTCGTCGGCGATGAGCTCCTGCGCGACAAGCAGCGCCTCTCCGACAGCGTCTCCGCCGATACCCGCATCTACATTGTCCAAGCCCTATCTGGAGGCTAACAAAGTGAAGATGACTTCAAACATTACGTTCAACATCGTAGAGTCACCCCTCCCTGATGCTTCGGGGAGGGGCTGGGGGAGGGGTTAGATGCAAAACAAACTGCTCGTAGG
>WTGB01000001.1 GCA_011523735.1 Chloroflexota bacterium
GAGCCGAGATTGAGCGCATGAGACAGGTTATCCATAGGGAAAGTGTATCATCATTTTGCGCGGAAGGGAAGAACAAATGTTCACATATTTCATACTGTTTTTTACCTCTGCCCAGCCCCCTGCCTCCTCATCTCTATGAGGGGCATCCGCCATCTTTAGTAGCGCGTAGATCGGGCAGGTCGCGTAGACACTGACCGCAGACACCTTCCAGACGCACACGCGACCATATCACAGCCAAATCTGTGCTAAGCTGTCCCCATCTGCGCCTTAACAACGCGGTCCTAATCAGCCGCCGTCTGCGTCATAACGGTATAATCAGCCTAACCACAGTCGGAAGACTCGCCTAACCCATGCCCAAGCCACAGCGCCAATTCCGCAGCCAAGCCATCATCCTCAGCCGCCGCGACTTCGGCGAATCCGACCGCCTGCTCACCCTTTTCACGCCGCAGCACGGCAAAATCCGCGCCATCGCCAAAGGCGCCCGCAAACCCAGCGCCAAGCTCAGCGGACACGTCGAACTCTTCGCCCGCAGCGACTGCGTCATCCACCGCGGCCGCAACCTCGATATCCTGACGCAAGCCGAATTGGTCGATCCTTATCTCGGCTTGCGCGACGACCTCGGGCGCGGCGCCTACGCCAATTACATCGCCGAGCTGCTCGATCGCTTCACCGCCGATGAAGAGGAAGCTGGCAAGCAACTCTTTCTGCTGCTGCACGAGACCCTGTCCCGTATCGCCGAGGCAAAGGACCCGCGACTCGCCGCCCGCTACTTTGAACTACAGTTGCTTGATTTGGTAGGCTTCCGGCCCGAACTGCAAGAATGCGTACTTACGCGCGCGGACCTGCTGCCGGAGCCGCAGTTTTTCAGCCACGAGGAGGGCGGGGTCGTCAGTCGCGCCGCCGCGCCCCATCTGTCAGCGCGTCTGTTGGAACTCGACTTCGATACGCTGAAACTGCTGCGTCACTTGCAGCGGAGCAGCCGCTCCTACGCCACGGTAAGCAGCCTGCGCATCACAGCGGAGCAGCACGACAGCGCCGAGCGTATCATGCTTGGCTATATCGCGCACCTGCTCGAGCGCAAGCTGGAAAGCGTCAATTTCATTCGCCGATTGCGGGGATTTTCGCCTATCATCCAAAGGGGAGCAACTGAATGATTTTGCAAGGCACGGACCAGCTTACTCTGTCGCGCCGGATTCGGGGGCAAATCCCATGCCTCGTGACGAAGCGAGGATTTCTTTGATCGCCACTAACTCTTCCAAGACGCGGCTCATCAATTTTTCCAGGTTTTCCAAGCGCTTGGAGTGCTCCTCCAAGAGTAAAGTATGTTCCTGCTGTATGCGCAGAATCTGCGTCTGGTTGCTCACCACGGTTTCCATGATGTCTTCAAGTCGATTAATTCGCCCTTCTTGAGTTTCCATAATTGGTGATCTCAAGATGTTTCATCGAGGTCTGAAATACAGGGGATCTAAAGTGTCTTTATCCTATCGAAACTGTAGCACAAGCTCAGGACTTGTTCAACATTTCCCGATACACTTTAACAGTCGCCTCAGCGATGCTTTCATGGGTGAAATGCGCCAGGAAACGCGCCCGGCCCTTCGCGATCATGTCCGCGCGAAGAGTTGGGTCGTCTCGCAGTTCTCGCAGCGCTCCCGCGAGCGCCGACACATCGCCCTCGGGCAGGATGCGCCCGGCCCCGCCGACAACCCCGGGAATCGCGCCGCTGTCGCTGCCGATGACCGGCACGCCGCTCGCCATCGCCTCCACCAATACCCGGCCGAATTGTTCTTTCCAATTCCGGCGCGTCAAGGATGGCAGGACAAGAACATCAAGCTTGTGGTACTCGGCTGGCAGCTCCGTCGATGGCAACTGGCCCGCGAAAGTGACATTGCCGCCGATATTTAGCGAGCCCGCCAGCGCTATCAGCTCGTCCAGCGCCGAGCCGCCGCCGACCAGCCGCAAGCGCCATTCGCCGCCCAGTTGCGCGGCCGCGCGCAGCAGAATGTGGGGACCCTTCTCCGGCACAATGCGACCGATAAAGCCAATCGTGAAAGGACGCTGCGGCGCCGTCTTTGCCGGGCGGAAAAGCGATGTGGAAGTGCCGAATTGGGGAATCGCGCGCAAGGGGCCGCGATAGCCCTTGCGGCGGAGAACATCAGCGGCGTCATCCGTGCCCGCCAGCGCGTAATCGGCGCAGCGCAGGACCCAGCGCTCGCCCCAGTTGAAGGGCGGCGGATAGCGGCGCAGGATATTCTGCCAGGTGAAGAACAGCGATTTGGCGCGGACCCGCCCCGCCAGGCGCAGCGCTTGCCAGGTCGCCAAGTTGTAGGGCTCTTCGTCGATATGCAGAATCTGCGGCTGAGCGGCGGCGATCTCTCGCGCCAGGGTCGGATAGTGGTGCAGGTGAAAACTGCCATTGAAGCGAATGGGAATCGCACGCAGCTGATAGCCGGCGCTATGGCTGCGCTCTAGCTGTTGTGTGCCGCGTTCGTCGCGCCAGGATGGCGGCACAAGCACGGTTAGTTCGACGCCGCGGCTGGCGATGGCTTCGAGCTTCGGCTGATAAATGCCGACGATACAGGCTTTTGAGAGCATCAAGACGCGCATGGCTAGCCAAGAGCGCAGCGGTGGCGCCTAGACGATTTCGATGGGCGGTTCACCGCAACTGGCATTGGCGTCATAAACGCGAAAGTTTCGGTCGGGCAAGGAGAGTACGCCGTAGGTATGGGAAGTGGAGCGGGCGCAGGGGAAGGTATACAGCGAGCCGGGATTAACCAGGCAGCCCTGCTGGGTCTTGATATGCAGAGGCAGATGAGTATGACCGGTAATCAGCACATCGGCTTTCAAAGAATTCAGCACCATTTTGAGATAGGTCTTGGACAGATGATCTTTGTACATTCCCCACATGTTGTTGCCGGGCTTGCCGTGGCACATGTAGATCGTGAGGCCAGCCAACTCGCCTTGCCAGTCCAAAGGCAACTCTTGAAGGTATTGGCGGTTGTCTTGCCGAATGCCGTATACCCACTCGTCATGATTGCCGCGGGCGACCGGGATACCGTGAGCGCGAATCAAATCCACCACGCGGTCTGGCTCGGGTCCCCGCCCCACCAAGTCCCCGGCACACAAGACTTGATCCACATGATGATGTTTTTCGAAGCGAGCGAGCACATCCTCTAGCGTGTCATAATCGGCATGCACGTCTGATATGATTCCAATTTGCATCCACACTAGACCTTAACCGTTCACCGTGCCACACATTATACGACGGCAATATGTTTATGTAGAGGTACGATCTGTCTACGCCTCTTCCATGGACGAACTCACATTCGTCAGGCGCAATGTTCAGGCGGCAATAGTCCCTGGAAATGCGGAAATGGCGAGCGATCTCCACAACTGTTGCGGAAAATACAATTAGGTTGCAAGATCCTCCAAGGTCTCCTTTTCGGGAAATTGGTCATTTATTACAAGGAACGCTTTACTTTTTCTACTATATATGTTAAAAAGGAAGTAGCAAGGCATCTTGACTACTCGAAAACACTCAGCTATCTACATCGCGTCTGTCAATCACCAAATCGCCGTTGCAGACAGCGCAACACCGCAGAAAACACCATCATGATAGCGGCAGCATCAAAGCCTGAGAGTCAAGATGCTTGCTGTTTCAAAAGTCCAATAACAAGCAGGCGAATTCCGTCGCGGCAGAGTTGACGCTATAGATCGCCTGATTCGCTGAATCAGCGAATGCCGAAGCGGCTCAAAGAATGTTCCTAGACCCGCATTGCGGACAGTCTGTGTCTGTCGCTTTCAGCATGGCTTTGCAATCATCGCAAATCACTATCCCGCCTTTTTGCAGGCTGTGGTCAAGCGACACACGCTCATCAAATACGAAGCACTCGCCTTGCCACAATGACGCGGCCGGTTCCACCTCTTCCAGATAGCGCAAGATGCCGCCGCGCAACTGATAGACGGTCTCAAATCCCAACTGCAGCAGGTAGGCGCTCGCCTTCTCACAACGGATGCCGCCGGTACAATACATCGCGATCCGCGTATGCTGCTGTGGATCGAGATGCTCGGCAAAGTACTCGGGCAATTCGTGAAAAGAATCGGTCTCCGGGTTTATCGCGTTATTGAAACTGCCCATTTTCACTTCATAGTCATTGCGCGCGTCAATGAGCAGGACATCGTCCCGCGTGATCAGGCTGTTCCAATCTTCCGGTTCTATGTAGGTCCCCGCTTGCCGATTGGGATCGATGCCCGCCATCTTCAGGGCGACGATCTCCCGCTTGAGGCGCACTTTCATCCGGCGAAACGGTATGCGAGTGTGGGTGGATTCCTTCACCGCCAAGTCAGCGAAACGCCGGTCGCTGCGGAGATAGCGAAGCACTTGTTCCACCGCGCCGGGCTCGCCGGCAATGGTGGCGTTGATGCCTTCTTCCGCCAGCAAAATGGTGCCGCGGACGCCAGAAGCCTGGCAGCGCGCCAGCAGCGGGCCGCGCAGATCCCGGAAATCCGGCAAGCGCAGGAATTTATAAAAGGTCGCGACCAGGATGGACTCCGCCATAGATGACCGATCCGCTGATTATCCGCTCAATTCTAGTGCGCGGCGCGGCAAAAGTGGAGTTGGAATCGGCAAGGCGAATTGCTACAGATGCCGCGTCAAGTCATTTAATGCCGCATGCAGGGAGATAACTCGGTCGCTGTATGCGGGCGGCGCAGCATCAGGCTTGGACTGAATGCGAAAATACCTATGCTATACTTTATGTTTATGAGGGTCGGACTCAATGCGCATTTGCTTTCCCGGCAAGCCGGGTATCGTTCGGCGGGTATCCACGGTTACATCGTGAATTTGCTCCGTCATTTGCCAGCGCAGGCGCCGGCCGACTGGCAGTTTGAAGCGCTGATTGGCGCTGCCAGTCAGGCAAGTTTTTCAGGCTTGAGCGTCAAGCGCGCCCGCTTCGACACGGAAAAGCCACTGCGCCGCATCCTTTGGGAGCAGACGCTGCAGCCGCTGGCGATCCGGCAGTTTGACCTCTATCATGCGCTGGCTTTTGTCGCCCCGCTAGTGCTTACAGCGCCGATGGTGGTTACCGTCTACGATCTGAGTTTCCTGCGTTTTCCCAAGAGGCTCAGCAGCGCGCGCCGCCTTTACTTGCACAGCATGACCGCTCTGACTTGCGCGCGAGCGAGGCGCATCCTGGCGATCAGCCAGAGCACGGCTGACGATCTGACTGCCCGACTCGGGGTGCCGGCGAACAAGATCGATGTGACGCCGCTGGGTTACGACAAGATGATGTTTCGGGCGCTCCTGCCAGCGGAATGTGAGCATTTTCGGCGCAAGGAGAGCCTGCCCGAGCGCTTTTGGCTTTATGTCGGCACGCTTGAACCGCGCAAGAATTTACAGATGCTGCTGCGAGCCTACGCCAGCTTGACGCCGGAAGAGCGGCTCCCGCTGGTTTTGGGCGGAGGACTGGGCTGGCGGGGGAGACAAGTTCTTGCCGCCATAGAGCGCTTAGGGCTTAACGACAGCGTCAAGCATGTCGGATTCATACCTGCCGCAGATTTGCCGCTTTGGTACAATTGTGCCGAAGCATTCTTGTATCCTTCTGTCTTTGAAGGTTTCGGTTTACCCGTGCTGGAAGCCATGGCTTGCGGTACGCCTGTGCTCACATCCAACGTATCATCGCTGCCGGAAGTCGCTGGCAAGGCAGGCAGGCGCCTCCCGCCCAATGACGAGGAATGTTGGGCAGTCGAACTCAAAGCGCTAAAGGCGAATGGCGAATGGCGCCAAACGGCTCGGAAGAATGGACTGGAACGAGCGAAGCTCTTCAGTTGGGCGCGCACAGCCGAACTCACGCTCGGCAGCTATCAGATGGCTATGGCAGCGCGCGAGCATCCGCTCGGCGAAAGTGAAAAGGTGACCGGTGTTGAAAGCAAATGATACCCGACACCCGCGGATGGCAGATTACGCTAGAGTCTGCGTCGACAGCGGGGTGTCATGAATTCGCGGCTGACTCTATCCGAACGGCCTACCATTGAACCGCGCTGGCTTTTGCCGCTGGTTGACGCGCTGCTTGCTTTTCTGGTCTTCGGCATCGCTTATATCCTGCGCTACGACTTGCAGATCATTCGTCCGCTGCTGGACCCGGGCCAGCGTGACTTCGGACCGTACATCCCATTCGCCATCATCTATGCGCTGCTGATCCTCATCAACTTCCAACGCAATAATCTATACCGCAATATCGCGGGCCGAGCCTGGCTGGAAGAGGTGTATCTGATCGCGAGCGGCGTGGCTGTTTCGATTGTCATTGTGCTGGCGATGTTCTTTATCTTGCAGCCGCTGGCATACAGCCGCCTGATGCTGATCTATGTAGCGGCGCTGACGCTGCTGGTTGGCGCGACGTCCCGGCTGATAAGGCGTTGGACGTTAGCTTATCTGCGCCATCACGGGATTGGCATTCGCCGAGTGCTGATCGTCGGCATGGGCGATGTCGGGCGGTCATTGCTTGGCATCATGTTGTCCCGCCCCGAGCTGGGCTATCGGCCGATCGGCTTTCTTGATGATGACGCCGAAAAAAGTTCGGCTGGCATGGGCCGGGTGACGGCTTTGGGCGGGACGGCGCAGCTAGCGGATGTTATCAAGTCACAGATGGTTGACACCGTGATCATCACCTTCCGCTGGAAGCACTACGATCGCATTCAAGAGCTCACCGAAGTCTGCCGTGATGCCGGTACCGATCTGCGGATTGTGCCGGAGATCATGCAACTCAATATCCGGCAGGTGCAGGTCGAGAATCTGGATGGCGTACCGCTGTTGGGCATTGGAGCGCATCGCTCCTTCAGCCGGAGCAATCAGTTGATAAAACGCGGACTGGACCTGTTTCTGGTGATCATCGGCTTTCCGATTTGGGCTCCCGTCAGTCTGCTTGTCGCCCTCGCCTTAAAACTCGAAGGCGAGGGTCCCGTCCTGTTTTGGCAGATCCGCGTCGGAAAAGACGGACGGCAATTCCGGATGGTGAAATTCCGCAGCATGGTTGAAGGCGCGGAAGATTTACATGAAGAAATGCTGCGGGAATCGGGCGAAGATCCGCGTCACGCCAAATTCGCCGATGACCCGCGCATCACCCGCGTGGGCAAGTTCTTGCGGCGCACCAGCCTGGATGAATTGCCGAATCTCATCAACGTCATCCGAGGAGATATGAGCCTGGTCGGTCCACGGCCGCCTACCCCGCGGGAAGTCACGCTCTATGAACCGCGGCACACGCGTCGCTTGCAGATCACACCGGGGATCACCGGCTGGTGGCAGGTGCGGGGCCGCAGCAACGTGCCCTTCGACGAAATGTGCGAAATGGATATGTATTACATCGACAATTGGTCAATCTCGATGGATATCGAGATTCTGATGCTCACCATTCCGCGGGTCGTCTTGCGCAGCGGCGCCTATTAATGTCGGTGGCAAGGCCGGGGAAATCGCAGTCAAGCCGCCGGTTAGACCGAATCGCATAAGATTGCCATTCCGCGACCGCAAAGGCATAATCAGGATATCTGACCTGCTCCCGCCTTAGGCGTCTGCCAATAGCGTCTTCCAATATACATCGTAGCATGACATGAAGGCAAAATCGCTTCTCCTGATGTTATTTTTCTGTTCGCTGGTCCTCAGCGCCTGCGAGTCTGCTCTGCTGCAGGAACCGCGAGTTCCGGTCGCGGCGACGTCTGCCCCAGTCGTGCAGACCACAAGCAGCGACCCGGCCGAAGTGCTGCGGGAATTTGTAAGCGCCTGGAATAGCCAGGACTTTGAGAAGATGTATGGTTTGCTCGCTGAGCGCAGCCGCGAACTCTATCCACAGCGGAGCTTCATCGACAAGTATACGTTGGCGCACAGCGCCATCCGTTTTGGCGGCGTAGAGTTTTCACTCAATGCGCTGGAGTATCAGGGTAGAACGGCGATCCTCAAATATGATGTGACGATCGAGTCGCCGACATTCGGCTCAATCTTCGACCGCAACCGGATTATGCGCATGGTTGATGAGGGCGGCAGGAAGATCGCCTGGTCGCCGATGGATATAATCAGTGGCATGTCTAGCCGAGCGCGCTTGGACGAGCGTACGGATTTCCCGCAGCGAGCCAATATCTATGCCGAAGACGGCCGCCCGCTGGCGCAGCAGGACGCGCCCGTCTACAGCCTCTATGCGATCAAGCAGGATATGCCCAATGTCGACGACTGCCTCAACACGCTTGCCCTCGCGACTCGGCAGCAACTCAGCACGCTGCGGCGAATCTTTCTGGATTACTTGGGCGAGACCCTGTTCCATATTGCCGAGATTGACAGCGACCAGTATGAGACGCATCGGCAGGCGCTGGCGGCGGACTGTAACATCCGCCTTATCGATGGACCTCTCAACAAGGTGCGCTCGTATCGATCGCGCAGCTATTACGGGCATGGCATCGCCACGCATGTTATCGGCTTTATCGGCGCGGTGCCAGCCGATGAACTCGAACGTTGGGAGGCGCGCGGGTACTCCGCCGGCGACTTGATCGGCAGAGCCGGCATTGAACTCGCCTACGAAGACACGCTGGCGGGCAAGCCAGAGCGCTACCTGCTCATTGTAGAAGGCGGCAGCACAGTCATTCGCGAACTTGCCGGCGCAGTCGGTCAAGCGCCGCGCCCGGTGACTTTGACCATCAACCGAGACTTGCAAGCGGCCATGGCGCAGGCTATATCGGACGCGGTGAATTACGCCAGCCCCAATTGGGGCGGCATCACGACTGGCGGCGCGTTGGTTGCTTTGGATGTGAACAGCGGGGAGATCCTGGCGCTGGCAAGTTATCCCAGCTTCGATCCGCGCATATTCAGCCGGGACACTGAATACAATGTGCTGGGCGCGATCACGCGTCTCAACGCCGATCTGCGCAATCCCTTTATCAATAAGGCGCTGGCCGAGCAATATACACCGGGCTCGGTTTACAAAATCGTGACGGCTCTGGCAGCGGCATCGGAAGGGATTTGGTCCCGCGATGACAGGTTCGATTGCGGTTATTACTGGTATGGGAGCGCCTATGGCGACTCCGAACCGACGCGGACCGACTGGCGCCTGCTGGAAACGCCGCCGAAAGACCCCGCCGGTTCTGTCACCATGGCGGAAGCGCTGGCGGCATCTTGCAATCCTTTCTTCTATGAAATAGGCGCGCGGATGTATCAAGCGCGATCGGATATGCAGACCGATTACGCTGACCTGCTCGGCTTCGGCAAGCAGACGGGGATACGAAGGCTGGGCATAGAGGCTTCTGGCGATGTCGCGCCGCCGGGCGAGATCGCAGCCGCCATCAACAATGCCATCGGGCAAGGCAATGTGACGGTCACTGTCATACAGATGGCGCAGATGACCGCGGCTATCGCCAACGGGGGCACGATCTGGCAGCCCTATGTCGTGCAGCATATCGGCACGGAAGGCGAGCCGGACTACAGCGTGGAGAACAAGCCGGCAGTGGTTGCCGAACTGGACCTGGATGCGGAAACCTTGGACATTGTGCGCGAAGGCATGTGCAAGGTCACGACTGTCGAAGATCTCGGCACCGCCTGGTTCGTATTTGACGACGCGCCTTACACCATCTGCGGCAAGACGGGCACAGCGGAGACAGCCGGCAACCCGCATGCCTGGTTCGTAGCTTATTATCCGCGGGAAAACCCGCAGATCGCCTTCGCCGGCGTGATGGCGCATTCACGAGAAGGCTCGGAAGTAGTGGCGCCGATGATCCGGCGCATCCTGGACGATTATCTTGGCGAGGAGCGCAAAGCCTTCCCCGAGTGGTGGCAGACTCCCTATATTCCGGTCAAAACGCGGCAGCAGGCGCTGGCGGAACTGGCGGAGGAGAATTAGCGGCAGTTGCCGGGCCAATTGCTGTTGGGCGTCCAGGCCGGCAGCCGATATGGCAGCTTGGCCGGGGGGGACCCCAGCAGATACACCCAGACGTACGCGCGCCAATTCTTGAATCCGTCGTTATCACCGTAGCCGAGATCGATCCAGTAATCGGTTCCGCTGGGTCCGCCACCGGTATCGCGAACTGTGCCCAAGCCATATCCCGGCACATAGAGTTCTGTATAGTAAGGAATGATGTTTGGCTTGGCGGCAATGATGCCCTTGGCGAGATCGGCGCCGGTCGAGGTATTGAGGTTGCCGCCGTTCGACTCAGGATTATAACTCGTGACATAAACGCAGAGCCGTCGCCAATACGGCCGCGGACCCTCAGGGGTTTGCACCGTGCCCAGCGGGACGGCGTTGGTGCCGTAAGCGATGATGCGATTGACCGGCGCCTCAACTTCGATCGTTTCAATGTGGGCGCGGCTGACTTCGATCCCGTTCTCATAGCGAACGCGGTAATGTATCTCGCGCTTGCCATCGTGCCCCGGCTGAACCACCGCCCGCTCATCGAGATTCAGATTAGCGTCGGGCCGATACTGCGCGGTATGTTTGATGATCTCGCTTTCCGTCACAAGCTCTTCAGTGACGCGCAGGATCGCGATCCGCATGCCTTCCGTGACGGCAGTATCCCCTGGCGGATTCACATAATCCAAACCAAAAAGCGGCGCGTTGAGTTCAGTGAGGACATCCGCCACGGTCTCAGCATTGGTCCGGGCATCGATGTCCACGCCATCCACCTGCAAAACGACCGGGATAGCGCGCTGGATGCGAATCGTCAAAGAGCCTGTGATGACGCTCTCGAGCGACGGTGACACGTCGTCGGTCAAATAAAGCATGATGCCGGCCTCGAAGAGGGCGTCGCCGACCGTTTCGGCGGTTGTTACGATCGTTGACCGCTCGCCATCGTCCAAGATGGTCAAGCTGGTCCCGCGCCGAATTTTGATGTGCAGCGCCGGTACAGTCCAAGCGGGCAGCGCCTCGAAATGAGCCAGCGCGCCATTCACCCAGATTTTGTCGGCGTCGCTGACTGCGATGCCCGCTTCTTTCAAGATGGCCAGCGGGTTTTGCAGCGTCGTGTTCAGCTCGCGCGCGCTTCCATCTTCCGTTATCGTGACCGCGCGCTTCCGCAAGATCCTGACGACCATACCCTCGCTCAGGCCTTCGCTCGCCGCTGGCGACAGCAACTCCGCCGCCGGCAAGTCAATGCCTTGTTCAGCCAGCAACTCGCCCACTGTAGCAGCAGTGGTCGTCACCTGACGCAGCGCCCCGCCGTGGTAGAGGCTGACCGCCAAGCTTTCGCTTGGCGCAAAAACAGAAGTTGTGGGAATCGCGCGTACGAATAGCGCGAGCGTAATCACCAGCGTGCACGAGGTAAAAGCGATGAGCAAGCTCAATAGCCAGCGACCGCGCTCCAGCAGCCAATGCGGACCAGTGGCGGACCGGGGTGTTGCTGGTCGCCTGGAGGGCGCAAGGGAGCGGGTGTCTGCGTCTGTCGGCGAATTGCTGCTCATCACTTGTAATATTCCCGCGTATACGCCTGCCGATTGCCTTTATAGTAAGCTATTGCGTAACGCAAGTGCCACACGATTATATCCGATTGAATCCCCTCAAAAAGGGTTTACGAATCGGTCACAACATGCTAGTATTGAGACTTAGTATCAATAAGAGTGAAGGATAGACAAAAATGCAGCAGAGAATCACCCTGATGTTTTGCGTGCTGGCGGCACTTTTGCTGCCAAATATCAGCGCGGTCACGCAGGAAGACAAACTCGAAGTGATCGCTTCCTACAGTATCCTGGCGGATGTCGTCCACAATATCGCGGGCGATCGCGTCAACCTCAGGACGCTGATTCCGGTCGGCGCCGACCCGCACACTTTTCAACCGAGCCCGCGCGAGCTGACGGCGCTGGCGGAAGCTGATCTCATCTTCGTCAATGGCGCTGGCATTGAAGAAGCCTTGCTCGATGTGATCAAAGGCGCGGCGGAAGACAGTCCGATCGTGGAAATCTCGGCTTGCGTCGAAATCATTCCCATTGGCGCTTCCGGGCACATGCATGACGACCACGAAGATGAGCACGCTCACGAAGACGATGACCATGCCCACGAAGATGAAGATGAGCATGGGCATGAGGACGATGACGAGCATGGACACGATGACGAAGACGAGCACGCTCACGAAGACGATGACCATGCCCATGAAGACGAAGATGACCATGCCCACGAAGATGAAGACGAGCATGGACACGATGACGATGACGAGCATGCGCACGATGACGATGACGAGCATGCGCACGATGACGAGCATGCGCACGATGACGAAGACGAGCATGGACATGAAGACGAAGATGAGCATGGGCATGAGCACGGAGACATGGAAAGCCATTGCGATGAGCATGACGCTGAATTCGTCCAGATCATGGGCAACGAGGACGCACACCAACATGGACCCGTCTTGGGTCGCCTGGAAGATATCGACTGCGGCGGCGGACATGATCATGAAGCAGACGCGCACGAGCACGCGCATGAAGAAGGCGACTGCGATCCGCATGTTTGGATGGACTCACACAATGTGATCTATTGGTCGCTGATGGCGCGCGATGTCTTGAGCGAGCTGGATCCGGATCATGCCGACGATTATGCTGCGGCCGCCGCCGACTACATCAGCGAGCTGGTCGCGCTGGAGAACAATTTCATCCTGCCGCTTTTGGAGTCGCTGCCGGTCGACAAGCGCGTCTTGATCACCAGCCACGATTCACTGGGCTATCTGGCGCATGCCTACGATTTTGTCATCGTTAGTACCGTGATTCCCGGCGGCGGAACGCAGATTGAACCCAGCGCTCGCGATGTGGCTGTCCTGATCGACCTGGTCAAGGATGCGAGTGTGGCGGCCATCTTCGGCGAGACGACCGTCAACACAGCAGTTGTGGAGACCATCGCCGCGGAAACGGGCGCGGAATTGGCCATCATCTACAGCGGCACGCTGACCGAGGGAGAACCTGCGGGTACGTATTTGGATTACATGCGCTACAATCTGCGCACGATCGTGGAAGCGCTGGGCGCTGGCGGCTGATAGCGGCTCTGTACCCGGATTGAGGCTGGCTGGCAATGACCATATACAAGCGACGCAACATCGATCCCAGCCAGCCAGCCCTGCTGGTGGAGCATCTTTCGACCGGTTACCCGGGCAATCGCTATGCCTTGTCGGATATCAGCTTCACCATAAATGCCGGCGAGCGCGTGGCGGTCATCGGACCGAACGGGGCCGGCAAGAGCACGCTATTCAAAGCGATCGTCGGCTTGCTGCAATTCACACATGGGCATATTTCGATTTACGGCGCGGATTGCTATAGCAGCCACATCTATGTCGGCTATGTCCCGCAGCAAAGCGAAATCGACTGGTCTTTCCCGGTGTCGGTATACGATGTGGTGATGATGGGACGCAACCGGCATATCGGTTGGTTCCGCTGGCCCGGCAAAAGCGACCGCGCTATCGTAAACGATATTTTGGACCACCTGAGCCTGGCTGATTTGGCGAAACGACAAATCAGCGAGTTGAGCGGCGGGCAGCGCCGGCGCGTCTTCATCGCGCGCGCACTGGCGCAAGACGCCCGTGTGCTGCTGTTGGATGAACCCTTCAGCGGCGTCGACCAGCATGCGGAGGGTGAGATTGTCGAGGCGCTGGAAATCCTGACCCGGCGCCGCATCACCATCCTGCTCTCGACGCATCACCTGGAGAAGGCCGCCCTGCACTTTGACAAGGTGATGGTCCTGAACGGAGAGCTGCTAGCATACGGGCCGCCGGCGGATGCGCTGACACCGCAGAGACTGCGCGACGCCTTTGGACCGGCGATGCCGATCTTCCTTCATGACCATGACTTGCCGCTATACCGGCAAAGCGAAGCTTGAATATAAAAAATGGATATTGGCAATTTTCTATCCGAGCCGCTCAGCTACGTTTTCATCCAGCGTGGTATGCTGGCGCTGGTGATCGTTGGCGGGATCAACGCGGTAGTGGGCTGCTTTGTCGTGGCGCGGGGCATGGCGTTTTTCGGCGACGCCCTGTCGCATGCCATTCTGCCCGGCGTCGCCCTGTCTTACACCGCTAGCGGCAGCTATGTCGCCAGTAATCTATTTCTCGGCGGCTTGGGCGCGGGTATCGTGTCGGCTTTAGTCATCGCCTGGCTGACGCGCAACCAGGAGCTCAAGGAAGACAGCGCCATCGCCATCGTCTTCGTGACCATGTTCGCGCTTGGCATCGCCATCATCAGCACGCAGTCCAGCTATGCTGTCGATCTCACGCATATCCTCTTCGGCAGCATCAACGGCATCAGCCAGGATGATCTGCTCACGATGTCGGCTTTGGCGGCGATCGTGCTGCTGGTGATTTTGCTGCTATACAAGGAGTTCCTCCTCGTCAGCTTTGATCTGAGCCTGGCGCACAGCTTAAAGCTGCCAGTGCAGCTCTTGAAGATCTTGCTTCTCGTTTTGATCGCCGTCACCATCGTGGCGAGTTTGCAGGCGGTCGGCATAGCGCTGATGCTGGCGCTGCTGATCACGCCGGCGGCAACCGCGCGACTGCTGGTCAAGCGGCTGCACCACATGATCGTCATCGCCTGCCTGCTCGGTATTCTCAGTGGTATCGTCGGCTTTTACGCTTCCTATTACCTCGATATTCCCTCGGGCGCCTGCATCGTGCTGACGCTCAGCGCGATCTTTGGCTTTGTCATCTTGCTGCAATCTGGCAAGAGGCTGCTGGACGAACGCAAATAACTCTCGCGCCAATCTTTGACGCCGCCAAGCAAATTGCGCTACACTTTCTGTCCGTGGGCGGGGATTGATCTTTCATCGCTCGTTTCGGCTCAGGGCAAGATAGGGTTTATGCAAGAGGAGATTAGCGATGCGCTACCAGACGGAAATGATCATCAATTTGCCGCGAGAGCGCGTGATTGAACTCTTTGACAGCTTCGAGAATCTCAAGAAGTGGCAAGAAGGCTTGATCAGTCACGATCACATCAGCGGCGTGCCGGGCGAGCCAGGCGCCAAAACCAAGCTGCTATACCAGATGGGCAGCCGGCGCACGGAAATGATCGAGACAATAACGGTACGGAACCTGCCCGATGAGTTTTCCGGCACCTATGACGCCAAAGGGGTTCACAACATCGTGCGGAATTTCTTCTACGATGAGGGCGATACCACCCGCTGGGTGCTCGATTCCGACTTTCAATTCCACGGATATATGCGGATCATGTCGATCTTCATGCCGAGCAGCATGTTCAAAAAGCAGACGCGACAGACGATGGAAGCTTTCAAGGAGTTCGCCGAAAGCGCCTGAACTAGCGCCTGTCCAACAATTGACGTGTCATCCCGGTGTGGCCCAGGTGCTCCGCTGTGTGATCCAGCCCGCGCAGCAGCGCCCAACCGCGAGAGAATCGCTGTGGGGGCCAATGGCGATAGCGGCTCACGTCCACAATTTCATCGAGCCGGCTTGCTGATTGCCCCGCAAAAGCTTCCTTGCAAAAGGCGACATTCGCCTCAAAGCGTTTGATGAGCTGGCTAAGCTCATAACCGGCCGCGCGAAACTCCGCCGGACGATCCCGCGTGATCATGTCGTCAACTACCGCCCCGAACCAAAAGCGCTCGGCCGCGGTCACATGCACCGCCAGGACGCAGAGCGAGTTCATATCGGGACCCGGCGACCAGTCGAGTTCTTCGGTCGTCAAGCCATCCATGTACTGCAAATACTCGGCGTGCAGCCATTCCAGGCGTTCGAGCGCGATAGCGAAAATCGGCTCCATTGAAGTCACTCCTGTTACTCTTCTGGGGTTGTTCTTACTGGATTCGCAGCATCACTCTTGAAGCGGCATCCCAAAGTTCTTCCAGTCGATAATAATCGCGGCGGTCCGGCGAGAAGAAATGCGCGACCACATCGCCGTAGTCCATCACGATCCAGCCGTTTTCCGCCGTACCCTCGTTAGTAAAGGGCAGTTTCTTATATCGCTCTTTCACATCCAGCCGGACGTTTTCGGTCAAGGCGCGCAGGTGACGTTCATTATCGCCGCTGCAGATGATAAAGAAATCGGCGATGATATTGTCGGGTCGGAGGTCAAGCAGGAGGATATCCTCCGCTTTGCGATCCTCCACGAGGTCTACGATGTAATGAGCCAAGTCTAGTGAATGCAAATACAGCGTCTCCTCAACAGGTCTGGAATGAACAATGCGCTTATTCTAGCACAGCAATCCATGTCAGGAAATTGAGTTGCGCGCAAGAACTCTAAAAGGCTTCAATAGTATTGGAATTTGGTTATTATATTGTCTCACACAAACGAATCTGTGATAGAATTATCCTTAGTGTATCTTTAACTTGTTCACAATCTACGGAGACCAGAAAACTATATGCGCGCTTCAGATCTAGGTAATCTACTCAGGTACAAGATTTCAGCGTCCGCTCTCAAATGGCTTCTGCTCCTCTTTCTCCTGCCTTTTGCATCTGCCATTCTCGCGCAGCAACCCGGCAGTGAAGGATTAGGCGATCGCTTGTATCCCGAGCTTGGCAACGGCGGCTATGATGTCGAGCATTACAGCATAGATCTCCAGTTCTGGCCGCAAGAGTATCGCATCTACGCCACCACGGTTATCAATGCAGTCGCCACGCAGGATCTTTCGCGCTTCAGTTTGGACCTGTTCGGCTTGTCTGTCGATTCGGTGAGCGTGAACAGCACTGACTCCACGTTCGAACACGTGGAACACAAACTCATCATTTCACCAGTAGCATCACTGGCCGAGGGCGACGCATTCACCGTCACGATTGAATACGGCGGCAGACCTCTGCCGGTCGATGACCCGGGCGCCTACTGGCAGGCGCTTGGCTGGCAGTATGTCACTGATGACTACTACATGACTGACGGCGAACCGACCGGGTCAATGAATTGGTTCCCATGCAACAACCATCCATCAGACAAGGCAACTTATACGATTCGCGTCACTGTGCCGGCCGGTCTCACGGTGGCTTCCAACGGCGTGTTGACGGAGCAAGTTGAAAATGAGGACCAGACCGATACTTTTGTGTGGACTATGGACGATCCGATGTCCAGCCACAATGCCTTCGTCGCCGTTGGAGACTTTGTCACCGTCCGTGATGACACTGGCCCAGTGCCTATACGCAACTTCTTTCCCCGCGCTTCTGCCGAGGCGCTGGCGGATACATTCACCGAAACTCAAGCCATGATGTCTTGGCTTGTCGACATACTCGGGCCCTATCCCTTCGCCGAATATGGCGTGGTGGTGTTTCCAGAAACGGATACCTCGGCAGATAACCAGACGATATCGGTCTTTGATCCAGCCTTCGCGACGGAGGATTACATTCTGCACCAACTGGCGCATCAGTGGTTTGGCAACAGTGTCACTCAAGCCCGCTGGGAAGATATGTGGTTGAAGGAAGGCTTCGCTTCGTACCTCGAGTTTACTTATCCGGATGGTATCTGGCAGCAGAGCGCCAAAGAGGAACTCGTCGCATGGGCAGGCAGCGGGATGGGCGCGCCCACCAAAATCGAAGTCGAGCAACTCTACGGAACAGCCACTTTCTGGAGAGGCGCGTTGACCCTGGATGCCTTGCGCGCTGAGGTAGGCGATGAGGTCTTCTTTGATATACTGCGAACGTTCTACCAACAATACGCCTACAGTGTCGCGACCACCGAAGACTTCATCGCGCTAGCGGAGAGCGTCAGCGGCCAGGATCTCGAGGCGCTCTTCAATGCCTGGCTCTACGAGGACGCGGTGCCCGCTTTGCCCGAATAAGCCGACGCGACATGACAAGCGCAACGTAGCAACTGTGACAATCGAGCATCCGTATCTAAACAAGCTGGTCGCATGGGCTCGCAGCAACGCCGCCATCCGCGCTGTCGTCATCACCGGCTCGCTGGCGCGCGACGACAATTCTGTCGACGAGTATTCTGATCTGGACGTCCAAATCATTGCGCGGGACATCAGCGCCTACACTGCGGACGATAGCTGGCTGGACGCGCTGGGCGAGGTCTGGATTCGCTTCCCGCTCAACGAAGACCTGCCCTATCGGCTGGTGTGGTTTGCCGGTGGCTACAAGGTCGATTTTCAATTCATCCGCGTCGATCAGATCCGAGCCGAGTTGGACAGCGCTGCGCTTAGCGACGAGTATCAACGAGGCTACATCGTCGCGTTGGATAAGGACGAACTCTTTGGCTGTCTGCCTTCCTCGCCGCGTATCTTCCTCTCGCCACCATCGCCGAGGGCGAAGGAGGTCTTGGCGGCGATCAATGAGTTCTGGTTCGAGGCGATACATGTGGCGCAGTTTATTCGCCGGCGTGAATTCTGGGTGGTGAAGTACCGCGATTGGACGATGAAAGAGGACCTGCTGCGACTGCTGGAATGGCATGCCCGCGCGACTGGCAAGGATGTCAACACATGGCTGCTGGGCAAGCGAATCATGGATTGGGCGGATGAAGATGCCGCTGAAGCTATCCGGCAAATCTGGGCGAGCTGGGACCCGGCTGACCTGTGGCGCGGTCTTCTGATTCAGTTGGAGCTATTCCGCCGTCTGTCCCGCGAACTCAGCCAAGCGCTTGGTTTTGAATACAGCGATGCGATGCATCGAGAAATTGAAGGATACATCCACCGCCTATACAAAGAAGATCAAGAAGCGCATTAGAGAGTCACTAGTCCATCAGGCTCCGGTACGATTGGCTCCGCGTCGGTCTCGCTGGCGACCCGCTCCGCCCAGGCTTGGGGGTCTTGCTCAATCGGCGGGAAAGTATTGTAGTGGAGCGGGACGACAGCTTTGGGCTGCAACAGCTTAACCGCTCTGATCGAGTCATCAATGCCCATGGTGAAGCAGTCGCCGATAGGCAGAAGCGCGAGGTCCAAGCCTTCTTCGCCGATGAGTTGCATGTCACTGAAGAGGCTGGTGTCGCCGGCGTGATAGATGGTCGCGCCGCCGCCGCGGATGACAAAGCCGTTGGGCTGCCCGCCATAGGTGCCATCGGGGAAGGAGGAACTATGGAAGGCGATGGTCCATTTGGCGCTCATCCAATCATTGCGAAAGGTGCCGCCGGGGTTGCCTTGATAAACATTCTGCACACCGTGCGCCATAAACCAGTCGCCCATTTCAAAATTGCAAACCACCAAGGCGCCGGTGCGCTTGGCGATCTCGACCGAATCACCGACATGATCGCCGTGGGCGTGCGTCAAGAGAATGATTTCGGCGTCGAGGTCCTTCGCCGCAGCTTTGGCGATTGGATTGCCGCTGACGAAAGGATCGATGAGGACCTTGTGACCATCAATATCCAGCGAACAAGCTGAATGCCCCAACCATCGTACTGAAACAGACATGTCACCCTCCAGCAATCAAACCTGAAACTCAAGCACGATTGTAGCACCCTCGTCGGCGCAATGCGAAACTTGTAAAGGTATTGTAAAGGTTCGGTAGGCATGACAATATGAACTGCAAAATCATTGCCAAAGCCGCTAAAATGGCGTGGGCGGGTTCCGCTTAAGGCGCTGAGGCAATCATTAAATGGGAGAAAAACATAGTGCCGGATAAATGGGAGAAAAACACAATGCCGGACGAAAACAGGCGCGGGCTTCCCTATCTGCTTGTATTGCTGCTTTTGCTCATTGCCCTTGGTGGCGGCGCGGCCGCCGGCATTCTCGGTTACATCTGGATCACTGGCGGATCCGGCGAAGCCAGCTTGTCAGTCGAAGACGCGCTGGCGACGCTCGAGGCGAGTGAAGACACAGTAGCGGACATCGTCGGCACAGCGATTGTCGATGTGGCGAACACCGTAATTGCCGATGCCGTGGCGGTAGCGGTGGCTGAGGCGGTTGACACCAGCGTTGCGGCCGCGATGGAAGCGGTTGCCCCCGCCAGCGAACCGGTCGAGTTCAGCATTATTGCCGAAGAAAGCCTCGCCAGCTTCACGCTGGAAGAAGATCTGCGGGGCCGGCGCACAACGGTCATCGGTTCTACAAAGGAATTGGGCGGCGCGGTCACGGTCGACTTGGTGAACCCAAGCGCATCGGTTATCGGCACGATCGTCGTCAACGCCCGCACCCTGGCGACCGATAACAACTTCCGCAATCGAGCGCTGCGCAGCCAGATCCTCAAGTCGGCGCAGGATGAGTTCGAATTCATCGTGTTCGAGCCGCGCGCGCTTAGCAACTTCTCGGCGGATTCTGTGGGAGTGGGCGAGACAATTGGCTTTGATATCACCGGCGACTTAACGGTGGTTGGGGTCACACGCAGCGTCGCCTTCAACGCGGAAGTTACGCTGGACAGCGAGACGCAGATAAGCGGCAGCGCGTCGGTGAACTTGCTTTATGCCGATTTCGGCTTAGTGATACCCGATGTGCCATCGGTGGCGAATGTGACTGATGATGTCACGCTCAGCCTGGAGTTTGTGGCGCGGGCGTGAAACATATAAACGCTGTCCACTGATTTGTGGGCGCCCTGATAGGTCGCCCCTACAAGCATTATGCGGAAATATGCTGACGCTGCTATGTTGCGCGCGCAACTCACTACCCCGAACTGCTTGCCTCTGCGATAATTCAGTTAAGCGCCCGTATCAACCCCGGAACGACTTGAAATGCCAAGACCACTCTATACGACCGAGCCCAAGGTCATCAACACGCTGCAAGCGCGCCGCCCCGCCCTGCCCTACCTCGAAGTCGCCACGACCAACCGGGATAAATTAGCGGAATTCCGCCGCATCCTGCCCGACTATGAGATCGTCGGGCTGAAGCTCAATATCGAAGAGATACAGAGCTTGGATCCCTACAAAGTCGCAGCGCATAAGGCGATCGAAGCCTACAAGGCGAATGATTATAATCCTATCCTCGTGGAGGAGACATCGCTGGCGCTGCGTGGCTTGGGCGGGCGTCCCGGCACCTACATCAAGGACTTCTGCGAAGAGGGGGAAATGCGGCGGATGATCGCCGAGAGCTGGCTGGCCGGGCGTGATCGCGCCGCTTTGGCAAAGGTGCTCATCGCCGTTTTCGACGGCGGCGAGGTACAGATCCGCGAGGGCAATACTTCGGGACGCATCGCGGAGAGCCTGCGCGGGACCGATGGCTTCGGTTGGGATGATATGTTCATTCCCGAGGGCGAGAGCCAAACCTTCGCCGAGATGGGCGCCGCCGACAAAGATCGACACTCGATGCGGCGCAAGGCTCTGGAAGCGCTCCGCGAGCAGCCATTCAAGTTGGGCCAAGCTGTTTTCATGATCCCCGAGCCGTATCGGCAAGAGGTCGAGCGGGTGGATTATGCCGCGCTGAGCGATGAGGCGGCGCTGGGATTCGCCTTTGCGCTGGAAGCGCTCGAAGATGACAACCCGCCCAACAGCGATTTCGCCGCGCCAAATTACCAGCCGATTCGATATGAAGAAAATATCTATTACAGCCGTTATCTGCCCAAAGCCGATAGCCGCAGCATCGGCTTGATCCTGACCGATGTCGACCGCGGCACGCTGCACATGAACAAAAACGGCAGTCCGATCATCTGGCAGTTTGGTCCGGAGCGCCGCACCCTCAGTCTGGCGCAGCGCGCTGATTTCTTCCGCAGCAATCAAAGCGCCGAAGTTCTCGCGACCCTTAATGATATTGCTGAAGGCGGAGCTATTCCGGAGCGCAGCAATCAGCGCTCGGGCACGGTCGAGACGGTATTGGGCCTCAAGGAATCGCCTTTCATCACAAGTACCTATTCCTGGAAGGATTTGGGTTATCGCAAGATGTCATCCGGACGGCATGTCTCACGCACGCTCAGCGCCGAATGTGGCTTGTTCAACCGCATCGGCAAGTATCCGCGCAGCGTGCTCGGCTTCGGCTCCATGCCTGCGATATCCGGCTGGCGCGATGTGCTGGTCACGGCGGCTATCGGTCATCACGCTATTTTCACGCATCGCAACAGCATCTTCGCCGGTTACATCGACCGGCAGGCGGCCGTCATCAAGGCGGCGAAGGATGTGCTCAAGGGCTTGCGGCTGAGCGAATGCGACTATCAGCGGGCCGCGCGCAATATCGGCGCCGCTATCGGCTGCAGCAATGTGGCTGAAGAAGTGGCGGCCGCGCGCTATCTCTATGAGCGGGCTGGCGTCCGGCTCTTTCGCATCTACACCATCAACTCCGATCCACGCGTCATTGAGGTGGCAGCGGCGATCCGCGCTGAATTCGGCGATGAGATCGAACTCTTCGTCGGGCAGGTCAGCGACAAGGCGCAATGTCTCAAGCTAATCGCGCCGGATGTGCGCGTAGACGGGCTCTTCTTCGGGCATGGCGGCGGCCGGCAGTGTACCTCGGCGACCAATGGCATGGCGGTGACCACGCTGGAAGAAGTCTACAGCATCACGACGGACGAGCGTTTCAATCATGTGACCATCGCCGTCGAAGGCGGCATCGGCACGTCCATGGGGCATCTATTGCTGATGGGCGTCGACCTCATCTCCTACAATCAGCAGTTGGCGCGCTGCGTCATCGAACAGGGCGATATCTTCTTTGAGCACAAGAGCGGCAAGGTCTGCATGCCCTATCATGGCAGCGCCTCAGCGCCGACGATGATTATCGAGAGCGCCAACCCGGCCTTGGCGCGGAAGCGGCTGCGCCCCGGCGGCCGGACGCGCAATGTCGAGGGCAAAGCCGGTTACCGCTTCTTCGAGGAAAAAGCCAATTCGATGGTCTTTTACATCAACACCTTCAAGCATTACGCGGCGCGGGCGCTGGCCGATGTTGGCGTGAGGGATATCCGAGAGCTGCGCGAATTCGTGCGGGACAGCGATGAGGAGTTGATTCGCGTGGTGAGTTCGCAAGCCAGCGCGGTGGGTCAGGCTTATGGAAATTGGATGTGAGCCTGCCTGGCAGCCTCCCGGCAAGGGATGACATCGGGCTGGAAATACATTTTCATCCTTGCTAAGCTCGGTCAGTGACACCAATATGTCGTTAGATGCGTAACTCGCAAACTGACTATGATAACTGGAGACGGAGCATCAGAAATGCGAATTTTGCATAGCCCCCTGTTAATCTTCCTATTTTTCATAAACAGCTTTGTAACGGCAGCGCAGGAAGATGCAACTGGCGGGGTCATGCTGTTTCTCAATCGCACGATAGATGAGCCGATTTTCTGCACCCTGGACCGGGCGCAGGCTTTCTATCAAACCTTGGACGGTTTCCAGATATTTCTTGACGAGCTCGCCCTTATGGAAAGCGCGGAAAACTTGGCGGAGTCGTGGTTGGACGAATACTCCCGGTGGTTGCAGGAGCATTGGGCAACTTTTGACGAAAACACCTGCGGCGCTACACGGCCGCTCATGGATCTACTGCGCGCCAAGGTTATGTACGGCATGCTGGAAGCAGCGATTGGCGAAATCGGTGAAATACCCGCTGACGAAGCCATGACTTATGCGCGCGCTCTGGAGGAAACTGATTTGCAGCTGATGGACAGTGATGATGCGTCCGAATCCGAGTTGGAGTTGAACCGTCTATTCGCCGAACTGCCTCGATGCAGCGTTGAGCAGGCGCTGGCCTTCTATGAAACGCTTGATGGCTATACGCGAATCACGAGCGACCTGGGATCGACGGGCGCCCTCTGGCATGTTGACGCCGACGAGTTGGTAGGGGCTCTATTCACCTGGGCTGAGTCATTTGACGCCTGGCGTCGCGAGGCTTGGTCCGCCTATTACGAGGCGCCCTGCGGCGGAACCCAGATTTATGTATTTCATCTGGAACGCCGGGCATATCTGGCGGCTCTATTGCGAGGCGCAGGCGCGGATCCCTCGGCGATGCTGGCGAACACCGTTCAGGTCTTGCTTGATATCGCGGAATACGACAAGTCTTTGATCGATTCCATGCCAGGCGAATAGAGCAGCCAGACGCCATGAGAAAATAGTCTAAAACACGATCACGCCGCGCGCCACGCCACCCGTCAGCATAGACGCGTAAGCCTCGTTGATCTCGTCCAGCCGATAGCGCTGCGTGACCAGTTCCTCCAGCTTGAGCTTGCCCGCTTGGTACAGATCCAGAAACAGGTGGAAATCCCGCGTCGGATTGACCGAGCCGTAGGCGCTGCCGCGGATCTTGCGTTCGCTAACGGTGATGACCTGACCGAGAATAGTCGTCCCGGCATCTTGCGGCGTGATGCCCACGAGGGTGACGATGCCGCCAGGGCGCACGGCTGCGATGGCGGTCTCCTGCAAGGCGGGGATGCCGACTGATTCAAAGCAGTGGTCAGCACCGCGACCCTCACTGAGTTTCTGTATCTCCGCGACCACGGAATCATCGGACATCAGGCAGTGCGTCGCGCCGAAGTCACGGGCGATCTCCATTTTATTGCTGTTGGCGTCGACGGCGATGATGGGATCAGCGCCGCACAATGCCGCGCCCTGAATGATATTGAGGCCGACGCCGCCCGCGCCGAAGACAGCGACGCTTTGCCCCGGGCGCACTTCGGCGGTATAGATCGCCGCGCCGACGCCGGTGGAGACCGCGCAGCCCACCAAAGCGGCGACCGCCAGCGGGACATCCTTGCGAATTGGCACGACGCTTTCTTGACGGACCACGGCGTATTCGGCGAATGTGCCAAGCCCGCCGAGGATGTAGACGCGTTCGCCGCGCCAACGCATGCGCGCCGTGCCATCGCTCATCAAGCCCGCGTTGATTTCAGCGGCGTGAGCGTCGCAAATGGCGGGTTGGTCCTGCTGGCAATAGAAGCATTCGCCGCAGCAAGCTTTCCAACTGAGTGTCACATGGTCGCCCGGCTTCACGCGCTTCACGCCAGCGCCGACCGCCTCGATGATGCCGGAACCTTCGTGCCCCAGAATTATCGGCGCGGGAAAAGGCGCCTTGCCCGCGACCAGATGCCAGTCGCTGTGGCAGATACCGGCCGCCGCCATCTTGACCAGCACTTCGCCAGCTTTGGGCGGGTCAATGTCTATCGTTTCGATTTTAAAGGGGCTATGGGCTTCGGTCAGCATTGCGGCTTGCATTTGCATGAGGATTTCCTTTTTCTGTTGGGCGACCCACCGGGTCGCCCCTACGCACATGGCGTTGAAAGTTAAAAGACGATGATGCCGCGGGCGACTTCGCCGGTGAGCATATCTTGGTAAGCTTCGTTGATCTCGTCTAGGCGGTAGCGGCGCGTCACCAGTTCATCCAGCTTGAGCTTGCCGTTGCGATATAGATCCAGGAACATCGGGAAGTCCCGCTGAGGCAACACCGACCCGTAGAAGCTGCCGCGGATGACCTTTTCCGTGCGGGTGATGACGGAGCCGGGCAGGTTCGTGCCGCTGCCCAAAGGCGTCAAGCCGACGAGGGTCAGCGTACCGCCCGGGCGCGTCGCTTCAAAGGCTGTTTCCTGCAGGACCTGCAAGCCCACCGATTCAAAGACATGATCCGCGCCGCGGCTATGTGTTAGCGCCTGGATCTGCGCGACTGTCGTGTCATCCGAGTACAGGGTATGGGTAGCGCCAAATTCGCGGGCAATCTCCATTTTCGTGCTGTTGGTATCGACGGCGATGATCGGGTCGGCGCCACACATAGCGGCGCCCATGATGATATTCAGGCCGACGCCGCCGGCGCCATAGACGGCGACGCTTTCGCCCGGGCGGACATCGGCGGTGTATATCGCCGCGCCCACGCCGGTGGAGACGGCGCAGCCCACCAGCGCAGCCACCTCCAGCGGCACATCGCGACGGACGCGTACACAAGCTTCTTCGGGTATGACGACGTATTCGGCGAAACAGCCGAGGCCCGTCATGATGTGTATTGGCTCGCCATTTAGGGACACGCGGCTGGTGCCATCGATCTGCAAGCCCGAGCGCAGCACCGGCGTATAGACTTCGCAGAGGTTGGGTTTATCGCGCTGGCAATAGTAGCAGTCGCCGCAATTGGCGCGAAAACTGAGAGTAGCGTGATCGCCGGGTTGCACCCGCGTGACACCATCGCCCACGGCTTCCACAATGCCGGCGCCTTCATGGCCGCAGATGATCGGCAGGGGGAAGTAGGACAAGCCTTCCACCACATGCCAGTCGCTGTGGCAAACGCCGCTGGCCGCCATCTTGACCAGAACCTCGCCGGCTTTCGGCGGCTGCAAGTCGACCGTTTCGATTTGGAATGGCGTGTTGAATTCTTTGAGTAGAGCGGCTTTCATCTTCATACCGTTGTCCTTTCGGTCCTGGCCGGTGCGGGATCTTATGAAGTGGAATGCCCGATTGTAGTCCAGCCGGTGCGCATTCCGCCACAACCTCGATTCAGCGGTGGGCGAGGGCGTGCCACTGGCTCGTCCGTACGAACCTGATTTTTCTAACGGGCGACTTAAGGGGCGCGTGGACACTCACAAGACCGTCAGTCGCCCCTACCGCGCCTTTCTCGGCGAATTTGATGGTGATCGGCGGGCGACCCAAGGGTCGCCCCTACAATTCTCGCCATGAGTGCGGATGATATCCAGCCGCAGCCAGAAGCCTCTTTCCGCAATGCCCTGCCCCAGCCTATAATTGCAGGCCGACATAAACCGATAGCGGGATACAACCATGAACGCACAGATCAAAGAATTTTGGGATTTGAACCGCATGTACACGCCCTTGCGCGACGAATTGCTGGAAGCGATCACTGACGAAGATCTCGCCTTCACGCCGGGCGGCGGCAATCCCACTCTGGGTGAACTCTGCCGCGAGCTCGGCGAGACCCAATACGCCTACGCGCAATCCTTCAAGACCTTCCAGGTCGACTTTAGTTACCGTACAAACGACGACGCCTATCTGACCAGCATCGCCAAGCTGAAGACCTGGTACAAGCAGCTTGATGCCGAGCTGGAAGCGGCGCTCGAAGCGGTGACCGATGAGGATGTCGCGGAGAAACAGATGGACCGCGGCGGCTATATGGTGCCAGTACATATCAGCCTGGATATCTTGCGGGAAGCGCTGCTGATCTTCTACGGCAAGGTCAGCGTCTACGCCAAGGCGATGGACAAGCCCTTGACGCAGATGTGGCGGGACTGGATCGCCTAACGTGGCGGCGCGGTGATCGCACATGTAAGCCACCCTGCGATTCTCCCGCGCCATGCGCTAGAATACGGCTCATTATTGACAAGACAATTGGGATGCGATGAACTCACGATACAACTCGGTTGACGAGCTTCAGTTGGCTCTGGGCGAGCAGGATTATATCGCCGAGCGCGGTTTGACGGTAGCGATTTATCTGGCGCTGAAGACGGGCAAGCCGCTCTTCCTCGAAGGCGATGCCGGCGTCGGCAAGACGGAAATCGCCAAGGTGCTGGCGGCGCTGCTGGAGACGCAACTGATCCGCATGCAGTGTTACGAAGGCTTGGATGTCAACACGGCGGTTTATGAGTGGAATTATGCCGGGCAGATCTTGCATCTGCGCCTGATGGAGGGGGCGCGTAGACACAGCCCCGACAGCGAAGACATGTCGCGAGAAGCGATGGAAGACGAGCTCTTCTCCCAACGCTTCTTGCTGAAACGGCCGCTGCTGCAAGCGATAGAGCAGAGCCAGGATGGCAGCGCGCCTGTCCTTCTGATTGATGAATTGGACCGCTCCGATGAAGAATTCGAAGCGTTCTTGCTCGAGTTGCTTTCCGATTTTCAGATTACGATACCGGAGCTGGGCACGATCGCGGCAAACGTGCCGCCGGTGGTGGTGGTGACATCCAATCGCACGCGCGAGATACATGATGCGCTGAAGCGGCGCTGCCTCTACTACTGGATCGACTATCCGCATTTTCGCAAGGAGTTAAATATTGTCGAGCGCAAGGCGCCCGATGTGCCGCCGATGCTGGCGCGGCAGATTACAGCCTTCATTCAGGACATGCGCTCGATGGAGCTATTCAAACGTCCGGGCATCGCCGAGACGCTGGATTGGACCGCCGCATTGATCGCGCTGGACCAGAACGAGCTTTCGCTGGAGACGGTGCAAGACACGCTGGGTGTGATCCTCAAGTATCAGGACGATGTGGAAATGCTGGATGCGACGACGATCCAAAACATGATCGAACGCGCCAAAGTCGAAGCGCAGCGGGCGGGCTAAGCCCCTCATCCCCCAGCCCCTTTTCTCGCCATCTCTATGGCGAGCATCACAAGGGGAGAAGGGGAGCAAGACGGAGTGCAGTAGGAAGAAATGCCGGAATCTCGCCTGGAGACAAGACTCGAGAATCGAGTTCGTAGCCGTCGCGTAGACTTAAAGTCCCTCTCTCATTTTGGGGGAGGGACTTAGGGTGAGGGCTTGACACGCCGTGTCCAACGATCCGCCAATTAACAGCCTTTTCCTCGGACCGGCTGACGCTCCCTATGACTATCATGGCGGCAAGCTGACGCACAACCTGATTCTCTTCGGGCGGGTCTGCCGGGCGCTGGGCATGAATGTGACGCCGAACCGCATGATGGAGGTGGGGCGGGCGCTGGCGCATATTCGGCTTGGGCGGAAGCAGGACTTCTACTACACCTTGCGGGCGCATTTGGTATCGCATCCCAAGGAACTTGACTACTTCGATGAAGCCTTCGATCTCTTCTGGCGGCGACCATCGGATGGCTTCACGACTTTGAATCTGCAATCACTGGGCGAGGAGCGGCGCAAAAAGAGAACACAGTTCCTGCCGCCGCTGAATGCCAGCCCGAGCGAAAACGGCGCCGGTGCCGAAGAGTTGGATTCCAGCATGATCGCGCTGGTGCCGACCTATAGCCGGCAAGAGCGCCTGCGCAACAAGGACTTCGCCGATATGACCGCTGAGGAACTGGAAATGGCGAAGCGCATGATCGCCAAGATGCCGGATTCGCTGGGCATGCGCCGGACGCGCCGCTTCGAAAATGGCAAGGGGCGTCAGATCAATATGCGCCGCCTGATGAAAGATATGATCCGCAAGCAGGGCGATGTGACGCGCTTGCCGACGCACCGCCGCAAGGAGAAGCCTCGCCCGGTCGTGCTGCTCTGTGATATCAGCGGCAGCATGGAGCGCTACACCCGCATCTTGCTGCACTTCATGCACACCTTGGCCGGCTCGCTTTATCAGGTCGAGTCCTTCGTCTACAGTACCGACATCACCCGAATCACGCGGCAGATCCGGCAGAAGAATGTGGATGACGCGCTGGAGGATATTGGACAGACGGTTTTGCAATGGGGAGGCGGCACGATGACGGGCGAGTGCCTGCATCGCTTCAATTGGGTCTGGTCGCGGCGCGTGCTTGGGCGGGGCGCCATCGTCATCTTGATCACAGACGGCTGGGATCGGGGCGATATCCCCCTGCTTCATCGGGAAATGGCGCGGCTGCGGCTGGCTTGCAAACGGCTTATCTGGCTGAATCCCTTGCTGGATGTGCCCGAGTACGAGCCACTGACGCGAGGCGCGCAAGCCCTGCTGCCTTATGTGCAGGATTTTCTGCCCATCACCAATCTGGCGAATCTGGAAGGTATCGTCAAAGCGCTGCAGAACCTCAACGGGCGGTCGAGCGCCGATGCCTATCGCAAGCGCTATCTGGCATAGAGGAGGCACGATGTTAGACATCCTCGATACGATGAATCGCTGGCTGGCGGAAGAGCGCTCGGTAGCGCTGGCTACAGTGGTCAGGACCTGGGGTTCAGCGCCACGCCGCGAAGGCTCGAAGATGGGCATTGCAGAAGACATGTCCATGATCGGTTCAGTGAGCGGGGGCTGCGTCGAAGGCGCCGTCGTGGAAGAGGCGCTGGCCGGCTTGAAAGAGGGTAAAGCGCGCCTGCTGAAATTCGGCGTCGCCGACGACTTGGCTTGGGAGGTGGGCTTGACCTGCGGCGGCCGCATCGAAGTTTTCGTCGAGCCACTGGATTCGCTCTGGTGGGATGCGCTGGCTGAGCTGGCGGAAAACGATCACTTCGGCGCGACTGTTACAATCGTGGATGGTGTGCTTATTGGCGAAAAAGTGCTGTTTGACGCGACGGGCGATGTCCTTTATCGGACTGGCGCTCTGGACGAAAACATGCTTCGGGACATGAAGGCGATCGTAGCAACTAGCAGCAAGAGCGGCATCGTCGATATGGGCGAGACGCGCGTCATGGTCGATATGCAAGTGGAACGTCCGCACCTGATTTTGATCGGCGGCGTTCATGTCTCGATACCGCTGGAGGCGATGGCGAGGCAGGTTGGCTTTCGCGTCTCGATAGTGGATCCGCGGTCGGCTTTCGCCTCGCGCGAGCGCTTCCCCGATGTGGCGAATATCCTGCACAGCTACCCGGACAAAGCCTTGCCGCAACTGGGCCTGGATCGCAGCACTTATCTCGCCGTATTGACGCATGACCCGAAGATTGACGACAAAGCGCTGATCACGGCTTTGCCAGCGAATATCCCCTATATCGGCGTCTTGAGCAGCGGGCGGACGCATCGGCAGCGGGTGGCGCGGCTGAAAGAAGCGGGCATGAGCGACGAACTCATCGCGCAGATCCGTACACCGATCGGCATTGAAATCGGCGCGAGCACACCGGAGGAGATCGCCGTCTGCATCCTGGCTGAGATCATCGCCGTGCGCAACGGGGTCAGAAATGAAGTTCGGTGAGGTCGGGCTGGAGGAGGCGGTCGGCGGCATCCTGGCCCACAAGCTCTATGATGACGCTGGCAAGCTGGTCTTCAACAAAGGGCATGTCATAACCGAGGCCGACCTCGCCAGATTGCGGGAGCTAGATCGATCGCGCATAACCGTCACCCAATTGAGCGGAGCCGACCTGCATGAAGATGCGGCCGCAGCACGCATTGGCGCGGTCGTAGCTGGCAATAATGTAAGCATGCGCGCGCCCGGCGTCGGCCGAGCCAACCTTACTGCGGCTGAACGCGGTGTCTTGCACATCAACGTGCCAACGCTTGAACTGATCAACAATATCTACGATGGCATTACCATAGCGACTCTGCGCGAATACAGCCTGGTCAATGCCGGCGAGATGGTGGCGCTGGTTAAGGTGGTGCCTTTTGGTGTGCCGGCGGCGCGCGTGGTGGATGTGGAGCGTATCGCCGAAGCCGGCGCGAGTGTGCTGCAAGTGCGGACCCTGCTGGCAAAACGCGTCGCCCTCATCGTCTCCGGCACTGAGGCGACGCGGGGGCGTCTGCTCAAGAGTTTCCATGAGCCGGTGCGGCGGCGGATCGAGGGCTGGGGCAGTCAACTGCTCGAACCGACATACACCGCCCACAGGTCCGAAGCGATCGCCGAAGCCATCCAGGCGCATGCTGGCGCAGATCTGATCCTGGTCGCGAGCATTTCGGCGATCATCGACCGCGAAGATATTGTGCCCTCGGCGCTGTCCCGCGCGGGCGGCAGCATTACGCTGCACGGTGTGCCAGTCGATCCGGGCACTTTGCTGATGATGGGCTACCTGGATGATGTGCCGGTGGTGGGCGCGCCGGGCTGCGTCAAGTCGCCCAAGACCAATGTCATCGATTGGATTCTGCCGCGCCTGCTCACAGGCGAACGCTTGACCCGCGCCAACCTGGTGTCGATGGGGCATGGCGGCCTGCTCAAAGACATCGCCGAGCGTCCGATGCCGCGCAGCAAGACGCACCAACCCCACCCCCCAGCCCCTTCCCGCCATCTCTATGGCGCGCATCCGACGCATCGGGGAGGGGGAGGCTCTGACACGGAAAGCTGATCGTGTCGAAATTTGCTGCGATCATCTTAGCGGCCGGTCTGTCCTCGCGGATGGTCGAGAACAAGGTGCTGCTGCCCTGGCATGACGGTCAGCCGATGGTGGCGCATGTGGCGGCGAAGTATCTGAACGCAGGCCTCAGAGATGTCCTGATTGTGACGGGCCGCGATGCCGCGCAGGTTGCAGAAGCGGTCGCCGGGCTCGATGTGCGATGCGTTCACAATCCCGATTACGCGACCGGCGAGATACTTTCGTCGGTGAAAATTGGTTTGGGCGCGCTATCGGCTGGATGCGTGGCGGTGTACATTCAGCCGGCCGATATGCCCGGCGTGCCTGCCGAAGTGATTAGGCAACTGGCGGCGGAGCATGAGGCGGGTTGGAATTTAGCGCCGCGGTTTCAAGGACGGCGGGGGCATCCGGTGTTGCTGGATCGGGTCTATTGGCAGGCGATGCTGGAGTTGCCGGCCGGGTCGAAGCCGCGGGATGCGCTGCGGGGGACGCAGTTGCGGCTGGTGGATGTTGAGAATGAGGGGGTCGTGCTGGATGTGGATACGCGGGAGACGTATGAGCGGATTCTTTCTCGTGGATCAGCCGGCGATATGAGCATATGAGCTTGGCGGGTTCTACTAAACCACCGCCCACGCTTCATCCCGCAGCACCGCTTCTCGCCGACTCGTCCCCCGCCCCCACTCCAAGCGCCGCTGCAAAGCCGACCACAGCAGCATGATAAGCAACTCGCGCAGGCCCATAATCAGAAGCAGCGCTCCCGCTTCCACCAGCAGCAAAATCAGCGGATGCGGCGCCAGCGCCAGCCGCCCAAACAGAAATACGACTACCCCAGCCGCCGCCAATGGCAGAACCGTCAGCGCCACATAAACGAAGATGCCCACAAACATGCCATCCTGCCGCGACACATCGAAGCTGCTGGCGAAAAGCCCGATGACCAGGCTCAGCGCCAGCGTCTGGGTCATGTTGCTGTAATAGAGCGCCAGCCCCAGCGCCACCAGCAGCAAGAGCCTAAGCTGCTCGAAGCCGACCTGTTCCCGGCTCAATACAGCGGAGGAAAGCGTAAACAGGAGCAAGCCGCCCAGCGCAGCCAAACCAAAGCGGGCGGTCGTTCGCGTCCCCCAGCGCAGCGGCAGAAACCAATCGCTGCGGTACAAAATGCCCGTGGCGAAAGACCAACTCGCCTTGAGCGTGCCCCGCGTCGAGGCGCAGATGAGGTCGTAGGTATACTGATGCTTTTCGCGATAGATGCCGTCGATGACCGCAGTTGTCAGCGGGACGCCCAGCAATAAGACACCAAAAGGCAGGAGTATCGGCGCGACGACGATCAATGTGATCATCAGCATCGGCAGGAGAAGAACCAGCACCAGCAACTGGGGCGAATGCAATACAGCAGCGATCAAGGCCGGCAGAGCGAGAAAGACCAGCAGACGCGCTGAGCCTAACCTGCGTCTCGGCGCTGTCGCCGGCGCCTGAATTTGGCTGGCCCGGCGGAAGATCGGATCCTTGATGTCCGCATCCACAATATTCCGCCAAAGGCGAAAAGACAACATGCCAGCGCTCCGTCGTTGAAGGACTAGTGAGTCTATCTTATCGGAATAAGGAAACTCATCCAAGCGCGCCAGGAGTCATGGTCTGTAGGTTTGCTGCGGATTTTTGTGGTGGAGCAGCACATCAATGGTCAGCGCCATAGCGGCTCCGCTCACCGCGCCGCGCAGTGCTGCCTTCTGCACCGACGCCACATCAATAATGCCGACCTTGAGCATATCAGTAATTTCGCCGTTACGAGCGTTTATCCCATAGCTGCCGGATAGCCCGTCTAACTCCGCGACTTTAGCCGAATCGAAGCCAGCATTGCGGCAGATGACACGCAGAGGCTCTTCTAATGCCCGCAGCAAAATGCGCTGAGCGGCGCGCTCGTCGCTATCGGGCGCGGGGTCAAGCGTCTCCTTCAACGCCTCACGACAAGCCAGCAGGGCGATGCCGCCACCCGGCAAGATGCCATCACCCAATGCTCGGCGCAGAGATTTTGCGGTTTCCTTGGCGATGGCGACGCGGCTGTCCATGCGCGTCGGCAGGGCATCGCCGATGCGCAGGATGGCGACGCCGCCCAGAATCTTGCCGATGCGCTCGCTGAGAAAGGCCCGCATATCTTTGTCCGTGGCGCGTTCGCGCAGTTCCAACAGGTCGGCCAAGTGCTCGGTGAGTTCCTGCTGATCCTCGCGATCGGAAACGAGGCCGAACAATGTCCGCTCAACCCAGACTTGTTTCGCCTGACCGAAGTAAGTGGCCCGCTCCGCATCTCTCCGCGATGTAGTAGCGCTCCCCTCCCTGATGTTTCGGGGAGGGGCCGGAGGTGGGGTAAGCATAGTCGCCAGCGTATCGCCGGCCGCCTTGAAAAGCGGAATCGCGCCGGTGATCACAGCCATGTCTCGTAAGTGGGCGCGCCGCTCGTCATCGGTGCTGCCGGGTGTTTTGACCGCCACAATGCGGAATTTCTCCGGTTTTTTATTGTTCAGGATGAAGTTGATGACGGCTTCGGAAAACTTGTCGCCCACAAGCAGAAGCGCCTTCGCGCCAGCGCGCATGAGCGTATTGATGACCGGCAGCAGGTCTTCCGGATCTTCAATGTCTAGATCACTGAGCAGGATGGCGGCGTCATTCATCACGATGCGGTCGGGCTCCTTGCCGCCTTTTAGCATGGCGCGGGAGACGGCGCCGCGCTTCCAATACATGCCCTTCATATAATCGTGCTCGATGGAGCGCGTGTGTCCGCGCCGCACATCAAGCTGGCCATACTCGCCGACAAAATCGAAAATCTCGCCCAGCTTCTCCGCCAGTTCGCGGTCGTGGCAGATGCATTCGGCCAGCTGCGCCAGTTGCGCCTTGCCTGAGATTGACTGTGTCATATCGTCAAGCTTATTCAAGACGTGACTGGCAGCTTCTTGCAGGCAGTGACGCAGGCGCATGGCGTCTCCGCCGACGGTAATGTACTTCAGTCCCTCGTTGTAAATCGATTGGAAGACGACGGCAGCGGTTGCCGTGCCATCACCGCAGTCTTCGTAGAGCTGCCAGAGCATCTGCCGCAGCAGCATGGCGCCCATATCGGCATGGCGATCGGGCAGGTCGCTGATGCGCCGCGCGATGAGACCGCCCTTGTCGAGCAGGTCCGGCGGTTTGTTCTCTAGCGCTTGGCTGACGGCGACCGTTCGCGGGATGGGACCCAGCGTCGGGCGGATGGCGTCGACGATCAGATTGATGCCGCGCTGCAGGCTGAGGGAGGCATCCGGTTGGAAGACCAGGCGTTCGGGCGGCGCGGAGGGATTCACTGTCAACCGCGGATCGCCCCTTGCGTGAGGCCGGCGATGATCTGCCGCTGCATCAAGAGGAAGATGATGATGATGGGCAAGGTAGCCAGGAAGGAGCCGGCCATGATCGCGCCGGTCTCGACTTCGTAGGGACCGTCCATGGTGGCGATGCCGTTGGAAAGCAAGTACTTCGCGTCATCATGCAGGACGACCAGGGGCCAGAGGAAATCGTTCCAGGTCCAGACGAAGGTGAGGATGCCGACCACGCCCAGCGCCGGGCGCACGAGCGGCAGGATGATGCGGTGGAACATGCCGAATTCCGAAGCGCCGTCGATTCGGGCGGCGTCCATCAGTTCGTCCGGGACAGACTCAATGTATTGGCGCATGAGGAATATGTTGAAGACGTTTACCATGCCTGGCACGATGATGGCGAGATAACTATCCACCCAGCCGAAATCGCGCATCAACAGAAATAGCGGTATCAGCAGCATGTGGAAGGGCAGCGTCAGCGTCGCCAGCACCAGGAAGAAAAAGAAGCGCTTGAAGCGAAACTCGTATTTGGCGAAAGCGGCGCCGGCTAGCGCAGCCAAGTAGACGCCGAGAATGGTGCGGATGCTGGCGGTGAAGATGGTATTGCCGTACCAACGGACGTATTCTGTTTTGTCGAAGAGCGTGTGGAAATTGTGCATGGTCCATTCGCGCGGATAGACCGTCACCGGCAGCTTGTAGAGATCGCCCTCGCGGCGGAAGCTGGCGGAAATCATGTAGACGAAGGGAATCGCGCAGAGCAAGA
>WTGB01000108.1 GCA_011523735.1 Chloroflexota bacterium
GCCACCACCGCCACCATGAACTCGGCGCCCAGGCGGTGCATATCCCGCATCAACTGACCCAGCGGCACATTGCTCAAAATCGTCAGCATATCGCCATAAGCGATCTCCGGCGATGGCGTATACCAGAGCATCAGCAATATGCCCGTGATCGTCTCGAAGAAGACAAAATACGACGAGAGCCAGCCCAGCCGGAAACTCGGATACATGCCCGTCACATCGCGGTTGAAATAAGACGGACGCATGTGCAGCCAAAAGCCATCGGCATGCGGCGTCAAACGCGGATTCGGGCGGCGGCTCGCAGTTTCCCCGCGGAAAGCCTCGCGCAAGTCCTGCACATTCAACCCGGCGGTCAGGCGCTCGACAGAATCATCGACGCCCTCAAAAACCGCCTTCTTGAAGCCTTTCGCCTTGACGTCATCGAGGAAAGACGGGAAGGGGAGGATGGTCATGGATACTCCTCGTCTCGCTTAAGCGGCGCTAGGGGTGCAATTCCCCGACGATGCGCGCGCCAGTGTCAATCTGTATGCTCGTGATCTCCTGCTCAGGATCCAGCGGGATCGGACCCCCGTCCGCCGGCGTCTCCACTGTACTGCCATCGGCATAAGTCACGGTCGCGATGAAACGGTCCAGATTCCGCGGCGCCGGTCCCTCGATCCATGCCCCGTTAAGCTCAAACTTCGAACCATGGCAGGGACACTCAAAGCGGAAATTGGTCGGCACCCACTTGGGCAAGCAGCCCAGATGCGTGCAGACCTGATAGAGCGCGCGCAAACCTTCCGGCGTGTGGGAGATATGAAAGCGTCCCGAAGCCACTGTCACCGGCGCCGCGCCCGCGTTCGGCAACTCCTCCGGATTGAAAGCGAAAGTGCCGCCGAATTCCCCTTCCTTGAAGCGCGGGAAGGCGAACCAGATCAAACCGGCCGAGGTCTGCCCCAACAGCAGCGCCATGGACGCGCCCCAAATGTAATAGAGGAATTCGCGCCGGCTGGGCGCCGCGACTTGTATGCTGGGTCTGGCAGCCGCCCGCGCCACTGGAGCGCTCATCGCAGTTGGATTTGTCGATTCTGCTGTCGCCATAGAGCCTTCCATTCCAACAGGACTGCCGCGTTCTTCTGACTAGCTTCCGCGTCGAATTCAGCGCAAGATTTTTCAATCGTTAAATATATCACAATCGAATAGGGGTGGGCAAGTGGGATGTTGGCGTGGAACCAGTTATGCTGCTTCTCGAAAGAACCGCTACAAGTAAGCAGCTCGCATTCGCACTGGATGATCATGTTAGTTTAACTAAACTTCAGATCTGATTGTTGCAGACAACCTTGTCTACTCCAACATGGTTTCAGACAAACCTTGGATTCCGAGCTGGTCGATGAAAGGCGAACGGGGATCGGAGCCTTGCAAGATTATGGTTACTTGCTTCCTGGCGCGCGTAAACGCCACGTAGAACAGTCGCCGTTCCGCTTCCACTTCCTGAGGCGATTCAGCGTGCTTGTGAGGCCATATCTGATCATGCACATTCAGCAACACCACATGGTCAAATTCCTTACCCTTTGTCCGAGTTGCAGTCATTAGGTGAATCGGATACTTCGAGAGATCTGGACCGTGGTCTTCGTCAGCCGGGGGCGTATTCGCGAGCATTTGCTCTGCCAGCTCAATATCATCCACAAAATCGGTGTGGTTGCCTCCGTAGCGCTTGGCAAAATCGGCCAAGTATAGAAACGGCGGGTCCTTGAAGAAAAAGTCATCCTCGGCCTTTACGAAATCCCTCTGCAAACCTGCGAAGTTGTCGCTCAACGCGATCAATGCGGCCGAAACACTCTGAGCGTCGACAAACTCTCGTAACGCTGTAGCCATTTCAATGCTTACTTTCCCGTGAGTATTTCGACTACGCTTTAATTCGCCCCTGAATTCGGCTAGTCTGTCGATCCCATCTGACAACCATACCGCGTCCGACTCCCACAACCATCTACGTATTGCTGCCGCATCTTTTTTGCTTAGTGGTTTCCACCTCACGAAATTGCACAATGCCACAATGTCGCTGGCTACTTTATGGGTTCGCATTTCTTCTGTTGCTCTTGCCTTTATCTTCAAGAGCCCGAGCAACTGCTTGAATGTTTTGCTCAAAAAGATGTTAAGGTCTTCAGCCGCGCAAAACGGGATTCCCTTTGAAGCAAGAAAGACTTGATACGGTATAACTTCGGATTTCAGTCGGCTCACCAGAACTATTTGGCTCGGTTTCTCTCCACGTGCAAGCGTCAATGTAATCAAGTCTCCGATGTAGTCAAGTGTCTGTGTCAAAGAATCCGTTCGCTTGACATTAATCAATGCCTGATCGTCAATGTCCGCAGTGATTTCCTTGGGTACTCGGCGTCGATTGTGTTTGATCAATCGTTGAGAGTGCTCGACAATATTTGCGGGAGACCGATAGTTTACTTGGAGTGTATAGGTACGGAATTCCCTATTCAGATACTCTTCTGGATTCAAAATGTACTCTGGCGTTGTACCCCGCCACTCGAAAATCGCCTGGTCGTCATCGCCAGCGATTGTAAGCGTTGCTCGGTTGCGCTTCGCAATAATCCGCACTAGAGCAAGATCAAGCGGGTTTATGTCCTGAAACTCATCTACCAAGATGTGGTGGAATTGTGCGGCTCCCGTATTGAATATTCCTTGCTCGACTTTCTTGAGTTCATCCTGATAGGCGAAGTATTTCTGCCCTTCGAAAGTAAACTTGGATATGTCGTACAAGTTATCAATGGCCTCGCTCCAGAATCCAAACCACAGCCGATAGATTTGGGCGAATTTGGTCATGGAATCCATGGTGGCAACATTCTCATCGAGGATCTCAAGCCGGATGAGTTCACGCACTTGATCATCAAGGTACTTACCCAAGCCTTGGTCTTGAAGTACCTTGCAGTAATTCAGGAATTGCTCCAGAGAATTGATTCTCTCGTGATCGATTCCAAGCGACATACTGGTATCGATCATTTGCATGACTAGCTTCAGTGCGCCGTCAGAATTGCGTTTGCTCTGAATCGCGTCCTGAATATGGCTATAGTTTGTCCATACACGCTGAAGATCGTTGAGTGTTATCACAGGATAGACATTTGGCGTAATCGTTTTTGCGGCAATCTTGACGTCTTTCAACCTTCTAAGACCCCAAGAATTGAGGTTATTTATATTGGTGATGCTTCGGTCACGAATTCCAGTAAACTCGCTAGATTCGTTAACTCTAGCACGAAGCTCATCACGTGCGGTCTTAGTAAACGTGACAATAAGAAAACGCTGTTTCTGTCCGCGAGACTGTTCCGCCAAATGCTTGCACCTATGCAACAAGCATAGTGTCTTCCCACAACCGGCAGGTGCCAGCAACCGAATGTCTTGGTCAACAGGCGCCTCGATGAAAGCTCTTTGTGATGCATCTAGCTGTATCATCAGACACTCCCCGCAACATTTTCACCGAACGCGCATTGTACCGCACATCGTAAGATTCCCAATGGCAGATGTCGTGCGACGACCCCCAATACATCCTCAAACTCATCGATCGCACCATCACCGTCAGCCTCCGCACCGTCGACATCGTCGACAACCTCGCCGCGCTCCGCTTCCGCCCCGAATCCACCGACGACTGACATATCCGCCCAACGCTAAACAATGTAGGGGCGACCCTTGGGTCGCCCGCCTCTGTGCCCTCTGTGCCTCTGTGGTGAATCCCCCCACCACACCTAATGCGCCTTATACACAATCCCATTCGCCTCCTGCAACTCCCGAATGTACCGGATAATCAGCGCCACATCCGCTTCTGTTACCTGCGGCTGAGCCGGCATATCCCCGTAGGGCCAATGATGCTGCCGCACGCCGATCGCCGCCGCCAGATAAAACGCTTTGTCCGAATGATGGCCCGGATTGTAAATGTCATGAATCAACGGCGGTCCCAGCTTCGTGCCCGCCGCCTTCGGTCCGTGGCAAGCCTGGCAATTGGCTTTGAACAGACTTTCGCCCTTCTCCGCCTCATCCGATAACTCGGCCGGCATAATCACCTCGACCGTGACCCCGTCGCTGCCGTCATCTGACAGGGCAAAATAAGCCAACAGCCCCAAGGCCGCCAGCGCGCCGACGCCAACAGCCAGCAAACCCAGCATCTGTTTCCGTTTCTTCATCATCCGCCGCTGCTTGCCTCGCTTCATCGGCCGCTCCTCATCGCCTGGCTGCCCGCTGCAATCCCCGCTTATCCATAATCGTATGCCTGCAAATTACAGATTCCTTACGCTGCTTCCCAGCGATCGCCACTATCGGTCCCCGGTCCACCCACCATACCCTCGCAAAGTCGAAAAAAGCCCCTCTCCCCTTGTGGGAGAGGGGTTTGGGGTGAGGGGTCACACCAGAACATTTGGTCTACCTTTCCCCACAAATCCATGATAAAATACTCCCATCCGCACATTAACAACCACATATCCCAGCCAATCGCCTTACCGGAATTGGAATTTTATTGGACAAAAAATATTTCGCTTTCCAATTGGAAGTCCAACAAAACTCCAATATGGCAACCCGATTCTCAGTAAAACCAGGTAAGTCATGCGAAAAAACAGTCTCGCAAAGAAAGCTCCCCTCTCCCCTTGTGGGAGAGGGGCCGGGGTGAGGGGTAGAAAACGGCGCCTCCACATTCTCATTACTTTCCTGGAACTACTTCTCTGCGTCTTCGGTGACAAAAAACGTACCGCTACGCCGAAAAAAGCTCCTCTCCCCGTCCATAGTTTCCCGTAGAAAAAAATATTCCATCTACGGCAAAATTCCGAGAAACCTCCGAATCCGCCCGCCGATGCCCTCTGCGCCCCCGCTGTCTACAAAATCGGGGCAAGTTCACCCCCTCTCCACTCGTGGGAGAGGGGGCCGGGGGTGAGGGTGTAGTGGTCCCGAAATGCTGGACACATAGTAGAGAGA
>WTGB01000031.1 GCA_011523735.1 Chloroflexota bacterium
TAGAGCGCCTGCTTCCCAAGCAGAAGGTCACGGGTTCGAGTCCCGTTACCCGCTATTGGAAATTGACCCGCTAAGCGGCGGGTCTTTTTTTGTGTCAAGCATTGACCAAAGCGCTAGGCGCAAATAGAATACTCAAATTACGAGCCCGGAACATGACATGCGCGGCGCTGTCCGCGGTGATGAGATGCAGCGAGGAGAATCGAATCATGGCAGAATTTCAGCTTCCGGCTGATCTACGTCAAACGCGTGGTCGCAGGAATCGGCAGTTGCGCCGAGACGGATACGTGCCCGGAGTCGTCTACGGTCCTTCGACAGACTCGATCAGCGTGCAGTTTCCTTATCGCGCTATAGAGATTACTTTGATGAACGCTGGCGGTACGAATCTTATCGATATCGTGGTAAATGGCGATACCTATCCGTCGCTCGCCCGCGAAGTGCAGCGCGATGTGGTTCGCGGCGACATCTTGCACGTCGACTTTCTTGCGGTTGATCAATCACAGCGCATCAGCGTTGAAGTTCCAATTGTCATGGAAGGCATCAGCCCGGTTGTCGCCGCGCGCGAAGGTATTTTGATCACTGGCAGGAGTTCCTTGACGCTTGAAGTGTTTCCCAGCGACATTCGCGACCGAATTGTCATTGATCTGTCTACATTGACGGAGATGGGGGCGGAGGTTCTCGTTCGTGATCTGACATTTGGTGAAAATGTTACTGTGCACAACGACCCCAATGAAATGCTCGCCAAAATCGTTCAGCCAGCTGCTGCCCGCGCCGATGCCGACCTTGATGAGGATCTGGACGAAGCGGAAGACGCCGAAGCTGATGAAGAATCGGCCGAAGAAACTGACACCGAATGACCTTGACCCGCATTTCAGCATTGACGCAAAACTGGAGACTCTGCCACTAACAGCAGAGTCTCTTTCTTTTATCTTCGGTATCTGTGCTGCCGCTGTCAGCTGTCGTCGTGTTCGGACGCGCCATTCACGCTGAAACCATTCTGACTGGCAAAGTGGGCCTCATCCTCAGCTTGCATGATGGCGATTCCGGCAACTTCATCACCGTTGTCGAATTTCATCACAATGACACCCTGCGTATTGCGCCCGATCTCAGCTATCTCAGCGAGGCGCGTGCGCAGCACAATGCCACTCTTCGAAATCAGCATGATCTCGTCTTCGATCTTCACGCAGCGCACGGCAATGACAGGTCCTGTTCTGTCGTTGCGTTTGAGTGTCCGGATGCCCAATCCATAGCGACCTTGCTCGCGATAGTCTCTCACTGGCGTCCGTTTCCCATAACCGTTGCGCGTCACAACCAGCACATGCGCGTCATCGTGAGGGACGACGTCCATGCCGGCGATCTCATCATTGTCCCGCAATGCCATGCCCATGACTCCTGCCGCCTGCCGACCCATCACGCGGACTGCCGCCTCGTGAAACAAGATACTTTGCCCGTCCGCCGACGCCATCACAATCTGCTGGTCGCCATTTGACCACTTCACCCAGCGCAGGTTATCGCCCTCGAGCACATTCATCGCGATCAAGCCGCTATAACGAACGCCGATGAATTCGCTTTGCTCAACTCGCTTAACTCGCCCATGTCTTGTCGCCAATACGAAGTAACCCGTCGCTTGTTCAATTTGCTCCTGTGAGACTGCGAGGATCGCGGTGATTCTTTCATCACCTTCTAGGGGTAAAACGCTCTGGATGAGACTGCCGCGTTTCTCGCGCTCCGTTGGGTTAATTTCGTAGGCAAGGCGCGAATAGACTTTGCCGCGATCGCTGAAAAAGAGAATCGTATCGTGGCTATAAGCAAAGAATATGTCCAGCAGCGCGTCGTCGTCCTTTATCGACATGCCGCGCATACCCTTGCCGCCGCGCCGCTGTGCTCGATAATGCCGTGCCGCCACACGTTTGATGTAACCGTTTTCGGTCAAGGAAATGACGACATTTTCCCGGCGATGGAGACTCTCCTCGTCTAGGTCAAAGTTATTGTCCACTGGAATCGTATTGCGCTCATCGCCATATTTTCCCGCGATTTCAATGACATCCTCGCGTATGAGATTGAGAATCTTGCGCGGCGAACCAAGCAAATCCTCCAGGTAATCTATTCTCGACTGTACGTTATCGTACTCATCTTGCAACTTTTGCCGTTCTAAAGCGGCCAGGCGACGAAGCTGCATATCCAAGATGGCGTTCGCCTGAACTTCGTCCAACTCAAGCAATGCCATTAACTGGACACGCGCAGTGCTCACATCGGCGGAATTCCGAATCGTCTGTATCACTTGATCAATGTTTGATACCGCCTTTAGCAAGCCCATCAAGACGTGGGCACGAGCGCGCTGTCGCTCCAGATCGAATTCGGAGCGCCGGACGATGACATCGTAACGATGCTCGATATAGAGCTTCAGACAGCGTTTCAGACTCAAGGTCCGGGGTTCGCCATTTACCAGCGCCAACATCTGTATACTATGGGCAGTTTGCAACTGAGTGAAAGAAAATAGCTGGTTGAGCACCCGCTTGTATTGGGCGTCTCTTTTCAGTTCAACCACTAAGCGCAAACCTTGCCGGTCAGATTCATCGCGCAAATCTCGGATGCCTTCGATACGCCCTTCGCGCACCAGGCTCACAATGCGCTCGATTATGCCCGCCTTGCTGGCTTGATAGGGAATTGACGTGAAGGCGATTCTTTCGACATCCGCCGTTCCGTCGTCGGCGTCGGTCTCGTCTATGACTTTGCCCCGGCTATCTTCCAGCGTGTATGTCGAGCGGACCGTGACCCGCCCCTTGCCCTTGGCATAAGCTTCTTTGAGTTCAGGAAGTCGTTCATCGCCAATGCCGATTTCGGCGCCAGTTGGGAAATCCGGTCCTTTCACAAACTGCATCAAATCATCAACGGTTACCGAGTCGATGCTTTCGAAATTGTCGATCAAGTATATGATGGCATTCGCCAATTCCCGCAGATTGTGCGGCGGGATATTGGTCGCCATGCCGACGGCGATGCCACTGGCGCCATTGAGCAGGAGATTTGGCAAACGCGCAGGTAGAACAGTCGGTTCTTCTTGCGTCCCATCATAATTTTCGGCGAAGTCGACCGTGTTCATATTGATGTCGGTCAGCATTTCACTGGCGATATCCGCCATGCGCGCTTCTGTGTAGCGCATCGCTGCCGGTTTGTCGCCATCCTGGCTGCCGAAGTTTCCTTGGCCGTCTACTAGCGGATACCGCAGCGAAAAATCCTGCGCCATGCGCGCCATGGCATCGTAAACTGCTTGGTCGCCATGCGGGTGATACTTACCGAGAACTTCGCCGACCAAGCGGGCGCTTTTTTTGTAGGCTGTGCCGGGGCGCAAGCCCATATCGTGCATGGCGAAGAGGATGCGCCGGTGCACCGGCTTCAATCCGTCGCGGGCATCCGGCAAGGCGCGCGCCACAATGACGCTCATGGCGTAATTGAGATAGCTGCCGCGCATCTCCTCATTGATCGTAATGGTACGGATGGTACCGGCGTTTTCCCCTAGATTTTGCGAATCGAATCTATCCATTATTGGCTTCCAATAGATTTGCCGATTGGCTGAGAATTCTTTTCATTCTCGGTGTTTTGGCACCGCGGCAGCAATTGCAGATGGAACTAATGCCGGTCCTGCCATCCCGATGCTAGTCGTTTCCGTCGCTGGGCCACTATCCGTCAAGCCGTCCAGAACCCGTTGAAAGTGCGCTGACTTGCGCTGTTGCGCCCTCGCGATTATCTGTAAAGATTATAGCATGGCAACGTGGTTTCCGCTATCTCGTTAGACAGCTCCTGCGGGGGGAAGCAGTTGAGAAATAGGCTATTGCACGGCGCTGTGTGGTCCGTCAACGCGGTCAAAAGATTACAGGTCCGCGCCAAGCGTTTCGGGCACAGAGTTCGACCATGTTTGCTAATCTGTCGAATATCGAGATAGAAATTATTCAAATTTGCTTGCCCTACGATTTCCATAAGGATATAATGTAAACAATTGACATGGGCGTAGCTTGTGAGAAATGCCTAAAAGCCCTTGTCATTACATCGTAGTGTCGCAATTGAACGTTCATAGTTTTTGGGAGGAACTGTTATGAATAGCGACGATATGAGGAGAGGTATAGTTCCCGGTGTCATTGCCGGCTACATTTTCCTCGCCTACGCAGGTCCGGGTATGCAAGACATGGTCGGCGGCATGATCAGCGCTGATTCCTTTGTCGGCTTTATCTTGCATATTATTATTAGTATTGTTATTGGCGCCCTCTATACCGGTGTGTTCATGCAATACGTGAACTTGGGCAACCCGCTGGTGAATATAGTAGTTGGCGGTTTGATCTATGGCTTGATCTGGTGGATCATTGGCGGAAACATCATCATGCCGGTTGTCGCTGGCGGCGATGTCTTGCAGCTATCGATCGGTCCCAGTTTCTACGGGCATATCATATTTGGCCATGTACTCGCTTTCGTCGTAGTCCTACGCGATGCCGCCATGGGCATGGGCGGAGGCGACGACGGCTAAAGCCCCCAGCACAACAAATTAACTGCAATATAGATAGTTCGGGTCAGTGAATTTCTTTCGCTGACCCGTTTTCTATTTGTGGCGTTTAGCTTGCCCGCTTCCACACTTGGTTCACTAGATTAAACAAAACGATTTCGACGGCAGTTGCGTCGTCGCTTTTGAATTCCGCAGTTATCCGCAGTTGCGGCAGGCCTTCTTCAGTAGTCCAGATCAACTGATCGACCACTCTTCGCAACCGGGACGGTGCATTCTGATTGAAACGTTGGTATGCGGCGATACGAATACTTTCGTCAGACGTATCGTAAAGCGACAGCCAGGCGTTTTCCGCGCGCGCCGCAATCAGCTCGGCTTCGGTTTGTAAGCGCCAGGAGATAAAGTCGCGCCAATCCAATTCGGCTAACTCAATCGCGCCGGGAATGACCTGCTGGATCCTCGACATATCGTCAGTGGAGTCGAGAACGGAAAGTAACTGCGCGACTTTCTGCGCGCCATAGTTTTCCGCCAAGGACTGCATGAGGCTCGGACTTGGTCCCACGCTGACCAACCACTCGCTCAGCCAGTTGACCGCGTTCTTCAAGAGGAAGAAAGCATCGTGCGGGTAAGTGGCGGTCTGGAGACCGGAATGCTCTTCGACGAAGCGCTTGGCCAGCAGCTTGCTGACCTGAAAACGGTATGCGCCGTCAAAGGGCAGGTCGGCGCGCGCAATGTCGACATAAGGCGATCGCAAGCGGAGATGCAGATTCTGCTCATCCGCCCATGCCACCGCTTCCGGCGCGCTCGGCGCGATATCCACCTGTATGATCGGCAAGGCGCTACAGTTCAGCAACTTGCAACCGCGCAGCCGCCAGTCCGCCAATACATCGCCGAGTTGTCCCGCAAACTGCTCATCCGCTTCGCGATAGTTGACGCGAAGGCCTGCGCCTGCAAACTGCCGCTCCTCTCCCCAGAACGAAAAGTCGGGCGGGGCATGCAACCAGCCGTCCTCATTGCGCTGATAAAACCAAAGCCGGACATACGGTGATCCTTTGATGTTTTCTTGTACAAGCACTCGTGCCCGCTCGCCATCAATATTTACCGCAACGATGCTGCCCGTGAGTTCAATCGCTCCCTCGGATTTTAGCGCTTCATAATGCTGAAACAGCGCGATCTGACTATTGCGCCATTCATCGCTCGCTGCGCTCTGAAGCTTGAGCCAGGTGCTCATGTCTCCGATGCGGAGCGCCGCAACCTCGGCTTTAACCGTATCCTGCAGTAACTGGGCGAACTGGTTCCGCACATCAATCAGGCGCTGTCTGATCCCAATTCCGCCCATGCCAATCGCCGCAAGCAGCAAGGCAATGAGCAGCACGAGCCGTATCACATTGCGCCGGCGCCGGAGTTTTAATTGAGGATCTTCGCCGTCGAATTCATCAACCTGTTCTGATTCGATATTCCATTCGAATCTGATTCTGCTCATTTGACGCTCCCGGGACCATCGGCTACGGAGATATCGCCCGCGTATACCTGACGGACTTCGCCTGCGTCACATTTGACTAGCAAGGCCCCCGCTGGCGTCACGTCAAGCGCGACGCCGCTAACGCCCTCCGCAGTGACGCGTTTGCCCAGCATATTCAGGCGCTTTTTCCACGCGCGAAAGACTTCGTCGGGCTTCATCCGATACCAGTAGTCGATGCGCTGAAGCAGGTTGCGAAGGAGTTCTGCGCGGTCAAGTCTCGCTTGGGTCACGTCTTCCAGGCTGATCGCCAGGTCTTGCAGTTTCGTGCCCAGAAAATCAACCCTGACGTTTAGGCCAATGCCCAGCACGACACCGACCAACCGGTCATTTTCCCAGACATTTTCCACCAGAATGCCGCTGACTTTCTTGCCGTTGACCTGCACGTCATTGGGCCATTTTATGCCTGCATCGTCGCAGCCAACTTGCCTGGCAAGATCATAGACGCTTAGAGCGCCGACCATGTTAACCAGCGCCAAATTAGCCTCGTCCGGCTTGAGAATTAAGGAGAGCGCCAGCGCTGCGCCCGGCGGACTATGCCAAACACGATCCCGCCTCCCGCGCCCTCGGACTTGCTCATCGGCGATAACCAGGACACCATCCGGGGCGCCCTCCAGCAGCCAGGTTTTGGCGAGGTTATTTGTACTGTCTACGCTTTGATAGTAGCGAAAACGCCGAGCCAATTTCCGCTTTAGAATGTCCTGTGTCAAGCTCACTTTTTGTCACCGCCTCATTCTGTGCATTGTATCAGACTCCCCAGCGCCGCTAGAATGAATCTGTTGATCAAAGGCCTAAGAAGGACCACCGGCTCAAAGTGAATCACTTGTGGACGCCTTGGCGAATGGAATATATAAGCGACAAACGCACGGGCGAATACCTCGATTCTTGTATATTCTGCAAGATTTGTTCGCAGCCTGCGGACGATGACAGCGCCAGTGTGATCGCGCGTTCGTCGCATACCTTCGCTCTGCTTAACCGGTATCCATACACCTACGGACACGCCATGATCGTTCCACACGAACACGTGTCGTCGCCGGAAGACTTGCCTGTGGCGGCGCTAACTGATTTGGCGGTGATGACCAATCGCGTCATGGCTGTTCTGCGTACAATAGCCAATCCGCCGGCATTTAACATCGGCGCAAATATTGGCGCGGCCGCTGGCGCAGGAATCGCCTCTCACTATCATTTCCATGTCGTACCCCGTTGGCCCGGCGATGCCAATTTCATGGTGACCGTCGGCGGTACGCAAACCGTTCCGGATTCGCTTGCCAATATCCACCAACGGATGCAAGCTAGTTGGAAAGAACTCTTTGACTCGCCGGCGGATTAGTTAATGGAACAGTTCATCGTATTTGCAGTGGGTGTTTCGCGGTCAATATCGGGTTAGCGCGGGGCATTCGAATGGAGAACCATGCCTGCGCGACGGCGCAACGGCTGATTATGCGTATTGGCTGAGTACTCTTTCACGCGTCCTCCGCTATATTGGCGGGTTCAGGCGCCGATTCCCCTAGTTCATTATCATTCGCCGGCGCGTCATCGGCGCTTTCAGCGGTCGGAAGGGGTGTTGGCGTCAATTCGATCACCTCGCGGGCGATGTCCCAAGGGATCGAGAAGGAATCAAAATAGACTTCCACCTCTTCCGCCTCGACGAATTCTTCGGGGTCTGCGCTGATTTCAGTCTCTAAATCTTGCCCCGCGTCAATGCCGGGCTCGGTATGTTCCCCCTGCCCGATCTCCTCGGCTGTCAATGTCCTCGCATATTCCGCTTTTGGATATGTCAAGCCATCGTTTATGTACAACCCGACGATTACCTGGCGCTCGAGCATGTTGAAATCGGGCGAGAAACGATGGTAGGTCATGTAGGATTCTCCCCAGCGCCAATACTTGGTCGGCAATCGCGGCGACGCATCTGCCTGCCTCAGGATAGCCCCGCCCTCGTCTAACATGTGAGCGAAGACAGTGTAGTTTTCTGTTGGCGCGGTCTCCGTCTTCCAATGCAGGATGATCTCGTTGAATTCGAGATCGAGTTGAAAGGACTCCAGAATGATCGCGTCGTCAAATTTGGGCTGCATATCTGTCGGGATTTCGTTGAAATCAGACGCGGCCGACTGGAAGCGAAGGGTGACAAGCGCGCCGATGTCCAGCAATACGGGCTCAATGACCTCGCCCTCGGCATTTGTCGGGACGGTCTTGACTTCGTTCTGGATGTCTTCCCATTCGATCTGCAGGTCAAATGGGTAGCGGCCGTACGCCGATTGATGAATGTTGATAAGGTATTCGTCCGGGTAGATAGCGCCGGGTTGCCAGCGTGTCGTGCGCAGGCTGCCCGCGCCTGGGTAGGTCGTATAGCGGCCGATCTCCTGCTGATTGTCGTCGACTAGGGTCAGAAGAATGCTCTTGTCGGCAGTTGATTGTTCCAATACCTGCCAATAGAGTTTCAGGCGAACGCGATCGCCCGTGGAGTATCGTCGGTCAATCCGCTCGTAGGCGACCAAGGCGACATCGCCAAACTCCGCATATACTTCTTGCGCCTTTTCCGGCACTTCTGAGACCGGTTGCGGGGCGCTATATTGACTCGCGATGACAGTCAATGGCGCAAATAGCGCGACAATGGCAAGTATTCTAAGCTGCCAGAGCATTGTATCGTGAAGCAATTCTTTCGGGACCGCGTCGCCGGCGCGTACAAATTCCAGGTTTGGCGGACGAAGCGAGAACACGATCCACCACACAATTTCAACCAATCCGACCGCCAGCAACGGACTGGTGACAGCGATCAAAGGGAAAACAATTCGCCCCTCAGCCGCGCGGGTCATTGTGCTCCAGAAGATGATGCCCAACCATGTGAGAACGGCGGCGCTCAACAATGTAAGCAGATGCGCAAGCTCATAACGCGCATAAGCGAAATCGCTTATGGCCAGCAATTGCAGAATCAGAAAGACCAGGCCGATGACACTCAAAAACGTCATCAAATCCAGCAGCACATAGAATATGCTCGTCAACTGAATATTGAGCGCGCCAAACAGGCCCCAATACGACATGCGGAAATGCTGAAATTCGGCGAAGAGATCAACCACGTTAAATGTGAGGCCGCGCGGTCCGGCGATATTCGACATCATAATGATGCCGAATGGTTCACCATATAGCTGGAGATTTCGTAAATACCACCAGCCAGCGATCAGCAGCCATGACAATGCGAGAACATAAAGGAAGACCAACATGCCGCGCCGGTCGCTTGTTTTCCGCTGTACGAACAAGGTCCCGCCTAGCAATACAGGCAGCAGGATCAGCGATGTAAGTTTGGTCAGGCTTGTCAGCGCGAACAGCAAAGCAATCGCCACCGTGTAACGTAGCTTGAATCCGTCGCGCAAAGTACGCAAGAGCAGCAGAATCAATGCCCCGTTCAGCGCCATCGCCAGCGTGTCATTGTTGACCGATGCGCTGACGAAGATGAACATCGGATTCAGGCCAGTGATCGCCGCGGCAACGAAGGCGACCGTCGGCCGCTGTGGCGCTACTAATTCGCCGATTTTGAATACGAATACAATCGTGGTTGCTCCAAGCGCCAGACCGACTGCTCGCAGGACCAGAACAGCCAGACCAGCGCCCCGAATCATTGATTGTGACTCATCGTGAATGGTGAGGTTCTTGTTGCCAAAAGAATCAGGCTGGTCTGAGGTCACATGGGGATTAAGCAGGCGATAGCTTTCCGCGTCTTCAATGCTCAATGGCGATGTCAGCAGTGCCATGAGCGCGTAATACAGCGGTGGCTGGCTGCCGTGTTGCTGGTAAAGTGTATCCGCGCCATTGAATATCTGGACTGGCAGGCTCCCGGTTTCCCGAACGTGCTGAATGTAACCAAAGTGCCAAATCTCATCATTGGCTTCAAATACTGGAGTTGACGGCAAGTACACTGCGCCGAATACCATATAGAAAAGAAGGATCCATTGTAGCGGGCTAAGCGGGATGTCAAGCGAATCCACCCAGCGCCATGCTTGCAAAAACAGCGCAAAAAGGCGGCTAATGATTAGCAGCAGCCGGGACTTCAACTCCAAGACGAGTCGATAGACCTGTGCTATCTTTCCGCGCATGACTCGGATATCTCCAAAGTGTCGGTCGGCAGGACGATTGGTCCCGCAGACAAAGAAAGTATAATGTCAGGCGATTACATACTTATCTCACGTCATCGCGACGCATACTAACGAGGTCTCACTGTCCTCAATCTCGTCTGCATACTGATTGTAACCGAGCCCCCGGACGTGCGGTTCGTTGTGGAGTAGTTCGCGCAGTCGGGCTAGTTCCTCTGGATCCCAGCCCATGGCTTCAGCAACGGCATTGTCCCAAATGGAGCGGACATCGCACTCACCGTCACGAAATTGAGGGACTTCCATCTCTTTGGTTTGTTCCCAGCAGTTCGCAAGAGTCCGCTGGATACGGACATCATTCGGATCTGGAATTCGGATGCCTTCTAAGGGTTCAGGATTGTACTGAGGAAATACCAATGTCCTACCAGCATTGCGCAAAAGCTGGAGCCGTCCCGCGGTTGAGTTGAGGAATACAGCTGTGGCTTTAGCTTCCGTAGAATTGGGTCCTGTAACGGGCAGCCAGCCGCGTCCGACATATTTATCATTGTCAGCAACGGCAATCAAGCGGGCGGTGCTTGTGTTTTGCCCTGATGTAATGAGTAGGCAACCTGCCTTAGATAGCAGTTTGTCCACCTGCGGATATGTGCCGCCGTTGCTGAGGCGTAGTTCCTCGTCTAGGTTGGCGGGCTGCCATTCGGCATCTGGCGCGCTTTGGATCGTCTTTTGTCCGTCGGCTCCCTTCGAGGAGAGGATACGGAATGTTCCTAATGTCCCGGCAGAGGCCGGTATGAAGTATTGCATTCTCAACATTTCGCGAGTGGCTTGGCAAGAAAATCCATGTTCCCGGATGGGTCGCATATCGGGATGGATAGCGAAATTCCGCGCTGCTTCTGCCAGTGCAGGCGACCGCCAAGTGGCCGGCGACCAATCACCCTCTTCCATTCGATCAGCAGGCCAATGCGATACTTCGCCCCAGCCTTCCGAAATCTGGCCTTGCGAGCATTCTCCCAAGCATCGGTGCAAGTCCGCGACTTCTCTCTCGTCTGTCGGCATCTTGTCAAGATGAATGAAACGAGTAGGTGGTTTGGGACCGTCAGGGTATCGGATCATGACTACTATGCTTTCATGGATGCCTGTACTTTGGCTCATGTTGACATTGCCAGGCTGGTGGCAGGTAAGCACAGTGTGGATATGGAAACGCTGGGCCAGTACCCGGCGTTCATTCAGCCCTGATGTAGCCGACAGGGCGATGGTCGGATTGATCATTGAGACCCCCCCCCCATCAGCCCGCCCTATATGGTCCGCCAGAGCAACAAACAGCGGCCGTATAGAATTCTTGTCCGTAAAGTCCAACATGTCTGGATCGGCTCTTACCAGAATATCCTCCATTACATCGACACGAGAGCGCAATCCCTTTTTTGTTTCCGGCGGGAACTTTTCGCCCATCTTCTTTCGACTGGTAAAGGGCGGATTCATGATGACAATGCGGGCATCTTTGACAGCGGATACCGCATCTTCCAACTCTGTGTCATCGGATGGCTCCCAGGTAAGTTGAGAGACTATTTCGTCGTCTAACTCAAGTTCATCCTTTCTAGATATGATTGTGCTTTGTCCCAATAGTTCAAGCGTGCCAACTGAGACACGATTCCTGTAATGTGGATGAGGTCCGTAGGGCATGAGATGCAGACCCATCCGGCGATAGCTTATTTCCTGATTGCCCGTAGTTAGTTGCGATGCGGCCAGTTGCAGCGAGACCGGATTTATGTCCAGCCCCTTGATCGTCTCCTCGACCGCCAACTTCTGAAGCCTTGCAAGTTCAACATTGTTAGCGCCCTGCGATCTGGCTCTTCGCTTCATCTCGGTGAGCATGGCGGCAAGCAGGGTTCCGCTACCGCAAGCCAGATCCACTATCTTGTGGTCTTTCCATTCCTGCGCATTTGACCAGTCTGTATCGCCAAAAACGTCTAACGTGAGCCGGGCGGCAATCGAAGCAGCCGTAGGTCTAGTGAAATACGCGCCGTCACTGGCTTGATTGCCCATGACGCGATTGAACAAGGGGCCTGCGTGGTCGCTACCCATGTCCGCGTAAGTTTCGGCAATACGCTCAGCCTCGGCGGCAATATGGCGCAGCGCTCGCTCAAGTCCAGCTCTTTTGCCTGTAGTCTCAATCGCGTAGATCGCGTCCACGGCGGGCTCAAGAACGGGAATAAAGTCATGACGCATGATTCGTTCCCACTCTCTACCGGTGCGTTGTACAACATTGGTGTCATTTTTTATCGTCGATAGGTCGCTGATTCCTGACAGCCACCGACCGCTGCTGATTCTTTGGTGCAGCATGGCTGCGTTCATCATCAGGAGTGTAGCGATGGTGCAGCCGTCAGCTTGTTGTTGGAGCGCGGCTTGCTTCAAGTTATCAAGACCAAAGTGACTGTTTAGCGCAGCCATAAGCTGGTCACTGCGCAAATGAAATGCAGCTTCCTTTATGCTGGATTCCAATATGTTCAGGTCCCGTACAATCCGGTTATCGCTCAGGCCCGACTTCGACAACAGATTCATCTTGATTGCGCTTCCGTGGTCGCTCAGTTGGCTTAGACGGAGCATCTTCATAGCGGATTCTTCTGCTCTCTCTTCGCGTGTCTTGCGCTTCCGTCCCGGCTTAAGGCGAAGGCCCTCGCCCTCATTGATCATCTTCTTGGCTTTTTTCTTCGTCTTCGGTATATCTACCTTCCCCGGTGTACCGTCGGGCAAAGGCTTATCTCGAGCCACTGTCCCCAAACGCAGTTCGATACTTCCATCTATGTTGTTCTTACCAGTTACAATTTGCGTAGGTTCGTCAAATCGTAGGCTTCCTGGCTGTATTTCAGTGATACGGTCAAATTCATCTGCGAGCGTGCTTTCGCTATTCAGCACCCGCTCCACAGCTGCTTGCGCTTCCCCCGGCGCGCCGTAATGCTGCCGATATTGAATACGTTTCCCTTCGCTGATGGCGAGAGCAACGACCGTATGTTGTATTTCTGGAGGTTTTGGAATGTACAAATGCAGCAAGTCTTCAAGTTCGTCTTCAATCCTGTGGTCATGCGCGCGTAGGGCAAGGAGTATCTGGCCTAACTCTTGCCACCCTTCGTCCTGGTCGCTCGTGCTCAGCCATTCTTCCGGATCTGCATCGGGTGGAATAAGGATGGGGCAGATGATGTAACCCAGTTCCTTGCCGGGCGCAATCCGCATCGCTCGCCCCACTGCCTGGATCACATCTATGGGACTCTTTCGCGGCTCCAAAAATGCCACTGCGTTAAGAGAAGGGGAGTCAGTGCCCTCGCCAAAGATGCCAACGTTCATGATCCCGTGAGGCCGTTCAGCGGATCCTTTGGCTAGTCGCAGTTTTCCGTTCTCGCGAGCAGTCACATTGCTCGTCGCGTCCAGATGTTCCAGAGTGTAGCGGGCTGCTTTTCGGTCGTGTTTGTTATCATGCAGCCACTTATCGACCCACGAACGTACGGCGTCAGTTTTGAGGTCCGAAGCCATGTTATTCGACTTGTCAACGGTGTTCATAAAGGCAATGCAAGACTTGATGACGACCTCGCCGTTCGCCTTGCTTTGGGTAGCGCCGCCCATGGCCAAGGCGAAGGCGAGACCCTTAAGATAACGGTTTGTTGTAAGTGGGCTTCTCCCTTTGCTCCTGGTATTCTTCGCTAGTCTGTTGGCTTCCTCATAGGCATCATGGTCGTTTATAGCCACAGCAATGATGCGGTAGTCGGACAACCAACCGTTGTCCACGGCTTCGACATAGTTCTTTCGGTACAGTTCAACCCCAAAGATTTGCTCGTCGTCCATAGACCGAACGATCCAATCATCGTTGCCTCTACGAGTCCGCTTTTTTGTGTCGTAAATGCGGGGCGTGGCTGTCTGGTATATTCGATAGGTCGCTGGAAACGCATCATTATGATGGCAAAGGGTGAAGTCTCGGATTCGCTTGTCTGCATCCGGCTTTCGTTGCCGGCGCAAACCTGCCGTTCTGTGCGCTTCATCTGCTACAAGCACCGTCACCTCAGCCGCGGCCAATTGTAGGGCTTCCGCGACTTTATAGCTGCTCTGGTATGTCCCGACGATTATGTTGAGTTTGTCGTTGCCTTTGCCCTGCTGTATCCATCGGGCAATTTCCTGCGCGTCTGTCGTCACCTTGCCTTTTACTTCCAATGCACTGACGTTACTGTTGTCAGCGGTGGGATCTTTGGCAGTATTGCGGATTCCTTCTTTCTTGGGGTCGTAGCCAGCAGTTTTGTCGGAGCAGACTCCCAATAATCGGATTTCCATTGTGGTATTTTGCAGGTACTCGCGTCTGATTTGGGCTACCAGAGCAATGGAAGGGCAAAGGACAATTGAGAGTTTGCCTGGTGGCGTCAACTTTTCGATGATTCGCAAGGATATTCGCGTCTTGCCAGTTCCACAAGGCAAAATGATTCTTCCACGCGCTTGACCTATTGGGAGACCACCGCTTTCCGACAATTCGTGGTCTCTTAGTATTCGAATGCTTTGGGTAATAGCTTCGTCCTGCATGCACGATCTGGTCTGGTTTCTCGGTTCGCCATCTGGGTTAGGCTGACAGTGCGGACACACCTCGTGTGTGAAGATTCCCTGTTGCTGTTGCAAGTCGTTTGCAATGTAGACCATCTTGATGGGTCTGTCCGACATTGAATTTGCCTGCTGGGCGTTCTTGCTCAAGGGATTGTCGCCGTTGGTGACGAGCCATCGCTCAGCCCAAAATGAACTAGACGACGCGCTGGCAAACTTATCCGTTTCGTGTTTGGCAATGGGATCGCCTTTACCGTGCTCGTCTAGCTGGCGGGACTTGCATTGGATGGCGATAGGTTCGCCGTCGCTGCGGCGGATCCCGACTAAATCTATTCCTATGTCCTTGTTCGTAGTGCCTAGGAAATAGAACTCCCGGTCAGGCCACTCTGACCAAAGATAGCACTGTTCTATGTCCCATTCTTTTATGTGAGGGCCTGCCTCGACGGTGACGTCTTCGAGCCATTTGCCATCAGTGGCCAGACGACCCTTGTCGGCAACGATTCTTATCAGCTTTTTGATAATCTCTTGTGTAACGGACTCTTTCATTCTTTGTCCTTACTCTTTTGCATATGACAGAACACATAATACAACGTGTGTCAAGTATATCATCGCCATGTCAAATCCTTACGATGGACACAGAGGCGGGCGGCTCCCTACGCCTATACGTTGGAGATGGCATGTCGGGCGCGCAGTTCCTGATCATCATACCCTGTCTATCCGCCAACGGTGGCAAACATCTCTTTTGCATGTTCGACATAGTTTAAGGATTGGTGACGGAAATACGTGTTGTAAAGCTCAGCGTAATGACCGCCACTGCGCATAAGTTGATCATGGTTCCCTTCCTCAATAATCCGGCCTTCTCGCAAGACAATAATGCGATCGGCGCTGCGTACGGTGCTGAGCCGATGGGCTATCAGTATTGATGTAGAGCGTTCCAGGATTAACTCGATCGCATCTTGTATCTGAGATTCAGTGAAGGGATCGATACTGGCAGTCGCCTCATCCAGTATGAAGATGGATGGCTTTTGCACCAGGACACGCAGAAGACTGACTAACTGGCGTTGACCCAGACTCAGGTGACTCCCGCGTTCGCCGACATGCGTGTCCAGTCCGTCTGGCAAACTGTCAAGCCACTCCCCATGCCCGATGCTTTGCGCGATCCTGTATATTTCCTCGGGTGTCGCCCGCTTATTGCCGTATTGAACATTCTCAAGCACAGTGCCGCTAAATAGAAAGGGCTGCTGCGGGACGACGCCCAACTTCCCGCGGTATCTCTTCAAGTCCAGGGCACGGATATCCTTGCCATCAATGAATATTTCCCCGCGTTGGAATTCGTAGTAGCGCGTGATCAGTTTTGCGATGGTACTCTTTCCAGCGCCGGTATGGCCGACAAAGGCGACATTTTCACCCGGTCGAATATCCAGGCTGAAGTCACGCAGCACCGGTTCACCGGCATCGTATTGGAAGTCCACGCGCTCGAAGGTGATCCGGCCCTCCAACGGGCTAATAACATGGCTGTCTGTTTGGATAACTTCATTTTCCGCGTCAATCAGGGCGAATATACGCTCCGCCGCGCTCATGCCTTGCTGAAACTGGCTCCAGAATGACGCCAGATTCATGAAAGGGAACCAAAATCGGTCTACACCCTGGATGAAAAGATACCAGGTTCCAGCTGTGATCGCGCCGCTGATCACCGAGTGTGAACCCGACCAAACAATTATCGACAAGGCTATCGCGGATAGCATGCCCAGCGTGGGGAACACAAGGGACATGATAAAGCCGCGTTTGAGGTTGATGCGGTAGCTCAAGACATTAACCGCGGAGAACTCGTTGTAGATCATCTCCTCCTGACGAAAATTCTTGGCGACGCGGATACCGGTGACGCTTTCCTGAATATTGTCGTTTACCACCGCCATTGCGCGGGCGCCCTGCCGTGTCACGATGCGGGCGACGAAACGAAAAGCTAGGGCGGCGAAAACGACCAAGGGCATGGTCAACAGCAGCACGATTGTCAATTCGACCGAATAGCTGAGCAAGGCGGCGAACAGTATGACCACCGAAAGAAACTGCGAGACGACATCGCTGCCCAGCAGCATGACATCGCCAAATTCCTGCGTATCGCTGGTGATGCGGCTGATGACGGTGCCCGACTTGTGACGATCGTAGAATGAAAGATCGCGCTCGACCGCGGCTTGAAAGGCATCCTTGCGCATTTGAGCTACAATCTTGCCGATGACCACAACCGTGAATCGACGCCGGCCATAGTTGGAGATGTATTCAGTAACCGTGACAATTGTCAACGCTGTTAAAAGGAAACCCAGCAGGTCGCTGCCGCCGACCAATTCATCGACAGCCGCGCTGATGAACACGGGCCGAACCGCGCGCGCCATGCCAACAGCGAGGAAACCAAGTAAACCCAGCGCGACCTGTAACTTGTGTTCGCTAACATACTGAGCGATACGCCTGAACAGGTGGGCATCAGAATACTGACGATCGTATCTGTCCCCTTGCAAGCCGCCGAATACTGCTGCCACTTCAGCCTCCTGCCTTGAGCAGAGCCGCTGGATCTGACGATGTGTAGCGGTCGAAAATGTGCCGATATGACTCGGACGTCCGCAAAAGCTCCTGATGCGTCCCTTGCGCCACTACTCGCCCTTTGCGCAGCACCACAATATGATCCGCCCAGCGGATCTGCGACAGGCGATGTGTAATCAAAAGCGTCGTGCGTCCCGTCGCCGCCGACCAAATCGCTCGCTGAATCTTATCTTCTGTCGCGCTATCTATTGCGCTCGTGCTGTCATCCAGGATCAGGATCGGCGGATCGGTCTGAAATGCGCGCGCCAGAGCAAGGCGCTGCCGCTGTCCGCCACTCAGGGTCATACCGCGCTGGCCGATGATTGTCTCATACTCTGCTGGAAAGGACGAAATGAAATCATGCGCCTGTGCCGCCTTAGCCGATTCGACGATGCTTGCCATATCTCGTTTGTCTTTGCCAAAGGCGATGTTTTCCGCCACACTGCGGCTGAACAAGAAGATGTCCTGCTCAATAATGCTGATCTGCGACCTTAGCGCTTGCAGATTCCAGTCACGCACGTCAACACCATCTACCAGCACTCGTCCGCTGTCCACATCGTAAATGCGATTGACCAATTTGCTGAGTGTGCTCTTGCCCGAGCCAGTCTGTCCGACGATTGCCACTGTCTGACCGGCCCGCGCCTTAAATGAGATATCACTCAACGCTTCTTCCTCGGCGCTGTAGCCGAAGCGAACATTTTCAAAGACAATGGTCCCTTTGATATCTCCACTGTAGCCTCGCGCGTTTTGATCCAAAGCCGTCTTCGTGTTGATCACCTCAAGGATCCGTTCAGCGCCGGCATATCCGGAGGCGATCCGTGACGAGGAAAATAGCGAGATAAACACGGGGAATTGGAACAAGTTTATCAGCCCAAGAAAGGCGATGACTTCACCTTCCCCAATCGCGCCGTCTCGGAAGAGAATCACAGAGTGGATCAGCGCTGCAACTACGGTCAGGCCGAAGAGCAGTATGGACAGGTAGCGCGCCTCGAACTCTCCTTGGTCGATGAACCGGTCCCGGACCAGATCCGCCAAGCTGTTGAAACTGCCAATTTCCTGTTCTTCTTGCGCTGAGCCCTTTACCACCTCCAGCCCATCCAGGGACTCCGCGAGCCGGGCGTTCATTCGGCCGAAGCTGCCGCGGACGTCCTGTGCAATTGGGTACAGGCGCCAGATGAAATAAATCTGCACGATGATGTGCGAGACAATGAACAGCAGCGGGACGAAGATCAGCTGTGGATGGACGCCCGGCGCGTAGATCGCGGGCATGATCAGGAACATATTCGCGCCGGTGATCAGGTTTACGCCCGGGTTCATCATCAGATTCATTTCCCGCACATCGTTGGTCACCCGCGCCATTGTCTCCCCAACCGGCTGCATATCGTGGTAACTCATGCTCTTGCCCAGCAAGCTCGCATAAAGCTCATCACGAATATCCCGTTCAAAGCGCTGTGCGAAAACCTCAGCCGCGAAGTTCCGCATGAATTGCAGAACGGAGCGAAGAGTCTGTGAGCCTATGATAAGTAGAACGCTGTTGAGCACCAGGCGGATTGTGTCTTCGTTCATCAGCCGTATCGCGTCAAACGCGCTGCCGACAGCACCCGGAACGACCCCAGCCAGAAAAGCGTTGCTGAAAGCGCCAAGGACCAGCAGTAACGCGGCTATCGGGTGACGGGTAATATGCGACAGGATGAAACGAAAAGGGCTGCTGTGGTTGGTTTTGATGGGAGACGCAACGCTGAACTCAACCGCCATAGCCGCTCCATGGATTGAGACGAGAAGTCAAACGCCGAGTTTATCCGAATCCGACAAATTCCAGAATACAGGATTTCGACGCGAACTCAGCCAACCTCATTCCCAGTTGCGCCGGTTACTGGATGTCTAATACGAACGGCAAGACGCCAACTGTGCCTTCGCCAGTGACTTCCGCCCCGCGGACAGGCAGCCGTGTGATGGCGCCTGTTTCATTGTCGCTGCTATACATGACTACCCATATTCGATAGTTTCCTGGCTCGGCATGGGCTGGTATTCTAATCGCCCGGTTATCCCAAACCGGGATTCCAGCTTCCCATCCGGATGCACGCGCAAACCCGCCTTGAGGACCGGAGTCAAAGCCCTGCGCAATGAGAAGGCTCGAAGTCGCGTCAACGATAAAAGCGGCCACTGTATAGTCACGATTGAGCTTGGCCTCCGTTTGCCAAAGCAGCGAAAATGGAACCGCTTCACCGGGCTGATAGTGAATGCCATTCGGCAGGATGTAGCTGATAAGTCGCACGGAATCCCCAAAGCGCAGATCTGTCGCCGCATCGCCATAGAACAGCGACATCGGATCGGGCGCGGCTGCGCTTGTACTGTATTCCAGCAGTCGTACCGTGTCGTCGGGCGTGGTCAAACTTACGTCTTGGATGAGATAATAGTGCATGGCCAGATAGCGCTCCAGCGGACGAAAGCTCCATCGCATAAACGGGCTCGTATTGTCCAGGATCCACAGCCGATCATGATGGCTCGCCAAGTGCTGAATGACCCGCAAGCTCCCTACATCAAACCAGCTATTGGGATTGTTGGATACGACTTGCGCCGGCTGTCTGTCGCTCGCTGCCTGAGCCAAGGGGCGGGGCACCACAATAGTCCGCGGTCCCTCGCCATCAAAATGGTTCAGGACGAAGTTGCCGTAATCGTTGCTCGTCAGCAGCAAGATGTCGCCGGGCTGGGCTTCCTCTGCGAGATAGTCGCGAACTTCATGCAGCGCCATCTGGGCTGATTGCGTGCGCGGGTCCCGATCGTATGCCGCAGTGAGATTGAGCAAAATGAGATTGACGCAAATTATTGCCATCAGCGGCGCTGTGTAACGCCAGCGACTGCGCCTGTGACGGAGCAGTCGCAGCAAAGCCCAAATGGTCACCCCGGCAAGCAGCGCGAAGCTGATGCCCCAAACTGGCATCTGCGCGCGCGTCCAGAGAAAGTCGAGACCCAAATCCCCCCATCGTTGCGGCAGCAGCGCCCAGCGGAAGTATTCTGGCTGAAACATTGAGGGAAGCCACTCTGCCAGTCCCTGTGATTCCAGCGGCAACATGCTGCCGTAATGTGTCCAACTCAAGGAAACGCCGCTGAATTGAATCCAGATGCCATAAAGCAGCAGGATCGCCCAAATCAGGCGGACGCGACTTTTACCGCGCAACATTGTTTCGGCCACGGGAGCACTTGCCAACATGACTACTGGGATCACTGGCAAAAGAAAACGCGGTGGCCAGCTTAGACCGCCAAACCAGTGCGCGCCGGTAGCCAGCGCATGACCGATCGCGTAGCACATCAACCACGTAACGATCGTGAGGACGAGCCAGTACCTGCGTTGACGCCAAAGCATGCCGCAGCCAGCGACCGCCAGCAAAATGATAGGAGAGCTGCCCCAAAGACTTGCTCCGGGGCTAAGGAGGTAACTGCGAAGGGCGATACCAGCATACTCCGTTATGAAGCCAAATTGAGCAAAGATTGCGCTTAACGTATCCGGCAGCGGATCAAGGAACATCAGCACGGCAATGATTGTGGCTGCTAAGGTCAGCAGCAACAGTGCTAACTGGCGTGGAAAGCGCCGATCCGGGTTATGGACCTCCGGCAGAGCGAAAATCAGCGCTGCCGGAATCGCAAACGCGGCGGAAAACTTGGTCAAATATGCCAGGTATAATCCCGCAGCGGCGGCTATAAGGCTTAGCAGCCGGATAATTGCCCCGCGGCCTTTCCCGCAATGGATCAATAGAAGCGCCGCCAGTATAAATAATGCGCTTAGGGGTTCGCGAAAAAACGTTTGTGAATATGCCCAGAGGTTTGTTCCCAAGCCAGCTGTCAACCCAACGATGGCGGCCGCGGCATCGCTGAAGTCTAGCGCGCGTACCAGACAATAGAGCAGACCGATGCTGAGCGATGTGACGATAACGTTGAACAGCCAGACGGTATGAATATTGCCGAGACGAGGCAGGGAATCAGCTAATCGGAGCAACGGCGCCGCCAGCTGCGCATTCAGTCGTTCCTCGACATCATATTCGTGCAGCGGCAGTGCGGATTCTTCGCGTATGATCAGTGCTGGCTTGAACCAGTTTGATTCGTCCATCAGCCAGTCGCCATAACGCGCCTGACTGCTTACGGCGTCCAGCGCCCGCAACGTATCCCCGGACTGGATAACCGCCCGGAACGTCAACATGTAAACGCTCAGCGTCAAGGTGACGAGCAGCAGGAATATGCTGAATGAATATGTTTTCGAACTTGAGAAGGACATTAATCGGTCGTCACAGTCATGTTCGCGACCGGCCGTTGTTGTCACGCCTTTCTCGAATGATAGCGAAGAGCGCGGACGCGATCCGATCCAGATCCTCGCGATCAATATCGCGGAAGGCCATCGCCAGACGAATGAAAGCCCGATTCCGGTAGTCCTCGGCAAATTCTACCAAGTCCGCATCCCCGTCCGTCGCGATGGTATATTCTCGCGCTGTTTGTCTTTTCTTTATACGACTGAAACCGCCTGTATCAGTGAAATAGCTTAAGTCCCGCTCGACAGCTCGCGCCAGCATCGTCAAATGGTGAAGCGGTATCGTCGATTCGCCATATTCGTATCGCTTCAAAAGCGCTAAATCGAGTCCCGCTTTTGCGCTCATATCTTCTAAACTGATCTCTTGCGCCAGGCGCGCGGACTGTAGCAGAGCGCCAACTAACCGCTGCCTGATTCGCAAATACTCGTCGTATTCTGTCTGAGACTGGTCTACTGCGCTCAAAGATTCATCGATCATGGGCGCCTTGAAGCAACTGGCCAACCCTTCCAGTTGCGGCAAACTTGGCACGCGCTTGCCAAGTTCCCAGTCTTCGATTATCTCTGGCTCCACGCTCAAGTACCGCGCGCACTCTTCCGCGCTGCGTTCGGCGGCGAGCCTGCCTTGCCGTATGAGCACTCCAAGGATTTTGCCCCGCAGGCAATATGCCTCGTCGTGATTCACATGCGCAGAATCGGTAGGTACCGAAGATTGCAGCGTCCTTAAGGCCACTTGCGTCAGGTCAACATAGTCCATGTTGGATATCCGATTGTCAACTGATTTGCCGGTCTCATCAAACACGCGAAGAGCCCGGAATCTCGCGGTTTTCTTGACTTTCCGTTTTCCGCAACTGCTCCTTGCCCGCGCAAGAACCCTGCAACCGTGTCAAGGATTATAGACTTGAGCACTTGAGCAGGCAAGCTGGCTGCGCCCGATTATAGATTCCATATCGTTGCTGCCGAGCGACTGTGGCGAAAAGTCCCTCACTCATTTTGAGTTGAAGACTGGACATGTTTGAAATGTAGGGACGACTGACGGGCTGTGTCGGCGGCTTAGTGGGTGTCTACGCGACCGGTGGTCAGTGTCTACGCGACCCTCGGAGGTTAATTTCTCCTATGCGCGACCATTTAGTCGCCTATTCCCTCGCCAAATCTGCTACACTGATTCCGCTTGCGCCTTAACAACCTGATACGTCTGCTCCTTGGTCCCCAAAGGAAACGGGTTTTGTTGGACAAAAAAATATTCGGTTTACGATAAAACTCCAACAAAACCGCAAATTGTCCTGCAAAAGCGCCACAAACGCGCCAGGCCTCTTTGCAATATACATTACATCCTCCGGCAATTATTGTGCTTTGCGATTCTCTCCAATTAAAACGCTCAGTCTTCCGGCAGTTTATCCGGAAGGGACGTTGCGGCAAAGACATTATTCATGGGCAAGCCTTGTGGAAACGACATTCGGTCTGTGTCTGCGCGACCTTTGCGTCGCCCGAAACCTGCAACCAAGAGGGGATATTCCTCACATTGCAGCCGCCTGACCCAACCGCTAGAATCGACATCGCCAGACCTGAGGAGATACAAAACATGCCCAACAAGGCGCACCATGAAATCAACCGACTTTCATGGAACGAAGGCACAAAGGCGCACAACAGCCACAAGGGCGACCAGGCCGCCTTTTTTCGCGCCGGCGGCAGCACCTTGTTTCATGAGGAGCAAACACTGCTTGGCGACATCTCGGGCAAGACCTTGCTGCATCTGCAATGTAATAGCGGCCAAGACAGCTTGAGTATCGTCAGCCATCTCGGCGCCGCGGTCACCGGCGTCGATATCAGCGACGAAGCGATTCGCTTTGCTCGTGAGTTGGCGCGTGATAGTGGCATACCGGCCGAGTTCATCCGCGCCGATGTATACGACTTTTTCGATCAGCATGTCCAGCTTTTTGATGTCGCCTTTTCCTCCTATGGCGCAATCTGCTGGCTGTCCGATATACAGACTTGGGGCCAAGGCATCGCCAGTTGCCTGAAGTCAGGCGGGAGATTTGTACTGGTGGATTTTCACCCGGCTCTGATGATGTTTGATGCGCAATGGCGGCTAAGCGACGATTATATGGGCGGCGTCGCCTATGAATACGATTCGGGTGTTGGAGACTATGTTGCTATGACTGGCGCGGCAGCCGGGATCGATTCACTTGAAGCGGGCATTTGTGACTTTCACAATCCCTATCCGGGTGTTGAATATAAGTGGGGCGTTGCGGAAATCGTTACTGCTATAATTGATGCGGGTTTGCAGCTGACGCATCTGAAGGAGTATGCCTATAGCAACCTCTTCAAACCATTCCCGGATATGCAGGCAATCGGTGGTCTGCGTTTCGCAGTGCCAGCGCATTTGCCGCAGAATGTTCCGCTGATGTTCAGCTTGGTTGCCGAGTTGACGCCGTGACCAATGCTGCGCCAGCGCGGAGCTACGATCCCGTGGGAGTTTTGTCGCGCAGCCTCTTCGGTTTCGCCCTCGCCGCCTGGATTCCCCTGTGTCTTACATTTGTCTTGCTATTGTTGGCGCCGTCATCGCCACAAGCGTCTTACGCCCACTTGCAGAATATAATCCTAATCGGCTTTGCTGCCGCGACGCTGCTGGCGCTTCTAATCTTGGTTTGGCTCTTCCGCCTGGATTTGGCGACATCTAAAGGCATTGCCGCAAGATTAGGGCGGATTTTGAATCGACCTCGGCTATCAGCGGCTCTGCTATTCTTGCTGGCCGAGCTGAACATACTGGCGCAAGTGCTGTTACGAGATATCGCGCCCAGTTTCACAGAGCCTTCAAGATTTCTCCTCTTCTGTTGGTCGCTTGTCTTCGGCGGCTTGCTCCTAACCCTCCATTGGCGGGGCTTCAGGCGCGCATTTCGCCACAATCGCGACGCTTTGGCAATTGCGGGCATCATCATAGTCGCTTTGTGCTTGGGTTTGCTGCTGGCGCTGCTGACCAGTCGTATCGTTACGGCGACGGGCTTGCATGACCGATTGCGGGGTAGACTGGATTACCGTCCGCTCAGCTTTATCGACGATGGCGAAGCGCCAACAGCAGAAGAATTCTGGGAGGGACAAGGGCAAACAAAGGTGCGCTGGCTGCCCTATAGCTATTGGGCGGTAGAGTCATACGAAAGCGAATTTATCAACGTGAATAAAATCGGTCTGCGAGAAACGCTCTCGCTTGTCGAAGGCGCAAACGCGCCTAAAGTCTACTTCTTCGGTGGTTCGACAGCTTGGGGTGAAGGCGCGCGCGACGCGTACACGATCCCGTCTCAGGTGGCGCGCTTACTGGCCGATCGAGATACTCCAGCAGCGGTTCTAAACTACGCGCAAACGGGCTACGTCAGCACACAAGACCTTATCTTATTCCAACGGCAACTGGCTCTGGGCAATCTGCCGGATTTGGCTGTGTTTTATCAGGGCTTCAACGATATCTATGCCGCGAATCTGCCGGGTAGTATGGCGGGTGTTCCCTTAGACGAAATACAACGTGTTAACGATGTTGAGGCAGGGCGACTCTTGCGTCAGGGGCAACCGGTTCTGCGCCCATTCAATGCGAGCAGCGCAGATCTAAATTGGCATTTGGTAACTTCGGGCGGCGCCAGCGCGGAAGAAATTGTCGCAAACTGGCTCGGCAATCGCCGGCTGATTCGCGCCGCGGCGGACGAATATGGCGTCCGTGTTTTGTTTGTCTGGCAGCCGGCGCTATTCGCCAAGGAGAATCTGTCCGAATTCGAAGTGCAAATCGCAGCCGAGCGCGAACGGTCGCTGCCTGGTTTTATGAATTTGTACCGGGATGTGGATAGTCTTATGCGCGAGATTGCCATGGCGGAATCTTGGGATGATGTCATCATACTTTCGGACTTGTTCCGAGAAATTGACGAGCAAATCTTCTTCGACCTTGTCCACATCAATGAAATTGGAAACCGTCACGTCGCCGAAGCTATCGTGGACAAAATCGCTGAGCGCCTGAATCTGAATGCTCGCTAGGCAGAATCGCAGGTCAATCTTTTCGATCAATAGTCTCCGTATCTACATCAACTTCCGCCATTAGCCGCAGCGCTTCTTCTCGCATCTTTTCGAGCAAGGCAAAATCTCTACTGAAATAAACCGATTCTGGGAATCGATAATTCCAAGCGCGGTAAAAATCTGCGCGCTGCGTATCTCGGCTTAGATTACAGTCGAAGCGAACAAGAAAGCCATTTGGCAAAGGACCGTCATTATCGTGCTGAATATGCGCCAAGCCCCACGTGACGCCATGCCCATCGCCATTGCTGGCAAAGGCGTCGGGCGCGAAGGGACCGGCAGCGACCGGCGGCGCGCTCACTTTTCCGACAACTTCGAAATTCAATCCGTCCGCGGCAAATTGCACCGTGTTCTTCTCGGGACCTTCGTGACTCGTAATGGCTACAATGCCTTCGCGAAATGGATATAGAAATGTCTCGTGCCCGCTGTTTGTTACCGGATTCAACGACGACTTGATAAAGGGACCGCAGGGCTCATCGGCGATTGCCACCCCCCAGCCGATGCCCAAGTCGTGACGATACGTCCGGCCGTACTGAACGCCTTTGTAGTACAGCCAGATTTGCCCTCGATACTTCAGTACATAGGGATCATGCAATTTGTGAGAATCCCAGTCGCCAAAGCTGGCCATCGCATTAGCATCGTCGTCATCACCGAGGAATTCACCGCGTCGTCCTGGACGCAGCACGGGCTTGTCCAGCTTGGTCCATGGACCAGCGGGCGAATCGGACCAAGCCATGCCGATCTGATGGGGCGTTCTGTGCTTCCAGACGCCGCTTATCACTTGATAGTACAGATAATACTTGTTGTCGTGGATCAGGATGTCTGGGGTGAAAACTGAGCGATCATCGAAGTTGCCTTTTTCGCCGCGACGGACGGCGCAGCCACGCTCCGTCCAGCGAAAGCCATCCGATGACGTGGCATACCAGATGTCCGCCATATCCCAATCCCAGGCCGGCTGGGATTCGCTCGCATAGGCTATGCCGCGCCAAGTGGTCCCGGTCTGCCTCCGCGTGTACCAAACATAGTAGGCGTCGCCGACCTTGATCACTTTGGATGGGTCGCGCCGCGTCACCCCAAGTTCTTTGCCAATGCCAGACAACGCGGAGTATCTGAAGGCGGAGAAGAAGTCACTGCCCTGGTCTTTGTAGACGCCATACGTGTCGTATACCCGCTGCATCCCCTGGCTGATAGGTTTTGCCGGTCGCGCTTCCGAGGGTCGAACTGGGTCGCTGACGTATCTCAATTCCTCCATATTCCCTTCGTTCAGTTCCAGGTCAGGCGAGAAATAAACCTCTTCGGGAAAGCGTATGTTCGTGCCACGAAAACCGGATCGTTCGAGATCGCGCCGCAAGTTGCAATCAAAACGCACGATATAGGAATTCCCTGTTTTCATCTCCTCCGTCGCGATGTGAGACAGCCCCCAGATAATGCCCTTGCCATCACGCGTACTGTTGTAGGAGTCCGGCGCGAAAGGTCCGGCAGCCAAGGGCGGCAGCGTGACGTGCGCCACAACGTCAAAGTTCAGCCCGTCCCGCGCATACTGAATCGTATCCTTCTCCGGTCCGTCGTGGCCGCAGATGGCGAGCAAACCTTCGCCATACGGGAAGAGGCAGGTCTCATGGCCGCTGTTTGTGACTGGATTCAGGGCTGACTTGACAAACGGTCCCTCTGGCTTATCGGCAATAGCCACACCCCAGCCAATGCCGCGCGCATACCGCGTCGTCCAGCCCATCGGTTGTCCTTTGTAATAGAGCCAATACTTGCCCTCGCGCATGAGTATGAAAGGGTCATGCACTTTGTGGCTATCCCAAGCGCCATAGTGCCGGACCTCGTCGGAATCATCATCGCCCAGCCATTCGCCCGCTTTGCCGGGCAGAAGCACTGGCGCCTCGGCACGCTGCCAAGGACCATCAGGCGACTCGGCCCAGGACATGCCAACAGTGTTACGGGTTCGCGTTCTGTAGGGGTAATCGACCGCTTGGTAATACAGATAGAATTTATCGCCTGTCATCAGCACATCGGGCGTGAAGACCGAGCGCCCATCGTAGGCGTCTTTTGGTCCGCGCCTCACCGCCAGGCCTTGTTCTTGCCAGTGGAAGCCGTCTTCCGAGGTGGCGTACCAGATTTCCGCCAGGTCCCAATCGAAAACTGGCGTGTCCCAGCTTTGGACGCGGTGTGGCGGTTTATTGCGATGATCGCGATCTTTCGCTGTCTTGCGCCGCGTGTACCAGACATAATAAGTGCCGTTGATGCGCAGCACAGTCGTGGGGTCGCGCCGCGTAACGCCGGGTTCTTTGCCGATGCCGGAAATTCGGCTGTACTTGAAAGTCGTGTAGAACTCGCTGGTCGAATCCTGATAGCGTCCCCACTTATCATAGAGACGCTTGCTGGCAGCGCTCAACGGACGCCCCAATGGTTTTTTACTGCTCGGCTCACTCGGCAGCCGCGGCAAGTCGCTGCTCACTTTGCTCATGGTTTAGGCATCCTCAAGTATCATAGCGGCAGCCTTTTCGCCGATCATGATGCAAGGCGCATTCGTATTGGCATTGATGATATGCGGCATTATCGATGCGTCAGCTAAGCGTAAGCCTTCAACACCTCTGACGCGGAGCCGTTCATCCACAACCGCCATACGATCGCTGCCCATTTTGCAGGTGCCCGCCGGATGATAAATCGTGGTGGCAAATTCTCGAATGTAATGCAGGAGATCTTCATCTGAGGCGACGGCCGTCCCGGGCAAAAACTCGTCACCGCGATAGCGATCGAAGGCTGAAGCGGAAGCGATCTCGCGCCCCAACCTGATTCCAGCCAACAGCACCTGAACATCTTCATCACAGCTGAGACAGGCGAAGTCGATGAGCGGTGGCGCCAAAGGACTCGCCGACTGCAATTTAAGTTCGCCGATGCTTTTGGTACTGACCATGCCAGCCAGTATGGTAAAGCCGTGGCCGTCGGGCGTCTCAAAGCCGTGGCGGATGAACCAGTCGGGACCAAAATGATACTGCAATTCTGGCGCTGGTGAGTCCGCTTTCAAGCGTAGGAAACCGCCCGCCTCGCCCAGATTAGATGTCAACAGCCCCATCCGGCTCTTTTGATATCGTCTGAGCTGACCCTCTGATTCCTTACTGACCAGGCTGATCGGCTCTTTGCAATGATAGGCCAGGGGTACTTGCATATGGTCCATCAGATTCTGTCCGACGCCAGGCAAGTTCTGAACCACGCCTATACCCATGCCCAAGAGGTGATCGCGCGGTCCGATCCCCGAAAGCATCAGCAATTGCGGGGAATTGATGGCGCCGCCGCAGACGATGACTTCTTTGCGGGCGCGCGTCGTTTTTTCCTCATCTTCATGCAGATACCTGACACCGACGCAGCGTCCGCTCTCGATGTTTAGCTTTGTGGCCCGGGCGAAGGGCAGGGCGGTAAGGTTGTCTCGTTTTAATGCGGGCCGCAAATAGCCGACTGCCGAGCTATGCCGCCGTCCGTCTTTCTGCGTCACCTGGTAGAGACCAAAGCCTTCCTGCTCGCCATCATTGAAATCGGCATTATGGCGAAAGCCCAATTCCAGCGCCGCCGCCACGAATGCGCGACTCAGCGGATTGGGATCTTGCAGATCAGCCACATTGATCGGTCCCCCGACGCCATGATGCGCCGATTCGCCGCGTTCCTGATGTTGCATCTTGCGGAAGTAGGGCAGCAACTCGGTGTAAGCCCAGCCGCTGTTGCCATCCGCCGCCCAGCGATCGTAGTCCGAGGGATGTCCGCGCTGATAGACCATGGCGTTCATTGAACTGGTGCCGCCGTAAACCTTGCCCCGCGGCACGTACTCGCGGCGTCCATTCAGCCCGGGCTGCGGCACCGTCACATAATCCCAATCGATATCGCTATGAAATAAGTCAGAAAATCGCGCTGGAATATGAATATTCGGATTGGTATCCGGTCCGCCAGCCTCAAGCAGCAGGACAGTAAAGCGACCGCTTTCGCTCAGGCGGCTCGCCACTGCCGCCCCGGCGGACCCGGCGCCGATGACGATATAATCGGCAACTTTCATTTAGGCTCCAAGTTTGTAGGCGCTTGTGAATGCGCTCTATGATTTGACGCAACTATGTCTATTGTCTACAATTTACAGATTGTACTTTGTTGAGTGCTGCCAGGCAATTGGTGAGGCAGCGCGCTTTGCAGATATCCAGTAATTCAGGAGGAGTAATGAGCGAATCAAAGGGAGCATTCCCCGGCAAGTTGCCGCTGGAAAAACCGACTGACCGTCCCTTGAGCGCGGCGATGGAACGGGTCTATGATATGTGGACGCCCAAACAAGATATCGGCAACCCATTCTATACGACATTCAGATATTCGCGGGTCACGGGCATTGGAAAAGATGAGACCGAACTTTCGGTGTCTCGGCGGGATCCTTCGAAAGTTCTCAAAATTGGCGATACCTACTACGTTTGGTATACGCGGCGACGCACGAAGTTTATGCCGGTTGGGCGCTTCAATATCGACAAGGCGAATGACGAGATACCGGTGGTGGATTGGGATCTCGCCGACATTTGCTACGCCACCTCGAAAGATGGTTTTGATTGGGTGGAGCAGGGCGTCGCCGTGCCGCGCGCGCCCAAAGGCTCTTATGGCGATCGCTCGCTTTCGACGCCGGATATTCTGGTTTTCAACGGGCGCTACTATCTCTATTATCAGACCTTCACCACTATGTGGCGTCAGAACGATTGCGTTAATGTCAGCGCCGCCTGGTCAGATTCGCCGGATGGACCCTGGAAGCGTCTTGACCAACCGGTGATCCCGCAAGGCGTCCCGGGCGAGTGGGACAGTTGCGCCATCCACGACCCTTATCCATTGATCTATCAGGGCAAGATTTGGCTCTATTACAAAGGCTCGCCCGCCGATAAGTCGCCCGGTAGCTTAAGGCTGGCGCAAGGCGTAGCAATTGCCGAGCATCCTGAAGGTCCCTTTGTGAAACCGGATTTGAATCCGGTGACCAATTCCGGCCATGAAACGATGTTATGGCCCTACGAGGGTGGCATCGCCGCCTTGCTCATCCAGGATGGTCCGGAGAAAGATACCGTGCAATTCGCGCCGGATGGACTCAATTTCGAACCTAAGGCGCACGTCCAGCTTTCGCCTCATGCGCCCGGTCCCTTTTGCCCTGACGCTTTCGCTGATAATGGTGACGGGCGCGGCATAACCTGGGGCCTCAGCCACATCATCCCGCAAACGCCCAACACGAATAAAGGGTTGTACATTGTTCGCTTTGACTGTGAGTTGTCGCGCGACAGCAATCGGCCAGAGTTCAAGCGCAGTAATTTGCACTGGCATGAGGACAGTTGGTTTCAGCCGATTGTGCAGTTGCCCGACGAGTGGCGGAAGCAGATCCTGGCGGAACAGTCCGAGTTCGACGGACCTACTATCGGTACCTGACCCGTTGGTGGGATTGTCGTTTAGCCGTTACCCGGTTTAGCGCCCCATCCAACCGCCATCGACCACCAGGATCTCGCCGTTCACAAAATCTGAAGCGGCCGAAGCCAGGAAAACTGCCGGACCCTTGAAGTCATCAATATTGCCCCAGCGCCCGGCTGGTATCCGCTCGAGAATGGTGCGGTAACGATCGGGATCGTTTTGCAGCGCTTCGGTGACATCCGTGCGCACATATCCCGGCGCGATGGCGTTGACCTGGACTCCCCGCCCCGCCCACTCGTTGGCGAGCGCCTTGGTCAACTGCCCGATGCCGCCTTTGCTCGCCGCATAACTCGGCACGGTTATGCCGCCCTGGAAAGTTAGCAGAGACGCGGTAAAGATGATCTTGCCCCGGCCCCGCTCAAGCATCCGCTTGCCAATTTCACGGCTGAGCACGAATTGGGCGTTCAGGTTAGTCTCGATGATTTTGTCCCAGTAAGCGTCGGGATGCTTCTCAGCTGGCTCTCGCAGAACGGCGCCGGCGTTATTGACCAGAATGTCAATAACCGGATGGTCAGCCGTCACCCGCTCGACAAAGCGATAGACGTCATCGCGCTGGGAAAAATCGCAGCGGTAGCCAGCAAAGCGCCGACCCAGCCCAGTAACATCTTGTTCGATATCGCTGCCGGTCTCCTCAAGGTTGGCGCTGACCGCGATAATATCTGCGCCCGCCTCCGCCAGGGCATTCGCCATTGCCCGCCCTATGCCGCGGCGCGCTCCGGTGACCAGCGCTGTCTTCCCGTCCAGCCGAAAACTTTCCAGTACGTTCATTTAGAGCTCCAGAAGAATCTTCATCACGCGCCCGCCCCTTTCCATATCCTCGAAGCCAGACTTCAAAGCGCTCAGCGGGCGGATATCGGTGATAAGATCATCAAGCGGCAAGAGGCCGGAGGCAGCCAGTTCAATGGCAGCGGCGAAATCTTCGGACTCATACACTCGTACGCCCTGCAAGCGCAACTCGCGCCAGAAGAAACGAAAGAGATCTACCTCGGGCTTCTGCGCAAATATTGCCACCACCACTGCCAATCCGCGTGTGCGCAGCAATTCAGTCATTATCGCTGCACCAGCTTGCGAGCCCGACACTTCGAAGACAATATCGGCGCCGGCGCCACTTGTGCGCTGCATGACCAACTTGATTAGATCCGCATCATTTGGATTGATCGCATCCAAACCGAGACGTTTAGCCAACTCGACACGATATGGATTGATCTCGGATACGAGCACCCGCGCGCCTGCTTCTCGCGCCACCAAGGCGACGAGCAGGCCGATCGGTCCACCGCCCAGCACTACGACTTGATCACCGTCTTTCACCCCGGCCAGCCGCACATCGTGCACAGCGACCGCCAGTGGCTCTATCAAGGCGCCATGCGCCAGAGAGAGATGTTCCGGCATCCTGTGCAAGGTGTAGGCCGGCACTGTCCAATAGCTTTGAAAGGCGCCCGGCGTGTCAATGCCGAGGAAGTTCAAACTGTGGCAGATATGGCTATGCCCGGCGGCGCAAGCGGGGCAGTCGCCGCAGGGTGCGAGCGGCATGACAACCACTTTATCGCCGTGAGTGAAATTGACAACGCCATCTCCGGCTTTGTGCACCGTCCCCGACATCTCGTGCCCCATGACCAAGGGCATCGTGACGCGAGCGTCCATCGCGCCGTGGTAGATGTGCAGGTCTGTGCCACAGATGCCACAATGTGACACCTTGAGCCGAACCTCGCCGCGCTTCGGTTCGATTATCTCACCTGGTCCGTGACGAATCGTATGATTGCCTTGGTAGTAGGCTGCTTGTGTCATTTTGTCGTCTTCAATCGGAGAGCTTCAATTATCTTTGCAAGTCTGCTGCTGGAAACCCGGCTATTGAATGTTGGTTTCAAGGGCGCGGACCGCTGCCGCTCTGTCGCCGGCACGAATAGCATCAAGAATGCATTTGTGTTCGCGATAGCTATCCATGATGTCATCCAGGCGATTGTAATGCATCATCATTCGCATCGCTATCGGCTGCCACAATGCGAACAAGTCCTTGTCGTCATGGCTGCGGATGATGGCTTGATGAAAGCGCAAATCGTGCTCGGTTAAGGCATCCACATCGTTGGACTCACATGCGGCTTTGATATCCGTCAGAATATCTTCCCAATACGAAACATCGTCTTCCGTGATCCGCTCAAATATGCTCTCCAGCACGAATGTTTCGATTGTGCGGCGCAATCTTACAACCAGCGGGCGCACTTCCACACTCGGATTTTCCGCCACGCGTACGCCTTTGTTTGGCTCCAAGACCAGCAGCCCTTGCTGCGTCAATTGGCGGAAAGCTTCACGTACCGGTCCTCGACTCACGCCAAAGCGCTCTGAGAGGTCGACTTCACGAAGCGGGTCTCCCGGCTTTAGCTTGCTTGAAAGCACCTCCTGCCGTAATCGGGCAGCGATCTGCTCTGGAAGTGTGCGATAGATTTCGGATGTTGACATCTGCTCTTCTCTACTTGTGGCCAGGATACAAGCGACTTTTCAAGACTATTGCTTATACGGATCGGCCGCATCGCGCAAGCCGTCGCCAAGAAAGTTAAAAGCCAATACAGTGACGATGACAAATAAGCCGGGAATCAGCAGCCAAGGGCTCTGGCTTAAACTGCGGATGTTTTGCGCATCTTGCAACAATACGCCCCAGCTAACCGCTGGCGGCCGGATACCAATCTGCAGAAAACTCAGCGCCGTCTCTGCCAGGATCATGCCCGGCACCGACAGGCTGAGCACGACGATCAGAAAGCTGGCAAAAGAAGGCAGCAAGTGCTTAACGATAATGTCGAAGTCACCCATATTGGAGATTCGCGCTGCCATGACGAAGTCCGCCTCGCGCAATTCCAGCAGCTTGCCGCGGACGGCGCGCGCGAGCGTCGTCCAGCCAACCGTCGCCAGGACAATCGTGATGCCGAAGTAGACTTGCGTCGAACTCCACTTGGCGGGCAGGGCGGCCGCAAGCGCAATCCACAATGGTATTTGAGGAATCGATATGATGAATTCGATGATACGTTGAATGACAAGATCTACCGTGCCGCCGAAGTAACCGGAAATGCCGCCGATGAGACAACCTAGCCCGAAGCTGATCACCACGCCGAGAACGCCGATGGATAGCGAAATCCTGGCCGCGTGGATCGTGCGCGAGTACAGGTCCCGCCCCAAGTTATCAGTCCCAAAAGGGAAGTAAACTGCTGGTTCATCGACGCCAACCAAGTGGATATTGGTATCTACAAAGCCCAAGAGCTTGTAAGGCTCGCCCTCAACGAAAAATCGCAAATGATAGCGCTTTGACCGGTCTTCGGTGTAGTTGCGCTGCAGGGTATCCATATCCAGTTCTTGCTTGAGATCATATATGAAGGGCACCAGGTGGAAGTTGCCGTCTTCATCGACGAAATACAAGGTATGGGGCGGCGCCTTGGCATACTTGACGTGGCGCTTGTAGAGGTCGTTTATCGAATAAAATTCAGCGAAAAGCGCCAGCGAATACAAGAAAATGATCACGAGCAGCGAAACCATCGCCAGGCGGTGACGGCGAAACTTTCGCCATATCAACTGCCACTGCGAAGCCAGATAATAGCTCTCGTCATACAGAACTGATTCAGGTTCGTTCTTATTCTGCCTAGCAAGCAGTCGTCGCCACATGGATCAATCTACCTAGTTGGCCGCGCGCTCCATACGTATCCGCGGATCCACTACCACCAGCAGAATATCGGATACCGTGGTGCCTATCACGGTGAGAATGGTGATGAACATCAGCAAGGTCGCCGTCAGAAAGGTGTCCTGCGTGATCATGCCCCGCAATAACATTGGTCCGGCGGTGGGCAAGCCAAGTACCCATGCGGTAATTGTCCCGCCCGAAACCAGCGAGGGGAAAAGCCAGGCGAGGCTGCTTACGATGGGATTCAGCGCCACCCGCACCGGATACTTAAACAGCAGCCGCACTTCACCGACGCCCTTGCTCCGCGCCGTGATTACATACTGCTTATTCAGTTCATCAAGCAAGGTACCGCGCAGAACACGGATCAAACCCGCTGTGCCGCCTGTGCCGATGACGACTACAGGGATCGGCAAGTGCAGCAGCATGTCGCCAATCTTCGCCCAACTCCAGGGCGCGGAAACATACTCGGGCGAAAACAAACCTGTCAAGTTGA
>WTGB01000148.1 GCA_011523735.1 Chloroflexota bacterium
CCGAAGGTACACGAGTTTGAGTCGTGCGCGTCTGCCAATTCCGCCACTCCGGCTCGCGGAAGGGAAGTCTACGCCTTTGCTTCAGGAATGTCAATGCCGAAGCGGCGTCCGGCAGGGTCTCCATGACGCGTATTGCCCGTTACTGCGCGCTTTGCGGCGGATCATTAGAAATGCTGCGACACAGTGGTCGCTTGCGTCCATATTGCCATGCCTGCCAAACGCCAGTGTATTTCGACCCCAAAGTTGCGGTCGTGGTATTCATTCAGCGTGATGACCGGGTCTTGCTCATTCAGCGGGCGGTCGATCCAGGAAAAGGCAAATGGGCGCTGCCGGCGGGATTTGTCGATCATGATGAAGCGCCAGAAGCCGCTGCCATCCGCGAAACATTTGAAGAGACACAACTCAAGGTGCGGATTGATAAACTGCTGGCAGTTTACCCAAAGCGCGATGAAGGCTTGGCCGATATCATCATCGCCTATGGCGCCTCCATTATCGATGGTACGGCAAAAGCCGGTGATGATGCGGCAAGTTTAGGCTGGTTTGAACGTGAGAATCTGCCACCGTTGGTCTTTTACCCTTCAATCACGCTGACTAAAGCCTGGCGCGAAGGCGCATTGATGTTGTAGAGATTGTTCTTTTGCTCAACAGGCGCGGATATTATTTCCCGGTCGGCTGCATGCCTAACAGTCTCATGATGCCCGTGGCGAAGGCAAGAAGATAGGTATAGACGATCGAGGCGCGAACTCTTGTGGCATTGCGCCCATCGTCCAAAGCCAGATAGATCGCCCGCGCTTCTTTGAAATTTCGGCGCGCGCTTTCGAAATCCCACTGTGATTGAAAGACCGAGCCCAGCGCATAAAGATAGCGGGCTTCGCTAGCCGGATTGCTCACAGTCCGCGCCATCTCAACCGCGCGCTGGTAGTAGGCGATCGCGCTATCCGGCTGATTGCGAAGTTCTTGCCACTGCCCGAGCAAGCCCAAGGTGTACATCTCGTAGGGCGGGTGCTGGATATCCTGCGAAAGCGCCAGCATCTGATCAAAGTAATTGCGCGCGCCCGACAAGTCTTTCACCGCCAACATCGTCATTGCAAGCGTGTATAGCCGCATAAACTCATGAAAGACCGCCTCCATCCCGCGAGCGACTTCCAAGGCGGTCAACTGCTGCTGGATGCCGCGTTCGAAGCTGTCGCTGTCTTGCGCCAAAACCAGACCCTGTTGCCCGATGATGACGCTTTCCAGCAGCCTGTCTTTGACCGATTGCGCCTTGCGAAGCGCGACAAGCAGGCCATCATTCGCCTTGCTGTAATCTTCTTTACGTATAAAAGCGTTGGATAGCAGAAGAATGGCGCGCGCTTCCATCTGGTCATCGTTGAGTTCGCGGGCGACATCTATGACCTTCCACGCGTGCTTGCTGGAATCATCCGGATCGGAGGCGATTTCGCCTAAGCCCAGGAGCGACTGGCCATAGCGCCACATATCACCCGCCTCAAAAGCGTAATCGACCCCCTTGCGATAGTCGTCAAACGCTTCGGGGGTCTGCAAGTAACCCTCGCGCGCGATCCTTGCTCGTATGTTCAGCGCATCGGTCATCAGGCTTGTGGAGCCGATTGCTCTTCCTCCATCAATAGCTTGATTGACATAGTCTCGCGCGAAATCAAAATGCCCAAGCGAGCACTGCGCTTGCGCTAAGCCCAACAGCGCGATGATTTCCACGCTATGGTTATTCTCTCGGCGCGCAAGCGTAAGCTCCACATGGCAGCGATCCACGATCTCGTTGAAGCCACCGGATTTCATCAGTTCCTTGATGTCATATCGCAGGCTATCGATCTTTGTCGGCATCAGATACTCATCCCCGGCGCGCTTCGTTCCACCCTATTATACGCAAACTAAAGCAATTCGGTTCGTCAAACTTTTGCGATGCCGGATTGTCCCGGACCGCTAATAGCGCAACTGGAATGGCTCAGCGAAGCCTTCTTAGAAGCCGCGCCAAGCCAATCGTCCAGTCGACGGATGCAGGCGGCAGCAGCCAGGTATAAAGCGCATATAGCCTGCGTTGACGAGATTCCGGCAAATAAAGGGCGGCCGCGCGCAAGAAGTGCTTCCGTGCTGCTTGTCTGTCGCCCTCAGCCCAAAGATAAAGCGCGTATACATGATGCCTTGCCGCCTCCTTTTGGTCGAATTCTTCTGCTTCCATGCAGCGTTGCCAGCCATAGTGGCGGGCATTTCGTACCGTCTTCAGTCTTCCCAGCGCGCCGTACAGTCGGTCATCCGACATCATTTCAGCGTGCATTCGGCGATAAACAAGTCGTTGGTCAATAGCGCGGAATTGGAATTTGGCAGCCAACCGAAGAAATAGATCCCAATCTTCAGCGCTGCGGAATTCCGGGTCGTCGGCGAAGCCGCCAATCTCGCGCAAAGCGGCCGTGCGATACATGCTGGAACTGGTCAGAATATGACAGCCAGTCTGCCGCAGGAGTTCACAAAATATATCGTCGGAGAAATGTTCGAAAGGCGGTGTATCAATATGCGTCTTACCATCTCTCGCAACAAATTGATAGTGTGTGTATATCACGGAGACATCGGGATGGCGTTGGAATTCATCAATACCTATCTCGATTTTCTGTTTGTGCAACTGGTCATCGGCATCGAGAAAATGTATGAATTCGCCGCGAGCTTCGGCGATACCGCGATTTCGCGCGATCCCCGGTCCTTGATTGACTTGCACAAGGAGTCGAATCGAGTCGCCATAGTTTTCACGGATAAAATCCGCAGTGCCGTCCGTACTGCCATCGTCGACGACGATGACTTCACGATTGTCGTAAGTCTGAGACAGGCAACTATCTATGGCATCCGTGATGAAATGTTTGCGGTTAAATGTGGGGATTATGATGCTAACAAGAGGTTTGCTTTTCATGTCTTTGCCAAAAGTTTCTGTCGTCGCTGATACACCGAATCAGGCGCGCGGCATCACGGACGCCGGAGGGTCTGTACTCCGTTTATGGCGCCAGCGATCCAACCGAAGGCGCCATTCGCGGTCTGCACCCGCCACCAACGAAAGCCTTCGTTCTCATGCGGTCCGGCGAAGATGGCGACGAAGTCTCCAGTTACGAGCGCGTCAACGATGCCGCTTGAAGTGGCCGGCTCTTGCCGAATGTTCAAGTAGGGCACAGTGACCCGCAACTGCTCTCCTGGGCTATACTCGGAACCGACAATGACAGCGTCCGGGACAGGCGCGACAGCAAACGCCTCGGCGCTAAACTGGGGGTTGCTGGTGAGACTGGTGTAATTGGCGATGATTCCACTATCTGCGTACACCGTGTATTGCTGCCCCTGCGCTGTGACAACAACTGCGCTGCGGTCAGGGAACCAGCGTACGTCTTCTGGCGCTGCGCCGCCAATAAAGTCGGAAAGCTGATCACCGTATTGGTCGTACAATGCGACTGGTCCACTGCCGGGACCACCAGGGCGTCCAAGCGCAACGTATTGCCCGTTGGGGTGAAGCACGGCGTCACGCAGCCACAAGCCGCGCGCTGAGCCGTCAAGGATGAGTTGCTCGCTCTGCAAGTTTCGGTTCACCACGCCGATTATCATTCTGCCATCCGGACGCCGCCCGCTGACCGTAATGCTCTGCCCATCGGGATTCCAGGTCCCGTAGTCGTAACGGACAAAAGGCGGCGCGTTGTCGGCATATTTTGGATCGCGTTTAGCCTCAGCGATAGCAAGCGCGTTTCGGCCCTCTTCCGGCAAATGCAACGTCAACAGCACGGTGTTGTCGCCGCGAATAGGCGACCACTGTACGCCGATCGTCTGCCAATGCCAGGGTCCACTTCGATTGACCAAATCACAGGGCACGTAACCTTCGCGCACGCAATCCCGGATGATGGGATAGGTGGGATCCGTCTCTAAGTTAGTCGCAGGCTGCCAAAACCAGACTCCGGCGCTGGCGTTATTCGTGCCCGGCGGCGGATCGATTCGGAAACTGAAGCGGGTTCCATCAGCCGACCAATCCAATTCCACGATTCGGTTCTTGTTTTGGTCGATGCTGCCGATGCCGCCGGAAAAGCCGTAATGAAATGGCGAATATGACATCTCGCCTTCCTGCCCAACGCCGATGGGCTTGTAGCGCAACATGCCTTTGTAGTCCGTTCGCAGGAAGCTGCTGGGATCAACCGGATTCTGCAAGAACAACCTCACGCCGCCTTGCAATTGGATGTTCTCGAAAGTAAATATCTGCCCGAGCCCGACATCATATTGATACGCTGACGCGCCACTAATGTCAAAAGTTGTCGGCTGCGAGATCGGTGATTGAACTGCCGGTGTTAGCAAATCGCTGCGCACGGCAACGGTCGGCTGGAAAGGCGTGGCGGTAGGACTTGGCGTCGAGGTTGGAGCGCCCAATTGTGTTCGAGGCGTCATGACAATTGGATCCGAGACGATAACGGGACCAATAGTGGAGGCTGATACATCCACAGGCGCAGTTGACTCGGGCGAGGCCACAATCGTCTTGGTCGGCGGCAAAGTCGGGACAGCAGTCCAGGTCGGCGGCAAAGTCGGACGCGGTAGTGGCGTCGCCAGCAATTTCGCCACTTCTGTCTGATTCAAGGTCGGTAGCGGTGTTAATGTCGATACCGCCAGAATCAGGCTCTCCGGTCCTTCAGTCGAGGTCGCAGTCGAAGTAGCTGACTCTACTACTTGTGGCAAGCTTACCGGTGGCGTATCCGTCGGCGTGGCGGTCTCGAAGACGATGCGGGTCGGCGTTGGCTGGACCGTTTCAGTTGGCGTGTCGGTCGGCAGCGGCGTATCGGTTGAAGTAG